>CAZOHA010000014.1:9432-21603 GCA_964579515.1 uncultured Bacteroides sp. | reverse complement strand
GATCGACGAATGAACAAAACCGTATTCGTGCTTGGTCTTTTATATGAAAGGAATCGATTCTGTTCAGAGGAGAGATAGGTTTTATGCCCAATGAGGAATTTATATTCAAAGTCAATACCCTGGCGGGGGCCCGGTATCCCATCCTGAAGGAGCTGGAGAATGAGTTCAGGATAGAGGAGGATTACCTGACGATTTACCGGCACTCTAAGCTGGTCAGTGCTTTGCTGACCGGGTTGAGTTACGTGGACGACTGGTTTTACCGGACCCGGTCCAAAGGGATGACCATCGAAAAACCGCCCATCTATATCCTGGGATTCTGGAGGAGCGGAACCACCTTTCTGCACAATCTTTTATGCAGTTTGGAAGATACCTCCTATCCCACCACCTACCATACCGTGTTTCCGAATAATCTGTTCTTTTTAAGGAAGGTCATAAAAAGCATCACCCAGTTCTATCTTCCGGAACGGCGTATCCGTGACCGGGTGAAGATGCATGTGGATCTTCCCCAGGAGGAAGATTTCGGTCTGGGAAATGATATCGGGTATAGTTTTTATTACTGGTTTCATTTTCCCTCCCAGCACCGGAAAGTCAGTGACCGGTACCTGGCCCCCGATCGCCGCGATCGCAGGCTTTACGAGTCAGTTAAGAAGGGCTATATCCGTTTTGTTAAGCGGAGTATATTGCATGTGGGCGGAGCGCAATATGTGGCCAAGAATCCACCCAATCTGGCAAGGATACCTTTTCTGCTGGATGTCTTTCCTGAGGCCAGGTTCATTTATATCCAGAGAAATACCTATGAGGTATTGCAGTCCTCCTTTAAATTTTTCCGGGGTTTTCTGAAAACCCTCCAGCTTCAGGATGTGGATGACAGTGAACTCTGGAACTTCGTATTCGGAACCTATCGCACGCTTTATACTTCATACAGGGATCATCAGCATAAGATACCAGAGGGTAAACTTTACCGGATAAGCTATGAAGATCTGATGGCCGGTCCCGAACCTGAATTCCTGAAACTGCGCGATAGGTTTTTGCCTGAAATGACGATGGATCAATCTCTTTTTTCCAGGCATATTAAGGAACACCGTAACCATCATCCCAATACCTATCATTTTTCGAGGGAATACCTGGATCGTGTCAACCACGAGGTGGGTGACCTGATCGAAGAGATGGGATATGAGTTGATGTGAGGCGGCATTGAATGACCAAAAGTGAATGCCCGGAAATCAAAGAACGATCTGGTGTATCAATCCTCTTTATGTGCTCTCTCCTTTTCGACAGCGAAGTATTTCTCTCGTCCTGTGCTTTCCAGGGCTTTAATGGCGATTTTCTGGACACTGTCCTCAGACAGTTTTACCTTACTGGTAAGTTCCTTGATCAGGGCTTCCTGGTCCTTGATTTTCAAATTCAGGGATTCAATCGCTTGTTCCTTGAGTTTAACTTCAGAATTTGAATGGCTCTCTTTCAATTGTTTTTCGTAATTGAATTCCTGCTTTAATTTCTGTTCTGTTGCTTTGATGGCTTCAGCTTTCTCATTTTCTAAAATTCCGGGAAATGCTTCATTCTTCTTTCTCAATTCGGCCAGCTCAGCTTCTGCAGCTTTAAGCTGGGCTTCCCTCTCTGAAATCTCCTTTTCAAATTGAGACCGTTTTTCCACAAGCTCCTTTTCCTGCCGGGCTCTTTTCTCCTCATAATCATCCTGTTCCTTCTTCCGCTTGATCTTCAGACTGTATTCATACTCGTCCTGTTCCCGCTTCCGTTCTTTATTGAGATTTTCTTTTGATTCTTTTATCTCCTTGTTCATTCTCTCCTCCTCCTCTTTCCATGCCGCCCTTTTCTGTTCCATCTCCTGTTCAAATTCCTCCTTCTGTTTCTCCTGGGCCATCATCAGTGCAACGAGTGAATGTGCATTGTATGAGACCTGATAAAGGTCCTCCAGGTTCTTCTTCTCGATGTCAATCGCCTCACGCAAATTGGCAAACTCCTTGTAAGCACCCGCCATTTTCTCCTCGAGTTTATCCAGTGTACCGGATACTTGAGTTTTGAGGTCGGCGATACGCTGTATGATGTCATCGGAAGAAAGCTTTTCTGCCTTTTTGACCTTGTCTTCTTCTTTTTGCCGTTGTTGTATGACTTTCGGTTCCTCCTTTTTTTGTTTCACCGTTGTCAGTAATTCTTTGTAGGCATCCAGGATCTCATTTTTAGTATTCCGCGCACTGACTTTCTGTTCCATATTTGCTAAGATTCAGTTTGGGATGTTAAATGTACCAAAATCACTTAAGAGATATGCAGTTGCTATCCGATTTTTTGACACTCCAAACGCATCATAAACGAAAGGGATAAGATTATTCTCAAAGTACTTACCGGATCACCACCTTCCTGTGAAGGACCCCGCTGGACCTGTTCGATTCGTATCTGATTTCCAGAAAATAGAGTCCGGCAGGGGGTAAGGCTCCTGATTTTGACAGGTCCATGTGATACTCCGCCACACCCTCCGGGTGCCAGTACCGGGAATCATCGACGACGGTTCGTCCATCCGCATCCAACAGGCGTAGCCGGAGTTTGCCCTTTTTCAGGAGTTCGCCCGGTTTCCGGAGACCGAACCTGATCCCGATCTGGTCCCGTACAGGGTTGGGGAACACCTGCATTACCATCTGTTCACTAATCGTTCCGCCTGTGGTCAACTGTTCGGCTTCCTGGTGGATCAGAACAGTTGCGGCCGAATACGCATCCCGGATCTCAATGGCTGCAGTCCGGTCCATCCCCGTATCATTGGATGAAATTCTTACTGTGCAGATACCGTTACCAAACCCTGAGTAGGTTGTGGGTCTGGCCCAGTACTGATTCGATCTGATGGTGTAGCTGGAGGTAGTGGAGATGGTGATTTTCAACACGGTATCATTTGCCGTACAGTAAATCACCCCCGGGTTCGCAGTGATACCGGCAGGGCCCTGTTCCTGGGTGATAACTATGGTTCGGGTGATTTCTCCTGCCACAATGAAAAGGGTATCACTCCTGACTTCGCCCGTATTGGGGCTGAAATTGCATGCCAGGGTACCATCCCCGTTTCCGAAGTCATGCTGTGGATTAAGCCAGTCACCGGATGCCGAAATGGAGTATTCCGTATTGGAGAAAATCCGGAAGATGGCCAGCGTGTCGCGGTGACTTCCTGTGTATTTCGGCGGGCTTACCTGCAGGTATGCTCCCCCGAACCGGCTGCATCCGTAGATCTGTAACTCAGTGATAGAAATTCCTCTGAAATTATCGCGATGTTCTCCCCGGATCCTTACATAAGACGCCCACATCTGTATGTTATTGAAATCATGAGTGCCGGCCGACCCTCCACTTCCGAAAGCCATATCATGCCATGTAATGCTGTCTTCAGACACCTGCAATACATACCCTTCGCTGCAGGCTTCCTTCCAGCTGATTCTGATCCTGTCGATGAAAAATACATGTTCTAAGTCAAGGACATACCAGGGATGATCATCGGTGTCTGAGATCCAGTGAGTATCCGGGTCGCCGTCTACTGCAGATTCCGGCCCGAATGCGGAGTTCCCGAATGCGGGTGTCATCGATGATGCCTGTGCCGGCCTTGAATACGCCAGATTCACATCCCAGACACAGGATTCAACCTGCAGCAGGACCGAATCCATGATCCCGTTGTCCTCCGAGGCGGCGTACACCATCGTCTGCCCTTCGGAGATGGAACGGATGATATTTCCCGGTTCCGATCCGGCTACCGTAGTGTCGGCAAAAGACCAGATCAGGGAGTCGTTATCTGCATTGGTGGGAAAAATCTCAACGGTCACGGGAAGTTGCTGGTGCAGACCCAGCACGATCGTGTCTTCCGGAATTCGCAGGCTGCCTACTTCAATGAAAGGCCATTGGCTGATGTACAGTTCAGTTGTCAAACTGTCTTCCGCTAGTGCTCTGATCAGCAACGTATCTGCCCTGAATCCGCCGGTGTTTTCCGCGACGGATATCTGAAGGTTTGTGGAATTGGGAGAAAGGATTGCATGCACCCAGTCCCGGGTTGGCCCCAATTTGACAGGATGGAGCGTAAAAAGAGTAATCGCCTGGTGGTCAGGGGTGGCACGGAAAACCAGGCTGTCCTGCGATAAATGAATTCCTTCACAGGGCATCATCGCGTTTTCTGCACGGAAGTGATCCCTGTACCATTGTCCTTCTTCACTCAGGTGTGTGTGGTAATCCCAGTTGCCGTTGACAGGGGCACCCGGAAGCAGGGCAGCCGAATACTCGTCTTTTGTGCTGAGCGACCAGGTAGTATAACTGATGTGGTGTTCATCCCACCATCGCTGCCATTTGAGCCATTCATCATAATCGGGGGCGTTGATACTGGTTGCCCGTGGCTTGCTGAAATCGGTTCCGACGGGTGCACATTCGGTGACAAAGAGCGGCAGCCCTTTGGACACGGCTTCTTTGGCCCATGAGCCCTCCATCCCGTCGAAACGGTGGGAACCGGCATAGACGTGTAAGGTATAGGCAATATTCTTTACGGGATTTCCATAAATGTCCACCGTAATGGGATCGTCCGCCGCATGATGGACAAACTGATCGTAAAATGGTGTGGGACACAGTATAATGTTGTCGGGGTCATGCTCCCTGATTGCAGCAATCAGAATCCTGGAGTATTCCTTCAGGTCGCTCCAGTCCTGATGAAGATCGGACCAGCTGTCGCCCGTGGGTTCGTTGTAAATCTCGTAGAGCACATTGGGATAATGCCCGTAGATACGGGCCATATTTGAAAAAAACGCCTTTGCCTCTGCAGTGTGCATGCCATGTGCATGCCAGTCGATGATCACATATATTCCGGATGCTATCGCCCCGTCGATGACCCTTCGAAGCTGATTCACGGTGGCTTCGGTCTGACCGAAATAGTCACAGCAATCACCGGGCCTGACTCCCATGGATGCGCGTACAACCTCTGCTTTCCAGTCACTGGCCAGCCATTCCACCACCTCTTCGTTCCAGTGTTCCTTACCTTCCCATTGCGACCAGAAAAAACTGGGTCCCTTTAACTGGGCAAACCTGTCGCACTGGTCCCTGAGGTACATTCCATCCACATACAGCTGGCCATAGGCCTCCACCGGCCTGACCTGGCTGAAAAGGCTTCTGGGTATCGCCAGCCAGCTGCATAACAGGGCGAACAGCAGCACCGGTTTTAGAATCATTCCCGTAATTCGCACTCAAAAACTTCTTTTCATCCGTTTCCGGTGGCACAAGATATCATTTTTCCTTGTTTTGTACTTAAGCGCCGGTCCCTGGTGAAGGGGGAGGTGCGGATTGATTGTTTGACTGATTGCGCAGATAACAAATTTGCAACGCCGCGATACATGAATGAGGATACTAAAACTCCAAATCTTAATCGCAAAACGGTAAAGTTTCTAATAACAATAGAAATAATATACGAAAACTTGCCATAGCAAATAGAAAGTGTTAATTTTACTTTATTATGGACAGGCAGATATTGAAAGAAGTATTATTAGATCAGAGGGCTTTACGTTTAAAGCCGGATGATGTTTTGCGTTATCAGCCTGGTAAAGAAGATAATGAGGTTGTTGTTTTGTCCGGAGTCAGACGATGTGGAAAATCTACCCTGTTACATGAAATCAGGTCCACACAGAACGAGTCGGATTATTTCTTCAATTTTGATGATGAACGGGTGTTGAAATTCACAGTGAGTGATTTTCAAATCCTTAATGAATTGTTCATCGAGCTGTTTGGTACGCAGAACATCTACTATTTTGACGAGATTCAAAATATAGAAGGCTGGGAACGATATATCAGGCGACTCAGGGATTATGGTAGACAGGTGTATGTTACTGGTTCAAATGCTTCGATGTTAAGCCGGGAATTAGGGACTCACTTAACGGGCAGGTATGTCAGAAAAGAACTATTCCCCTTCTCTTTCAAGGAGTTTCTAAGGTTTAAAGGTATCGATCATTCGGAAACAGGATTATTGTCAACAAATGAAAAGTCCTTGATCAAAGGGCATTTCAATGGATACTTTGAATCCGGTGGATTTCCGGCATATCTTAAGTCAGGTAATAAGGAATATCTTAAGTCTCTTTATGAAAGTATATTGTATAGGGATGTCATGGTGCGGAATAATCTCACAAATGAAAAAGAACTGTTGGAGCTGATTTTTTATTTCTCCAGTAATGTGGGTAAACTAATGTCGTATAATAGTTTAGCAAAAGTAGTCGGAGTAAAGAATGCTTCCACCATAAGTAATTATGTGGCCTTTTTGCAGGATAGTTATTTGATCTTTATGGTAAATAAGTATGATGTGTCACTGAAGAAACAAATGCAAAACGCAAAAAAGGGATACCTTATAGATTTAGGCTTACTTAGAATGCTTGCATTTCATCATACAGAGGACAATGGTCGATTGTTGGAAAATCTGGTTTTTCTTGAACTTAAAAGGAAAGGTAAAGAGATCTATTATCACAATCAGAAGAAGGAATGCGATTTTGTAATCAAGGAAAAAACAAAAATCGTAGAAGCGATACAAGTTTCCTGGAGTATCGAAGATGAAATTACATACAAAAGGGAGTTGGCAGGTCTTTTGGATGCTGTGAATGCTTATGGATTAAAAGAAGGATTAATACTTACCGAATCAATGGAACATGACTTTGATGTTGAAGGTTTGAGAGTCAGAGTTAAACCAGTGTGGAAGTGGATGCTGGAATAGGTCAAACATAAAATAAATTCCTTAGTTAAGTTTGTCTGGAAGAGGCTTATGACGGGAGACTGTCACGTACGGTTCTGTGAGAGGCTGGGGGTGAAACTGCCAGATATCACACAATAATCAATGCGCTGATCTGCTTTTCAGGTACTCTTCCGCGGACAAGACTGGTATGCGAGATTTCCGGAAATCCTTAGCGTTTCGGGTGATCAGAATGTCGCAATCAGCCTGCAATGCACAATGATATTGAAGTGCATCCTCGAAATCCCGGAAATCGGATCCCAGGGCTTTTTCAATGATTGAATCTGTCAAATCTGATGTTTGTGTAATGGCCCTGAACTTCCTGATCTTGTCCCTGACCATACGTTCTCTTTCGAATTTCGTCAGGAGGTAATGGACAGTTGGGTAGGTCCATGCTGATACTACCACTGTGACGACGTTTCGGTCAGCCAAAGATACAATCATGGCAGCGGGCTCATAGTACGGATCGCGTTCTCCCAGTAAATCGAGCACCACGTTTGTGTCAAGAAACAGCGATTCTCTCATTCGTGCTTTTTCGAAAGGTAATCGCCCCGTTCCTTTTTATAATCAAGATCCTGTGGCAATTTGACGCCTGTACGCATGCTCCTCACGTAGGGAGAGATTTCTTCTTCCCCAACTTTTTGCGCGGTATCGTCATCGACCAAAGTTTTCAGATAGGATTCAATCAACCTGGAAAGACTTCTTTTGCGTGATTTTGCGTATGCTTTTGCTTTCTCAATCACCTTTTTATCGAGCTTAAGCGTCAGTTTAGCATCCATGATCAATCAATTATACGTACAAATATACAAAAATTACCCGTATAGCTTGAATTATTCATATAAGAGTATTAATTTATTCTTGATTCTACAGGATCGCGCCATAATTGACGATATCTTTCGAACTCATCAGATAGACTTATTACCCAGGATTCCCTTCTATCTGTTGACCTAATGCGTTTTATAATTCCATTCATACATTCAGTAAGGATGGCATTTTACTGACCTTACAAATCCTTAGCTGGAATACTGACAACTTTCCCATCCTTTGAAATGACCAAATCAAAATTTCTTTCCTTTTTATATTGTATAAGTCTATCATGGATAAGCTCCATTCCTTTCAGGATTTTTTCCCTTGTTTGATTATCTTCTTTTGTCATGTTTAAGGTTTTCCATTGTTTCCAGTTTGGTTTGATTCAATATTCTTATTTCTCCCCCAGTATTTCCTTCAGCAACAAGTTCAGCTGGAGTGATAGAATTGTCAAAAATCATCCAGTATTCACATATGGGGAGATAAAGGTTAAAGAGGTTCTTTAGTCCCGAGAAATATCTTCTGTAAATTACATCCTCAGGAATATCATGCCCTCCTTCAAGGACTCTGGTTTGAACACGTTTAATCGCTAGATCGACCGATTCCAGCCAGAAAAACACCAAGACTATTCGGTAGTCTTCCATTTTTGCCCGATTAATGGTGTTCACGTAACTCTTTGTGGCAAGCGTTGTTTCAAATGCAAAATCCCTTTCGCTTGAAATAAGCTTGTCGATTTTGGTCAGCATTAGCCTGCCTGCTTCGATGGCAGCTTTTTCAGGTTTCAGCGGGGATAATCCACGTGCAATTTCATCGGCATTGATGAATTCATCGCAATTGAGCATTTCTGGCAGGATTGTAAATGAGGCTGTTGTTTTCCCTGCTCCATTGCAGCCAGCTATGATATAGAGGGTTGCCATTTGATCTCTATTTTGCTAAGATACGATATTTCAATGCATGTAATCTTTGCTGTGTTGAACACTAATATGAAGAACAATGACTGAATCGAAAGGCTTTATGGTAGGCGAACTTGTAGAGTTGTTGAAAGATTTTTCAGATGATCTACCCGTGATTATTAGTGGATACGAAAGTAACTATGAATATATCCGCCCACCCACCGTATTAAATGTCCCGCATTTACCGGATAATTAGTAATGGGGTGGTGTGTTTCAGATGGATGAAAACTGAAGTGATGCACTTATTCTGGAAAGGAAGGTCAGAAACACGTAAGCGGAATGAACCGGGCATTATAAGCGTGCATAAAAAAAACCGCAAACATAATTTTTAGAGGCTTTTTAATGCAGTCCGTAGGAGGGCCGACCGTTAAGAACCGAGCGTAGCGAGCTCTAGGGAGGAGCCAGCATGAGGGGGGGATGCGCGCTGGCACAGGGATTCGATTCCGGGATCAACTTGCAGAAAACAAAAAAGGAGAGCTGATTTGCTCTCCTTAGTTGCATGCAGTCCGTAGGGGAGTCGTTAAATTGGCCTTAAAAAACAGAGAATCAGTAATATATTGTAAATAAGGTGAATCGAAGGTTGTTAATTAGTTGAGAAAAAAAGTTGTTAATTAGAATCGAATGATTATATTTGCAAAGAAAATAATCAAAAGATGAAGAATACAACAATTAAGACAAACCTGTTCCGAGTTCGCTATAGGCGAGATGACGGAACCAAACAGCTAAAAGTATTGGCCAAGGTAGGTTACAATGCAGAGAGTAAATTCAATGAACTCAGGAGATTTGAAATCACAGTTCGAGATAAGTTCAATAATATTTATGTGGTCAATGATCAACAGTATAAAAAATTGAGATCCCAACCACCAACCATCGAGAGATTGTCCTTATTTCAAGTTGAAACAGAAATTAAGAAAATAATATTACAACTAATCGAAGAGAAGAAGGAATTTACAACAAAGGATATTAATGATAGATTGTATTCAATCCAGACAGAAGAAAATGGAGATTTCAAAGTGAAAACCTGGAATGAATTTTTAGCTGAGATTAATCACGGTAGAGTTGATACAGAGTTTCAGCGAGAGGAAATCGACAGGATTGAAAGCGCAATTGAAGAGGCCATCGCTGATGGTGCAGTATTAACAGAAGAAGATATTGACAATATCAAGGATTCTGTTGGTATCGATTTGCAGATTGAGAAAGAGAAGACAGCAGTCAGTGCTATGACACTTGATGAGAGATATGCTAAAGGTAAATTCGATAGGAATAACATCATTGAGACATTTGGCTACTGTTGGTCAAAGAACCCTAAGAACGGTGACTCATATGTTGCTAACTCTTATAAATCCATGATATTCCAATTATCAGATTACATCATCAATGGGGATTCAGTAAGTCGTACAACAAAGGATTTTAATTTGAAATGGGTCGAGAAATTCTTGGCATATAAAGCTAAGTATGGATTCCCAAAAACCCACCTTAGAGGTTATACTCCATTCAATATTTTGGGCTACAAGGAATCTTTTGTTTCTGCACCACGGGAAGACTATAAGGCAGCCTCATTTCAAAAGTTGGTTAAAGTATTGAAGCAATACATTAATATACTCCAGAAGGCAAGACTTATTTCGGTTAATGTAATTAACACCAGTCATTTTGGTGCCTCAGATTATATAAGTCGAAATGCGAATACCGATAACTACACTAAAATTGAATTCACTCTGGAATATGAGGAAATTGAACAACTACTTAATGCTTCATTTGAAGATCATCAACAACAGCTTGCTGTCGATATGTACATAATTCAGATGTTTTCTGGTGGATTACGACCAACTGAACTGTATAATGGCGGACTTCATTTTTTTGAAAGTTATGTTAGTTTTTTCCGAAGCAAGAATAAGCGGATTTCGAAGAATCCTATTTTACCTGAAGTGAAAAATGTATTGGTGAAATATCAAGATGGCCTACCTGACTTTCTGCCAATTCATGTCTATAGAGAGAAGCTCAAAGAAGTTGCCCAGCATTTTAAATGGACTCGTATAATTGAAGAACCGAATACAAAGTTGAATCCTGAGACAAATACAGTTTCTTATGAGCTTATGGAAGTATTCTCACCGTTTACTGCGAGAAAAACGTTCATTAATTACTTGGCTAATATGGGATTGGCGGATGAGTTAATCATTCAATTTACTGACCATACAGATGTAAAAATCTTAAAGCACTACAAGCGAAGACTCAATTTATTGCAAAAGAAAAAAATAATTGAAAAGCATTTAAAGGAATTCTATGAGAGTTTAACCATACAACAATAGTCGAATCAACTCAAACCAAATATATCGGACGAAGTCCTGAATATTTCAACTAACCTGCCGGTGCAAATTTGTTTTCAATCATCCATGTAAAGCATTCTACAATATCATCCTTCTCAAACTTTGCTTTTTCCTTATGAAACTTGTACACCCGATCGGTGATAACAGTTTCATTTATAATGGCCTTTTCTTTCAGAGCTTCTTCCCAACAAGAATAGATAGTTGCTACCAATTCAACATTCCTAGTTTGCCATTTTCTAAAAGTATTTATCAAATGCATAATTGCATCATCTGCGTCTTTAAAATGACGATCGTAATAGGTTTTATACCCATCTACATTTTCTAGTGGGGTAAATACTACTTTTGTATATCCACCATCTTTGACTTTCTGAACTTTGAACCAACCTTGTTTTTCAAATTCTGGCATCACAGCATGTATGAACCTATTATCCATTGGCCCGGCAGCCTGTTTTGTATAGCTCGTATTAAACTTCATGTTTGATGCGTGTTCGCATAGATATAATAGCTTCTGAAACTTTACACTTCCAAATGTCCTTTCTTTATGACATTCATGAGCAATACGAGCGGCCAGGACAGTTCTTCGAAAAAAGGTTTGACTCTTGGTCAGACCTTTCCTGGTCTTAGAACCGGATAAATATAAATCTTTTAAACCGCGGTTGATATATGCATCAATATCAACATCTTCAGATTTTAAATACTCATTAGCTGAAGTTGTATTATCACTTACTGCATCTGCAGCATCCAAGATCATCTTGTTTAAAGTATTTTTACTCATTATGATTAGGATTTCGTTTTGACAATATGCCTAAAAACCGTATCCAAACGCCTTATACGATTATTATATTCACTAGAGGTAATCCCAAGTTCAGTAATCATTTCGGCTCTGCTATACTCCTTTAAATACCTTAGCTCAAATAATTCTAATAGAGGCTTGTCGTCAATTATAGAACACTCTATATCATGAATAGTTTGCTTAGCATCTATGGCTTCATGAACATCAATCTCCTCAACGAAAGTTTTCATGACTTTCATTCCGGTTGGGTCATCTGGATCGTACGCGATTTCATGAGAATGTCCTTTTGACTCTTTGAAATTTGACACAAGCCGACGCAGGATATTAAATTTCAGATATTTAACGAGATCCGGGTTTCTTTTCGGATCAAACTTTGTAGGATTCTCAATGTGTCGTTTGATTGCTTCCATAGCAAAATCATATGCTAAATCTTCCCTGCATTTTTCCAACCGAAGTGTCCCAGTACCAACCAGTTTGTGTGCATAAGCCATCAATACCTTGAGTAAGTCCCTATGTGTCCAGAATTACGAAGTAAATCTATATGAGCCAAAGATAAAAGTGCTA
>CAZOHA010000014.1:0-9422 GCA_964579515.1 uncultured Bacteroides sp. | reverse complement strand
ACTGGTGATTGAAAATGTATTTGTCTCTGGCCTCTCCATAATAATATGCTGATAAGTTGGAAAAATTTTCAGGTAATCTGAAAAAAAACATGACTTATCAGCATTAGTACATATAGGGTGAAAGTACCTGATAAAGATGGCAATAATAATTATTCAATACAAATAGATATATATGAGAAACGATTACTTCAGCTACTACAAGCCGCAGGTCCTTATTGGACTTATTGTGATAATCACTTCCGGGCTATTAGCAATTAAGATTCATTGGGGGATTCCATTGGCTACTGCGGCAATTACAACATCGATGTTAGGCATTATTTCCACAAAGCTTTGGTCCCGTAGATGGATCAAATGGATGTTTTGGGTTCAAGACATTTCTGGTCGCTACGAAGGGACTATTGCGTACAAATATGTCAAAGACGGAGAAATAGAGACTGGGACGCGCAAACATATTAAGGTTATATCACAAAATGGTTATCGCCTTCAAATCACATCATTTACATTACATGAAGATGGCACGCCTTCTTCTCCTTCCAATAGTATAGGTATGCATGTTAGTAAAACGAAAGATGATAGACATTTCGAACTAGTCTATAACTATCTAAACAATGGGAATCCAAGCATCGGTTTTCAGCCACACTATGGCACAGATAATCTCAAATTTATTGTTAATACTGCAGGAGAATATCGTATTACAGGAAGTTATTATACAGATAGGGATCCACAAACTCGCGGAACCTATAGGGAACTAAAAAAGACAAGCAACAATTTGGATCACGAATTTTAAAAAAAATACTATGGCCACATTACATAAAGAGTTTATTCAGTTTAACAATGAACTTAAGCTTACTATAGCAAGGAAAGATGGATTAAAGAAAAGTAGGAAGGATATCAAACGGAAAATCAGAAATTGGTTTGCTGAGAACAAACCAGATGAATTGCAGCCCAAATTTGCCGGGCAAGGTTCCTTCGAAATGAATACTATTGTAAATCCCATTCCCGAATATGATGAAGACACAATTCTTAGAAAATACGATCTTGATTACGGCGTATATTTTATCGAAAATACCGGGGAGGATAATAAACGAGCAATTGAGACCTGGCATAACTGCCTCTATGAGGCGGTAAAGGACCATACTGACCAGGATCCAATAAGGAAGAATACCTGCGTGCGCGTATTCTTTGCTGACGGTCACCATATTGATCTTCCAATATACTATAAGAAGGATGAGACAATCTCTCTTGCCCACAAAACAAAGGATTGGATTGAAAGTGACCCCAAGGAATTTTATGAGTGGTTCAATTCTAAGAAGAATCCACAAATTGAAAGGTTGGTAAGGTATATAAAAGCCTGGAAGAATTACCGAGAGAATAAGATTAGTACATTGAATCTCCCAAGTGGATTTAGTCTTACAATACTTGTGGTTAATAGTTACGCTGCGTATGACAATGATGATCAATCCTTCAAAGAGACTATTCGGAATATGCATTCTGAACTATGCAGACCAGGGGGTTTCAGGTGTCTGCGTCCAACTACTCCGGCAGGTGAAGATGTCTTTCAGGAATATTCAGAAACAAAAAGGACAAACTTCCTTAATGCGCTTGAATCGTTGCTTGATGATTTGGTTCGTGCTGATGAGAAGGATAACTTCCTAGAGGCCACGGAGATTCTCAGGAATAACCAATTTGGATCCAGATTCCCTCTGGGAGAAGATAAAAATGAAACTAACAAATCAGCAAAACTAGCTGCTGCATTAGGAGTAGCGGCTATTACTCCAAAGCCGTATGGATATTAATTCTCAGGTAATGCTTGTATTAGAAAAGTACCCAAAACTGACCTTCGATCCGAGAGCTAACAATTTAACTGGATCCATTATGGTTGTTTCAGATGACTATTATGATATATGCATTGAGTTATCTCCATATTCTGAGTATTTCCCAGTTGTCTTTGAAACTGGAGAGCGCATTCCAAAGAAAGTAGATAGGCATGTATATTCAGATACTGGTTCATGCTGTTTTACCACAAATGCCATGGCACAGATTCTACTGAAAACATCGATCACGAGCTTGATGGATTTTATGAAGGAAATTGTCATACCGTACTTTATGAATAATTCATATTACGAGATACACGACAGATACTTTGATGTAGAATATTCCCATGGTCCAGTAGGTGTAGTGGAGGGATACCGGGATATTTTTCAAATAGCAGATGAATTTCGAATTGCCAAGGTAATGTTTGATTATCTAAATGGCGGAAAGCTCAAAGTTCATCAGAACTGTTACTGTGGTTCTGGTAAATCCCTTCTCAGGTGCAAGAACGGTATTCATGACAAATGCTACAGGAATTTCCGAAAGGTCAGTCAGGAACAAATTCGATTGGACCTGTATTCCCACTTTCATGAGTATTTAAGACAAAAAGGAGTTATCCAGTAGTCTAGTCTGAATCAGAATATTTATCATTTAAGACTAACAATATGAAATTTGCACTTGTTTGTGAAACAACACTATAAGAGATTACCCAAATACTATTTACCAGGACGTAGTAATTCAAGAACATGATACCAATAGAAAAGGGCTTCACCTTTCTCAACAAACTTTAGTCGTTTGTTTAAGTAATTATAGTTCGGATCGCTAATCAGATAATCTTTTACCGGTAGATCTGGATCGAATTTTGGTATTTCACCCTTAAAGTCTTTTAATATTATGGCTGCGAGTAGGGCAGCTTTTGAGCTTGCAACTTTAGCGGTCAATAATCCAAAGGTTCCTTCAAATAGAAAATGTTTGAATTGGTTTATTCCAGTATTGATTTCTATAAGAGCAGGATCTTTTTCGTCTTTAGTAAGATTTTTAATTCCGGAAATCAATAATGAAGTATCAATTATATCTTGAAGTACCTGGTCGGCTGACTCGATTTTCCTTTCCGGCCTATATTCAATTTCGAATTTTACTATACCACTAAAAGATTGTTTTACAACCTCAACATCTGAGATTTCATCAAAAAGACAACCGATATCAAACAATTGCTTCATAATCTCTTTCTCCTTCTCGGTACCATACGGAACCCCGGTGGTATTCGGAGCAAAAGCTGTTAACTTGTCACCTGTAATTGAATCTATATCTGGAATAATAACTTCAATAGATTCACCTTCTTGTATTAGCCATTCAGTCTGGATGGCTTTCTTAACCGTCTTCGAATATCGATTATCTTCAAAAACAATATCAAGCAAAATTTCACGCTGTGGATTTGATATTTTATTCCCCGCTTTGTCTTTAGTCCCGATATTTGATTCATAGAAGAATTTATAATGTGCTTTTGGAATACCGTCCTGATAACTTCTTCGTTTATCCAATTCCATCCTTGTGAACGCACTTGATTCTATTATTTTTGATAGATACGATTCCAGAACTTCTTTTGTGATAGATGGTTTGAGAATTATATCAATATCAACAGAAAACCTTCTTGGTTGATCCATCAATAACACAAGACTTGTACCACCCTTAAAAATGAATTCCAGGTCTGTATTTTTAAGGTGTTCCAACAGATATAATGCATAGATCATGGCTTCCATTATGGCCGGATCTTTGCTATACTTCTTTCTTCTTTCAGAAATCCAGTCTACAGATAGTGATTCACTTTTTATCATTGAAAATAATTTTTGGTATATCTGTCCTTTCTTTCAGAAATTGTTTTAGCTCTGCTTCCTTTCCACGTCTTCGGGCATAGTGAAACAGGGTTGTGAAATTAATGGAATATCGTTCATAAGCGGTATTAATAATATGTACTAACTCACTTCCCTGGAATGGGATAAATAAATCTTTCTCACAATACAGATCGACTATCATTTTCTCAAGAGTTATAGAATATATTTTTCCCGTTTTTCGGATCGGTGCTTTCGAGATTAGCGATTGAAGGATTATTGATTGTTCTGACTCGAAAACGTACCGTTCTATTTCTTTTTCATTAGGTTGGAGATAGGTATTACCTATATTGAGATTCTTCAGAAATTCATAAACCGGTTCTAAGGCATCTAATTCAACTTGAAGAATCGTAATTGACCTTGGAGTCAAGTGAAGTAAGAATTCGCTAACTAATTTTGTGGACCAAATGACATACTTCACCCCCTGAAACTGTTTTTCAATTTTGGTTGCAATTCTCTTCTCAAACTCACCAATACTTGGTTTGTATTCTGGTTTGCTGTTAAGGGTGAAGAGATCTTTTGATAAGGGTGTTATTATATTCTTAGCCTTTAGATCATAAATTCTCCATCGAAATGTTGAATCATTTAAATTTGGATCAAATTGTCGATAAAAAGCTAAGAGCGATTCTTTACTAAAGAATTTCTCTTCTTTAAATTTTTCTTTCAGTTGTTCTATTATGAAATTATTAGCCAAGTTGTTTAAATCGTTGTTTGTACAAATATAATAAAAATCAAACAAAAGACAGTAAATGTATTTTATTGTCGAATGTTAGAAAACAAACAAAAGACAATAAAACAATTTTGTTGTCTAATGTTTGAAATATTTTTCCAGGAATTATTTTATAAAAAATTATAGTTTTCTATAATTCCCGATCCAGATTTCTGGCCAGGAAAATGAAAAAGTATCGTGATCGGGTTAATGGAGTACCCCTGGCTATATAGGCAGGGATCTCCCCCCAGGTGGACCGGACCCCCCCCACCCTTATTTACTTCTTTTCCGATATAATAGTATTTATGAGAAAGAAGTATCATGAAAAACGTACCACAATCCAAACATTATCTTAATGTTCGGAACACTGACAAATTTCAGCACCACAAAGGATTTTTTGTGCTCGATTTTGAATGTATTATAACGAAAAATCAAATCATAAATGTCCAGGAAGAATACCAGCTTGTTGATTTTACCAATGGGGAAGGTATTCAATTAAGAGAAGTGATTTTCTGGCATGCATTGTTAAAGGGAAGCTACCTTAAAATTATTGTGTATGATCCAGACAATAAAGTTGTGATTCAGCGTACACATGATCTTACTAAAACAGAATTTCAGTGCGATTGGTTTCTAATTGAAGAAGATGTGTTCGAAGATGATATTTTAGAGTTCGGTTTTTAGACAAGCGAATTAAAACCATCTAAAAACTCAACACATCATATGTGTCGAGAAGTTCCTGCTTCGAGATTCCCAGATATCTTCTCGTTATTGCAGGATTACTGTGATTAAAAAGGTGACTGAGTTTAACCAGTGCCAGTTCTGCATTCCCTTCACTTCGATTAAAGATTTCCCGGCCAAAGGATTTCCTGAGACTGTGCGTAGAGAAATTTTTAATTTTTAGGTTATACTTGGTACGAAGATCTTTCAGAATCACATTAATGCGCTGGATGGAGTAAACAGTGTTTTTTTGACTGATGAATATGTACTCATCATTGGATCTGGGTTGAATCCGGTGGTAGCACTCATTGATGTGTAGTTTAAGGTGGGGATTAATTTTAATTTCCCTTACTTTTTTGGTTTTCTTTTCAATTAGTTCAAAATCATCAAGGTCATACACTTGCTTCCATTGCAATGATAAAATGTCCGATATACGAAGACCCCAAAATGAGCCACATGCGATGAGTAGCGAAATCCGGTAATTGCCTTCATTATATAAATTCCTGACCAAATTCATTGCTTGTGACCATTCGAGGTAGTCGGCTGTGGTAGTTGAATATTTGGCGCTCATTTCTATTTCAGTTTTACATGTTTTTGATTGTAAGTGAATGTTTTTCTCTATCTCCTATAAGCTTGAGTCTCTGAATCCATTGATATCATTGGAATTCTATGAAAAATATTCACAAATAGACAAAAGTGAATGTTTTGTTTAAGTGGGGTTTCGATCATTTGAATCAGATAGTTCATTTTAATTAAGACAGGGCGGGTAATAACGATAATCATTGGACCAGAAATTAAACCATCCTGGCAACTGAACAATGCTTGTTCCCATTATTAAATCGTTTTCCATAAAAACCAGGATAAGACAATTCCTCATTCTTTCCTGATCAACATTAATGCTCTTTTGAAGTATTCTTAGATCTGTTTTCATTTTACAAAGTTAAACATAACATATAATTATATGGTAATAATTATAAAATGTTACAATTTTATGGTAAAATTTATTACAATTCTTGATATTTTCCCGAAATTCGAACTTGAATTCCTGTTCTAAAAAATTAATTATGGCCTACAAGAGAAAAATACCGATCCCTGAGCAGCATCAGGAAATTCTTGATGACATTGGCACGAAAATCCATGATCTCCGAAAATCTACAGGATTGTCTATTGAACGATTTTGCGCAAGAAACGATATACCGAGAATAAGTTACTCTAATCTGGAATCAGGGAAGAACTTTCATATGACCACATTACTTAAAGTTCTTGATGCCCATCCAGATGTCAAATCTCTGGAGAGCTTCTTTGTGGGATTGTAGACCAAATTCTGAAGTAAATGTATTACAAATGGCTTTATTTACGCTGAAAAGGTGAAAATTCTTGGATATTTTGGCTGTGGGGACAACGTTTTATCACCATGGCGATATCCTGTAATAGGATATTTACAAACAAACCAGCAAATTAGAAATCCCCACCTTCTCTTCCATTGATTTGCATTTCAAGATGACTAATTTTTGAAGTACAATTAATTCGAGATATAGTACGCATAAATGGGAGATAATGAACCATTTATTTTATGCTTGCCGTAATACGAACATGATGATTTCACATATCGTTTAAATCATAATAAGTTCAGCAGGGCCGTTTTCAAATCCATCATCATTGAACGGAACAGCATGTTGAATTTTGCACTAACTTTCTCGGAGTAAGGCCTAAGTGCAAATTTCATCCTATTATGAACTTCAGGTGTTCGATTCCCATTGTACTTTCCATTTAGTCTCAGAATGAATTCTGCTATTTTCCTTTCGTTATATCCAGCTAATGAACCACTGGATTTGAAATTTCTTAGGTATCTTTTATTACCTGTCTCCAGAAACATGTAGTAATTCTGGCGCATTATATTTTCATCTATCGACTTATTTTTATAATGACTTGCCTGGATTCCCGGATTCAGCTGTCCAATATCCGCAGTATCAATATCCAGGTCGTCAATGATATTGATGGTTTGTAAATGTTTGTTTCTGTTTTTATCATAAGTTCTTACTGTGGTATCCTTGAATGTGATTTTATTAATGGTCGAAATTTTAAAAATATTGGCCAGTTTCCCCTGATCCAACAATGATTCAACATTTATATCAAGTACTTTTCTATTGCGAAGATATCTGATATAATTCCAGGTTAACCTGGCTTCAATGCGATGTACATCACAATTTGCAAAACCGTTATTCTCAAAATACTCCTTAATGAAATTCTCTGCGTGCCTGGATTTATTATATATCACAATTTCATTTTCATTGCCTTCAATAACAAATGAGTGCCCGTTATTCATAACATGAACAATTGTATTGGCCTTAAGTTGGTATCTGTCACTTATCCTCAGAAGATTGCTGATGGTATTTTGATATAACAATCCGAATTGCCCCACAAGGTTTTTATTTGTGTCAATTGCAATTTCCAGATATCTTATGTTATTGTAAACGATTCCGAGATTGGTTTTTAAAGCTGTATATACTTCATACCAGTATTCTGGATAAAAGGCATAAAATACTTCTTTTGAAAAATCAAATTGAAGTTCATTCTTTTTCAATTTGGTAGCAGCATGCAGTTTTCCGACTACTATACCTTGATAATACACCTTGTAGCTATGATAGTATGCTCCTAATCCTGGAGTAGTATCATGAATGAGGGTTATATCATTATATACCTGTTCATCGGGAATGGCATCGGGATTCCTTATGCTATGAAATGCTGAACCAGACCATAATCTGAATGTAATACTCAGCCTATCAAGATGGATCAGGCATTTATTACCTCTACTGACATATCCTATTTTATTCCCGGCTATCAATCCATAATCATTTTCTTTTAGAGTTATTTTCTTTCACCATATCAATAACTGTACTTAGCATCAGCCTGATAATCTTGGATACATTTGACCTTTTGTTCTCGCTAATCTCAAGCAAAGCATTGTAATCTTCATCAGTCATCCTGACAGTAATGATTCTGTCCAGTCGGTCGACCTTCAATTCATTAGAGTTTTCCATATCATATTCCTTTTCAATAAATACAGCAAAAAAAATTTCCGGAGAGAAAAAACATGAAAATGTATTACACAGCATCAAATCGTAAAGTAGTACCCACTTGTTAGAGGAAGTATATTATTAACCCTCTAAGATTAGTAGACGAGATCAAAATATTTTACCGTCATCAAGTTGTTGTAGTTCAATTAGATAAAACACATATGAAATTTTTTTCTCTCTTTGGGGGGTCTTTTAGGGCCTTTTGCGATTCTTCAATCGTATTTATGAAAAAATCATATGATAAAAAACGTAATACATGAGAAAAAAAGAATTTAAAAGAATTAATCTGAGGGTAGATCCTGCCCTGTATAAAGAAATTGAAGAGAAAGCTTCTGAATCATATCTGAAGATTGCTACCTATACCAGGCAGCTGATTCAACAGGCGTTAAAAAATTACATTAATAATAAATAAACCTATGGAAAATAAAATTTATACAAAAGTCAAAGAAAGAAACCACTGTTACTGTGAGAGTAAAAATAATGAGATGGAAAATTATACCCAAGACGAAATTGATGCTCAAATCGATGAATGCAACACGCTCAACTCCTTGGAAGACATTTATGAGAGTTTGATAATAAATGTAGATGACTTTAATTCTGAGTTAGTATGTGAGTTGAAGAAACGGATTCGACAATCTAACTTCAAGGAACAGCAGCACGATAATAGAGAAGGTTCGGCAAAACTACAAAAGTATAAGTACTGGATAAACATACTCAATCAGATTGATGGATTTATTACTCCCAGGGAGTTGAATGTGTTGGACAAATGCATTAGTGGATATGCAGCAGAATGTGGCCCTTACGAAAGAAATAAAGAAATAAGAAGGAATATTTTTTTACTACTAAATGGCTGTTCAGAAATCAACCGGGTAGACCTCTTGGAATTAGCCTATAAGATAAATCATATTGATGTAGCAATATTATTTGAGCTAACTGAAATACTTCTTGAGTTAGATAATCTCTTTTTTTGTTCTTATAGTCCGGATGATAGTCAAGAATTGTCTCTTTCAGCTTTCCTCTATCATTGGGAATTTAGTGGCATAGATTATGTTCAAGAGTATGAAATACACACTGAAATTTGTTGGATAAACAATGGACTAATTCAATATTACTTAGAAGCTGACGGAGTGGATTATTTTCTATATGCCAACGGCAGATATCAAGCCAAACAATTATCATAAACGAAACATACCCCCAAAAAAGACAGTAATATTGTTA
>CAZOHA010000013.1:66250-85710 GCA_964579515.1 uncultured Bacteroides sp. | reverse complement strand
CGCAAAGCGGCGAGCTAATCCCTCCGGGGAATCACGAGCGAAGCGAGCTAATCCCTCCGGGGAATCACGAGCGAAGCGAGCTAATCCCATTTCCTCCGCACCCATTCCCAAACCACAAGCACGGCTTGTGGTTTTTTTTGACCGAACCCGTTGAAAGCTTGCTTTCATAAGGGAAAGGGCATAAAAAAAGCAAAACGAACGAAGTGAGTGCAGGTTTGGGTAGGGGTGCAGGTCTCCCCCACCGGGATCACGAGCCGCAAAGCGGCGAGCTAATCCCGCGGGGTGCACGAGCGAAGCGAGCTAATCCCCCACCGGGATCACGAGCCGCAAGCCGCACCGTATTTCGGCCTCCTTTCAGTTCTTGGGTTTGCCCATCCCAAATAAAGGTGCCCGTGACACTTTCAGGCAAGATAATCTCAGCCTCCAAGCCCCCGTCCGATTGATCATAGGCCACTGAAATCGTACCCGAAGGATGCGGCATTTCACCGTTTATCTTCTCCATAGATCCCAGGTGAGGCTCAATTCTCACCCTTTCGAAATAGGGGGCTGCACTCTCGATCCCCAGCAGTATCCTGAAGAATTCAATGTTGGGACTGGAACCCCAGGCATGGCAATCGGACCGGGTGGTCTCCACCTCCGAGTCCTCTCCCCAGGTGGTCATCCCAAGCTCTATATTCCGGCGCCAGACATCCAGCCAGCTCAGGTAATCATCTCCCATTCCAGCCTCGTTCAGCGCCAGATGCAGGTAATACCTGAAATAGATGGAGGCCGGAGCCAGAGAGGTGTCAGCCAGCATGGCATGCCCGATATCCGTGGCTGCCTCACCGCTTACCAGACCGGCCAGGATAGCCAGTGAATTGGTATGTTGAGAGAATTGATCCTTTTCGGGAGTGTCTGCATAGAGCCGGCGGGATTCATCCCAGTATTTCTGATGAATGGTCTCCTTCAGCTTCCCGGCGAAACTCTGGTACAACCGGACAAATTCCTCACTGCCGAGATTCTGCTCCAGGCTGACTGCTGACTGCAGGGCATGCAGCAGGTGCAGATCCATCAGGGCCGAGCTTCCGTCCTTTCCAAAGGGCCCCGTTCCTCTCCTCCATTCAGGTACCCAATCGGTAAAATTCCAGCCGGGGACATTCTTGAGCGAACCATCCGCATCCTGATGTCCGATGAAATAATTCAATATCTGCCTTAAACCTAACAGCTTGTCATCGAGAAAGGAGGGATCGGTTCCGTACATCAGATAATCATACAACATGCTGATGTACCATAGTGAATAGGTCGGGATCACCTGGTTTTGAGTATCGGGGTACCTGCTCAATGTGTATCCGTCGGGCTGCCTCGAATAATCCATCAGGTTCAGTGCATTCTTTGCCAACCGGTCATCTCCGCTGTTGTAATAAGAGACGAGCAGCTGGATCCTCGCATCCCCGATGTATTGTAACCGTTCATAATAGGGGCAGTCCATATAGGTATCCACCGCACACGAGCGGGCCGTGCGCCAGCCAATTTCCATCATTTGACCGATTTCGGCTATATTTGATTCAATCCGCGCATTCATTTCGAACGGGTATCCGGTGAATGTCCCGTAGATATCATCGATAACCAAAGGGGTTTCGGAAGTCTCCACATGGATCTCCATATAGCGGTAGGTCCTCCAGCTCAGGGAAGTGAAGTTCTGTTGAGCCGAACCATCGGAAAAAATAGTATCCTGCCTGCCTGCCATAACCTTCCCTTCAATCTCATCACGATTGTGCTTGGCCCCGTCTTCACCATACAATGCCTCCGCATATGTGATGACGATGGTGCTGTTCTTCCCACCGCTGAAGATCAGGGTCGGATATGCATTGGTATAATAGGTCTGATCGAGAAGAAGCTTTGCAGTTGAATGAGCGGGGATCCTCACAGATCCCTTTTCTGCAGGAAAGGAGGAGGCCACAGTAACTCCTTCTGCCATTCGCAGCTTAACCAGTCTTTGATACTGTAACTCCATGGGGGGAAGGAGGGACGGAACCAGGGTCCAGCTCCCTCCGGGACACCATCGGAACCCTCTCCGGGACCTCTCGAATATGAGTTTGGCCTGCACCCAGTCAGAATCATTGAAAGAAAGCTCCTCCCATCCCTTCACCTGCCGACGCATGTCAATTCTCTCTCCCGCACCAGCAGCATAATACCCTCTTACGCTCTGTCTGATGGGAGTATAGCTCATATCCTGGATGCATCGCCATGACGTATCGGAGTTCAAAACCTTCGTAGCCTCATCCGTACCCTGAAGAATAAACCCGCTCCGGCAGGAGAACTGACATATGGGCTTGAGTTCGCCTTCGTTCCAAACCTTTGCCGCAACGACATTTTCCCCTATTTTTAAATAGGGAGCCAGGTCAACGGTTTCATAATTCCAGTGTTCGATATCCCCGAGCACCGGTCCCAACGATACCAGGGCCCCATTCACGTAAAGCTTGTAGCGGTTATCCGCCGAAATATGCACCTTGAACTGCTCCGGATCCGAATCCAGGGTAATTCCTTTTCTGAAAAGGTACAATCCCGGAGTTTGTTCACCGGCACCGGGCACAGCAACCCATTCAGCATCCCACGGTTCGTCTGATCCGGAGCCGGGAGTCTGCGCAATTAAACTGAATGCCGGTATTAAATAAAATGCCAGCATCCATAATAATAGTCCTGCAAAATTTTTCATTTCACCTTTTTTGTTCTCTGTTGTGGTTCCTGCCACCCGCACCCTGTTCCACCTGCCCCACGGGTATGCCCCTGCCTTCAGCCACCTGGCGGATGTGGGAAATCACCCTTTTTTCATCGGAGGAGGGAAGATGCCCGGATTTCAGCCGCACATCTTTTAATCCGCTTTGCCGGAACAGAATGTTGCCCTTCTCAATATGAATGGAATCAACAGCATTCCACCTGATCCGGGTAATTTTCTGAAAACTCCAGAGCCGGTATTCAACCAGTTTGCCTGAAATATGAATATATAACCTGGGGTAGAGCCATGCGGGCCGGATACTCTGCAGATAGAAAGCCAAACCCAGTAAAACATTACCCGCACCCAGAATGATCAGACTCAATGAACCATCCCGCAGGATGGCACTGATGAAGATATATGTGCCCCCCAGCACCAAAAGGGCGGCCATCACCTGCATGATCCTTTTCCTCCGGACCGGCAAAGCTTTGCCGGCCGCATATTCAATGGTCAGTTCATTCATCAGGAATAATGATTTTTACTTCCGTTCCCCCTTCCTCTCGTTTTCTCCATTCATAGTGAATTCTTGTACCTTCGATCAGGTTGAAAAGCCGGATCAGTTCGTCAACGATCTGCAGACCCTTTCCCGTACCCGGAACGATTCCTTTGTCGTCAGAAGATACCGGTCCGCTATCCCGGATCTCGATCTCCACCGACCTGTACTTCCCGTCCCTACGATTTACCCCGATCCTCAGTTCCCCCGGCTTTTCCCGTCGACGTATCCCGTGTTTAATGGCGTTCTCCACAAAGGTGTGGATCAGCATTCTGGGAATTCTCATCTTCTGGTCCACCTCCGGGCTCACTGAAAACCTGCATGAAAAGGGCCGGAGGGTATTGGCCTGCTCCAGTTCAATATAGTTCCTCACGAAGCCCAGTTCTTCTTCCAGAGAAACAGCCACCTGATCTGAATTTTTAATGGCGCTGCGGAGTAATTCTGAATACTTAACCAGGATATTGTAAGCGGTCCTGTTTCCTTCATTCTTCACATAAATGGAACCGATGGAGTTGAGAATATTGAAGGTGAAATGGGGATCGATCTGATTCTTCAGGCTCAGGATCTGAAGCTCCTGGATCTTTCGCTGGTTGTCGTACTGAAGTCGGGCCCTGTAATTTTGAATGCGATATACCAGAAGCACAAGAAGAGAAATGGTAAGATAGGCTCCGGCAACCACCAGGTATTTCAGGTAAAACAACGGATTCCGTTCATAATTGAGAAAATACCCGTAGTGTTCAAACTCTACGAAAAGTCTGTTCTTCCCATGATCCAGGTAGCCGGAAAAATGGTGGGGATAGCTGTCCTCGTCCAAATTGATTTCCAGCGGATAGCGGAAATCTGCCCTGAAAATGACCAGCCCCCCCAGGTCATGACCCAGCATCACATTTTCATTACTGCCGTCCCCATCCAGATCATAGCGGTACATTTCAATCCCGGAAAACAGGTCGGGTATAACCCGTTCTCCCTTGCACTGCAGCCTGTGATCATACATTCTCACCCGTCGCTCTTCCTGATCCAGCAGGTAAAGGTCCGACTCTCCGGACTTTTCCGCCACCAGGAACCGGTAATGGCCCCGATTCCGGGTTGGAATCTTCCTGGACCGGAGCAGCTCTCCCTCCTGATCGAACAGGTAGAGGGCGGATTGTATGGAATCGGGACCATAATAATCATGCATGGCCACCAGGAACAGCGAATCTCCCGCAGCCATTGCCTGTACCTGAAGTTTAGCCGGATAACCGGGAAATTCCAACGGGGAAAAGAGAAAATTCAGCTGATGATCGAATGCCATCAACCATGCACTTCTGTCACCGTATGGGATCTCCCCGTGGTAGTTCCAGGTGGCCATCGATCCGGTGATGATCTCAGGAAAGGAATCCCCGTTGATATCCTTGAGGAAGGGTTCGTGCATGGAGGCACCGCTTACAGGTGAAATTCTCAGCCGGTCGGACCTGAAATCATAACTAAAAATGCTTCTTGGTTGTTTGCTGAATCCTGTATTCACAGAGAAAAAAATAACAGGGCTGCCGTTGGAGTCATGCCATACCCCCAGCATGGTCCCCTGTGGGCCGTCAAACCGGTAGCTGACAGTATCGTGATAGAACACCAATCTCTCCTTTACCAGGAACCTGTTTTGTGAAAGAGGATCTACCAGATTTAAAAATATGGAATCATTCCTTGCGGTGAGCAGGAAGATCTCCTTCAATCCATCCCCGGTGCAATCCTCGGTCAGCATGAATTGGTCGGCTATGGGAAAAGAGGTCAGATTGTACTGGTTGATCAGCTTCTCCTGAGAATAAACCATCAACTTGAAGATCCCGGGTGCATTCTCCATATTGATCTCTTCACTGTTTCCGTCCCCGTCGAGATCAGCGAAGTATAGATTCTGAAAACCCAGAAACCGGGTCCGTTCCACATTCTTAACTCTATACCGCTGAATTTCAGGCGACACCAGCAGAAGAATCAGCAGGGTGATCACCCCGCCGATAAAAAAAGGATGAATCAGTAATCTGACCAGTTGCTCTTTCATTTGGGGCTTTTGCCAAAAAGTGCTTCCAGTTCGTTTAACTTATTCCGGGCCACCCTCAACTCGGTGACCGAGCGTCCCTGAAGCCTGCAGACACCTCTCTTTTTATCCACATGAGTCAGGTACCCAAGGTTGATCAGCGATGAACGGCTGATCCTGTAAAAACCGTTGACCGAAAACTCTCTCTCCATGGTCCCCAGATTACTGGAAATGATCTCCCTGCGATCGTTCTCAAGCACAATTTCAGTATAATTCCCGTCGGCAATACAACAGACTATCTGTAACGGATCGATAATGGTAAACCCGGTACGGGTATTCAGTTTCAGGCGTTGACCCATTCCCAGGTTATGGAGGAGCATGTCGATCTGTTCCCTCATTAACCTGTTTTTCCGCTCCTCACGGAACCGGCTGACAGTCCTTGCAAGCTCCGCCTGATCCACCGGTTTCAATAAATAATCGAAGGCAGAAGCCCTGATGGCCTCGATGGCATATTCGTCATAGGCAGTGACAAAGATATACCCGGTATCCTTTTCCAGTTCTCTGATCCTGCGCACCAGTTCAAAGCCGCTATTTCCGGGCATCTGGATATCCAGAAGAATCAGATCCGGCTCTTTATCCAGAACCAGCTCGAAAGCCCCCTCCACGTTCTCTGCCTGGCCCACCACTCTTGTATCTTTCACATTCTCCAGAAGCATCGCGAGTAAATCCCGGGCTTCGGGCTCATCATCCACTATCAGAATCGAAATCATATCTTGTTCATGTAATGGTGATCTCTACTAGTGTTCCGGCAGCTTCCAGGTTTTCCCCGATGAGATCCTTCACCTCGAACCAGGCCATTTTTCCATTCGCCTCGGTGAATTGCCTGAAATAGTGCTCCATGAGCTCCAATCCGCTCCCATTTCCTTTATCTGCCAGGCGGGCGGCTGCAACCCGGCCGATCCCGTTATCCCGGATGGTGATCCGAATCCCCCCATTTGCACGGGAGGCCTTAATATCCAGCCACCTGTTCTTTTCCTTATGCCTCAGTCCATGCTTGATGGCATTTTCCACGAATGTCAGAATACTGAGTTTGGGCACCTGGTATTCCCCGGGAGGCGATGCGCTGATAGTCCCCTCTTCCACTTCCACGCTGTAGAGGAACCTCTCTCTGAAACGGAGCTTTTCGATTTCCAGGTACTTATGGACAAATTCCAGTTCGTCGGAAAGGGTCCAGGTCACCCGGGACGGATCGGCAGATACCATTCTCAGAAGATCAGTCAGACCTTTCAGATACCGGTAAGCCAGCTCCTTTTCACCTTTATAGATCAGGGAGCCCACTGCATTCAGGGCATTGTACGTGAAATGCGGATCCAGCTGGTTCTTGATCGACTGCAGCTGTAATTGACCGATGAGCCTCTCCCGTTTATATCTGCGGGAGATGATCCTGCTTTGCAACTTCACCAGCAGGTAAAAGACTCCGAAAAAAGAGAAAAAAACCAAAGCATAGACCAGGAATCGGAAAACAAAGAAAGGGTTCTCCCGGAATTGAAAAAAACCGGTCACGGGCCCTGCCTGAACCACAAGACTGGGGTAGATGCCCGGTTCCTTCCTGAGCGACACAAGCATCTGGGGCCTTTCCCGGCTCCACTGAAGCGGAACGGCGATCAATTCTCTGTATTCATTGCTGAAGATGACCAGATTCCCTGCATCCCATCCTACGTATTCCGGATCCCCGTCCGACTCCAGGTCGAGCATCCTGAGCTGATAAGCATCATTGAAGGTATGATCATTGAATACGGAATCGATGACTTCCAGGTCCGGATTAAGCGTATATAACCCATTGTTAATTATTAGCTTAATATCATTTAGTCCGGTACTTCCGGGAACCTGCCACAGATCGACCGGACGTTTTTCTTCTGCGCCCCATATCCGAGTCCCGAGCACATCCAGAGAACTGTTCATAAGCATCAGATGGGAAGTGTATCCCATGGTCCGGTGGTGCCTCGTTAACGCCAGGATATAGGACTCTCCCTCCATTTCAAAAGACTTCAGTTCCACCCACGAAGGGGCCGGATGTATTACAGATGGAGGTCTGTAATACTGCAGATCATCGTCCAGGACCATCAGCCAGGAAACAGAATCATGATAGGGAACCGGTTGCTTGAAATTATAGGGGGCCGCCGTTTTTAACAGGATCTCGCCCCTGTTGTCACCGTCCAGGTCGGAAATGGAGAGGCCAAGGATTCCTGCACCACTGGGTGGTGAGCAAAATATAGTATCCCTGGCCAGATCCACCGCATAGACCCTTCTCGGCTGCAGCGAATAACCCCCATTGATCACAAAAAGGTACTCCAGATGCCCGTCGCCGTTCAGGTCACTGCAACCTCCCGGAATGAAAAGATAATCTCCCCGGTCGTTCAACTGGCCGATCTTTTCAATAAACAACTCATGATGATGAGTCGGTTTTCTGTGAATGTCATCGATGATCGATAGAAAAACGGAATCATTTTCCTGTGTGCACACAATGATATCCTGTATACCATCCCGGTCGATGTCCTGGAAATCCATCTCCTGCCCGAGGGTGAGCAGCTCTCCCCTCAGGTTGAACTGGTTAATGGTAAAATCTTTGATGGTGTTTACCGTCACGGAAAAGTCTCCGGCCGAATTCAGGTGGAGATAGACGATCTCGCTCGAACCGTCCCCGTCCAGATCCTCAAACCGCTGATAATGAACCCGGTCCGTAATTACGGAACCCTCCTCTTTCAATTGATACCGGATGGTCAGGGCCGGCACCAGCAGAATTATCAGCACTGTGATCGACAGTGCCAGAAAAACCGGGATGCCATATTCAATAAGCCTTTGTTTCAATGCAGAGAGATCGCCAAATACATTCAGATAGATCGCCTAATAAAGGTATAAAAAACCTGAAACCGGCTAAATGGATCCGTTAATGGCTTCGTTAGGGTTATCGGCACGGAAAGCCAGAAGGAAGACCAGCCCGGCGATCCCGGCGCAGATCCATCCTACCAGGTCGTAACTTCCGGTGATATCGAGCGAGAGGCTGAACATGTAGGGTCCCAGCGAGGAGGCGATCACCGTCCAGGCCATGGAAAAACCTGATATCGCGCCGAGGTGTCTGAGCCCGTAAAACCTGGGCCAGGTCACCCCCATCAGTACGGTATACAGTCCCCATATCACCCCGTTACCTATTATGATCAGTCCGTAGGCCACTGGTTGTTCGCCCAGAAGTATGAGGCCCCCGGCAGTGATTATAATCCCTGCCATGAAAAGGAAAAGCAGGTATTTCAGCCGGATGAAATCGCTCAGGTAACTGCATATGAATTGCACCACCACTGCCACCAGGGAACTGGGAATGAATATGGCCAGCCCCTTCTCCATGGAGAGCCCGGAGGACTCAAATACCGATATCACATGAAAGGTGAATCCGCTGATATAGAGAGCGGTAATAGCTAATCCAAGAGTGAAGGCCCAGAATGCCATTGTACTTCTCGCCTGCTTCAGGGTATAGTCGTGATCGGGCAGACTGGGCGGCCGTTTCTTTTTTCCCGTCTCACGGACTGTCCCGTCGGCTTTCAGTCCGCAATCTTCGGGATTGTCCCTGAATATCATCAGCACGAAGACCACGAACGCCAACCCCACCACCATGGCAAGGAAAATCCATGCTCCTTTCCACTGGAGTTGTTCGATGATATAGTTCAGGACCTTGGGGGCCACCGAAAAACCCAGTGCCGTAAAAATTCCAAGGATGGCATTCGCCAGTCCACGCCGTGTGTTAAACCATTTCATGACCATGTTCCGTGAGACCATGGTTAGAATCCCCTGTCCAAAGAACCGGATTCCGAAAAAACCCAGGATGAGCAGAAGGAAGGTGGCCAGCACTGGTGAGATCCAGTTCCAGCGACCGATCATCAAGGCCAGCCGGTCGACCCGGGTCAGATAAATCAGCATGATCCCCAGCATAATCCCTGCCACGGTGGCCATGATCCGGGCCCCGTAGCGGTCATAGAATTTACCGGCCCGGGTGATCAGCAAACCCGAAGAAAGGGTACCCACCAGGTAGGCCAGGCTCAGGTTGTTCCGGTCCACCCGGAGATCATCCAGCAGGTTTTCGGTGAAGACCGACACCCCCATGGTCTGGCCGGGCACACTCATCAGGACCCCGATGATGCCTGCCAACAGAATGACCCAGCCGTAGAAGAACGGCAGGGAACCCGGTGAAAACGGTTTATGGCACTGCTTTTTCATTCAGATTCCGGTTATCCACCCGGGTTAGCCGATCGGGGCCAGTCCGGCATCCCTGAAGAAACGCCGGCGTGATGTTCGGCTTTGATGGTTCATGGAAACACAAAGTTAGAAATGTTATCACCGCTCCCATTCAATGCTTTTATTAAATTTGACTGATTATGAAATACAGGAAATTTGGAAAAGAGGGACCGGAGGTCTCTGAAATCGGCTTCGGGGCGTGGGCCGTCGGCGGAGGCTGGGGCCCGCAGAGTGAATCAGATTCCATGGAAGCCCTGGAAGCTGCCATCGACCATGGGGTGAATTTCATCGATACGGCCGCCGGATACGGCAACGGGCATTCGGAACGGCTGATCGGGGAATTCCTGAAAACGAAGCCGGGAAAAGTTTTGGTGGGCACCAAGACCCCTCCCACCCCCGGCAAATGGCCACCTTCACCTTACTGCGATATCACGGATCGATACCCGGAGCGATACCTGCGTGAGAATGTGGAGGAACGGCTTTCGAATCTGAAGACCTCCCGGCTCGACGTACTGTTGCTTCATACCTGGACCCGCGCCTGGAACGACCGTCCCAAAGCGCTGGAGGTCCTCCACAGGATGAAGTCGGAGGGCATCATTCAACAGGTGGGCATTTCCACCCCGGAACACGACCAGAACTGCGTGATCCAGCTGATGCGGGAGGGACTGGTGGATGTGGTTCAGGTGATCTACAATATCTTTGAACAGGAACCCGCCGCCCAGCTTCTTCCGGTGGCCGGGGAAACCGGAACGGGAATCATCGTCAGGGTCGCATTCGACGAGGGAGTGCTTACGGGGAAGTACAGGAAAGGCGATACTTTTCCGGAGGATGATTTCCGCAGCCGCTATTTCCAGGGGGACCGGCTCGACAGAGCGGTGGAGCGCACAGAAAAGATCCGGCAGGACTTTGCAGAAAGCGGCTACACCATGCCGCAGCTGGCACTGAAATTCGCCTTATCCCACCCTGCCGTGTCCACCGTTATCCCCGGCATCAGAAACAGAGAACAGGCCCTGCTGAATACAGAGGTATCGGAGATTCCCGGCCTGACCGGGGAGATGCTTCATCGTCTCCGGGAACATGCCTGGAACAGGGGGTTCTGGTACGCAGGTAAATAGATTTGGCACCCGGGCATGAGGTCACGATTCTCCATAGCGGTTCTTCCGTTCACTAACATGAGTCCGGATCCCGGGAACGAATATTTCAGTGACGGAATCACCGAGGAGATCCTCAATGCCCTGACCCGTATCGCCGGAGTCCACGTAACCGCCCGCACCTCCTCATTCGCTTTTAAGGACCGGCATCTGGATATCCGTGATATCGGCCGCAGGCTGGGTGTTTCCCATTTATTGGAAGGGAGTGTGCGGAAGTCGGAAAACCGGGTCAGGATCACGGCCCACCTGGTGGAGGCCGGGAACGGCTACCGCCTCTGGAACGAGACGTGGGACCGGGAGCTGAAGGATATCTTTATTGTTCAGGATGAAATTGCGGCACGGATTGCGGAGCGGATCAACCGGGATATGGAGCCCCGGTACAGGGGACCTGAAAAGACCGTGGAGGACCTGGATGCCCTCGACTATTACCTGCGCGGAAACTACCTGATGAATACGTGGGACTTCGGGAAGGCCGGAGAGATGACTGCCGCCTTTGAAAAGGCCATCGAGATCGATCCGGAACTGACCCAGGCCTATATCGGGTTGAGCGGCACGCTGACCTGGCTGGGTTCCACAGGGGTCGTTCCACCGGCAGAGGCCCGCCGGAGGATCGACAAATGCATCCGGACCGTTCTGGAGCTTGATCCCGACCTGCCTGAACTGCGCACCATTATCTCCGGAAACCATTTCTGGATGGAATGGAACATCGACCTGGCGCTGAAAGAGATCGAACGGGCCCTGGAGCTGAAGCCCAGTTATCCCGATGCACTGATGTACAGGGGACTGCTGCTGGCTGCAGCCGGCCGTGTCGAGGAAGCCCTCGACAGCCTTTTCCAGGCGGAGCGCCTCAATCCCCTTTCCAACCAGATCAACTTCACCATCGGCCTGGTCTACAATTACACCTTCGAAAACGAGAAGGCGCTCCACTTCACCAACCGGAACATTGAAATCTTTCCAGGCTGGTATGCCCAGTACCTGGTGCAGGTGGAGTCGCTCTGCAGGCTGGGACGATTCAATGAAGCCATGGAAGTGATAAGCACTCTGGAGAAGGATCCCTCCAATCCGCTCTCCATCACCGAACTGAAAGCCTATTATTTCGCCAGTAAAGGAGACCGGGAAAAAGCCATGGAACTGGTCCATGAAATGGAGAAAAGCCTGGGCAGGGATCCCATGGAGGAACCCGCAATTTTCTTTTTCCTTGGATCGATCTACAGCATACTGGAAGAGACCGGTAAGGCCCTCGATTACCTGGAGCTGGGTATTGAAAACGGGGCTTCTCCACTGCTGTTCGTCAAAGTTGACAGTACCTGGAACAAGCTCCGGAACCATCCCCGGTTCAGGAATGCTACCAGCCGGATCGTCTATCCTCCGGACGAAGCACCGGTGGCAGGAAGGGATAAGAAATATCGGAAAACCGCTCTGGATCCTTCATATGCAGAGAACCTGAAAGCACATCTCGATCAGTTGATGCAGGATCAGAAGCCCTGGATGAATCCCGGCCTGAATCTTTCGGATCTGGCCGAACTTGCAAGGATCACCAACCACACCCTTTCCCAGCTTCTCAATGAACACATCGGCAAGAACTTTTATGACTATGTGAATAACTTCCGCCTGACCCATTTCCGGGATCTGGCTACCCGACCGCGGAACCAGAATTTCACCCTGCTTTCACTGGCCTACGACTGCGGTTTCAATTCCAAGACCACTTTCAACGCATTCTTTAAGAAAACTATGAGTACCACTCCCTCCGAATATTTCAGACGTTCCCAGCCTGAGGGATAGTTACCCAATTTAGCCGCACCTCCTTTCTTTCACGGTCAAAACACCAGCTATCAGTTGATAATCTGATGTTTAACCCTTCCTTATAAATCCATCTGGTCCGCCCCCATCCCGGCGGACGATCTGCGGGAATGAACTCCTCATCTTTGCTTAGAAACCAATGACGTATGCTATGAAACCGTATTACAGCGCTATCATTTTTTTTCTGGGGATTCTCGCAGGATGCGGCGGAATGAAAGAGTTCTTTCATCCCGAACCCGACCAGATCATTATCGGAGAAATCGACCTGAAATCTCTCCCCGACAGCCATTACTTAGGAACAGCCACCTGTGGACCGGTCAAGGTCAAACTTCTCGTGGAGGTGGAAGACCATTCCATCAAAGCTATTGATATAGCAAAACATCGGACAGGCCAGGGCCAGCCGGCAGAAATCCTTCTACAAGAGGTTTTGATGGCCCAGGACCTGCAGGTGGATGTAATCTCGGGGGCAACTATCAGCAGCAAGGCCATTCTGAAAGCCATCGAAAATGCATTGAACCCGTAAAAAGACCTGTAATGGATAAAACCAGTAACATTCCCCTGAAGCTGGGCCGGATTTCCGCCATGCTCCTGCCTCTGCTCACCCTGTTCACATTTGTTCTGGCCATCAGCGCCGTTCCCATCTCCGGACCTTTCTGTCCGGAAGAATGTATCGAATATCCTTATCTCGAAACCGCCGGTCAATGGCCCGGGGATTACCTCTGGATGTTTCCCGCAATGCTGATGCTTCTGGTCTACCTCTTTCTTTTCGGTGCCGTCCACGAACAGGCTCCAGAGGGCCGGAGGCTTTACAGCCGATTGAGTTTCTCTTTCGCCCTGATGGCTGCGGGGATACTGGTCACCAATTATTTCGTGCAGGTGAGTGTGGTACCGGTTAGCCTGATGAGCGGTGAGACGAAAGGTATTGCCTTGCTCACCCAGTATAATCCCCATGGTTTATTTATCGCACTGGAAGAGGCGGGCTACCTGCTGATGAGTTTTTCATTTCTTTTCCTCGCACTCGTTTTCAATAAAGGTGATCGCTGGAGAAGGGCGATGCGGTGGGTGGGAACAGTGACATTTTTCTCCACCTTCACCGTTCTGGTCATTATCTCCCTGCAGCATGGACTGGAGCGATCATACCGGTTCGAGATATGGGTGATTTCCATTAACTGGATGGCTCTGATCCTATCGGGCATCCTGATGTGGATCATTCTGAAAAAAGAGTGGAGGTGAATTTCAATCAATAACCCTCGGATTTCATCACGAAATAGCCGCATTCCATACAGTAGAGCAAAGCAGGCATGTCATATCCGTTCATTTTTATGTATATAGCATTAACCCCACTGATATGGAACCTGCCCTCCGGACATCCGTTACTCTTCGGGAAGAGCTTTCAGCTGTCAGAGAGTACCTGCGGAATGAAACCTACAGGTACCAGGGCTGGCTTTACTGGGATTGTGCGGTGGATCCCGATGTGGAACAGGACATCCGGATCCCGAAGAAGCTGATCCTCACGTTCGTGGAAAACGCTATGAACCATGCTCTTTTCCAGGGCCCGGAGAAGGGCAAAATAGAGGTGTCGGCGCACCGTTCCACGCTGGGTCTGCTGATCATGGTCAGCGATAACGGGAAAACGAACAATCAGTTACCGGAAGTTGAAAATCCCGGAAACGGCACGCTAAAGTTGCTGGATGAATTCCTGAAAGTGTACAATCAACAGTCCGAAGAGCATGTGAGTTACAGAATGCTCGACCGTTGCGAGGGTGAAGAGGGCAGGCAGGGAACCCGGGTGCTGATCACTGTCAAAATCGGTGATCCCCTCAGAAAACAGGCATGACCCGCCAGTCCCGGGAGCCGATCATCTCCCTTGTAAGAGGCTGCCCTTCAAAGAAAAGATCCACCAAACCGGTCCGGTATCCCCCGGTAATCCACTGGTAAAACAGATAAGCATCCAGGTATCCCATGAATTGCAGGAGGGACTCTTTTCCACAGGCAGTTCTGTATTTAATGAAGGATCGCCCGGTATTCACGCCGATCGCATAGAGCGGGGGGATGTAATCCTCTCTGGTGAAAAGGGGAACCTGTTTGCTCTGACTGCCCGAGTAATACTCCACCACGTCATCCCATTCCTGGTAGGTATTCCAGCCCGACCTCACATGCCGGTAGACATATTCGATAATGAGAGTCCCGAGGAGGGTATCGGGAGCTTCGGTCAAGGCGGGTACCAGAATATCTTCGAAACGGAGCAACCTCAGCTCCCGGACCAATCCTGAATCCGGACTTTCCGGCGAGAAAACCGGAACGGCGATCCGTTCGGGAAAACCCTTGAATTCAAGAGAAACATCCGCCACCACATTGCCTTCCAGTTCGGTCTCCCTGGTACCCTCCTCCTGAAAGGTAATGCAGTGGGGGCTCATCTGACCGTTGACCTTCATGAATCCCGACCTGACCTGTTGTTTCTCAGAGCGTCCGATGCTTCCTTTTATCTGCGGTTCGGCCGCACTCCATGGGGGATCCGCCTCCAGACCCAGACTTCCGGAAAAGCTGATATCGGCGATTTCGATCTCTCCGTACTCGGTGGTGAAACGGTTCCAGCCGGTGAAACGCAGACCATACTCTTTCGGGATCTCCAGGGAGATCCGCAGATTTTCGATCCTGTCGGCCGGAGAGTAGCGCTTTTCCTTCAGATGAAGATACCTGGGATCTCCCGTTTCATCGACCGTAAAGACCATCCGCATCCTCTTCCGGGTCAGTGATACCGGTGGAAAGGACGGGTCGTTCAGATATCGGTTCCCAATGGATTTGATGAAAGAGTTATTCTCGGGGTACCTCTGGTCGAGGATCTGTATCAGCCTTGTCTGAGCGTTGGCACTCAGATCCCAGAGATGGTGTCCCCGGTTTACCGGTGGTGCGTTTTCCAGGATGGTTCCGAACAGGTGCACATCGACCAGTGTATCATCTTCCCCCTGATAGGAAGCGGATCTGAATCTTTTTACGGTCGTACACGAAGTAAGCAATGCAAGGAGCAATGCTCCTGCCAGGAGAAGCGCGGGTCTTTTCATAGGTATGGGTCTGGGCCGGGTTTCCCGGCTTAACATTTGAACACCATGGCAACGAAACGCTCCTCCGGGTGCTCGTTGCACCTGATCTCCACCTCCTTTACAAATTCACCGGGACTGCATTCCAGATCGGATGTACAGTCGAACGACATCCCGTCTTCGTAGATATCCTTTTCGTTGTGGTCGATACAACGGGGAGCACCCAGGTTCCGGACTACCAGATAATACATTGCACCCAACAAGTTAATCATTTATAATGAATGATCACTCTTCGCTCCACTGGATTTCACCCACCATGTAGGTGACGGCCCGGCCCGTGATCAAGATTCGTTCACCATCAGATTCACAAACCAGTTCTCCCCCCCTTCCGGACAGCTGGCGGGCGGTAAGTCTTTTCTTGCCAAGCACGCCTGACCAATAAGGGGTAAGGGTGGTGTGGGCCGAACCGGTGACCGGATCTTCATCGATCCCTGCCCCCGGTGCGAAAAACCTGGAGACAATATCGGACTGCCTGCCCAGGGAGGTTACGATCACCCCCCGGCCACCCAATGCCTTCAGGCGGCTGAATTCGGGCCTGATCTCCAGGATCTCCTCTTCACTGGTGTAGATCAGCATGTAATCGGTCCTCCCCCTGAATGCCTTCAGGGGCATTCTGCCCAGGGCCCCGGGGATCCACTCGGGAATCTCAGTCTGCTCCGGCCGATCGGCCGGAAAATCCATCGTGTAGCCCTTTTCGTTTTTTCTTACCTGCAGCCTGCCGCTGAAGCGGGTTTCGAATTCCACCACCTCCCGTTCATATCCCAGATGGTTAAAAAGTACGTGGGCCGAAGCCAGCGTGGCATGGCCGCACAGTTCCACCTCCATCGAAGGAGTGAACCACCGGATCTCAAAGTGGTCCTCGCGCGGCACCACATAGGCAGTTTCTGATAGGTTGTTTTCACTGGCTATCAGCTGCATCAGGTGATCGTCCGGCCAATGCCCGACGATGCAAACAGCGGCCGGATTGCCCTTGAACACTTGATCGGTGAACGCATCCACCTGGTAAAGGACCTGTTTCATCCGTTTAAAAATTTCAATTCTCTTTCAGTTTATTTGAAAATCTGAGAACGGATGTAAGCGCTCCGCTCTTGAATGAACCTGGAGCCAGTTGCTCCTGGTCAGACTAAATTAAGGAATCTGTCAAAGAACGGCACCATCCTGTGAGTGTTTATTGCCCTCGTTCTCACAAAACGGCTTCAGATTTGTTATAAAAGTATGAGAATAGCCCTTTTCAGTTCGAAATCGTACGACGTGGAGTATTTCGATGATGCCAACGAGCAGTTCGGATTTGAGATCATCCACTTCGAATCGCGCCTGAGGACCAAAACGGCCCACCTGGCCGATGGATTTGATGCGGTATGCGTCTTTGTCAATGATGTCCTCGACAGGGAATGTATCGGAATCCTTAAAAGCCATGATGTGAAAGTGATCGCCCTCCGGTGTGCAGGGTTCAACAATGTGGACCTGGCCGCAGCCGAGGAGGCTGACATCAAGGTGGTTAGGGTTCCCGCCTACTCTCCGGAAGCTGTGGCGGAGCATGCACTGGCCCTGATCCTGACCCTGAACAGGAAAACCCACAAGGCCTACAACCGGGTCCGGGAAGGCAATTTTTCCCTGGAACGGCTCACGGGCTTCAATCTGACGGGAAAGACTGTCGGGGTGATCGGCACCGGGAAGATCGGTTCTGCTTTCGCCAGGATCATGCAGGGACTGGGGTGCCCGGTGGTGGCCTATGATAAATATCCCAGCGATGAGCTGAAAGAGTCCGGGGTGGAGTACCTGGAGCTGGCCCGGCTTCTCTCCCGTTCGGATATCGTCTCGCTGCATTGCCCTCTGACACCCGAAACTGCCTATCTGATCAACCGGCAGACCCTTAGCCTGATGAAGCCCGGAGTGATGCTGATCAATACCAGCCGGGGAGCATTGATCAACACCAACGATGTGATCAATGCGTTAAGGGAGAGGCAGGTGGGGTACCTGGGCATCGATGTTTACGAGCAGGAGGAAAAGCTGTTCTTCAGGGACCGGTCGGAACAGATCCTGGAGGATGAACATATCGCCAGGCTGATGGGATTCCCCAATGTGCTGATCACCGCGCACCAGGCGTTCTTCACCAGGGAGGCCCTGCAACAGATCGCTTCCACCACCCTTCAGAACCTGAAAGATTTCAGCGAGGAAAAAGAGCTGGTCAACCAGGTGAAGCTTGAGGCCGTCTGAACCACCTCCTGAAAAGCTCATACTTCCTTCGCACATGACATTTTGAACCGCACGTTCCATCCGGACCGTAGCTTTTCCAGGTGCATGTTTTGCAGGGATTGACGAGAAATCCGCGCAGTTTCTTATAGAAACCGAATGACATGACCCCAAAAAGGATTACACCGAACGGATAGTACCAGAAAGGGATCGACCGGGTGGCCAGAGAGGCATCCACCCCTTCCCCGAAGATCATGGGAACACAGCATTGCCGCACCACCAGTTCCCCCTGTACCCGGAAGGCATGGTACTGGTAACCGGGAAAGATGAGCTGATCGGTCACCAGTCCGGCCAGAAGGGCCATGGCAACCAGGGTGGCTGCATAGTATCCGGCAGGCCTCCATCCCATCGACTTCCCTATGGCATTCAACTCTCCCAGGTTGGTTGCCGGACCGGCGATCAAATAGGCGATGGCCGCCCCCGGGGTCGCCCCCAGCAGAAGAAGCCCCTGGACCACCGCAATGGACGGGATGCTGCATGCATAGACGGGGATTCCCAGAAGGACCACGTAAATGAGTGTCAGAAGATCCTGCTGCCCCAGCCACAGAGAGATCCACTCCAGAGGCATCACGGCCAGCAGAATGGATGCGATCCCGAGCCCTATGAAAATATCCACACTTACATCGGCGCCCAGATCAAGAAAGGACCAGCGCAGGGCTGGCAGCACTTTCCCCTTCTCTTCCCTCCTCCGCAAAGGGGCGTACTCTTTACCCTGCCCCGCCGGCCTTTCCGCCCTGATCCGGTGAAAAAGCCGGTTCCCGAGGGTACCCATGACCATGGCCCCTGTGACAGAGGCCACCAGGAGGGTCACCGTCAGCTTCACTCCGAGCATTTTCAATGCCAGCGCAACCAGCACAGGGGATAATATGGGGGTGGAGGTCATGAATGCCAGCATATTCCCTACCGAGGCCCCGCTCCGGAACAATCCGATCCCCAGTGGGATGGTTCCGCAGGAGCACATGGGAAGGATACACCCCACTCCCACCGACTTCGCCAGCGAACCGGCCGAACGACCTCCCAGGTGGCGCTGAAGTGTATCCGGGGGTACCCGGAACCGCATGATCCCCGCCACCAGAAACCCCAGGATTACATAGGGTGCCGACTCCAGCAACGTGTTATAGAGAATACCCACCATCAGTAATCTCCTTCACCCCGGATCAGTTCACTACGGGCCCCTTCCAGGTAGAATGCAGGCTCGAAGGGACGGGTCGTATCAATGCGGAACAGGCCGCTGACCTCGACCATGGCACCGATCATCTCTTCATAATGGAGAATCCACGGGCTGCGAAGATTCACTGCGATGGTCCAACGCAGCTCCATATCGGGCTGAATTTCACACGCTTCGACCAGTCCGGTCGAAGGAAGCAGAAAGAAACTCCCGATGGTCACTGTATCTCCGCTCCGGTCGCACCCTGTTCCAGTGAAAAGGGCTGCACCGGTCATTTCCATCGCCTGCCTGTCGAGCTGTTGCAGTTCCCGGGGGATGTTGAACCGTACCGTCTGACCGTCGATGATCGTTGCCCGCACCCTGTAGAATGGCTCCCACCGGGCCGCATTCGCATCGGCTACCAGATGGTCCAGGTCAACCAGTTCCCTGGCCCCCCGGAACTCGACCCTTCGGAAT
>CAZOHA010000013.1:39044-66240 GCA_964579515.1 uncultured Bacteroides sp. | reverse complement strand
GATGATCCCCCACTTCTTCATCTTTCAGTTATCGGATGGGATCCAGCATCCATTGGAACGGAACCCCATCGCCTCCGGACCGCCGGATGGTCCTGGGCCATCCCGGCATCTGCCCGGCGCCCGGACGGGTGACATCGGTGAACCGGTCCCAGCTTTCAAAGGTAACGCTCTTTTCTTCCTTATTGAAACGGATCAGTCCGAACCCGTCCCGCCTGGTGTCGCCCTCGATATTGGCATAGGCGAGCATCGTGATCTTGTTCCCCAGACCGTCCGTGTAATCTCCGGTGTATGGGAGAGGGTTATCGGGGTTGTGGTTTTCTCCCTTCTTCAGGTCAGGCGGGGCCCACCATCTGCTGTAATAGTTGTTGACGATGGCAGGGGCCACGAAAGCATAGGGCCCGTCGCCATGCTCTTCAATTCCGTGCTGAACCAGGGTGGCCAGATGCTGGTCGCCGGCCAGGTGGACCGCACCCGCATCCCGGATCAGGCGAAGTGCCTTTTTCCTTCCGGTCTGCGGCCAGCCGTTACAATCCAGGTCGGCATGGAGGTAGTTCTCATACCTGCCGTGGCGGTGGGCGGCCCCGCAAAACCCGGTCTGGGAAAGCACTGCTTTCATCTCCACACCATCGTATTGTTCACCCCATACTTCCAGGAATTCAAGCTGCCTGTCGCCCAATAGTTTCAACCCCTCCACATCGACCGAAGCAGGATCGTAACCGGGATTCCGGATATGGTCGGGACGGGGGCCCTGCTGAGGGATTTTGCCCGCAGGCCCGCTTTTGAACTTCCGGTCCTCGATGATGGCAAAATCGACCCCTCCCACCACCAGGTGAGTGTAATACACCCCGATCCCCTGCCGGACAGGAGCGGGATCAAACGGGTCGGGAAGATGGGAGGTCTGGCACCTTTCCACCATTTTCACATACTCGGGATGATAGAAATAGCCTCCGTCGTCCCCGGCCGCCGAACTGGCCCTCTTTCCTCCCTCGCCCCACAGATTGCCCTGACCGATATCGTGGTCATCGGGAATGGTGATGCAGGGCCGGTCGCGGAAAAGCTCCCTGAATTGCAGTCCCCACAACAACCAGGCGGCCGTATGTTCTTTGTGATCATAACTCTGGTCGCCCGCAAAGAAGAGCAGATCGGGATCCAGGTGATCGACGTTGCGGACATACTCCTCCCGCATTCCCCGGTCCTTATTGGAATTACAGTTCAGAGAAGCCACCACGATCTCCTCCTTATGGACAGGGTCCTTCCGGATCAGGCCTTCGAATACCGCATTCTTGCCGTGCCTGAGGCGGTAGGGTACATCCATGGAGGAATCCCACCCCTCGATGCGGAACAGGGCCGACCATCCCAGGTCATTCACCTTTTCCCTGGCCACCTCTTCCCACTTTCCGTCGTGTTTCAACTCCAGGCGGACCTCCCTGGTCTCTTCGGGATAGAGAGGAAACAGCTGGGCGGAGAGTTTCAGGACATCCTCACTGACTGTATAGATGCCGAAACAGACCACCTGGTCGCGGGGGACCAGTACATCGACGATCCGCCCGGGATCGTCCTTCATCCTCTCTGCATGGTTCCACCAGTCATTGACCGCGTAGAGATCCAGTTTCCCGAAGGGAGCCTTTACCGGCGGTCCCATCTGCTGGCCCCGGAGGAGCAAACCTGCGCCCCATCCGATAAGTACGATTACAATTAGTTTCTGACCGGACATATTCCTGATTTTTAAATGTTTGAGCCTATCTCTTCAGGGGAATGTAGTTCCGGAACTCCCCCAGCCTCCGGCCGCCCAACAAGATTTTTTCGATCCATGAGAGCAGGCGGTATTTCAGACGATCGTGCTTGGAGCGAATGGGATTGAGGCTTCTGGCAGGTCCCTGATACCTCAGCTGCTCTTCCCAGTCGAACCGGGCGATCCAGTCTTTCATCACCGATGGATGGGACCCGGTAAACCGGGTGGTTCGTGAGAGATTACCGTAATCGAACATACGGTCGTATCTCCGGGCAGCCACATCCGCCTCCACCCTCTCTTTTCCGCGGTGATGAATGCTGAAGGCTTTGATCTTGTTCTGCATCACCGCCGGCGGTCTTACCCATCCATAGTGATAAATAGCTGCGTCCACATCGGCCACTTTCAGTTTATGGGTTCCCTCCTGCTGCCTGTAATGGATCCCGTCAAATCCGGGGATTCTCCGGAACGACTGGGCCGATTCCCAGGAATGAATATCCGGGTCGTTTCTGACGATCCGGATCTCTTTCCGGTACCAGCAGTGGCCGTCCTGAACATGCCAGTAGTCGCCCCAGAAATGGTGGTATCTGAACAACAGTCCTTCCACCTCCCGGTCGGAGATCAGTTCTTCGCAACGCCTTCCGATCTTCTCCAGATCTCTTTCGTGAACCACCTCATCCGATTGCAGGTAGAAGAGCCAGTCCCCTTCACACTCCTGCTTGGCCACATCGGTCTGCCGGGCATGTACCATGCCTCTGGGGTACTTCTCAATGTCCCAAACCGTATCGATGATCCGGACCTTTGGGCTGCCTATGGCCTCGATCTCACTACGGGTGGTATCATCCTCATCGGAATCCCCCAACACCACCACAAACTCATCCACCAGGGGAAGGATCGATTCCACCGACTGCCGCATGGGATAATATAGCTTCAGGGCATTCCTGCCCATGGTGAACCCGCTGATCTTCATTGGCCGTCAGAACATTTGCATGGCATGGAGTTTACTGTAGAGACCATCCACCTTACCGATCAGTTCATCGTGGGTTCCCCGTTCCACGATGCGTCCCTCATTCATCACCAGGATCAGATCGGCATGTTTGATGGTGGAGAGCCGGTGGGCGATCACGATGGAGGTCCGGTTCTTCATCAGGTTGATGATCGCCTCCTGGACCAGCCTTTCCGACTCGGTATCCAGGGCCGATGTGGCCTCATCCAGGATCAGGATAGGGGGATTGGCCATGACGGCACGGGCGATGCTGACGCGCTGTTTCTGGCCGCCGCTCAGTTTTCCTCCGGCCTCGCCCACTCCCTCCGCATAGCCATGTTCGGTCTCCATGATGAATTCATGGGCATTGGCCACCCTGGCCGCCTCTTCGATCTCTTCATCCGTCACCATCCCGTTGTCCGGTTCTCCGTTGCTGCCAAAGGCGATATTGTTGCGAAACGAATCGTTAAAAAGGATCGATTGCTGGCTGACGATCCCCATCAGGTTCCTCAGCGATTTGATCTGATAATCCTGAACCGGTATCCCGTCGATCAGGATCACCCCCTCGGTGACATCCATGAACCGGGGCAACAGGTCCACCAGAGTCGATTTTCCCGATCCGGATTTCCCCACCAGTGCCACCGTCTGCCCTTTTCGAATGGTAAACGAGATATCTTTCAATACATATTCACGGTCATATTTAAACGAAACGTTCCGGTATTCAATGGAGTCCCTGAAATCTTCCGCCGGAACGGCATCCGGCTTTTCCGCGATACGGATGTCGGCCAGCAGCAACTGGTCGATCCGGTCGACCGAGGCCATTCCCTTCTGAATATTGAACCAAGCGGTGGAAAAATTCTTCGCCGGATTGATCACCTGGCTGAAAATGATCAGGAAAAAGATCAGACTCTCCCCGCTCAGTTTGCCCGCATTGGTGAGTACCAGAGATCCGCCATAGGCCATGATCACCATCAGTACGATGGTTCCCAGAAACTCGCTGAGCGGACTGGCCAGATACCTTCTCCGGATCACTTTCCTGAATATCAGTGAAAAACGCTGGTTGGTCCCGTAGAATTTCCTTCGCATCAGCTCCTCGCCGTTAAAAGCCTTGATGATCCGTAATCCCGACAGGGTCTCTTCCAGCAATGCGAGCAACTCACCCAGTCGCTGCTGCCCCCTGAACCCGGTCTTCCGCAGGCCTCTTGCAATCCGACCGATCAGCAGCCCGGCAAGGGGAAGGACCACGATCACGAAAAGTGTCAGGTTGACACTGATGGAAAACAGGAAGATCAAATAGACGATGATGGTGATGGGATCTCTGAAAAGCATGGCCAGAGAACTCATAATGGAGGCTTCGATCTCCTGCACATCGCTGGAGATCCTGGCGATCACATCTCCCTTGCGGGCTTCGGTAAAGTAAGAGAGGGGCAGCTTGAGCACCTTTCTGTAAATCTCGTTCCGGATATCCCTGACAATAAAGGCACGGATGGGGGCCAGCACGTAGCTGGCCCCGAAAAGGAAGCCGTTCTTCAAAAGGCTGAATCCGACCACCAGGACACTCACCAGCACCAGCGCACCTGTTTCTCCCCTGATCTCCTTCATCCGGGTCATGAAGGAATTGATCAGGTACATGAAATAGTCGGTGCTCAACTCAAATTCCATGCTCCCTTCTAATGCCGGCTGGCTCTCGAAAAGGATTCTCAGGAAGGGGATTACCATGGCAAATGAAAAGAGGGCAAAGAAGGCTCCCAATAAATTGTAGAGCACGTTCTGCACCACATACTTTTTATAAGGGACCAGATATTTGAGCAGCCTGAAGAATCGTTTCATAAACCTCTCCTCGTCTTACCAACGGACGATCTCACAATCCGGTATAATTCCACGGGGTAATTTTCAGCATCTCCTCCTTTACAGTTTCCGAAACATCCAGACTCCGGATGAAATCCTTCATGGTATGTTCGGTAACAACCTGGTTCGTGCGGGTCAGTTTCAGCAAGGTTTCGTAAGGCTCGGGATATCCCTCCCTCCGTAAAATGGACTGAATTGCCTCGGCCACCACCGCCCAGTTCTTCTCCAGATCGGCCCGGATAGCCTCCTGGTTGATGATCAGTTTTCCCAACCCCCTGACCAGGGAACGGAACGCGACCAGAGTATGACCCATGGGGACGCCGATATTGCGCAGTACGGTGGAATCGGTGAGATCGCGCTGTAGCCTGGATACCGGCAGTTTGGAAGCCAGGTGGGAGAACAGGGCATTGGCCACCCCCAGGTTGCCTTCGGCATTCTCGAAATCGATGGGATTCACCTTATGCGGCATGGCCGACGAGCCGATCTCCCCCTTTTTGATCTGCTGCTTGAAATAGTCCATGGAGATGTAGCTCCACATATCCCGGCAGAGATCGAGCAGAATGGTATTGATCCTGTGAAGGGCATGAAAAATGGCTGCCAGGTTGTCGTAGTGATCGATCTGGGTGGTAGGCCAGGAACGCTTCAGCCCCAGCACTTCGCCCACGAAGCGCTCCCCGAAAAGGAACCAGTCTGTTTCCGGATAGGCCGCCCGGTGGGCATTCATGTTCCCCGATGCCCCACCGAACTTGGCGGGCACAGGGATCTCCTCCAGCTGCTCCAGCTGTACATCCAGGCGTTCGATGAAAACCCGGATCTCCTTCCCGAGCCTGGTGGGTGATGCAGGCTGTCCGTGGGTCCTGGCCAGCATGGGGACCCGGTCCCACTCTGCTGCCAAATCTTCCAGCTGCTGTGTCAGGCGGTCGAGCAGGGGATAATAGACCATCTGCATGGCATCCCGGAGAGAAAGAGGAGTGGCTGTATTATTGATATCCTGGGAGGTGAGGCCGAAGTGGACAAATTCCCTGGCCGATTCAAGACCGAGCACATTAAATTTCTCCTTTACAAAATACTCCACTGCCTTCACATCATGATTGGTGACCTTTTCGATCTCCTTGACCCTCTCCGCGTCCCGTAGGGAAAAATCAGAATAGATCTCCCGGAGTCCGGTGAAACTCTCCGGAGGGACCTCCTCCAGCCCCTTGATCCCCTCTTCGCACAGAGCAATGAAATACTCTATCTCCACCATCACCCGGTAGCGGATCAGACCGTATTCAGAAAAGTAATCGGACAACGGTTCCACCACCGGCCGGTAGCGGCCATCGACTGGTGATACGGCTGTCAGCTGGTTAAACTCCATAGGAACCGTTTTACATTGCCCGCTAATTTAGCAGAAAATATTGTTACTTTTGGTGTTGCATAATACCTCCGTATGAAACGCTTCCTTTCATTGGTATGGCTGGTCCTGCTGGTTCCGGCACTCGCAGGACTGACCTTTTCTCCCGACACCGTTCCGGCCCGGGGCTCCGGAGAGCTGACAAGTCTTCCCGGCAGTGACACCCTCTCGGGAGATACCCTGCTGGTCTACTCCTTTGCCATTAAAGAGAACATCGCCGCGCCCGCCTGGAGGCTCACCCAGGAAGCGATGGCAGAAGCTTATGAACTGAATGCCGATGTGGTCATTCTGCACATGAATACCTACGGGGGTGAAGTGAGCGCCGCCGATTCGATCCGGACCAAACTGCTGAATGCCTCCGTACCGGTCCACGTATTCATCGATGACAATGCCGCTTCCGCAGGCGCCCTGATCGCAATCGCCTGCGACAGCATCTACATGAAGCCGGGCGGGAAAATAGGGGCCGCCACAGTGGTCAACCAGACCGGTGAACAGGTCCCCGACAAATTTCAGTCCTACATGAGGGCCACCATGCGTGCCACTGCCGAGGCACAGGGAAAGGATACGATCATTTCCAACGGCGATACCACCTGGGTTTGGCGGCGTGATCCGGCCATTGCCGAAGCCATGGTCGATCCCCGTCTCTACGTGGAGGGAGTCAGCGATACGGGACAGGTACTGACCTTCACAGCCACCGAAGCGATCGCCAATGGCTATTGTGAAGGCACTGCCGAATCGATCGAGGAAGTGATCTCCAAACTGGGGATCAGAGAGTATAAACTTGTAACCTACGAGCCGTCGCCCATGGACAGGGTCATCGGTTTTCTGATCAACCCCATTGTGAGCGGAATCCTGATCACCATTATTGTCGGGGGGCTCTATTTCGAATTGCAGTCGCCCGGTATCGGTTTTGCCCTCGGAGCTGCCATTGTGGCCGCTCTTCTCTATTTTGCACCCCTCTACCTGGAAGGACTGGCCGAGAACTGGGAACTCATCATTTTCATCCTGGGGATCGTGCTGATCATGGTCGAGGTATTTGCCATACCCGGGTTTGGAGTGGCCGGGATCGCCGGGGTCATTGCCGTTGTCACGGGCCTTACGCTGAGCCTGGTCGATAATGTGGTGTTCGAGAATCCCGAATTCACCGGTGAAGGGCTCGGCATCCTGATGAGGGCGCTCAGCCTGGTCCTTGTATCTATCCTTGTGGGATTGATCTTCTCGCTATGGGCCACCAGAAAACTGCTCACCACCACTGCTTTCGGCGGTCTGTCCCTGAGGAGCGAACAAACACTGGAGGAGGGATACCTGGGAGTAAGCCCTGAGCAGAAATTGCTGATCGGAAAAACCGGGACCGCCCATACCGTCCTGCGCCCATCCGGACGGGTCATGATCGACAATAAGCTTTATGACGCCAAGTCTGAATACGGATACATCGACCGCGGGGAAACGGTTCGCGTGATTCGTTACGAGACCGGACAGGTTTATGTGGTCAAAGCCTGAGAGGGTATGATCATTCGCGACTACGAACACACCGATTTCGATGAAGTGGAAGGGCTCTGGAAAGAGACCGGCATCTATCATGTGGAACGGGGAGACACCCGGGAGATCATCGAACGCTGCAACCGGTTAGGCGGCAGGTTCCTGGTCATGGAGGATGAGGCCACCGGCAGAGTAGCCGGGACCTCATGGATGAGCTGGGACGGTAGAAGGATCCACCTGCATCACTTTGCCATCCGTCCCTCGCTGCAGGGAAAGGGTCTCGGCAGAAGGCTCGCCCTTGAATCGCTCCGTTTTGCCCGGCAAAGGGGATGCCCGGTGAAGCTGGAGGTTCACCGGGAGAACATTCCGGCTATCAGGCTCTACAGGAGGCTGGGGTTTGAGCCTTTTGAGGACTACGATGTGTATATGATTCTGGATCCTGACGGAGGCAGCGAACCTTGATCGTCCGTCATACGTTTAAAGGGTAAACAGTTCAAAACAATTCGATGAACAGAGTGCGGGCAATCCTCATTACGCCGTTGTTATTCAGCTTGAGCGGCACCGTTTCCGGCACCGGTCAGCCGGAAGGCTCCGATCCCTGGTCCCGGTGGGATGAGGCGACTGTCCGGATGCTTCACACCGCTGCCGATATCCCTTACAAGAATGAGGAGGAGAAAAAAGTGGTCCTGTTCATGAATATGGCTCGTCACGACGGACCCCTGTTCGCCGAAACCTTCCTGGATGCCTATGTGGAACAGAACCAGGTGAAGAGGAGCGGCGAACTCCGGTCCCTCTACAGGGAACTGAAGAACACCACGGGGCTCTCCCCGCTGGTGCCCATGAAGGATCTGACCGCCGTCGCCCAACAGCATGCCACCCGCATGGGAGAATCGGGAAGGACCGGGCACCAGCGATTTCAACAGCGGTTCGAACCTCTCATGGGCAATCCGTACCTCCATGTGGGTGAAAATTGTTCCTATGGCTATTTCGATGCCATCGATATTGTGATCACGCTTCTGATCGACCAGGGGGTCAGGGACCTGGGGCACCGGAAAAACATCCTCAACGAGGGATTCAATGCAGTGGGGGTGGCCATCCGGCCCCATAAAAATTACCGGGTAAACTGCGTGATCGATTACGGGGCCGTGAAGCCATCCGGCGATTTGAACGACCTCCCCTACTGACAGGTCACTCGCGATCCTCTTCCGGTGACCGGCCAGCCTCGGGCAGCAACTTCTCCTGTTTACGGTGTGCCAGAACAGACAGTCCGATCAGTGCCAGTAAAATCAGATAGGTCCAGTAGGGGATCCTAAAGGAGGAACCACTGGCGTAGGAATGGATCCCGCCCAGGAAATAGTTCACACCGAAGTAGGTCATCAGCACAGAGAAATAACTGATGAATGAGGCCAGGTTGAATGCAAATTGCCCCCGCAGCCCGGGGATCCGGTGCATATGGCTCACAAAAGCATAGACCAGCACGGTAATCAGGGCCCAGGTCTCCTTCGGATCCCATCCCCAGTAACGGCCCCATGACTCATTGGCCCACACTCCGCCCAGGAAAACGCCGGCAGTCATGAAATACAACCCGATGATCAGGGTCAGGTGATTGACAGTTGTCACCTGACCGATCACCTCCTTCATCCGCTCCCTGTTGGAGGCAGAAAGGGTGGCAAAAAGAACTACATTCAACAGTCCCAACAGGGAGGCGAGTCCCAGGAACCCATATCCGGCCATGATCACCGTCACATGGATCGCCAGCCAGGGGGATTTCAGAACGGGTACCAGGTTGGTGATCTCCGGGTTCATATTGCTCAATCCGGCCACCATCAGTGAAAGTGCCCCCAGGATGGCGGTCAGTGCCATGGCATATCCCGATCGTCTGACGAAGATCAGTCCGGCCAGCAGGGTCACCCAGGATACAAAGATCAACGATTCATAACCATTGCTCATGGGAGCATGGCCGCTGATGTACCAGCGCATTACCAGGGCTAAAGTGTGAAGTGCAAAACCAACCGCCAGATGGATCACCCCCACCCTGAACAACCAGCGGTAAATCTTCTTCGGCCGGAAGACGATCAGGAATTGAAGGACCATCAGGAAGATACCGAAGATACCGTAGAAACGTGCCAGTTTTGGGAACAGATTCAGCCGGTTGTAAAGAAGCTCCAGCCGTTTCTGTGCCGGATCGGGTAAAAGTCCTTCCTCTGCCCTCTGGTACTCCAGGATCCGGTCCAGCCGGAGTTCCGCCTGGCTGTAATCGCCCTGCTGAAGGGCATTCAGGTATCGAAGGAACACCCTGCCCATGGAATCGGGATCCGCAATCATCTTTCCCTGCAGGGCTTCGGATACGGAGGCCCAGCGGTGGTTATCCGCCCCCGGGTCGGGAAAGATCCGGAGAAGGCCTCCCGACTGAACCAGGTACATGGCATTCACCCGGTCATCCAGCTTGATCACCTCCCGGTCCAGCTCAGACTGGGAAGCCACCTCATTCGAGTATGCCTGGTTAACCAGATCCCTCAGAACGTAATTGCCTGTGGTATCGAGAAGATCGTTGAAACTGACCATCTCCCCTTTATAACCGGTGAGTTCATGAAGGCCGGGATGCTTGATCTCGAAAAGCGGTTCCCGCTGCCACTGCTCCGGGTACATCACCATTCCCAGCAATACCTGATCGGCAGAATAACTGCCGATCCTGGATTTCCTGGAGATCTTTCTGACCACTTCTCGTGCCAGCGTATTCATGGGTTCATAGCGGCCGCCCCGGTCCTGCACCCAGATCTTCCCGAATTCCTGAGCCACATCTTTGGGAGGTACCATCTGTGCCAGGGCACCCGTCACACTTCCCGAAAGGAACAGGACCGGCAGTAGCACTTTCGCCGCCGGGGCCGAAAGCCTGGCCAGCCTGGCAAAGCGGGTTCCCGGAATGAAGAGAGCCAGCACCATCCCTGCAATAAGCAACAAATAGCCCGCATAGGTAACCAACGTCCCTGCACGGTCCTTGTTGACCGAAAGGATGGTCCCCTGTTCGTCGTTGTCGTAGGAGGCCTGGTAAAACCGGTATCCCCTGTGCTTCAGAACATTGTTCATGAATATCCGGCGCTCTTCCCGGAGATCCATCTCTTTGTCGATCAGAATCACCTCACTGGCAAAGGAGGAGGGGCTGTTGGAACCTGGGTACCGTTCCACCTGGAAATCTTTCAGAAAAAGTGCAAAAGGAATGGGAATCTCCTTCGATCCGTAGGTGATCCGGTAGTTCAGATCTCCCATGGTGCCGCTTACAGGTTCACCTTTCATCCCCGGCATGCCGGGTACGATGGCTTCACTCCGCATGCCGCGGTAGCTGATTTCCATGCGGGCTGCCGAAAGATGGGAGCCCATCTGGCCCTGCGGTGCGCTGACCAGCTGCTTTTTGGCCGACGGCAGATAGTTCTGAAGCGCCATACGGATATGACCCATGTTGTAAAGCCTCCCCTCCCCTACCGGCACCGGTTCACCAGGTTGATATGTTTCACCGCTTCCACCCCCCATCTGCATCACCGTAACCGGAAACGGTGCAATCAGGAAAACATCCTCACCTTCGGAATGGAACTTCAGCATGGCGGAAGGATCCTCTGCATTGAAGGAGATTCTCATGCCCAGTGCACGGGTGACCGAGCCTGAAGGGATACTGACGGATGATTGCTGCTCGGTGACCAGCATCACCTGCAGAAAGGGTTCCCCCCCGGGAGCCGCCACATATTGTTCCATGGCATTGGCCAGATATCCGGTGGAGCGTATCTTCACCTTCTCTCCTCCCACCCTGGTGCCGAACCTGAAATTGCGCGGGGTGAGTTCGGTCAGCGTGACCTCTTCGCTGTGGCGCACGGTATCCCCTCCCGATTCAAGCAGGAGTTGCACATAGGCGTTGTCGCTCAACATGGTATTGGAGAGGTCGTTCTCCCTGATGTGCATGGTGCCTTCGAAACTGATGAAACGGGTGATGGCGGCTCCGGCCAGGATGAGGATAAAGGCGATATGGAACAAAAAAACGATCAACTTCCTCCGCTTATGAAGTTTCCGGGAAAACAGCACACCGATCAGATTGACGGCAACCAGGAGAAACATCACTTCGAACCATGTGGTCCCGTATACCACGGCCCATGCCGCCTGCGTCCCGTAGGCACTTTCCACAAATGTGGCCAGTGCCAGCACCACGATCATAAAGATCATCAACACTGCCATCAGCGGCATGGAAAAAAGAAAAGAGAATCTCTTCAACATATTCAGCAGATAAAAAGTAAAGGGCGCAAGATACTAAAATCAGCCTACCTGGAGCATGCTGCCCGCCTGATATACCACGAAGCTGACCAGCCAGGCGAGGGAGGTGGTGTAAAACAGAACAAAGGCCGCCCATTTCCAGCTGCCCGATTCTCTTCCCACTGCAGCGATCACTGCTATGCAGGGAAGATAGAGCAGAACGAACAGCAGAAAGGAAATGCCTGCCAGGGGAGTAAACACAGGTTCCCCCTTTTTCGGTCCCGAGATATAAACCTCTTCACTGATCCGGGTCTGCAGCGAGGTGGTGGGATCGGCGTCATTGGCCTGGTAAAGCACCGCCATGGTGCTGACCACGATCTCCTTGGCAGCAAAACCTGTCAGAAGGCTGATCCCCATTTTCCAGTCGAATCCGAGGGGCCGGATGACCGGTTCCACCGTTTTCCCCAACCTTCCGATCAGGGAGCTGGCCTGCTGTTCAGCCTCCATTTCGCCCTGCAGCCGGATGATCTTCTGCTGGCTTTCAGCCGCTTCCTCCATCTGGCCGCGGGCCAGCATCCTGTCCATTCTGACCTCCTCCTGCTGGATCAGCTTCGGATAATTCTCCGAAAATTCCACCTTTCTCGGAAAATAGCTGAGAACCCATATTACTACCGAAGCCAGCAGGATGACCCCTCCCATTTTCTTCAGGTAGTGAGCTCCCTTTCTCCACATATGCCTCAGGATCACCCGGATCCCCGGATTCCGGTAAACCGGCAACTCCATTACAAACGGGGCTTCCCTGTTCCGGAAAAGGATATTCTTGAAAAGGATGGACATCAGAAGCGAAAAGACCACTCCCACCATGTAGAGCATGAATATCACGTGACCGGCCCGGTCGGGGAATATGGCTCCGGCTATGAGCACATAGACCGGCAGCCTGGCGCTGCAGGACATGAATGGAATGATCAGCATGGTGAGGATCCGGTCGTTCCGGTTTTCCAGCGTCCGGGTGGCCATGATGGCCGGCACATTGCACCCGAAGCCCATAATCAGAGGAATAAAGGACTTACCGTGCAATCCGAACAGGTGCATCACCCGGTCCATGATAAAGGCGGTCCTTGCCATGTATCCCGTATCCTCCATCAGCGAGATGAAAAAGAAAAGAATCAGGATATTGGGCAGGAAGACAATCACTCCCCCCACCCCGCCGATCACCCCGTCGACCAGAAGGTCCCGGAACATCCCCGGCTGCATGGTGGTCCGTACCAGATTTCCGAGGACCTCCACCCCGGTTTCGATCCACTCCATCGGGTATTGACCCAGGCTGAAAGTGGTATGAAACATCAGCCACAGAAAGGCCAGGAAAATCGGCAGGCCGAAGATCTTGTGGGTCAGTATCCGGTCGATCTGACGGGTGCGGCTGAATCCGGGATCCGAACCGCTTCTTTTCATGGTCTCCTTCAGGGCACCCGCGATAAACCCGTAACGACCGTCGGTGATCAGGGTCTCCGGCTCTTCCCTGAATAACCCCTGGATACGGTATACCTCCTCCCTGGCCGCACCGGTGATCTCGTGAAAATTCTCCGAATGAGAGATCATATGGGCGGCATTGTCATCCTGCTCCAGAAGTTTCAGGGCCAGGAACCTGGAGGAGTAATGGTCGGTAATGGAGGGGTTTTTACGGATCAGCTCCTGCAGACGGCGGATCGACTCCTCCAGCTCCTCTCCGTAATTGATGTGGATATGGCGGATGTAGGGATCCCTTCCTTCGAAGACCTGGATCACGTGGTTCAGCAACCTGAAAACGCCCTTTCCCCGGTGACTGATGGTCGGGACCACCCTCACTCCCAATAGTTTGCTCAGCAGGTCCAGATCCAGCTTATCCTTGCGTGCCAGCAGGTCATCGTACATATTCAGCGCCAGTACCACAGTGATGTCCATATCCAGCAGCTGGGAAGTGAGGTAAAGATTTCTCTCCAGATTATTGGCGTCCAACACATTGATGACCACATCCGGTTTTCTCTCCAGGATATGCTTTCTGACAAAACGCTCCTCAGGGGAGTAATCGGACAGGGAGTAGGTGCCCGGAAGGTCGGTGATCCGGAAGGTGTATCCCCGGTGACTGAACAGGGCCTCTTTGGAATCGACCGTCACTCCGGGATAGTTTCCCACATGTTCACTGGAGCGGGAAACCCGGTTAAAGAGGGTGGTCTTCCCGCAGTTGGGGTTTCCCACCAGGGCCACTTCGATGGTTTTTGTGGGGCGGTCTATGACCGGAGCCTTCTGAAACGATCCGTTGGCCCTTCCCGACGGCGCCACCTTCAGTCCCTGCAACTGCGATCCGGTCACCACCTCCACCAGGCTCGCTTCGCTCCTTCGCAGAGATACGTTGCTGTCCAGGATCCGGTACTCCACCGGATCGCGGAACGGGGCTGATTTGACCACCGAAACCGGCTTCCCGCGAATAAACCCCATCTCGGTGAGCCGTTTGCGGAACGCACCCCTTCCCCTGATCCGGGCGATAGTGGCAGTGTCACCTGTATGCAGGTCGTTCAGTGTCATACCGGTGACTATCGCATACCCCCGTACTTGTAACCCAGGCTTTCGATAGTTTCCCTGACACGGTCCTCCGGAATATCCACCGACTGGAGGATCACCTGGTCCAGGCCGGGATCGGCCGTAACTTCGGAGACTCCTTCAAGAGCACCGAGTCCTCTTTCCACGCTGGCCTTACAGTGTGAACAGGTCATTCCTTCCACCCGGTAGGTATGTATGTTTGGATTCATATTGGCTTTCATCGTTCTATCTGTCATTAGTTCTTTCCTGTTTATCCTCTTCCGATCCAGGTACTTCTTGACAGCTCCGTGGATCAGCAATGCAACCAGAAGTAGACTGGAAACCCACTGAAACCATCCGTACCCGTGAAGATGAACACCGTGATGAAGGGTCGAGGGAATGTTTCCCATGATCCACTCTCTGGGGATCAGTTCATTGACCATGATCCCGAAAAGCAGGGCTCCGCCGATGATACTGGCCAGATAGACCCGGAGAGATTTTCTACCCAGGGTATTCCCGATTACGGCCATGGTGGCGACATTAGTGGCAGGTCCGGCCATCAGCAATACCAGGGCCGCCCCGGGCGAAAGCCCCTTCATGAGGAGAACGGCCGCAATGGGGATCGATCCGGTGGCACATACATAAAGCGGAACCGAGGCCAGAAGCATCAGCAGCATGGAAAGGTACTCACTGGATATTCCCCTGGTGAAGAAATCATCAGGGATCAGCAGGGACAAAAGAGCGGCAAACAGAATTCCTATGACCAGCCATTTGGAAATATCCTGGAGAAGCTCCACAAAGCCGTACCGGAAAACCTCCCCGATGGTCCTGGGAGGGGATTCATCCGATTCACCGACAACGGCCTTATCTGCATCTGTTGAACGGTCGACCCGGTTTCCCATAAGGCCACCCGCCACTCCTGTCACCAGTGCCACTACCGGACGGATGACCGCCAGCGGCCATCCAAGCAGGGAATAGGTGGCCAGAATGGAGTCCACTCCGGTCTGAGGTGTGGAGATCAAAAAAGAAATGGTTGATCCCCGTGAAGCGCCACTCCTGTAGAAGCCGATTCCGGTGGGGATCACCCCGCAGGAGCAGAGTGGCAGAGGGACCCCCAGTAAGGAAGCATTGAGTGACGAACGGAAATTGCCTGCTCCCATGGTCCGGGTGATCAGTTTTTTAGGAAAAACCACCCTGAGGATACCTGCAAACAGGAATCCCAGCAACAGATAGGGCGCCATCTCATTCAACAGCCCGGTCAGTTCCTCCAGATATGTTCTCACCCACTCCATCTTCCCGTAAAACTTCACAAAAGTAAAACACTGTTGATGTTTCCCGATCCCTATATTTGGGTATTTTACGTGAAAAGCGCTATTTTCCGGTCGCTATGACAGAAACAATGAGGATCACAGGATGCATTCTCCTGCTGCTGACCTCCTTTTGGCTTCCGGGAGCCGCCGGTCAGGAGCCTTCCTACATTCTCCAGCGAACCGAATTCAAAAGCAGTCTGACCTCGATCGGATTTTCGCCCGACGGCTCCCTGTTGCTGGCCGGTTTCTACGACGGTTCATTCCGTTTGCTGAACCCCGGAACCATGGAGCCTGTTCTCGAGGTGGAAGAGGCGCATTTCAAAGGGGTCCATGCGGTGTGCATGCCGCCCGGCATGGAATGGATCCTTACCGCCGGTCACAATACCATCAAACAGTGGGACCTTCAGGGCAACAGGACCGGAAGCTGGAACTCACACGCCACCACCATCTGGAACCTGGAGATCGGGCCTGATGGCAGATGGGCCGTATCCTCAGCCTTCAACAGGACCTTCCTGCTCTGGGACCTGGAATCGGGCGAACTGGCTGACCGGCTGCAGGGACATGAGGATGTGGCCCTGGCCGTAGCGTTCAGTCACGACGGCCGATGGATCGCCAGCGGAAGTAATGACCGGACGGTAAAGATCTGGGATGTGCAGAGCCGGCAGGTGATCCGGAGCTTTCACGGCCCGGCCGGGGATGTGTACGATGTGGCGTTCAGTCCGGGTGACTCCCTGCTTGCTGTAACCTCGAAAGACCATTCGGTAAGGATCTACCACCTCGGAAAGGGGAAGCTTCTGCATAATCTGCAAAAGCACCGCGACATGGTCATGGAAGCAGCTTTCAGCCCGGACGGACGGTATCTGGTCACAGCATCGGCCGACCACTCTGTGATGCTCTGGGAGGTGAACACCGGTCAGCGGATCTACTCCTACCTCGATAACAGTGAAGCGGTTCTCGATCTGACATTCCATCCCGACGGCGAATCGTTTTACTCCATCTCTTTCGCGGGAGATCTCACCAGGTGGGCACTGGATCCCGAGATCCTGGTCATCTGGCACTTTGGAGAGGAGTATCATTCTGTGATCGAGGAAGACCCGCTATTCGGTCCCCGGAGAAAGGGTGAATCGAGAAAAGATTACCAGGAACGCCTTGATCAGGCAAAACTCAGGCGAAAACAGATCGTCGGCCAGTTTTACCGGAGGTACCTGAAAGAGAAACAGCTGCCATAGAACATCCGATCCAGTCCGCTGCCACCCTGATTTCCGCGTATTTTTGCAATATGAGGGATCCGGTCCGGGGAATCACCCCCAAACAGCTCTTTCTGAACATCAAGAACCGCGACCGGTTCTGAACCACCCTGCCCCCCCTTTACAGACTTTACAGACTTTACAACTTTACGACTATTACGGACTTTACGACTATTACATGTTGCCATACACAGAACCCTACAAGATAAAGATGATCGAACCCCTGTTCCCCAGCGAACGGGAGGAGCGCGAACGATGGATCGGGGAGGCCCGTTATAACCTGTTTCAGTTGCAAAGCGACCAGGTATTTATCGATCTGCTCACCGACTCGGGAACGGGTGCCATGAGCCAGGACCAGTGGGCCGCCCTGATGCAGGGCGATGAATCCTACGCCGGAAGCCGTTCCTTCACGGAGTTACGGGAGACCATTGCCGGGCTGACCGGCTTTCCATATGTGCTGCCCACCCACCAGGGCAGGGCCGCGGAGAATGTGCTCTTTTCTGTCCTTGTGAAGCAGGGTGATGTGGTGCCCGGTAATACCCACTTCGATACCACGAAGGGACATATCGAATACAGGAAGGCGATGGCCCTCGACTGCACCATCGATGAGGCTTCCGATCCCGGAGTCCACCACCCTTTCAAGGGAAATGTTGATATAGGTAAGCTAAGGAAAGCATTGGAGAACCATGGGAAAGAGCGGATCCCGCTGATCCTGGTCACCATCACCTGTAACTCTGCCGGCGGTCAGCCTGTAAGTATGGAAAATCTTCGGGAGGTTCACCGCTTCGCCAGAACCCACGGGATTCCGCTGTTCTTCGATGCCGCCCGTTTTGCCGAAAATGCCTATTTCATCAAAACCCGTGAAAAAGATTACGGCGACAGGACGATCAGGGAGATCGTCGGAGAGATGTTTTCCCTGGCCGACGGTATGACCATGAGCAGCAAAAAGGACGGGATCGTGAATATCGGGGGATTTGTAGCCCTCAACAGCGAAAAGATCTACCGGGAAGCCACCACCTTCCAGATCATGTTCGAAGGGTACCTCACCTACGGAGGGATGGCCGGCAGGGATATGGCTGCACTGGCAAAGGGTCTGCAGGAGGCCACCACTTTCGCCTATCTGGAGAGCCGGGTCAAACAGGTCCATTACCTGGGTTCGAAACTCCGGGAATCGGGCATCCCGGTTCTGGAGCCCTTCGGAGGGCATGCCATCTATGTGGATGCCGGCAGGTTCCTCCCCCATGTGGCCAGGGAAGAGTACATTGCGCAGACCCTCGCCATTGAACTGTATAAAGAGGCAGGTGTCAGGGCCGTGGAGATCGGAACCCTACTGGCCGACAGGGACCCGGAGACCCGGGAAGAACGCTACCCCGCACTTGAACTGGTGCGGCTGACAATCCCCAGGCGGGTCTACACCCGGAACCATATGGATTATGTGGCGGCAGCCCTGGGACAGGTCTACAAAAGGCGCAACGCAATCAGGCGCGGCTACCACATCACCTGTGAAGCCCCTATTATGAGGCACTTTACCGTTGAACTGGAACCACTGACCTGAATACCGGGGCCTGAAATGTGAAATATCCGAAGGGGGATGGCTGTTCCAATTTAATTGCCGACCTTTACGCGCTTGAAACAACGCTCTCCGGTCCGGCCGGGGGAGGTTAATCAGGGTTTCCGGAATGCGCGATTTGACTGAAGGAAGTGAGGGAAAGAACATTTTCCGGTTCGCTTTGCCGATGCTGGTGGGTCACATGTTCCAGCAGCTCTACACCTTCGTCGACCAGATCATCGTGGGCCGGTTCCTGGGTAAGGAAGCCCTGGCCTCTGTGGGCGCATCATTTCCGGTCATATTCACACTGATCGCTCTGATCATAGGAATCTCCGCAGGCGGCACTATCGTCATATCGCAGTTTTTCGGGGCCAAGAACTTTTACAAAGTCAAAAGGGCCATTGACACCATCTTCATCGTACTCGCTGTGTTTGCAGTGATCATGACGGTGACGGGTGTCACCTTTTCTGAACAGATATTCCGCCTGATGAGACTGCCGGAAGAACTGATTCCCACGGCCAACACCTATTTCTCGGTGTATGTATCGGGACTGATAGTTTTTTTCGGCTATAACGGGGTGGCTGCCATCCTGCGCGGACTGGGTGATTCTATCACACCCCTCTACTTTCTGATCCTGGCAACGGTCCTGAATATCGGACTCGATCTGCTGTTCATCGTGAAGATGGGGATGGGGATCGAAGGGGCCGCTATAGCCACGATCATTGCCCAGGGGACCGCATTTATCGTGGCCGTGTTTTACCTCAACAATAACCATGAACTGATCAAATTCAATATCAGAGAGTTCTCCTTCGACAGGCAGGTATTCAGAGACAGCCTCCGTATCGGTCTGCCCACCGGTCTCCAGCAGACCTTCGTGGCACTGGGCATGATGGCGCTGATGGGGATTGTGAACGGATTCGGGACCAATGTGGTGGCCGCCTATACTGCAGCGGGGCGGCTCGACAGCCTGGCGATCATCCCATCCATGGTATTTTCCCAGGCACTCTCCACCTTCGTGGGACAGAATATCGGAGCGGGCAAGATCCACCGGGTCAGGCGGGGACTTATCCGGACCCTGTGGATGTCCTCCTCCACTGCGGTGGTCATTACGGTTCTGATCATCCTTTTCAAACGGCCCCTGATGGGTCTGTTCACCATCGACCAGGCAGTGATCGACATCGGGGGTGAATATCTGACCATCGTTACCTCTTTTTACCTGCTCTTCACTGCCATGTTCATTTACGGAGGGGTAATGCGGGGCGCGGGCGACACCGTGATTCCCATGTTTCTGACCCTCTTTTCGCTCTGGATCGTCCGCATCCCTGCGGCCATCTTCCTCAGCCAGGAGAGCATTGCAGTTTTCGGGCTGTCCATCCCCGGAGCCAACCTGGGAGAGACCGGCATCTGGTGGGCCATCCCTACCGGATGGGGAATGGGCTTCCTGCTTTCCTACCTTTATTACAAAACCGGGCGCTGGAAAACGAAATCGGTGGTCAGCGGAAAACTGGAACCCGCCACGGTGACCCGCTGATCAATCCGGTCAGTGAACAAATGGCCCCGGGTATTGTAATTTATGTGTATGCCTCGTACAGAAACACTCTCCGGACAGGCCCTCCAGGTAATGGGAGGGCTGCAATCAAACAAAAAATACATCGCCTCGCATTTCTTCTACGACAGTGAAGGCAGCCGCATCTTCCAGAAGATCATGGCCATGCCGGAATATTATCTGACCGATTGTGAGACCGAGATCTTTGAGCTCCATAAGCAACGGATCGGAGATCTGTTCTGCTCCGGATGCACCTCACTGGACCTGGTGGAACTGGGTGCCGGCGACGGTACCAAGACCCGGATCCTGCTCGGCTATCTGCTGGGATCGGGGATAAATGTACGTTACCTGCCCGTGGACATCTCATGGGAAGCGCTGCATCAGCTGCAAACGACCATGCGGTCCCACCTGCCGGAAATAGATCTCTACCCTCAGCACGGCGACTATTTCGACATGATCAGAAAGATGGCGGGCAGGAATCACAGCCGGAAAGTCATCCTTTTCCTGGGTTCGAACCTGGGGAATTTCGATCGCTCCCGGCGCATCTCTTTCCTGAGTCAGCTGCGGGATGCCATGTCGGAAGGTGATCTGCTGTTCCTCGGGCTCGACCTGAAAAAAGACCCGGGTGTGATCAGAAGGGCTTACGATGATCCCCACGGGCTCACCAGAGAGTTTAACCTCAATCTGCTGAGGAGAATGAACAGAGAACTGGGGGCTGACTTCGATCCGGATCACTTCATGCATGTACCCATCTATCATCCCGGGAGCGGTACTGCTGAAAGTTACCTGGTAAGCACCCTGGAACAATCCGTTCGGTTTTCCGCGACAGAAGAGACCATCCGGTTCGGAAAATGGGAAGCGGTCCATACCGAAATGTCGCAGAAATTCAACCGGGAAATGATCAGAGAGATGGCTGCCGAAACCGGATTCAGTATCCTGCATTCTTTCACCGACCAGAGGAATTACTTCTTAAATTCCCTCTGGAAGAAAACATTGTGAACTGATACACAGATCACTGAATAAATCATTCATCACATAATTTAACCGATAATCGTTTGAAATAGACGCTCCGTTTGGCTAACTTGGATCGAAATTTGTAGAACGCAGTGCAATAAATGCTTCCAAGCTAGCCGGAATGTTCAGTAAATCTGCCCTTTTCCTGCTTCCGCTCTGGTTCCTGCAGTTGGTTGCCGCAGGACAGGAAGGGGATGTACGGTTCAAGCGAATTACCATCAACGACGGGCTTTCGGTCAGCTCGGTCTACACCATATATCAGGATTCCAAGGGTTTCGTCTGGTTTGGCACCGAAGACGGGCTCAACAGGTACGACGGACAGCAGGTGACCGTGTTCGGGACCGGGACCGGACCCTCACAGGTCCTGGCCAATAAATGGATCGAGCTGATCTACGAGGACCGGACAGGCATGATATGGCTTGGCTCCCGGGGCGGTCTCACCAAATACGATCCGCGCAGGGGGGTCTTCGTGATCCTCTCCCATGATCCCGATGATCCGGCCACCCTTTCAAACGACTCGGTGACCGTTATCGGAACCGACCAGCGGAATGATGTATGGATCGGGACAAGCAGGGGACTGAACCGGGTCGACCGGCAGACCAACGAAGTGGAGAGAATTATCCCGGATGAACCGGAACTGGCTGGGCTTACTTCCAGGATCACCGGTTTCCTGCAGGATCCCTCGGGGATATTCTGGATCTCCACCGAAAGGGGCCTCTACAGCTACGATCCAAAATCGGGTCTGTTTTTCAGGGAGTCGGCCGACGGACTGATCGGATTTGAGACCCTGGTCTGCCATATGTCTCTTGCCGAGGATGTCCTCTGGGCGGGAACTTCCGACGGACTGATAAAACTGGACCTGACCGGCGGGGGGAATCACCGGCTGATCCCTCTGGAAGAGGAGTACGGATCACAAAGGATCAGAAGGGTATTTCCCGACCAGTTCGAACAGGTATGGATCCAGACCACCGGAGGATTGTTCTGGTATCATACGGAAGAAAAGCGATTCGAACGGCTGCTGACGGGAGGCGAAGAGTCCCATTCACTTTCGATGGACCCCGTCGAGCCTGTGATCATTGACCGCGAAGGCATGCTCTGGTACGGAACCTTCGGAAACGGTGTTTACCGGATCGATCCGGCCACCCGCACCTACCGTCACTATGTTCACCACCCTGCCGACCCCTCGAGTCTTTCCGACAACTCGATCAACTGCCTCTTTCAGGATCGCTCAGGAGCCATTTGGATCGGGACTTTCGGAGCGGGGATCAGCATCCTGGACCCAAATGCCAATCAGTTTACCCTTTTTAAAAGCGATCCGTTTGATCCCAACAGCATGGCCAGTTCATTCGTCTGGTCCATCTGCGAAACCGCCGACAGTACTCTGTGGATCGGGACCGATACGCGCGGGATCAGCATTTACGACCAGCGAAGCAGGGAGTTCCGTCATCTGGATCACGATCCTGACGATCCCGGCTCCCTGTCACGCTCTTCCGTACGTGAGATCTATCAGGACAGCAGGGGAAGGATTTGGGTGGGGACCGATGGTGGCGGGCTGGATCTCTATCAGAAGGAGACCGGGGTATTCAGACATTTCCGGCATGATCCGGACAATCCGCGTTCACTCTCCCACAATTCGGTTCGTGCAGTTTACGAGGACCTGGACGGAAGGATCTGGGTGGGGACCAGGAATGGATTGAACCTGCTGCAGGACAACGGGACTACCTTCCGCAGGTACCTGACAGAACCCCGCGGCAATGGAGAACCTCCGGTCAGTTTTATCTATTCGGCCATCCTTCAGGACCAGGACGGTATGCTCTGGGTGGGAACCTACAGCGGAGGTCTGTGCAGGCTCGATCCCGAAACCGGACATTTCATCCAGTTCAATCACGATCCGGAAGATCCCACCTCCATATCGGATAACATTGTCTTCTCGGTGTATAAGGATCCCATGGGCAGGTTCTGGATCGGTACCAATAACGGGCTCAACATGTTCTACCCCGCCACAGGCTCCTTCCGGCGCTTCGGAGTGGGTGAAGGGCTGGCCAATGAGGTGATTTACGGAATTCTTCCCGATGACCGCAACAACATCTGGCTGAGCACCAATCTGGGCATCTCCCGGTTCGGACTGGAAGATTTCCAGGTGAAGAATTTCGATATGAACGATGGCTTGCAGAGCAATGAGTTCAACGGGGGCGCATACTACCGGGGACAGCACGGACATCTCTACTTCGGGGGAGTTTACGGACTCAATATCATCGACCCCTCTTCCATCGAACCTGTCCGTAATGTTCCGGAAGTGACACTCACCAAACTGGAGATCCTGGGAAAGGAGGTCCGGATTGCCGGGGTGGAACTGGAAGAGGAGTTTGAGGAACATCCCGGCCGGATCATCGACATCGACGGGACCTTTTACGCCAGGGAGAATGTTTCCTACCTCGAGGAAATTGTCCTCGATCACAGGCACCGGTTTTTTTCCGTGGAGTTCTCGGCCATCAACAACCTCCGCCCGGGTGAGCTCCGGTACTCTTACATCATGGAGAATTTGGAAGCCGGCTGGAGCAATGCAGGAACGAGGAACTACGTCTCCTACGCCAATATGGGTGCGGGCCAGTATACCCTGAAGGTGGTGGCAGAGAACACAGACGGATTCCGCAGCGATCCCCCCATGGAACTGAGCATCCTGGTCACTCCTCCCTTCTGGCTCTCCTGGTGGTTCATTGCACTGGAGATCCTGGTGATCACTGCCATCGCCGTCATGATATACAACTACCTGGTGAAGTCAAGGACCAACCGCCTGCTCAGATACCAGAACCAGCAGATCAGTGAAGCCAACGCCGCCCTGAGGGAGTCAGAAAAAAACCTGATGGAACTGAATGCCACCAAGGATAAATTTTTCTCCATTATCTCCCACGATCTGAAAAATCCGTTTTCGAGCCTGCTCTCCATCAGCGAACTGATGGTGGATAATTTCGATGCGGCCGACCGGGAAGACCACAAGGCCGGCTTCCGGAAAATAAACCAGTCGGTCAAACACCTGCTGGACCTGCTGGAGAACCTTCTGACATGGTCACGTTCGCAAAGGGGAAGGATCAAGTATGATCCGGTACGTTTCAACCTTACCAGCCTGATCCGGGAGAACATCAATATCCACAGGATGCTCGCCGAAAAAAAGGGTATTATGCTGCTTTCCCCTCTCCAGGATGAGATCTACGCCTATGGCGACAGGGACATGATCAACAGTGTGATCCGGAATCTCATGACCAATGCGGTGAAATTCACCGACAGGGACAAAAAGGTGGAGGTAACGGTGAAACCGAGAAACAGTGAGCTGGAGGTCCGTGTGACCGACCAGGGGATCGGTATCCCCGAGGAGGATATCCCGCGGCTGTTCCGGATCGACGAGAAATTCAAATCCACCGGCACCGCCGGAGAGAAGGGAACCGGCCTCGGGCTGATCATCTGCCGGGAATTCGTAGAGAAACACGGCGGCGAGATCTCGGTCCGGAGCACTCCGGGTGAGGGTTCCACCTTCACCTTCACCATTCCTGCCGCCAATTAGCCAGTTCTTCCCTTTTTACTACTTTTGTGGGAACTCCATACCCGCTACCCATGATCAGATCGATGACAGGTTACGGAAAAGCCGAATGCGTGCTGCCTGACAAAAAAATGACCATAGAAATCAAATCTCTCAACGGAAAACAATTGGACAGCAACATCCGGATTCCCTCCCTCTACCGGGAAAAGGAGCTGGATATCAGGCAGCTGATCTCCTCGGTTCTGGAGCGGGGGAAGGTGGAGTGCAGCTTCTACTATGAAATGAACGGGAAGGCCGAAGCGGGCTCCATTAATGAACCGGTGGTCAAAGGTTATTATGAACAACTGTCCCGGATATCGCGCGAACTTGGTTTGGAGGCCTCCCGGGATCTGCTGGGTATGGCATTGCAACTCCCCGATACGGTCCGGTCGGACAGACCCGGACTGGAGGAGACAGAATGGCTGGCCCTCAGAAACACCCTGATCGAAGCCATGGAACAGCTGAATGATTTCCGGATTCAGGAAGGGGCCGCCATGGCAGTCGACCTGGTGGAGAGAATCAGGTCGATCCGGGAAAAACTCGCAGCGATCTCCCCATTTGAAGAGGAGCGCATCGGGCGGATAAGGGAACGGATCGGCCAGCACCTGACTGAGTTTATTCAACCGGAACAGGCCGACGAAAACCGCTTCGAACAGGAGCTCATCTATTATCTGGAAAAACTGGATATCTCCGAAGAGAAGGTCCGCCTCGAAAACCACTGCAGTTACTTTCTTCAGACCATGGAGGAGGAGGGCCCCGTGGGAAAAAAACTGGGTTTCATCTCCCAGGAGATCGGAAGAGAGATCAATACCCTCGGTTCCAAAGCAGGCCACCCCGAGATCCAGCGCCTGGTGGTGGAGATGAAGGATGAGCTGGAGCGGATCAAGGAGCAGATCCTCAATGTTCTCTGATGCAGGGTAAGCTGTTCATATTCAGCGCTCCTTCCGGGGCAGGCAAATCGACCATCGTGCAGCACCTGGCCAGGAAAGAACCGAAACTCTCCTTCAGCATCTCGGCCACCTCCCGGCCTCCCCGCGGGAGGGAACAGGACGGGAGGGACTACTATTTTATCCGGGAAGAGGAGTTCAGGAAGAAAATAGAAGAGGATGCGTTCCTTGAATGGGAAGAGGTATACCCGGGCCGCTATTACGGTACGCTGAGAAGCGAGGTGGAACGAATATGGAAGAGTGGCCGGCATGCCCTTTTCGATATCGACGTACGGGGAGGACTCCACCTGAAGCGGGAGTTCGGTCCGGCTGCCTGTGCCGTCTTTGTCATGCCTCCCTCCATGGATATTCTGGAGAAGCGTCTCCGCTCCAGGGGTACCGATGGAGAGAAAGAGCTTCAGAAACGCCTCGGCAAAGCAGCCCTGGAGATGAAATATGCCCCCCTGTTCGACCATGTGGTGGTCAATGATTCGCTCCCGGAGGCACTGCAGCTTTCGGAAGAACTGGTACAAAAACATCTGGCAACATGATCACCGGTCTTTATTTCGGTTCCTTCAATCCCATTCATATGGGCCATCTGGCCATCGCCACATACATGGTCGAATTCACCCGGATCGACCAGCTATGGTTCGTGGTCAGTCCCCATAACCCCCTGAAAGAGAAAAAATCCCTTCTGAAGGGATACGACAGACTGGAAATGGTTTACCGTGCCATCAAGGACGATGACCGTTTCCGGGCATCCGACATCGAATTCCGCCTGCCGACTCCTTCCTATACCGTCGATACCCTGGCATACCTGGAAGAGAAACATCCCTCCATGGAGTTCCAGCTGGTCATGGGGGCCGACGGCCTGCGCACCTTTCACAAATGGAAAAACGCCGAACTGATCGTACAACGATATCACCGTCTGATCTATCCGAGGCCCGGAACCGACCCGAAACCCGGAGAGATCCCCAATGCCACCCTCGTGGATGCCCCCCTGATGGAGATCTCATCCAGCTTCATCCGCAGCGCCATCCGGCAGGGGAAGGATATGCGTCACCTGGTGCCTGAACCTGCCTATCGCTATCTGACAGAAATGCACTTCTATAAATAGAGCCGGAAAATTAAACGGAAACAGGTTCAATGCCTACGATTTTCTGGTATCGGAACACCTGCTGCAACAGGGGAATGAGCTGTGAATCCTCATAAAGGGCATGGTCATGCGGTGAGCCTGGCCTCATGAATAATCTCCATGCCCCGTTGAATCGCTTTCTCGTTGACGGGGATCAGGTGATGATGCCTTTCGGGCAATGACTTCCTCAGCCCTTTGATCACATTCTCATAGTCGACAACCGGCTTTACCTTGATAAAGCCCCCCAGTACCACCATATTGAAAGTGATCGATGATTTCAGCCTGGCTGCCTCCGCGGCAGCTTCCACCTGAAAGATCCGGATATCTTCCCGTTCGGGATGCCGGGTGATCCCGTTGGGATCATAAATCAGCAGTCCTCCGGGCTTGACCATGGGTTCGAACTTATCGACCGACTGCTGATTCAGCAGGATCGCTGTATCGCAGCTCTGAACCACGGGAGAACTGACCCGGTTGTCACTGAGAATGACCGTTACATTGGCGGTCCCTCCTCGCATCTCGGGACCGTAGGAAGGCATCCAGCTGACCTCCTGTTCCTGCATGATCCCGGAATAAGCCAGGATCTTACCCATGGAGAGGACCCCCTGTCCCCCGAAACCCGCAATAATGATCTCTTCCGTCATACCCAATTCACTTTACGACTTTACAACT
>CAZOHA010000013.1:0-38944 GCA_964579515.1 uncultured Bacteroides sp. | reverse complement strand
ACTATTATGGACTTTACGACTATTATGGACTTTACGACGTTACGACTTGTCCGTCTAACTTGATATCCCCCAGCGGGTAGAAGGGAAACATATGCTCTTCCATCCAGCGGTTGGAATCATTGGGAGACATTTTCCAGCCTGAATTGCAGTTGGAAACGAACTCGATGAACGACAACCCTTTCTTGTCGCGCTGCACCTCCAGCGCCTTCCGGATGGCTTTTTTCGATTTCCGGACCGCAGCCGCCTTGTGGACAGCCTGGCGGCTGACATAATAGGTGCCTTCCAGCTGGGCGATCATCTCGGTGATCCGGTAGGGCGGTCCCATGGTCGCGCTGTCGCGTCCATAGGGTGAAGTGGAAGATTTCATTCCCTCCAGTGTGGTCGGAGCCATCTGTCCGCCCGTCATCCCGTATATCCCGTTGTTCACGAAAAAAATGGTGATATTCTCGCCCCTGTTGCAGGTGTGGATCGTTTCGGCCGTTCCGATGGCTGCCAGGTCTCCGTCGCCCTGGTATGTGAAAACGTATTTATCGGGCCAGAGCCTCTTGATCCCTGTGGCCACGGCGGGTGCCCGGCCGTGTGCCGCCTGTGAGAAATCGACGTCCATGAAATCATAGGCCAGTACGGAACAGCCAACGGGAGCGATCCCGATGGTCTCCGACTGTATTTCCATCTCCTCCACCACCTCCATGATCAGCCGGTGAATGGTTCCGTGTCCGCAACCCGGGCAATAGGAAAGGGTGGCATCGGTCATTAAAGGGGTGCGCTTATATACCAGGTTCTCCTCCCTGATGATCTCGTTTACTTCCATCTATATTCCTCCTAAAAACTTTTCTTCCACTGCATGCATCACATCTTCGGGTGAATGAATCTTTCCGCCCGGGGTGCCGAAATGATAAACCGGGACTTTGCCGTTAACCGCCAGTTTTACATCTTCCACCATCTGTCCCGAGCTAAGCTCCACGGCCATCATCCCCTTGGTCTTCCGGGCCAGCCTTGCGATCTCCCCGGAGGGGAAAGGAAAGAGGGTCTGCAGCCTCAGCAATCCCACTTTTTGTCCCCGGCTTCCGGCAATATCGACCACTTTCTGGCAGATCCGCGCACTGGACCCGTAGGCGACCAGCAGAAAGTCGGCGTCATCGCAACCGATCTTCTCGAACATCACATCCTGGGTCATGCTGCGGTACTTCTCCTGCAATTTCAGATTATGTTCATACTGCAGCTCGGAATCCAGATTCAGGGAGGTAATGATATTCCGTTCCCTGTCACTGGTTTTTCCGGTAATGACCCACGACTGGTCGAAATGATCGGTCCTGGATTTCTGTTCGGGAAGTACCACCTTTTCCATCATCTGACCGATGAGCCCGTCGGACAGGATCATGGCCGGATTCCGGTATTTAAATGCCAGTTCAAAAGCCAGGTCCACAAAATCGGCCATCTCCTGAACCGAGGCCGGGGCCAGCACGATTAACCGGTAGTCGCCGTGCCCTCCCCCTTTGGTGGACTGAAAGTAATCGGCCTGTGAGGGCTGGATGGTGCCCAGGCCCGGCCCCCCCCGCACGATGTTAACGATCAGGCAGGGAAGTTCCGCTCCGGCAATATAGCTGATTCCTTCCTGCATCAGGCTGATGCCCGGACTGGAAGAGGAGGTCATCACCTTTTTGCCGGTTCCGGCGGCACCGTAGATCATATTGATCGATGCCACCTCGCTTTCAGCCTGCAGGACAACCATGCCGGTTCGTTCATGGGGCTTCTGCAGGGTCAGGTACTCGAGGACCTCCGACTGCGGCGTGATGGGATAACCGAAATAGGCATCCACTCCGGCCCTGATGGCGGCTTCCGCAATGGCCTCATTCCCTTTCATTAATGCCAGTTCGCTCATTCCTGATCCTCCCTCACTTATTTGTTTTTCAACCTGTATACGGTGATCACTCCGTCGGGGCAGACCACAGCACAGTTGGTACACCCCGTGCAGCTATCCGGATGTTCCATATAGGCATAGTGGTATCCTTTCCCGTTCACCTCCTCCGACATCGCTATCACGTCGGTGGGACAATTGACCACACATACCTGGCAGCCTTTGCACTTTTCCATATCCACCACAATGGCTCCTCTTGCTTTTGCCATACTACCCAGCTTTTTCAGATATTCTCAAATGTAACAAAACTAACAGACCAACTGAACTGTTCTTGGACACGTTTATCCCTCATCCCCTCCTTAGGGATAAAAACTACTATTGCGGGACGGGGTGATCTTCTCTGAATGCCCTCAACCGTTCCTCCAGTACCGGGAACTGATCCCGTCTGACCTGGGATACACACGCCCGTAATCCCTCGGTGCGGGTACTGCCGGTGATCCCCAGTGAGATGGCGCTGATCCCGTAATAGAGCAGCTCCTCCACCAGAGCTGGACCTTCGAAGCCCGGATATGCCAGGGTAAAGTAGAATCCGTCGGCGATCGGTTTATCCAGGTCTCTGTCATAAACGATCCGGAAACCGTATTTCAGGAACATCTCCTTCATGATCCTGGCCTTCTGCCCATACTCCTTCACCTCTTCAATATAGTTGTAGGTCCCGTCATTCACCGCTTTGAAGATCGCAGCCAGTGCGTGTTGAGCAGTATGGGTGGCTCCGGCAGAAAGTGCGTAGAGAGAGCCGTAGATCATGGCGTGCCCGAATTTTTCAGAGGTATAATATCGTTTCAGGTCGGGGTATCTCCGATCGTAGAGAGCAGGCGAAATAATCATCATTCCGATCCTCTGGCCGGCATAGCTGAACGCTTTGGAACTGGAAATCAGAAGAAGGTAATTGTCGGTATACCTGGCCACCGTCGGCTGAAAAGGAGGTTCACCTGGCCGGGAAAGGTCATTGCGGAAATCCATTCCGAAATATGCCAGGTCCTCGATCACTGTCACATCGAATTCACACGATACTTCCCCGATGATCCGGAGCTCTTCCTCATTCAGACAGATCCAGGACGGGTTGTTGGGATTGGAATAGAGGATGGAGGAGTAATGCCCTTTTTCGATCTCCTCCCTGATCTTTCCCCTGAGCTTTTTCCCCCTGAAGTCGTACAGGTCGAACGAGCCATATTCGTGCCCCAGTACCAGACACTGCTGTTTCTGCACAGGGAACCCGGGATCGAGGAACAGTGTACCGGTCCGGTTCCTGTCGGACCGGTTCACCACCATGAATGCAGCCATTCCTCCCATCATCGATCCCACCGTGGGAACGCAGTGGACCGGATCCAGGTCCACATCGAGGAATAGTTTAATAAACCGGGCTGCCTCCTGCTTCAGCGAGGGGATCCCCTCGATATTGGGATACTTGGAGGCCACCCCTTTTCTGAGGGCAATCATCTCCGCCTCTGTCCCTACAAAGGTGGGGTCGAGACCCGGGACCCCCATCTCCATCCGGATGAACTCCTCTCCTGTTCTTTCCTGAATATCATTGACGATCTTTACCAGTTCCCTGATGGTGGCCTTTCCCGCCGGATGCACTCCGAAAGCTTCAATGACCTCGTTGACGATCTCTCCGGATATCGGTGTCTGCTTCATTGGCTCAACGATTTAACAGGTCCGTCCGTATCCTGGCATCGGCCACCATCAGTTGCCCCTTTCTTCCCATGATCGGATTGAGATCGATCTCTGCAATCTCCGGGTTCGCATCCAGAACAACCGATAATCTGACCAGTACCGATGCGTAGGCCTCCACATCCAGACCTTCCTGTCCCCTGATTCCTTCCAGCATGGGATATCCCCGGAGGGAGCGGATCATCCGCCTGGCCTCCACCATGGTGAGCGGAGCAAGTCCTGTGGCGATATCCTTCATGACCTCCACATAGATCCCCCCGATCCCACACATGACCATATGTCCGAACCCGGGCTCGAAACTGGCACCGGCAAATACCTCCACTCCCTCCAGCATCGGCTGGAGGAGAACTCCCCGGGCTCCCTCGATCCTGTTCATCTCCCGGAAGTGTTCCATCAGGTCGATTTCGTTTTCGATATCAAGCCTCACTCCTCCCACGTCCGATTTGTGCAATGGTCCCACCACCTTCATGGCCAGGGGAAATCCGATCCGACGGGCCAGTTTTTCCAGGGAAGCCTCATCGGTCACCACCCCCTCGGGTACCCTCGGGATTCCGGCAGCATCGAGAAGCTGCTGGATCTGCCCGGGCTCCAGATAACCGCTCCCGGCAGATTCGATCACCCTTCTGATGGCGGGGTATTTGATGCCTCCGGCGGGAGGCTCCTCATCTGCCGGAAAAGGGGTATTGCGCATCCTGGTCAGCGCTTCGCCCAGAAGCACTTCGTCCGGAAAATTCACATGCCCCCGGGAAAGGAACTCCCTGACCTCTTCCCGGGCAGTGGTCACCGAGGGAAGTACGGGGTAAATCGGTTTACTGCAGCTTTCCATTTTCTCGTGGAGCACCTTATATACATCAAAGACCGGCGCCAGACCCGGTGTACCGAAAATGACCACCATCCCGTCGATCTCATGGAATTCCTTCTCGCAATAGTCGATGGCGATGCCCACCTGTTCGGCATTTCCGGTAGCCAGCAGGTCAATAGGGTTCGACACGGATGATCCGGGATGGAGATGCTCCAGCAGTTCTTCCGCCTTCGGACCCGACAAGGGGGGGACATCCATACCTCCCCCTGACAGTACATCGGTCATCATCACGGCGGGCCCTCCCGCATGGGTGATTAGGGCCAGGTTTTTTCCCTTCATCGGCTGATACAACATGGCCGATGCGACCGTGGTCAGGTCCATACGTCCGAAACAGCGAACGATCCCTGCCTTCCTGAAAAGAGCATCCACTGCCATGTCCGGGCTGGCCATGGCCCCCGTATGAGAAGAAGCTGCCCTGCTGCCTGCCTCGGTGGTCCCTGCCTTAACGGCAGCGATCCGGCATCCTTTCCTGATCAGGGAAACAGCATGCCGTAACAGTTTCTCCGGTTTCCTGATGGTCTCGAGATAAAGGATCTTCACCCTGGAGGAAATGCCCTCCCGGTAAGTTTCATCGAGATATTGAAGCACATCCTCCACTCCCGTCTGGGCAGAGTTTCCCACAGAGAACATATGATTAAAAGGCAGGCCGTTCTGCAATCCCGATTCCATGATGAATACCGCCGTGGCCCCGCTGCCGGAGATAAAATCGCATCCCCGCTCATTCAGGGGGGGTACCGGAAGAGTGAATACCCCCTGATAACCGGGAGTCATCACTCCGATGCAGTTGGGACCAATCAAAGCCGCTCCATATTGATTGCAGATCTCAACGATCTTTCTTTCAATCCCGGCACCCTCTTCGCTCTCTTCCGAAAAGCCTGCCGATACAATCACGAAGGCACGGGTATTCCTGGTGGCGGCCAGTTCCCTGATCACTTCTGTGCAAAGTTTGGCAGGAATGGCCAGAAAAGCCAGATCGGTTTCCGGAAGGTCGCTTACCTTCCGGTAGGAGGGCAGATCCTGAATAGTCTCCTCCCCCGGATTCAGACTGTAAAGTTCTCCTTTGTATGAGCCGGTGCGGATATTATACAATAGTTTTCCACCCGGTTTCCGGATGTTGTTGGAGGCACCTACTACTACAATGCTTTTGGGATCAATTAGTTGGCGAGTGACCATTCGCATCGGTTTGACTGAACCAAAGATAACAAAGGTGAATGGTGACCGGGAACGAAACGGAGTGTCTTAGAACATAGCTGGAAAACAGGCAAAAAAATAAGGCAAGTTGCTACTCTCCCTAAAACCCTCAAAAGATTCGCAACTTGCCTTGCACCCCAACAATTACTTTCTGCAAGTATAACTATTAGGGTCCATTTATGTTGCCCGGGTGAAGCGAATTAACAAAACAGGTGTGCTATTTTAACATTTTACCGAGCAGGGATCACCCGGCCATGACCGACCTTACTTTCACCCCCGGCAGCCGCCCCAGCTTACCTGTCAGGGAACCGACCAGGTCGCTGTCACCCTCGAGAACCAGAGAAATAACATTGGTCGAACGGCCCCGGAGAGGAATCCCCTGACGTCCGATGATCGAGTCCGAGTGCTGCGAAATAATCGAATTGACCCTGGGGATGCTGCCCTCATCGCTGATCAGGATCAGCACTGCTCCGATTCTTTGTTCCATCTGCTTTGATTTTCAGTAGATCAGTTCCCGAACTGTTTCCATGTCCCGCTGCAGATTCCAACCGCTCTCCCATTGCCCGTTGCACCGTCCCAGATGCTTGTGGAACAGGACCCATCGCTCTTCCCCTCCATCGTCCGCCCCGCATCCGGATCGGCTTTCAGGCAGGAACAGCCATACGATTCCTCCGGAGATCCAGACCATGCCCTTTTGCAGGGAACCGTTGTAACCGACAGAGACTGCATACCTGCCATCGGGTGGTACTAATTTCAGGGAGTCGGTCACCTGAAGCTGGAAACTACCGTGTTCATTGAGTTGCGGAAAGGGAGAAGGGACAGGTTTTATGCGGGCCCGGATCCTGAAGTGATATTCCAGGTACGCATTGGCCCTCTGGACATTACCCTCTCCAAGGGCCTTCCGGATCTTCGTGCTGCTTACAGTCTCGTGCTGAATCTCCTGCTCCGGAATCTCCTCCACCCTGAACCCGTATTGTTCCTCCATCCGGTAGAGGGATTCGTAACTTCCCTCTTTGTTGTATCCGAAATAGTGATTGAATCCCACCACGATAATGTGGGCATGAAGTCTTCCAACCAGGTAATCGCGAACGAATTCCGTGGAGGTTGTTCTGGAAAAATCCCTGGTGAACTCCATAATTATCAGGTGATCCAGGCCTGCCTCCTCGAGCAATGCCGATTTTTCCGGGGGGGTGGTGATCAGTTTCAGATCCTTCCCGGCTGTATCGGGATAAAGGACTATACGGGGATGGGGATGAAAGGTGATCAGGACCGATTCTCCACCCGCCTTCCGGGCAAGGTGGTTCAGGCGATCGATGATCACCCGGTGTCCTGCATGCACACCGTCGAAAGATCCGACGGTCACTGCCGGAAAATCAATATCCGGCAGATGCTCCATGGAGTAATGAATCTGCATACTATTTACCGGAAGATTTGACGAAATAGGCTACTTTCTCCAGTGAGGTGATCATGTCATACTCATCGAGATAGACCTCCCCGGGAACATTCAGGGGTACCGTTGTGAAATTCAGGATTCCTTTAATTCCCGCCTTGACCAGCAGTTCCGACACTTCAACAGCAGAGTCGGCCGGAACGGTGACGATGGCAATGGAGATGTTGCTCTCTCCGACCAACTCTTCCAGACGGCTCAGTGAATAACACTTCACCCCGGAGATGACCCGGTCGATCTTATTGGTATCCACATCGAAGGTGGCCACAATATTCAGTTTGGACCTTTTACCCGTAAAATAGGTGGTAACCGCCTTCCCGAGGTTGCCGACCCCGATGACCGCCACATTCAGCCCCTGTCCTGAATCGAGGATCTCAGCTATGACATCGACCAGTTCCCTCACATCATACCCTTTTCTCTGCATGCTGGAATAGCCGATAAACATAATATCCCGGCGGACCTGCACTGCCGTATTGTGATGCAGCTCGGCCAGTTCGTGGGAATAGATGTGAGTTTTGCCCTCCTCCAGGCACTGCAGCAGGGATCTCCGGTATTCACTCAGCCTTTCTACAGTACGTTCGGGTAGCGTCATCTGATTGGTTTAATTGCAATAGTACAAAATATTGTTAATTAAATCACAGATTCAAATCAATAAAAGGCATGATCCGTCTCACCTTCCGGATTCCGGCAGGAGGATCCTGAATTCGCTTCCCAAATCGGGTTTGCTCTCCACTTTTATCTCGCCCTCGTACAGATCCGTGATCTTCTTGACAATGGACAGGCCCAGCCCCGATCCGGCAATCCCCCTGGTCCGTCTATTTTTGATTCGAACAAACTCCCCGAAAAGCCTGGAAACCTCCTCACTGCTCATACCGATCCCTGTATCCCTCACCAGCAGTTCGATGGCAGGTCCGGAACGCTGCGCGGAAACCTCCACCGACCCCCCCTCCTTATTGTACTTCACCGCATTGGAAAGCAGATTGTTCAGCAGGATATCCATATCTGCCGGATCGACTTTCAACCGGATATCCTCACCGGCCCGGGAACGGACCGATATATTTCTCTGAATAGCCATCGGCATAATGGCGGCTATCGCCATTTCGATCCGTTCCGGAAGGTCCACCCACTCCATCCTGTCCTCCTTCTTTTCCAGCCGGATCTTGGTGAAATCGAGCAGATCAATGATCAGGGACCGCATACCGTCGACCCTTTTGAGTGAGCGCTCCAGCACCTCCTGGTAACCGTCCAGATCGTTGCCCAGCTCCCGGTCCTTCATCATCCGGAGATACCCCTCCAGGGCAGTCAGGGGTGATTTGAGTTCATGACTGAGCACCGAGAGAAACTGATAGCGGATCTTCTTTCCCTCCTCCTTCATATTCCGGGTGATCCGCTTCAGGAAATATTGCTTGGTGATCAGATCAATACTCGATTTAAGTTCGGCCGGGGTGAAGGGTTTGGGAATGAAATCCCAGGCCCCGTCGCCGGTGGCTTTGGCCGCCACCTCGAGGGAAGCATAGGAGGTGATCATGGCAACGATCAGATCCAGCTTCCGCTTCTGAAGGATCTCCAGCACTTCGGTGCCCTGGATCCCCGGTAGTTTATTGTCGAGCAGAACGATATCGGGCATCTCCCGGCCGATCATCTCCAGGGCTTCCTCTCCCGTAGGTGCTTCCATGCATCGGAACCGGTAATCATCATCCATGAACGGAAAGCTTACGGTATGCCGGGAAAGGATCCTGCTTATTCCCGTCCGGATCCCGGGTTCGTCGTCCACCACAAGTACCTTCAGCTCCTCCATTCTATTCCATGGTCTTTTCAATCGCCTTTTCAATCAATACCCTGAGCTCTTCCATCCGGAATCCCTTCTCCAGGTAGTGGTCGGCTTTGATCCATGATTGACCGCCCGGACTGTTCAGGTCAAAGCTGATCCCCGTTTCTGCAGTCACCGCAGTGGAGATGATCACCGGTACCCCGGGATGACATTGTTTGATCCGGTAGGAGAGGATGAATCCGCTGTCCTCCTCCTCCATCATCAGATCGATGATCGCCAGGTCGGGGCACTCCCCTTCCAGGAATCGTTCGGCTTCTCCCCTCGATTCAACCGCCACCACCCGGTATCCCCACTTTTCCAGGTGGTGTTTCATCAAAAACAGCTGGTCCGGATCATCATCGGCCACCAGAACTGTCGTTCTTGTCTCACTCATAACTGCTGACGATTTTTGGTAATTTAATGGTAAACACCGTACCCGTCGGTCCTTTCGCCGGATCGTTGTTGGAGGTCACCTCGACCTGACCCCGGTGCATCTTGACGACACCATAGGTGGTGGCCAGTCCGAGACCCGTCCCCTTTCCTATCCCTTTGGTAGTGTAAAAGGGCTCGAATATCTTCTCCAGTTCGGACGGATCGATCCCCGTGCCCTCGTCGCTCACCTCCATGATCACCCAATCGTTCTTTTCGGAAAGGGTCACCGTGATCTCGCCCCCGTCAGGCATCGCTTCGATCGCGTTCTTCAGAAGGTTGGTCACCACCTGCACCATCTGTTCCTGATCGAGCTCCGCATCGGGCCGGCTGAGATGGTTCACCAGACGGTACCTGATATTATCCGGGAAAATGATCGAGGAGGCGGAGACCCGAAGCATTTCCACAAGATCGACCGGTGCATACTTTACCTGGTTCTTCCGGGCGAAATTAAGCAATCCGCCCACGATCGACTTACAGCGCCCCGCCTGTTCGGCGATCAGCTGCAGATCCTCTTTCAGATGGGGATCTCCTTCGACCTCTTCCAGAAGCATATGGCTGTACATGATCACCACTCCCAGCGGATTGTTCAGCTCATGGGCGATCCCTGCGGAAAGCTGGCCCATGTGGGCCAGTTTCTCGCTCTGGCGAAGAGCCTGCTCCACCGAAACCAGCCTGTGATTGGAATCGGCCAGTTTATGGATGGTGTGGTGAAGCTGATCGATGGAATAAGGAAGACACATCTCCTCCTCGGCCAGACCCTGAGTTATGGCCCGGGCATGACTCAGACATGTATCATAGCCGCAGGCACCGCAATCCAGGTGATCCCGCGAGGAGAATTTGCCCATCTCATGAAGCACCTTTTCAATTTCCTCGCGGGAAGGATCGACCATCCGCTGATCCATCGGTTCAAAGCTCCTTCCCAGGTCCAGCTTCAACCTGCTCTTCTCCCTGCCGGAATTTTTCATGGAGCCACTTTCCATTCTTTTGCGAAGGTGATCAAGAACCCTCTTCCGGCGGAGGAATTTCTTCCCTTCCCTGCTGGTCCCCGGTCCCATAATGCAGCCTTCACAACAGAGAAGTTCCAGCTGCATGGTCTCCAGAGAACCGGCGGCGAATTCCCGGATCGCCTCCTGGAAATGGATCCGTCCTTCGGCCACGATCACCCGCTGCTCCACATCATTTCCGGTAAGTTTCATCGACTGAAGCAACCCGCGGCTGATGGGAAAGCCGGCGCCCCGGCCTGCCATGGGTCCGGTGAACTGTCCTGCGCTCACATTGCCGGAACGGATCCTCCGCAGAGTGAATAAATCTCTCAGTTCGGTGAAGGTAATCACCTCGTCCACCTCCTCCGACTCCTCCTTCTTAGCTATACAGGGGCCAATGAAAACCAGCCGGCCCCGGAAACCCTCTGCCGATCGCAGGTACCTCGCCGCTGCCACCATGGGAGAGACCACCGGAACCAGGGAACCGGTGATATCGGGATAGTACTTCTCCACATAGGAGACGATGGCCGGACAGTCGGAATTGATATATCCCCTGTCAGGATGGCTGTTGATCAGACTCTCATACTCACGCGCCACCAGGTCGGCACCCATTCCCACCTCCACTACCCGGTCGAAGCCGAGTTTTTGCAGCATCCCGGCGAAGATGAGAGGATCTGCAGCCTCTTCGAACTCGGCCAGGTAGCTGGGTGCAACCAGTGCCGCCACCTCTTCTTTGCCCTGCAGCAGCTGCATCACATGCTCACCCGAACGACGGTAAGCCTTCGCACCCTGCCTGCACACAATGGTGCAGTTGCCGCATCCAATGCACCGTTCAGTCACCACTTCCGCCTGCCCGTCGATGATCTTGATCGCTTTCACAGGACACTCCCGGACACAGGTATAACAGACCCTGCAACGGTCTTTATTGGTATAGACCAGTCCCTGCTTCCTTCCGGGGTTCACCGTTTTCATAGATTGTCCCATCGTTCAGATCTTCTCATGTACCGCATGGCCCGTACGGAACCATTTCTTGCTGATATCACTTCCCGGTTCTCCCAGCCGGTCCTCATAAAGCTTCATTATCACCGGATCCTGGTGGACGCTGTGCAGTTTTTTTCCGTTATCCAGATCATAGATGGCTTTGGTCCTGGTCCGCACCATCCCTTCATCCATGGGCAGCGGTTGCCCGCCGCCGTTGGCGCATCCGTCCGGACAGGCCATCACTTCCAGCACATCCAGCTTTCTTTTCCCTGATCTGATCTCTTCGATCAGCTCCACCGTGTTGGCCAGTCCGCTGACCGTCCCTATCCTTATCTCCCTCTCACCCGCTTTGACAGTCATTTCGCGGAAAGAGCGGTGGATCCTGTAACGGTGTAACCTGGCAGGAGCCAGTTCCCGGCCTGTAACCTCATGATAAACAGCACGCATGGTGCCTTCCATCTCTCCTCCTGCTGCTCCTGTAAGCTTCCCGGCAGTACATTCCGAACTGAACGGTGCGTCGGACGGTTCGGGTTCCAGGTGGTCCAGATCCAGCCCGCTGAGCCTGATCAGCCGGGCCAGTTCCCTGGTGGTGAGAACCATATCGATCACCGGCACCCCTTCCAGGGTCATTTCCGCACGGCGCGCTTCGCTCTTTGCAGCCGTGCAGGAGGTGATCAGAACGGATACGATCTCCTTTCCCGGGGCTGTTTGAATCTGCCCGGAAGATTTCCGGATCAGAGTCCCCATGATCTGATGTGGAGATTTCAGGGGTGAAAGATTCTCCAGCAACCAGGGGTAATACTGTTCTGCATACTGGACCCAGGCAGGGCAGGAACTGGTGATCAAAGGCATTCCATTCTCGCCGCGGTTCCATCCGGAAAAGATCCTGGCCTGTTCGATCATCATGAGATCGGCTCCGAAGCAGCTCCCAAAGACATAATCGAATCCGTATCTCCGAAGCGCCGCATGAATGATACCGCTCATATCAGTACCGGGTCTAACTCCCAGCGATTCGGCCACCGATACGGCTACCGCAGGAGTGTATTGTGCCACCAGCAGCTTATCGGGTGAACGCAGATGCGCTTCAAGTTCCGGGAACTGGACATGCTCCAGCAATGCGCCGGTGGGACAGGCAATGACACATTGTCCGCAGGCGGTACAGTTGGAGTAGTTGATGGGTTTGGCCATAGTGGTGGAGATGCGCAGTTCATTTCCCCGGTGCGCAAAATCGAGCGTCGATGTGGCCATGATCTCCTCGCAAACCCTCACACATCTGCCGCAAAGTATGCACTTGGCAGGATCACGGACGATGGCAGGGCTCGACTTGTCGATCTTGTGAGGACTCTTCTTTCCGGGAATTCTTCGCTCCCTGATGTGAAGGTCCTCGGCCATTTTCTGCAACTCGCAGGTACCGTTTCGCTCGCAATAAAGACAATCGTCGGGATGACTGGAAAGCAACAGCTCCACGTTGGTCTTCCTCGCTTTCAGGACACGTGGCGAGTGTGTCATGATCTTCAGGGGGCCTTCCACGGGAAATGAACAGGCGGGAACCAGGTTCTCGCGACCTTCCACCTCCACTACACACATCCTGCAGGCTCCGGAGGGAGAGAGATCTTTCAGGTTGCAGATCGTGGGGACTGAAAGTCCGTTTCTCCTGAGCACCGTCAGGATGGTTTCCCCCTTTTCTGCCTCCAGCAATATGCCGTTCACCTCCAGTGTGATCTTCATATCCCTTCCTTATTTATAATAAACCGCCGTAAACTTGCATACCTCGTAGCAGACTCCGCATCCGATGCATTTATCCTGGACAATGAAGTAAGGGTGCCTCGGAGTGCCGATGATCGCCTCTGCAGGACACCTCCTGGCACATATGGAGCAGCCGGTGCAGAGATCCACATCGATGAACCAGCTCCGCAGTTCGGTACAGGTATTGGATGGACAATGCCGGTCAAAGATATGCTCTTCATACTCACTCCTGAATGCCTTCAGTGAACTGAGTACCGGGTTCGGGGCATTCTGTCCCAGTCCGCAGAGCGAGGTGTCCTTCATCACCTCGGCCAGGTTTTCAAGCTGCATCACTCCCTTGAAGCGCTCCAGGGTGGTCTGCCCCTCCTCGTCCTGCGGTTTGCGGGTTATACCGGTAAGGATCTCCGCCATTCGCCTGGTCCCTTCCCTGCAGGGGATGCATTTACCGCAGCTCTGTCTGTCCACATATTCCATGAAATAGCGAACCGTACTCACCACGCACGATCTGTCGTCCATAACCAGGATCCCCCCGGAGCCCATGACCAGTCCCTCCTTTTTCAGTCCATTATAGGTTACCGGCAGCCCGATGCGCGAAGCGGGAATCGTACAACCGGAGGGGCCTCCCACATGAAACGCCTTGAGTTCCCTTCCCCGCGGAACTCCCCCCAGGATCTCATTGATGATCGTATCGAATGTGGTTCCCATGGGAACCTCCACCAGTCCGGTGGTTCGTATGCGGCCCGCTACACTGAAGATCTTGGTGCCGGAGCAGCTGTCTGTTCCGATCGAGCGGAACCAATCAGGGCCTTTGTTGATGATGTTGGGCAGGTTCGAAAGTGTTTCCACGTTGTTCACCACCGTCGGGCGGCCCATATAACCGGTGGTGGAGGGATAGGGTGGCTTGGAAGAAGGCATTCCCCGCCTTCCCTCCAGGCTGGCGATCAGCGCTGTTTCTTCCCCGCACACAAATGCTCCCGGGCCCTTCCTCAGAGATATTTGAAGGTTATACCCGCTGTCGAGAATATTATCACCCAGCAACCCCCAATCTCTCAATGACTTTATTGCCTGGTCCATTCTGCGGATAGCATCCCTGTATTCGCTTCTGATATAGATATAGGCCCGGCTCGAACCGATCGCATAAGCTGCAATAGCGATCCCTTCCAGCAGCTGATAAGGATTCCCCTCCATCAGGTTACGGTCCATAAAAGCACCCGGATCACTCTCTTCGGCATTGCATATCAGATATTTCTGATCGGAAGGAGTGTCGAAAGCCGCTTTCCATTTCAACCCGGTGGGGAATCCTCCTCCCGACCTTCCCCTCAAACCACTCTTCTCGACCAGGTCGCAGACCTCTCTGAAGGTGTAGCTCCGGATGGTTCTCAGGAAAGCCCTGTACCCTCCCCGCGCCATGTACTCCGGCAGAGAGAAAGGATCGATGATCCCGCACAGCTCCATGACCAGCCGTTTCTGTTTGGCGAAAAACGGGATTTCGTCCAGATACGGCACCTCCGGCCATGGTTCCATATCCTCCGAACGCAGCTGTCCTATCACCAGCTCCTCGGGCACCACCTGATGAAACAGGTCATCCAGTAAATTCGGAACCACGGAGGCAGATACCCCCGCAAAGATCAGACGGGTCCGGCCGGGGAATTGTACGGCCACCACCGGCTCCACGGAGATGATCCCGATACTCCCGGTCTCCACCAGGTCGATATCGAGCCTGCGCTCCTCTGCATACTCCCCGATGGCTTTCCAGGTCTGCCCGGACCCTCCCACGACCCCGGAAGAGGAGGTGTTGACCAGCACCATGGGCCGCTCCAGCCGCTGTTTGCTAATTTGCCGGAGACGCTCCCGTTCATCCGCTCCCATGGAGACAGGATCGGATTGTGTCAGTTGTATCAGGAATTCCCTATCCGGAAGCATCTTCCCTGTATTGGTGGATGATCTGTCTGAGCTCCTTGACTCCCATTCCTGTATAGTGAGTTCCGTTCACCCGCATGACAGGACTCTGTCCGCACGCTCCGGTGCAGGACTGCACCTCCAGGCTGAACAATCCGTCGCGGGTGGTTTCTCCATCCCTGATCTCCAGCAGCTTGGTGATCTCCTGCAACAGATCCCCCGAACCGGCCAGGTGACATGAAGATCCGTTGCAGAGAACGATATGGAACCGTCCCCTGGGTGAAAAAGAGAATTGATTGTAGAAAGTGGCCAGCCCGTAAATCTTGCTCGTGGGCAGGGAAAGATGGGTACCGATACGCTCGATGGCCTGTTCGGAAATATACCCGAACTCATCCTGAAAAGCCTGAAGAATCGGTATCAGCGCATTTCTTTTTATTTGAGGGAAACGCTGCAGTATTTCATCTATCCGGGCATCCGGCTTCACCATAAAAATGTGAATTTTCACAGAACGCTCAAAGATATTCATTAAGTTTGTTATCTGAAAAACAGTAAGTAATTTGAACGGAATATAAATTACCCGGAGGAAACTGCTATTTTATTAACTTTGAAGCGATCACGACGATATGCTCGGTAAAAAAGAGATCAAAATATGCATGGGCAGCTCCTGTTTCAGCAGGGGGAACAAAAAGACACTGCAGGTGATTCAGAAATATCTGAAAGACCACGGACTGGAGCGTGATGTGATCCTGAAGGGGAGCCACTGCTTCAGCGAATGCAGCAACGGCCCCGTGGTAAAATTTGGTCCCCGTGTTTATGAACAGGTAGGCCGGGATCAGATCCTGGAGATCCTGGAAAAGGAACTGGGGAGTCTGTAATCGAGGGACGGTAAACAATTTGTGCCATGGAACCACTGTTAAAGATCAACAATGAAACATGCATCACCTGTTATGCCTGTGTGCGTGCCTGCCCTGTCAAGGCCATCCGTGTCAGGCCGGAACAGGAAAAGCCTGAGATCCTACCACAGCGCTGTATCGGCTGCGGGAGTTGTGTTGCGGCATGTGGCCCGGGAGCAATCGAGGTAAGGAACAGCAGCAGGGAGTTGAAAAGATTGTTGCAGGAGGAGCGGAAGGTGGCAGCCCTTCTGGATCCTTCGATCGCCGGTGAATTCCCCGATATCACCGACTACCGGAAATTTGTCCAGATGCTTCGCACACTCGGTTTCAGTCATGTGGCGGAGGTGGCTTTCGGGGTCGACCTGGTGGCCAGAGCGTACCGGGAGCTTTTCGGAGCGAGCCGGGGAAAATATTACATTATGTCGAACGATCCGGTGACCGTCTCATACGTGGAGAAATTCAAGCCTGCGCTGGTGGCTAACCTGGCTCCCATCCTCCCTCCTGTGGCGGCCGCTGCCATGGTATTGAGGGAATCGGCCGGAGAAGAGACCGTCATGGTCCATATCAGTCCCCTGATTGCAAGCAAGGATGAGGTATTTCGCTTTGAAGACCGGCACCGGGTCGACCTGGCGATCACCTTCGTAGAACTGAGAGAGATGTTCAACGAAGCCGGGATCCATGAGACGGATCTGGAATACAGCGACTTCGATCCTCCGCTGGGCTATCTCGGATCACTGTTTCCCATCGCCAACGGGATTGTCCAGGCTGCCGGGATCAATGAAAAGCTCCATGAGACCCGTGTGGTTACGGTTGAAGGTGAAGGTACCCTGGCGGCCATTGATGAATTTGAGGAAAACATCAGCTCCATCAAGAGCCATTTCAATCTCTTCTACAAAGAGTTCCTGATGGGGAGGGGCACCAGCAGCGGCGGAAGGAGGATCCACCGGCGCAGCCAGCTTATCAGGTATGTGAACAAGCGGCTGAAATCGCTGGATCTTGAATCCTGGGAAAAGTGGATGGAAAAGTACAGGCGACTGGACCTGGGACGCGTTTTCACTGCGGACGACCAGTCCCTTCCCACACCCTCCTCCACTCAGATCCAGAAAATACTGAAAGAACTGGATAAGCAGGGGGGATACGATGTGGGATGCGGGGCATGCGGATACGCCAACTGTTACGACTTTGCCACTGCGATCGCGCAGGGGCTGGCCATTCCCGAAATGTGCAATACCTACGCCATCAAGAACCGGCAGGATCATATTCAATCACTTCGGATCAGCAACGAGAAGCTGGCCCAGGCACAGGAGGCTCTGAAAAAATCCGAGAGGCTGGCCAGGAAGGAGAAGGAATCGGCCAGGGAAGCCATGGAGATCCTTCGCCGGATGTTGCATAAACTACCTTCCATGGTGGTCATCTGCGATGAAAAACTGAAAATCCTGCAGACCAACGACAGTTTTATTGACCTTCTGGGGGAAGAGGCCCGGGAGATCAACGATGTGGTGCCGGGCCTTCTGGGAGCCGACCTGAAAACTCTGCTGCCCTATAACTTCTACAACCTGTTCTCCTATGTCCTCAGCCACAATGAATCGATCACAAACAGAGATATTCAGCACGATGGAAAGGTGCTGAATGTAAGTGTTTTCGTTATCGAGAAGAGCAAGATCGTCGGTGCGGTTATCCGTGATATGTCCGCCCCGGAAGTCCAGCGGGAAGAGGTGGTCAAGAGGCTTACAGAGGTGATCGACAAGAACCTCAGCCTGGTGCAGCAGATCGGATTTATCATGGGTGAAGGTGCCGCGGAGACCGAAAGGATGCTCAACTCGATCATCGAATCCTATAAGCAGAGACAGGAGCTGAAAAAAACATGAATGAATCTTTCTATATTGAGGTGGCCTGTGAGCAACGGAACTACGGCAATGAGCGCATATGCGGAGATGTGTTCATCAGCCGGAAGGTGAAAGAGGAGAACAGGACCATCATGGTACTGTCCGACGGGATGGGACACGGGGTCAAAGCCAATGTGCTGGCCACACTGACTGCCACCATGGCGATCAATTTCACCATGGAACATAAGGCTGCCGACCGGATCGCCGAGATCATCATGAACACCCTCCCTGTCTGCAGCGAGCGTCATATGAGCTACTCCACATTCACCATTGTGGATATTGAACATGAGGGGCTGACCACCATTCTGGAGTATGATAACCCGCAAACCATCCTGCTCCGGGGAAATAAACCTTTCGATCCGGGCTGGACATGCCTGGTTCTCGAGAGTGAAAAAAACTCCGGCAAAGAGATCCTTTCCTGCCAGTTCCGGCCCCGCATCGAGGACCGGATTATTTTCTGCAGCGACGGAATTGCCCAGTCGGGGCTGGGGACGGACAAATACCCCCTGGGATGGGGACGCGACCAGATGGAACAATATGCCATCCGCCTGCTGGAAGGAAATCCCGGTCTCTCTGCAGACCGGTTATCGGCCAAAATGGTCCATATGGCTCACCGCAATGACGGCTATGTATCCAAGGACGATACCAGTTGTGCCAGCATCTATTTCCGTAATCCGCGGAAATTGTTGATCGTCACCGGACCTCCCTATGAAAAAGAGAACGACCGGAAGCTGGGGGACGCCGTGCGAGAGTTCCCGGGAAAAAAGGTGGTTTGCGGTGCCACCACTGCGGATATCATCGCCCGTGAAATGGGTGTGGAGATCGAGGACAGCCTGGTTTTTGAGGATCCGGAACTTCCTCCCGTTTCTCACATGGACGGCATCGATCTGGTCACCGAAGGGATCCTGACCATCACCAAGGCAACCCGTATTTTAAAGGATTACTCCTCCTCCTCCGATCTTGGCAAGGGGCCGGCCGACCGGATCGTCAAACTGGTCCGTCAAAGCGACGAGATCCATATCATTATCGGGACACGCGTCAATGTGGCCCACCAGGACCCGAACCTGCCGGTGGACCTGGAGATCCGCAGAACCGTGGTAAAAAGAATGGCCAGGCTGCTGGAGGAGAAATTCCTCAAGGAGGTGTCGATCCGTTATATCTAGATTTTGGCACATTTATTGATTTAAGGTCCCGGACCGCGCCGGAATGACAGAATGGCGAAAACTATTAAGTGAAGGAGAAAGGATTCATGCAAGGATTTTTGAACGGACTGAATAACTGGATGTTACCACTGGACGAGGAGGCAGAATATATACCACTTTTATCGGAGGAGGAAGAGGAGGATCTGAAGAAAATGAACATCCCCGACGTGCTTCCGATCCTTCCCCTCCGGAATACGGTGCTTTTCCCGGGAGTGGTTATCCCTATCACCGTCGGAAGAGATAAATCGCTCAGACTGGTACAGGAGGTCTACAAAAAAAACAAAATACTGGGAGCCATTGCCCAGAAAGACAGCTCCATTGACGATCCCGATCTGGAGGATCTCTATCAGGTGGGTACGGTGGCCCAGATACTAAAGATCCTGGAGATGCCGGATGGCAGTACCTCCGTGATCATTCAGGGAAGGAAAAGGTTCCGGCTCGACGACCTGCTTACCGAAAAGCCCTACCACGTGGCCAAGATCACTCCGCTGGAAGATGCTGAAGAAAAACCATCGGGTGAGGCCAAAGCGGTTGCCGCCGCACTGAAAGATCTGGCGATCAAAATTATCAAGCTTTCCTCGAACATTCCCACCGAGGCCACTTTCGCAGTTAAAAACATCGAGAGTCCATCGTTCCTTATTAATTTCCTGGCATCCAACAGTGAACTGGATCTGAAACAGAAACAGGAACTCCTGGAGACCGACACGGTTTCCAAGCGGGGTTTTATTCTCCTGGAGAACCTTTCCAAGGAGGTCCAGATGCTGGAACTGAAGAACGATATTCAGACCAAGGTCAAAAGTGATCTGGATCAGCAACAGAGGGAATACCTCCTTCATCAGCAGATGAAGACCATCCAGGACGAACTGGGAGGCTCTCCCCAGGACCAGGAGGTGGTGGAATTCCGCGAACGGGGTAAGAAGAAAAAATGGAACCAGGAGGTGAAAGCCTCCTTTGAAAAGGAACTTGATAAATTGCTCCGCCTCAATCCGGCTACCGGTGAGTACTCGGTGCAGGTGAACTATATTCAGACCCTGCTGGATCTTCCATGGAACGAGTACACCAAAGATAATTTCAATCTCAAACGGGCCAGCCGGATACTGGACAGGGATCATTTCGGCCTGGAAAAGGTCAAGGACCGCATTCTGGAGCATCTGGCCGTGCTGAAGCTTAAAGGGGACCTGAAATCTCCAATCCTCTGCCTGGTGGGACCGCCCGGTGTGGGGAAGACTTCACTCGGAAAGTCCATTGCTCATGCGTTGAACCGGAAATATGTCAGAATGTCACTCGGAGGTCTGCACGATGAGGCGGAGATCCGCGGGCACCGCAAAACCTACATCGGTGCCATGCCGGGAAGGGTGGTCCAGAACCTGAAAAAAGTGAAATCCTCCAATCCGGTTTTCGTGCTCGATGAGATCGACAAAGTGGGCAGGGATGCCCACGGCAATCCCGCTTCGGCCCTGCTGGAGGTTCTGGACCCCGAGCAGAACAGCACCTTCCACGACAATTTCCTGGAACTCGATTATGATCTTTCCCGGGTAATGTTCATCGCCACGGCCAACACCACAGCGGGGATCAATCCCGCACTGCTCGACCGGATGGAAGTGATCGACCTTTCAGGCTACATCGTTGAAGAGAAGATCGAGATTGCCAGAAGACATTTGATTCCGAAGCAGATCCGGAACCATGGCCTGACGAAAAAACAGTTATCCATCCCCCCGAAGGTGCTGGAATACATCATCGAAAGTTACACCCGCGAATCGGGGGTGCGGCAACTGGATAAGCAGATCGCAAAGCTGGTGCGTGTGGCGGCAAAGCATATCGCATTCGAGGACGAGTACCCCAAAAGACTCACAAAAGATATGATCACAGAGATCCTGGGATCTCCCAGGTATCTGAAGGACAAATATGCCGGGAATACCCACGCGGGCGTGGTAACCGGTCTGGCCTGGACCGCCACGGGGGGCGAAATTCTCTTCGTGGAAACCTCCCTCAGTTCGGGGGAGGGGAAACTGACGCTCACCGGAAACCTGGGTGATGTAATGAAGGAGTCGGCGGTACTGGCCCTGGAATACCTGAAATCGCACAGTTCTGTTTTTTCCATCGATCCCTCTCTGTTCAAGAAGTACAATGTTCACGTACATGTTCCTGAAGGAGCAATCCCCAAAGACGGGCCTTCGGCCGGTGTGGCCATGATGACCTCCATCGCTTCGGCGTTCACGCAGAGAAAAGTCAGGGATCATTCAGCCATGACCGGGGAGATAACCCTGAGGGGTAAAATTCTGCCCGTGGGGGGAATCAAGGAGAAAATTCTGGCCGCCAAGCGAGCCGGCATTACCGACATTGCCATCTCGGAGGAAAACCGCAAAGACGTGGAAGAGATCAATGAAATCTACCGCAGGGGGCTGGAGTTCCATTACCTCAATGAAATCTCCGAACTGATGGAATTCGCCCTGCTGAAGGAGAAAGTGGATCAGCCCATGGAACTGGCCTAACAGATCAGGAGCTTGGCTGTTTCAAAACCTCCGTGCCGCTTGATCTTCACGAAATAGATACCGCAGGGAAGCCCCTTTCCTTCAAGGTCGGAAAGCCGGAATGTATCTTCGTCATTCGACCGGTATTTACAGACCGGCATCCCCTCCAGATTAAACACTTCTACCATGGTTGTGCAAATTAGGTTTATACAGGGTTGAGAGGGACTAATATATATCCGGGAAATCTTATTGTAAAGTGATCGGACAGTTATTGTGTGAAATGGGGTTCACCGGATTTGAAACCGGAAAAAACCTGGATGAACCTGTTCAGGAGAAAGTGGCTTCGAGGATCCTGATTTTCTGGGAGGGAATCCGTATCGCCTGTGATTCCCCATTATATTCAAGGATACAGCTGCAGCTTTTTCGGTCAACCTTCGACAAATATCTGATATTCAACAAATAAGACCGGCTCGCTCTGAAAAAAGTGGTGCCTTCCAGGAGCTCTTCGATGGTCCCCAGATTCTGAGTGGTAAGCTCTTTATTACCTCCCACCATCTGAATATGAGTATAGTTCCCATCGGCCTGACAGAAAACCACCTCCCTGGGATCGATAAGGATATATCCCGATCTCGTGTTCAGCTTGACCTTCGCCGGCACGCTCTGCTTCAGAATGGCCAGGAGCTGGTCGATGTCTTTTTGCTGGTGCCTGATACTTCGTTCTCTGAACCTATCCACAGCCCGGTTCAGGTCGTGGGACCGTATTGGTTTGAGTATGTAGTCGAAAACCGAATTCCTGATAGCCTGTATGGCGTAATGTTCGTAGGCGGTCACAAAGACAATTCCGGGATGGAGTCCCTCCATGTGAGCCTTTTCGATGAAATGGAAGCCATCCTTGTCGGGCATATGAATATCGAGGAAAACCAGGTCCGGCAGCTTTTCGTGCAGCAATTTCAGAGCCTCATCCACATGACCGGCGATCCCGGAAACTTCCACACCCTCCAGGGAGGTCAGTAAAAACACAAGGAGGTCCCTGGCCTCCGGATCATCATCCACAATCAGGATCTTCAGCAAGCTATTCATAGAGAACGGGGTGTGGGCCAGTTTTGGCAGCAAGATAGAAAAAATCCATTTTTTTTTGTAATCTTCACTTCCTATTGCGCAAAAAGCGGTATGCCATACCCACATCCACGGAGAAATACGGCCAATTTCGGTACTCTGCCGGTATTCATGACCACCATATCCACTATCCTTGGAGCCATTCTGTTCCTCCGGTTCGGATATGCAGTAGGCCATCAGGGACTTATCGGGGTGCTGGGGATCATTCTGCTGGGACATATGGTCACACTCCCCACGGCCATGGCGGTGGCCGAAATCGCCACCAACCAGAAAGTGCAGGGAGGGGGAGCCTATTACATTATCAGCCGTTCATTCGGAATCAATATCGGTGCCGCCATCGGGATCGCCCTCTACCTGAGTCAGGCCATCAGCGTGGCCTTTTATGTCATCGCGTTTTCCGAGGCATTTGATCCGGTGATCAGGTATTTTCATTACGAGTTCGGACTGCCGATACTGGATAAAAGGTGGATCGGTCTGGCCAGCATGGGTTTGCTCTCCGTAATCATTCTGACCCGGGGGGCCAACATGGGAATGAAGGCTCTCTACCTGGTGGTGGCCATTCTTTTCACTTCTCTGCTCTTCTTTTTTCTGGGAGAACCGACCCGGACGGCCACATCAGCTGCCCTCCATACGCAGATCGAAAATCCGGATGACTTCTTTTTTGTATTTACCATCGTCTTCCCGGCATTTACGGGACTAGTTGCCGGTCTGGGCCTTTCGGGCGATCTCAGGGATCCCAGCCGTTCGATCCCCAGGGGTACCCTGTGGGCCACCATGGCCGGATTCGTAGTCTATATCTTTGTAGCCTATAAACTGGCCATCAGCGCCAGTCCGGAGGAGCTTGCCTCCGATCAGCTGATCATGGAAAAGATCGCCCTCTGGGGTCCGATCATCCCCATCGGGCTGGCCGCTGCCTCTCTCTCCTCGGCACTGGGATCGATCATGGTGGCTCCCCGGACGCTGCAGGCCATGGGTTACGACGATGTGTTTCCCGGCACGGTCCTGAACGAGTGGCTTTCCCGGGGTAAGAAAGCCGACAACGATCCCACCAATGCGGGCCTGATCAGCATTATTATCGGATTCTTCTTTGTGGCGGTGGGAGACATCGATTTCGTGGCCCGGATCATATCCATGTTCTTTATGGTCACCTACGGGGTGATTTGCCTGATTTCGCTTCTCGAGCATTTCGCCGCCGATCCCTCCTACCGCCCCACCTTCCGGTCGAGATGGTACCTGTCACTGATAGGCGCGGTTACCTCGTTCTGGATGATGTTCCGGATGAATGCTCCCTACGCGCTGCTTTCCCTGATATCCATGGTGGGGATCTATCTGATGGTCTCCAGCTACAAACGAAAAGAGAAAGGGCTGGTGAACCTGTTCCGGGGGGTATTATTCCAGGCAAGCCGTCAACTGCAGATACTGGCACAGCGGGCCGACCGGGAGGACCTGGACACCCACTGGCGGCCATTCACCATCTGTGTGTCGCAGGATACCTTCATGCGGAGGAGCGCTTTCGACATTCTTCGCTGGATCTCACTTAAATACGGATTTGGTACCTATATCCACTACATCAAAGGGTTCCTGACCGAAAAAACCAACCGGGAATCGAAGGAGGTACTCCGGAAACTGATCCAGCTGGCAGCCGGCTCCAAAAACCGAGTCTATCTCGATACCATTATCAGCCCCTCTTACACATCCGCCATTGCCCAGGTGATCCAGCTTTCCGGAATCTCCGGCAAGGGCAACAACATGATCCTGTTCGAATTCTCACATTCCGATCCGGAATCGCTCGAGGAGGCCCTGAACACCTACGACATACTCTACGCCACGGGATTCGACCTCTGTGTGCTGAGCACCTCATACAAAGGATTCGGGTACAGGAAGCAGATTCATATCTGGATCACCTCGGCGGACTACGACAACGCCAACCTGATGATCCTGCTGGGATATATTATACTGGGGCATCCCGAATGGAAAGAAGGCATCATCAAGATATTTGCAGTTTTCGGGCACGAGGAGGCTGAGAAGAAACAAGAGGACCTCCTGGGGCTCATCAGGGAAGGCCGTCTGCCCATCAATCTTTCCAATGTGAATCTCATCACTGCCAGGGAAAACATCGATGCCCGTCAGACGATCAGTGAAGTCTCTGCAGACGCCGACCTGACGATCATCGGCTTCAGGCATGAGCAGATCAAAACAGAGGGGTATAAGCTTTATACCGGCTACGAATCCCTGGGCAATGTACTTTTCGTGAATGCCAACAAGAAAAAAGAGATCAACTGAACCATTATGGAAGAAGAACTATCGCAAAAGAAACTCGCTGTATTCCCGGGCTCTTTCGACCCATTCACCGTGGGGCACGAGAATATCGTCCTGAGGGCGTTGAGTATTTTCGATGAAATCATCGTGGCCATCGGGATCCACTCCACCAAGCAACCTTTGCTGAAGATCGAATCGAGGGTAAAGATGGTGAACTACATCTTCCGCCACACCGACCGGGTATACGCCGGTTCCTTCGGCGGACTGACAGTGGATTACTGCCGGAAAGTCAGGGCCACCCATATGCTCAGGGGGATCAGGACCGCCGCCGACTTTGAATATGAACGGGCGATTGCGCAGATCAACAAACGGATGCTCCCCGAAGTGGAATCGGTCTTCCTTCTGACCACCCCTGAACATACTCCGGTTAATTCCACCATCATCCGGGATATCATTCGCAACGACGGTGATCCTTCCCAGTTCATTCCCGAAGGCATCAATATCAAAGATTATCTATGAAAAGTCTGCTCATACAGCTGTGCCTTACAGTGTTAATCCTCCCTCTTTGTTCCGGGTCGATCCTCGCTCAGCCGGAGCAGGAGAAGGTGGTAATCCGGGGAAAAGACCCGGAATACAGTGGAAAGGCACTCTACCTGAGCACCGATCCCAACCCCTTTTCCAGGCTGCCCGACCGCTCCGCAGAGGTCCGTGTCGATCCGTCGGGTCATTTCAGCATGGAGTTCTTCCTGCCTTCCGGAAAAGTGGTTTACCTGAGTACAGGAGCCTATGAAGTCCATCTCTATGTCAGGCCCGGTTTCGAATACTCTGTGATTCTGCCTGCTTACCGTGAAGTGGACTATATCGACCGGGTCTCCCCGTATTACCAGCCCATTTCACTCCCTCTGGAGGTGTCGGAACGCAGATCCTTTTCCACCGGCAGAACCGTGGCAGGCAGAGAAGATGTGAACCACCGGATGGCTGTCTTTGATTCTGCATTCCATCTGATCAACGAACAGGTGATTCTGAACAGGAGAATGGAGGTAACCAGCAGGATCGATTCGATGGTGCAGGTACTGGAAAACATCTATCCGGATGATACCACCGAATATTTCACCGACTACCGCAGATACAGATACGGAATCCTTCGGCTGAACGAAGGAAGGACCGGCCTTGCATCCATCAGTAAAAATTTCCTGGGTCCCTCTGTGCAGGAGGGACACCCGGGATTCATGGAGTTGTTCCGTTCCATGTTCAGGGATTTCCTGGTCTACTATTCCCGGACACCGGAAGGAAGGGGTCTGACTGTCCAGATCAACCGAAATCACGACCTGCGGGAAGTGCGTCGAATTCTCACCGGTCATGCGGCCGTGTGGAATGACACTCTGGCCGACATGATCCTTCTGCAGGAACTGCCCTCCCTTTTCTACGCGGGATCCTATCATAAGAAAGCTGTCCTGATCCTTCTGGATTCAATGATCAGCCGTCCGGCCAAGGATGAATTCATGGCGTATGCCGGAGAGCTCAGGGAGCGGTTGTCGGGCCTGATGGCCGGACACTCCCCTCCCCCCCTGAAAATGACCACCCTGGAGGGAGATCCATACCGGCTGGAGGACTCTCGCGGGAAATATGTTTACCTGATGTTCTGCACCCCGGAGCACTACGGCTGCATGATGGAATATCCGTTCCTTAACTCCTACCACAACCGGCTTTCAGATTACCTGGAGGTGGTCACTGTCATGGTGGCCTCCAGCAGGGAAGAGGTTACCGGGTTCATGTCCAGAAACAGTTATGGATGGAAAGCCCTCTATTTCGAGGAACAACCGGGTATCCTGGAGGATTACCTGATCAAGGCATTCCCCACGGCATTTCTGATCGGCTCTGATGGAAAAATGGTATTATCCCCGGCTCCACTGCCTTCCGACGGCCTTGAGCAACAGTTATTCCGGATCATGCGTTCCAGGGGGGAGATCTGAAAAGCAGACTCTACAATTCTGCCAGTCCGTTCCTGAAGGCATAAATGATCAGGTTGACCGTATTATTGGTTTCTGTCTTCTGAAACAGATTGCTTTTATGCTTTTCCACGGTTTTGATGCTCAGATGTACCTGATCGGCGATCTGCTCGTTACTGTTTCCCTGACAGATCAGGTCCAGTATCTCCCTTTCCCGCCTGGTGAAATCGGGAAGGGAGGACCTGCGCTCCGCATCCCTCCTGATCCGGTCCAGGTTTTGTGCCACGGTCCTGACGATCTCATCCGAAAAATAGTTCCCCCCCTCCATCACACGGATCAGGGCATCCTCAAACTCTTCCGGAGTGCTTCTCTTCAGCATGTAGCCCTCCACGCCGAGGAGCATCATCTGCTCTACGTAATGTTCATCATGAAACGTGGTCAGTACGATGATCTTCAGATCGGGGTACCTCTCAAGAGCCTCTCTGGTTGCCTCTATGCCTCCCATCACAGGCATATTGATATCCATCAGTACGATATCGGGCCGGTTCTCTGCAAGGAGCTCCAGGAACTCCCTTCCGTTGGAAGCCTCTCTGATCCCTCCCACAAATGAAAAGTGTGAAAGCAATAGCTTCAGGCCGTCCCTGAAAATCTGGTGATCATCCACGATCAGGAGGTTCATCTGTTCCCTCATTGGGTTTTTGTTTTTAAGGGGTTTCGGTTTTCGTATCCAGCCGGACGACAATTTCGATCTCCACCCCCCTGTCCGGGACCGAATCAATCCGGCATGTTCCCTCCATCGACTCGACCCTCCTGAGCAGGTTGTAGAGCCCACCTTTATTCTCTTCCAGCGATACCGGGTCCCTGTCGAATCCGACCCCGTCGTCCCGGTACTCCAGGTGGAACTCCCTTTTGACATTGCAGAACCGGAAGGAGGCATTGGAAGCATTGGAGTGTTTCAGGGCATTGTTGATCAGTTCGGTGCATATCCTGAACAGGAGTACCTCCGTACTCTGCTGAAAATGGATATCCAGGCCCGAATCATCGATCGTAAAGCGGGTCCTGCCCAGCTGGTTGACACGGTCGGTGATGCTCCTCAGACTCCTGACAAGTCCGTAACGGGACAGCAGTGAAGGATTCAGATTGTTGATCACCTCCTCGATGCTGCCAATGGCGTCATTGGAGAGCCTGTTCAGATTTCTGAGCTGTTCCGTTAACCGGGGATGGCCGGCGAACTCTTTTTCCAGTACCTGGATATGGATCAGTAAACCGGAAAGCAGTGAACCGAGTCCGTCGTGCAGGTCCGCAGCGATCCGCTCCCGTTCCCGGTTCTCCACCTCAATGGTTTTTCTGATCAGGCTACGGTCGGCTTTGATCAGCCTGTTTACCAGCCGGATGATCACGAAACCGGCCAGTGCCAGAAACAGGAGCCCCAGGGTGACCATCCCGATGACCTGCCACCGGTAACTCCGGTTGTCGAGCACCAGCAGGCCCGGGAGATGAGATTCATACTTGTCGTAACTCCGGTTGAAATCGATGAACCGTTCCATCAGAAGGACCCTGTTTTCATACCTGCTGCCCGCATCCCGGTCCTTTAGGGCATGCTGCAACTCTCTGAACTGAATCAGCAGAGTATCGTAATCAGATGAGGCTGTGGATCCTCCTTCGGGAGTATGCCGCATGTGGGCTGAATCGATCAGGGCGTGCAGGCCCGAGAGCCGGGAATTCAGGGTATCGAGCCGGCGCAACAACTCCACACGTCCCGTGTTGCCCTCTCCGAGCACAACCTCATCCAGGATGGCCCTGGCCCTGAGAATCTCCCTCTCCACATTCCCCGCCTGCCTGGCAATGGCAATGTATCTTTGATCCCTTCCTTCGCTGGAAACGAAAATCAGGGCGATACCGGTGGTGATCAGAATACTGTAGACAATCAGGCTGATGATCACCGCCCTCTTCAGGAACATATTTCTCTGCAGTCCCAATGGATGTTCTCTACCCGCAAAAATAGTAAACATCCGGCAGAAACAGAGAAGGTTCTACCTCCGGCAGTTACTACAGGTTGGTACTGATGAGGAATGTGGCGGCAAAAGCAATAATAGCGTAAAGTTCAGGGAACACGGCCAGGATCATGGTATTCCCGAAAACGTCGTGTCCCGAACCAATGGCGGCGATCCCGTTGGAAGTCACACCCCCCTGTCGGCGAGCCGACCAAAGTCCCACAAACCCCAGCGAAATACCTGCTGCAAGGATCGCCACGCCCTGAAGCATCGTCATCCCTTCCTGGATCACTCCCTGGGAATTGATGACAAAGAAGCCGGCAAAACCATACAGACCCTGAGTTCCGGGCAGGGCACTCAATAACATATAGTTACCAAATGCATCAGGATTCTTCTTCAGGGCCCCCACGGTGGCATTCCCTCCCATGGATACCCCGATAGCGCTTCCTATGCCGGCCAGTACCAACATCAGAGCAAGTCCTGCATAGGCGAGCATCACCGGTACGTTTCCGGCAGTTGAAGCAATTGTTGTTTCCATAATCCTATTTTTCTGTTTTTATTGGTTATTAATTTTAAATGGAGAATATTGTTTGCCTCCTCCTGAAAACCCCGCATTCTTGTAAAACTCAACGAAGGTAAGCCTCATGGGATGAATAAACCCCCCGAGAGTCGCCAGGAACAGGTTAATGGAGTGACCTGCAAGCAACAGGATCAGAAAAAGCAGCCATCCGATATAGGGTACGTTGAGCAATTGCAGTGATATATCATTGAAAACGAAACCCAGGATGGCAGAGGAGATTCCCAGTGCGAACAGGCGGATATAGGACAGCAGGTCCCCGAACACCCCGGTTACCATATTATAGGAATCCCAGATACCCCCTCCGATACGTGCCACTATACCCGCACCCGGCTTGTTGAGAATAAAGATCAGGATACCCGATATCCCCAGCAGAGTGTAATAGAGATAGTCCAGCAGGACACCCTCCAGCAGACCCGTGAAACGAAGGATGACCGTAACGATCAGTATCAGCCATCCGACGGTTGAAAACGCATGTTTGAAACCCAGCTGGCGACTGATGTTGAAAATACGGAGAAAGATCCCGAAAATGATCTGAAGACCGCCGATGAGGATAGAGAGATAAAACATACTTAGCGAATCCTGCATCAGGTGCCTGAAACGTCCTACAATAGGGATGCCGGCCACGGCGGATCTGATCAATTCATTTTCATACCGGCCCATGGGATCCGTGCCGATCTCCTGTTCCACGGCTGCGAGAAATTCACTCCGGCTTTTATGATACGTTCCCTCCATGGCGCGAAGTTCCCCGATCACGGTCCCGGGCACTCCCGATTCTTCCAGTTGTTCGATACTGCCCGGAGTCAGCGTATATCCGCTGTCGATGAGGTTGATCCCGAAAAATGTTCCCGAAAGCAGTCCGAAAAGTATGGTGGCTACCCCCAGGTATTGTGTCAGGCTCAGGATGGGCCGGAACTGCTTTTTCGCCTTCAGTTTCAATATGGAGGCAAAAAGTAGAAAGAACACCCCGTAACCTGCATCCCCCAGGCAAAAGCCAAAGAAGAGCATGAAAAACGGTGCGAAATAGGGAGTCAGGTCCATCTCCCGGTAAGTGGGGAGATCAAACAGATTACTGATCGGTTCGAATAACCTGGAGAACCGTCCGTTTTTCAGCTGAACGGGAGGAGCCTCCCCCTCTTCCGGTTCCGTCTCCAGATAAACCACATTTCTCTGGTCCGCCAGCTGCCGGACCTCCTTTTCAGACTCTGCCGGTACCCAGCCCTCCAGGATCCGAAGGGTGTCTTCCGATGCACACTGTGTATCCTGATAGACGTGAAGAATGGAAATGTCGCTCTCGATCCGGCGAACCGGTTCTTCCACCATCTGCGGAACCGTTCTGGAAAAGCCGGCCAGCTGATCCTGAAGCACCTCCTTCTCGTTCTCCTTGTCGGTCAGATCCTTCTGGATCTCCTCAAGCGATCTGTCGAAAGATTTCTCCTGTTCCACATTGATATCGGGGGTTTCCCCTTTCGGAACCAACAAAAGGAAATATACACTGCCACCCTTCCTGTTGACCACAAAGAGATGCTCCCGGGATTCCCATTCAGGATCGAACTGATGGGAGGAACACTTCAGGAAAACAGGCTGATACCCCGCCTCTGCGAAGGATTTCAGATCAGAAGGTTTGAAATTACCCCAGGGAAGTACCCTGTCCCTTTCCTTCCGGAGTTCCTCTGTCTCATGTTCCAGGATATCAATGGCCTCTTCCAGCCCCTCCACCTCGTTCAGAATATCATACAAACTGCTCCCGTGGGGCTTCGCTTCATCTGCATCCGGGCGCTCCTCCCCCGCTTTGCTGAGAACAGTCAGCATCTCGTTTGTCCGTTCCAGCTGCGATTCCAGCTGATTCAGATTTTCATCCCTTTCTCCATCCTCCCTTTCAATCACATGCAGAATTCCCAGATTTCCCAGCTCCCTCAGAAATTCCTCATACTCTTTATGAAATACAAGGAATGCATATTTTTTCATTCGCGCAATCATAGCTCTGCCTCCGCTGTTTTCTGTTGTCTGTTCTTTACGATTTTTTGCGCTGCCTTGGTCAGGTTCTCCTCATCCTCGAGAAATCTTTTGATCTTACGGATCGCCTCGTTGTATTCAGGGATCTGGACCTTTTCATAAAGGTTCACCTTTTGAGTGGTCTTTTTCCTGGCAAATTCCAGCATCTCCATCTTTCTGACAGATAGCTCTTTCCGGATAACAAGCTTCATCATCTCTTCCACCACGTCGATTCCTTCGAGAAACCATTTGGGTTTCAGGAATACATCGAAATCCTTGATGTTGAAGGTGACGTCCTCCAGTTCCGGAGTCTTTACGCCGGCTATTTTCTTATGCTTCAACATCACATTCTCCACCTCCACCAGGGCGGGATCAAACTCGTTCCACATCCTCAGATCCCGGTCCCTTTCTCTGATCAGCTTTTCGAGTGAGGACTCGATCTCGGCCGTTTTCTTTTTGGCAATCTTCACCTCCATCCTCAGGGCAGCCTCTTTATTCTTCAGCGTGGGAAGCGCCCTTTCGCGGATCGCCAGCTGCTTGTTCAGGGCCTGAAGTGATGTTTTATTATACTGGAACGAAAGACTCATGGTACATCTTTATGATTTATCATTCGGCCAGTATTTCTCAACCAGTTCTTCCTTGATACCCGCCTCAGCCTTCGAGAAATGGGTGGCCAGTAACTGCCAGCCCACATCGAGCATATCATTCAGTGACCGGTTCACATCCACAGCCAGCAGCTTTTCTGTATACTCCTCCGCAAACTTGAGTGCTCTCTCATCATATCCGGTGAGGTCAAATCCGTTTTCCCGCTTGGTGCGGGCATTGGCAGCATCTGCATAGAGCCGGATGGCCGTATTCATCACCTGCGGATGATCTTCACGGGTCTGTTTCCCGATCACCAGCTGTTTCAGCCTGGAGAGTGAGCGGAACGGATCGATGATCACCTTCCCCACATCGGTGTCACGCCGCAGAAATAACTGGCCCTCGGTAATATATCCGGTATTGTCAGGAATCGCATGGGTAATGTCACCGCCTGAAAGCGTCGTCACAGCCACGATGGTGATGGAGCCACCGTCGGGAAACTGAACCGCTTTTTCGTAGATCTTGGCAAGATCGCTGTAAAGCGAACCCGGCATACTGTCCTTCGAGGGAATCTGGTCCATCCGGTTGGATACGATGGAGAGTGCATCCGCGAAGAGTGTCATATCGGTCAGAAGGACTAGAACTTTCTGCTGGTGTTCCGAAGCATAATACTCCGCCGTGGTCAGTGCCATATCGGGCACCATCAGCCGCTCTACGGGGGGATCATCGGTGGTGTTAACAAATGCGATGATCCGGTCAAGTGCTCCGGCATTATCGAATGTATTCTTATAATAAAGGTAATCGTCATTGGAGAGGCCCATTCCCCCCAAAATGATTTTATCCGCCTCGGCCCGCAGGGCCAGCATCGCCATGATCTGGTTGAATGGCTGATCGGGATCGGCGAAGAAGGGTATCTTCTGCCCGGTAACCAGTGTGTTGTTCAGGTCAATTCCCGCGATGCCTGTAGCGATCAGCTGAGAAGGTTGTTCCCGCCTCACCGGGTTCACCGAGGGCCCCCCGATCTCCCGCTCCTTGCCGGTCAGTTCAAAGCCGCCGTCGATCGGATCGCCGTAGGCATTCAGAAAACGGCCTTCCAGGTCGGGTCCGATTCTGAGTGAAGGTGCCCTGCCCAGGAATACCGCCTCCGCATTGGTGGGGATGCCTTCTGTTCCGGAAAACACCTGGAGGGTGATCTCATCCCCCAGGATTTTCACCACCTGTGCCAGCCGGCCATCCACTATGGCCAGTTCTTCATAACCGACGTTTTCGGCTTTAAGGGAGCACGTGGCCTTCGTAATCTTGTCAATTCGCGTATATACTTTCTGAAATGCTTTTTTCATCACCTGACTGAATAATTACTGTTATCATGCGGTAACTGTCTCTGACCGGGATATTCTCTCCTGTATGGTCCTGGACAGTGTATCTTCATATTCCTTGAATTGGTCAGACTGAAACTCGGTATAGTTCATCTGTTTCAGAATATTGATGATCGACCGGAAATAGAGGCCGACCTCCTCGAACTTCTCGAAACTGAAATCGGTCCGCACAATCTCCAAAACCTTATCGAGCATATATTTCTGCCGTTTCATCGGGGTCATCCTGTCGATCTCGTCAAAAGCATCCTGCTGAAGGATCACGAAATCGATCACCTCCGACTTCCAGAACAAGATATGATGATCCATGGGGACACCGTCATCTCCCAGGATATTGATCTGCTCCTGCGCCTCCTTCCCTTTGATCAGGATATCACGGGTATAATCGACCTCATTCAGCCACTGGTCCGAGATCTCCTTCTTCATGGTTTCCTGAACCTCTGCGTACTCGAGGTACTTTGAATAGCTGTCGATGGGGTCAATGGCAGGATAGCGCTTGCTGTCGGCCCGCTGCTGGGAAAGTGCATAAAAACAGCGTGCTGCCTTTTTCGTGGCCTCCGTCACAGGCTCTTTAAGGTTCCCTCCTGCCGGCGAGACAGTACCTATAAATGTGATAGAGCCGGTTTCCCCGTTATTCAGTTCCACATATCCGGCCCGGGAATAGAAATTGGAGATAATAGCCGGCAGGTCCATGGGAAAAGCATCCGGACCGGGCAACTCCTCCATCCTGTTGGACATCTCCCGCAGCGCCTGTGCCCAGCGGGAGGTGGAATCGGCCAGCATCAGCACCTTCAGACCCATACTCCTGTAATACTCGGCTAGGGTCATGGCCGTATAAACAGAGGCCTCCCTGGCAGCCACCGGCATGTTGGAGGTGTTGGCGATGATGGTGGTGCGTTCGGTCAGTTTAGCCCCGGTCCTTACATCTTCCAGTTCCGGAAACTCCTTGAAGATCTCCACCACTTCGTTGGCCCTCTCCCCGCATGCTGCGACGATAACGATATCGGCTTCGGCCTGTCGTGATATGGCATGCTGGAGTACAGTCTTGCCGCAACCGAATGGTCCGGGTATAAAACCCGTCCCGCCCTCGGTGATCGGGTTCAGCGTGTCAATGGCCCTGACCCCTGTTTCAAGCAATTTATATGGCCTGGGCTTATGACGAAAACGTTTCACAGCTTTTTTGACGGGCCACTTCTGGACCATGGTCACCTTTCTCTTTTCGCCGTTCATCGATTCCAGCTCCGCCACCGTATCGGTAATGCGGTAACTCCCCTCCGATATCAGGCTGTTCACCTTCCACTCCCCTTCAAATGTAAACGGCACCATAATTTTGTGCATGACCAGATTCTCTTTCACCTCACCCAGCCAGTCACCCGCCTGAACCACGTCACCGGTTTTCGCAAGTGGGGAGAACTCCCACTCCCTGGATTCATCCAGGGGTGAGGTGTATTCACCCCGTCGAAGGAATATCCCCGTCATGCTGTCCAGATCGTTCTGCAAACCGTCGTAATTACGACTCAGAATGCCGGGCCCCAGGGTTACCTCCAGCATCTTCCCTGTGAACTCGACCTCGACCCCGGTTTTGAGTCCGCGTGTGCTCTCGAAAACCTGAACGTAGGCAAACTTGTTGTCCACCTTAATGACTTCGGCCATCAGATCGGCCTCTTTGTGCTTGATCATGCAGATCTCATTCTGAGCAACCGGATCGTCCACTCCGACGATCACCAGATTTGCAATGATCCCTTTCACTTTTCCTATTGTCGACATATAATCAATTATTTCTGTTCCATTGTGGTTACACCTGAAACCGCATTCTCCTGCGCCCCCTGGATGATCTTTCTCAACTGTTCTTCCCCTTTGTCATGATCCAGCCCTACCCACCTTTCGATCATCATCAGCTGAATGAGGTATCCGATCACCCGGTCGATGGTGAATGCTTCGAAAAAGAGCAATTCATCGATCAGCCTCCAGCGCATCTGGTCATATTTCATCTCTTTCTCCTCCATGAAGGGGAGCTCTGCATAGCATATAATCTCGGTGAACAGGTCGAAATCGGCAGGTTTGGTCATCGATTTGGTGAGATGCTCCCGGAGATGTGCGGTGAGCGGACTGTCACCGGTAAGAAAATCCTCCGGATCGAGCGCATGATTCCTCGACTCAATATAGGTGAGCAGATTGGAAATATCATACTCCAGCCGCGTATATTCGCGCAGGAACGGACATCCGTGCCGGTCCAGATAGTGGTAATACTCCTCAGCAAGCCTGTGGCCGCATTCCAAACGGTCAAAATCCTTATCTCCCCAGTAATCATTTAATATCTCAGCCATATACGCAGGCAGGATATCCGGTTGCGGGATGATGGCAGAATAAAGATCGGTCTGCGCCTTATAATCCTCCAGACTGTAGTTGGCGCCATTCTCCTCATTCACCGATCCCGATTTCAGAAAATCCAGCAGATTCTCATGATCCCTCCTCAGAAAAACCAGCCTCACCTGCTCAAAATCCTCCGGATCGAGTTCAAACTCCAGCTGTTTCTTAAAATCGGCCACACTGATCCAGGTCTTCTCCTGTTCAAGGTGAAGGTCGGGCAAACCTGCGATCAGATAATGATATCGGTCCGGACTCATCATTCTTCTTTATCTGCAAATAGAAATTCAATGGTTTTCGGCTTGAAATGCTCTTTGATAAACAGCTCAAATGCTTCATCCGACATGGAGATCTTGTAATTCCCTTCCCCGGGGAGTATCTCAAACCCTTTATCTATGCCCGGGTAGGACTTCAATACCAACCCGTTATCCAGTAACTCTTTGACGCTGGCCTTAAAATGTGCCTCGATCCCTTCCAGCTGCTCGCCGGGAACCAGGACCTGAAGATTTGCATCCTCGTGAGAATCTCTCCAGTTTTTCACCATCGCCTCCAGCAACTCACTCATGAAATCCTGGTCGCCCAGTCTGGAATTCAGCGGTTCATGAATAACGGAGGAAACGATCAGTTCGGCAATATCGCTCTTCAGATGGGCCAGGGCCTGTTGCTGGGAGAGTCGCACCTCGGACTTCATCCGGTCCGCCAGCTCTTCCGCCGAACGTTTTGCATCTTCGCGGATCTGATCTGCCTCTTTCCGTGCCTCTTCGACGATCTTTTTGGCAGAAGACTTTGCTTCCCCGATGATCCGCTCCGACTCCCGGTTGGCCTTCTCAAGCCCCTCCCGGTGGATTTTTTCCGCTATTTCCTTGATCTTATGATCTGTTTCCATGAGATGTGATTTTTATTATAATCGATTTCTTTTGTTTCGACCCTGTAAGAACGCTGTTCTGCCAGCTCACAGAGGAATGAGTAATAGTGGCCGCTGAAGGAACCCGCCGGGCCCAGCACCGTCAGCCTTCCCGTGCGGTGAAAGATCGCGATGATTTCCGTCACCAGGTAAAAGGGGCGCACAGGGGAATCAAGCAGGGAACAGATGGTATTCAGACAGGTGATCTCCTTCCGTTCGGAAGGTTGCCGGATCCCCAGAGTGACGGATATATCCTGACACTTCTCAGATTCACGCGTGATGATCTGAGTAAGATCGCCTTCCTCTACCCTGGTCAGAATCTGTTCGGCAGAGAGGCGATATTTTTTAACCAGGGCTGATTTATGATCATCCAGTTCACGTTCGGCAATGGAACGGAGCAGAGGATAGAGCCTGGCCTCCTCACCGGGAGCATCGTCGGAAAGTTGAAAGGTGTGCAACAGCATGATCCGTGACCGGGCAGTGTAAAGTTTCTCCGCTACGAACCTCCCGGCCCTGGCCATTCCCTGGTGGCAATTTGTTACGACCACCTGGAGTTCCGGTCCCTCTTCGCGAGATGCTGAATCACGGAAAAAACCTGACATTTTCATCTTTGTTATCAGAATCACAAAAGTAATTCAGAGAGCGCTGAAAGGATTGGGGATATTCCCGAAAGATAGAGGTGGTATTCCCTACTATTTGGTAGGGTTAACCCTACCCTGTTGCGGGAGAGATGCAACCTTTCAACCGCAAAACATCCAGAATGCTGCCGTAGGTACGCTCTGCAAAGAGGCTGACATCACCGGGGGCCACCCATCTGAAATCGGTGATCCCCTCCTCAGACTGCAGAACCGGAGGTCCCTTCAGGGAGTAATGCATTTCGAACCAGCGTGTCTCTTTCAGCAGGGGAGTTTCGGCCGGGCCGTAGGTATGGTAAGTCGAGACCAGGGGAGTGATGAGACCCAGTCCGGACAGTCCCGTCTCCTCCTCCACCTCTCTCAGGGCAGCTGATTCAAAGTCCTCTCCCTTTTCGAGTTTACCTTTGGGAAGATCCCACATCCCTCTCCGCCGGATCATCAGAAAATGTCCCTTTTCGTTGAAAACCACTCCTCCGCCTGCCTTCACCGGCCGGAACATCTTCCTGAATTCCCTCTGCAATAATGCGAGATCATCGTGAATGACACAGAGACTGGATATCTCTTCCTTCCGGGCAAAGAACCGGATCAGCCGGTGCAGTTCCGGGGTGGAGATATAAGGGCAGAAGAGCCCCCCTTTCTCTGCCAGGGATCCGTGAAAACTCCCTGTCAGATGTATCGTGCGGTCGTTGAAAAAAACTTTATACATTTGGGTCAAAGGTAAGGATAAGATGAATGACATCCAGAGGCAGGTAGCCGGATTCCTTCTTCAGACCAGGGCCGTTAAGCTCCGACCGGAGCACCCCTTCACCTGGGCTTCCGGCTGGAAGTCGCCGGTTTATTGCGATAACCGGCTCACCCTCTCCCATCCTCCGGTGAGAGATTACATCAAAAAAGCGTTGCGGCACCGTATTGAGGAACACTTTTCCGGCAGCGACCTGATCGCCGGAGTGGCCACCGGGGCCATAGCACAGGGTGCCCTGGTGGCCGATCTGATGGAGCTTCCGTTCGTCTATGTGCGCTCTTCGGTCAAAGAGCATGGCAGGAAAAATCTGGTGGAGGGAGAACTGAAAGCCGGCATGAGAACCGTGGTGGTGGAGGATCTGGTCAGCACCGGCGGAAGCTCCCTGAAGGCAGTGAGTGCGCTCAGGGATGCGGGTGCTGAGGTGGCAGGTATGGTGGCGATCTTTTCCTACGGTTTCCCCGAAGCTGCCCGGAGTTTCGAGGAGCAGGGGGTGCGGCTGGTGACCCTGACCGACTATTCTGCCCTGATCGAACTGGCCCGGGAGACGGGATATATCATGGAGGCACAACTGGAATTACTGACAAGATGGAGGAAAGACCCCTCCTCCTGGCCCCCCCATAAATCAACCGAAGCATGAAAATCGAAAGCAGGACCGGTAAATCAGAAAAAGGTGCCGGGCAGATTTACGAATTCATTACCGATTTCAGAAATTTCAGGGAGCTGCTGCCCGCCGATAAAGTGACCGGATGGGAAGCCACCGCCGAACGGTGCTCTTTTCACGTCAGTCCGGTCGGGCGGACCGGGCTGGAGATTGTAGAGAAGAATCCACACACCCTGGTGAAGATCGTCTCCGTGCCCGAAATCTCCAACTACCAGTTTACCATCTGGATACAGCTCAAAGAGATTTCAGACCGGGATACCCGGATACGGATCACCATCGAACCTCAGGTAAACAAGATGCTCCTTCCCATGATCCGGGGCCCGCTTCAGCAGTTTGCAGACGGGATGGTGGAGAAGATGGAGGGTTTCTCCTATACATCAAATACCTGAACCTCA
>CAZOHA010000012.1:15389-91355 GCA_964579515.1 uncultured Bacteroides sp. | reverse complement strand
CTCCTCTGCCCTGGCCAATATCATGGCGGCACCACGCACACTCCAGGCACTGGCCCGGGACAGGATCGTGTTCAGGATCTTCCGGAAGGGAAGGGGACCCAACCAGGAACCGGTCACCGCTACCCTTTTCACCTTTCTGCTGGTGGGAGGGGTGCTTCTGGTGGGAGAGTTGAATACCATCGCTCCGGTACTGACCATCTTTTTCCTGATCACCTACGGTTCAGTCAATGTGATCTCCTTCCTGGAGGGGCTCATCAGGCGGCCCGGATACCGCCCTACCTTCCGGGTGCACTGGCTGATCGCTCTCGCAGGGGCCGTCGGTTCCATCTGGGTGATGTTCCTGATCAACCCGGTGGCCTGCATTCTGGGATTCACGTTTGTTCTGATCATCTATCTTCTGCTGAAAAGAGCCCAGATCCGGCGCAGCTGGGGGGATCTGCGCAGGGGCATGTGGAACACATTGATCCAGTACGCCCTGATGAATCTGGAGCGGACCGAGGATCATCACGAGACCTGGCGGCCGAGTCTGCTGGTGGTCAGCAGGGATCTGATTGCCAAGCAGAAGCTGATCGAGGTGGCGTTTGCCCTGGCACGCCGGAGCGGATTCCTGGCATGTGTCAATCTGCATAAGGCCGGGGAGTATGACGCGGATAAGCTGGGATCAGATGCACGTGAATTCCGAAAAGTGTTGCAGGAAAAGAGGATCCATGCCTTTTACAGGAATGCGGTGGTGGACCATTATCTGTCGGGCCAGATGACCGCCTCCCAGCTGCACGGTATCGGTGAGTTCAGGCACAATACGATCCTGCTCGACTGGAGGGAGGTGATCAAGGGGGGGGTCCCCCATACCTCATCGGAGTCGATCGATCAGTTCCGCCTGATCCGTTTTTACAGTGAGCTCAATCACAGCCTGATGCTCCTGAACGTGAACCCGGAGGTTCAGCGGAGCGGTTACCGCTCCATTGATCTCTGGTGGGATCCGGGTCAGCATAACGGCAGTTTTATGCTGGTTCTTGCCCATCTGATCTCCTCGGGCAAATACTGGGGACAATCGAAACTATCCATCAAGACGGTGGTATTACAGGAAAACGTAGAAAAGACGAAAGATCTCCTGGAGGAACTGGTGGCAAAATCCAGGATCAAGGCGGAGATAACCGTCCTTCATCCCGATTCGGACCAGGAGGCCGACCTGGGGAACCAGTTCGAACGGTTCAGTCACCGGAAGCGCCGTCAGGAGAAATGGGTGGGAACTTTCAGGCAGATGGTGGGGCTGGGTTCCATCTCCCGGGAACCACCGGTGGAACGATTGCAACCCATCGATTGGGAGAATCCTGATGAGGAGGAAGACGAGGAGGGGGATGAGGTACTGAAGGAGCAACTATCGGATCAGATGAAAGAGAAGGATGCATTTGTCATCGATAAACACATCAACGAGATCATCATCCGTAATTCGACGCATACCGATCTGGTCATGCTGGGTTTTAACCTTCCCAGAAAGGGAAAAGAAAAGAAGTACATCGAAAAAATGGATGCACTTCTGGAAAAACTGCCCGATACGCTGCTGGTCAACTGTCCGTTTGACTTTGATCTGTTCGGCTGATCTCCTCCGACTGCTCGAATTTGCTTTTCAGTTCGCTCAGCATCCGGACCAGCTCTTCCTGCTTCTTGTTGAGGTCCTCCATCCCGATCTCCCTTTTCAATACCTCCAGGTTCTTCTCCTCGGTGAGCATTTCTTTCAGTTTGTCCTTTACCAGCCTGTCTTTCATTTTACCCACTTCCACTCCCTGCTGGAGCTCAAAAATGATCTTCTGCAGACTGGAGATATAGCTCACCCAGCTCTGGACCCCGATGATGATAAAACCCAGTGCAAACAGAATGATAAAAGGCGGGAGCTGGACCGTGCCGAATCCCAGGTTGATATTGAGGCTGATGGTGAAGACCGCCCAGTTGAACACCATGAAGTAGACATACACCAGGGTGTAAAGGATCAACAACAGGGATTTTCTTAGTAACAGGTTTTTCACGTCGGTTGTTTTTACGGGTGGGTTATCTGGCCTGTTCATCGAGTTCCTTTCCAATCTTAATGATCCGGTTATCGAGTTCTCTGATCTGACTCATCAGTTCCTTGAATTCATCGCTCTTCATAAATTCGACACGGAACCGGTACCGGCCCGAGTATTCCATGAAACACATATATCCCAGCTTCGCAGCCACCTCGTCGCGCTGCTCCTTCAGATTGGCCATTTCGTTGCGGTTACGGTATCTCTCCAGGTAGGACTGGGCCGAAAGGGAGACATTTTCATAGATCTCGCTTCCCTTTTCATAGGCGGATTCAGCCGTTTCCCGGACCTTCCCCATAAAGTTATTGAAAATTTCCGAGGCTCTCTCGGAGAAGACTCTGGCACCTTCGGTGATGTATTCCCCCGATTCGGCGAGAAACTCCTTCGATTGTTGGTTTTCTTGAACTTTGTCTTTTTCTTCAGTCATCGTTTTATGAATTTAAAGATTTTAAGATTTTCTGGACCTGCGCCCCAGGTAGTAGAAGAGTGCCAGGAGTGCAATTCCCAGGACGACTACAATGGCTACGGTGATTCCGACGGTCCTGCTTAACCGCGCTCTTTCGGCTGCTGCTTCCGCACGCCTTTCCGCAAGGTCCATGCGTGTCCTGGCAATGGCAGCCTTCTCCTCCTGGATCGACCGGTTCAGTGAATCGAGTTCATAGGAGAGCTCGAGCAGGTCATCCAGTTCATCGCGGGTCGTGTCGGTTCCTGAAGGAAGTACGGGACCCTCCACTCCGGCAGATCCCTCGCGCATTTCCGCCTCCTCCTCTGCAAGAGAGGCTTCGGCCTGTTCGATCTCTGCCTGCATCTCCAGGATCTCACTCATCTCCCGGTTCCGGATCAGTTCCAGGTCCCTGTCGAGCCTGGCCATCTGCTGTTCGGTCATATTCAGACTGGAGGAGATATCCGATTGTTCATCCAGGAGCTGCTGGCGTTGAGACTGCAGTTGCTCCAGTTCATTTTTCAGCCGCTCCTTTTCCGAGGAGATGAACTGCTCTATGATCGCTTTCCTGTCGTACTCCTGCTTTACCTGCGCCTGAAGCTCCTCCATCAGGGCATCGGTGTCTCTTATATAATCCTCGGCCTGCTGGATCTCCAGTTCCATGTTCCGGATATGGTCCTCTTCCGCTTCGATGGTACTGTCAAGCCTGGCGATCGTTTCACGGTATGGTTCCAGCTCCTCTTCCGGAGCACCCGTCCGGAGTAATTCATTCAGCTCATCCTGATACATCTCCCTTTCCAGCTCAAAGGCTTCCACCTTTTTATCCGCCACCAGGATTCTTTTATTCAGCAATCCGATATTCTGAATTTCCTGCTGCTTCCGGTTTTCCCTGCTCGACATGCGCTGATCGATCTCTTCGATTCCCGATTTCAGGGTCTGCTCGGTCTGCTGTTCCTGTATCTGATAAAAGTTCAGGTTTTTCTCCACGGAATCCAACTGCGTGTTCAGTGCGAACAGTTCCTGCTTGACACCGGCGATGGAGTCTTTATATTCCTCGATTCGTTCTTCCAGCTCACCTTTACGGGAAGAGACCGCCTTCGCCTCCTCCTCTTTCAATTGCTCTGCCAGGAATTCCTGATCCCTTTCCAGTTGCTGGATCTGCCGGTCCTTGGATGATCTCTGCTGCAAAAGGGATTGTCTCTGCCGGGTAAGAGAGTCCTTCAGACCCTCCATCTCCTCCAGGGTCTCCTCCTGGTCTTCCTGGATCTCGCTCTGCCGGTCCAGCAGTCTCTGAATGTTCTCGTCGTCGGTCTGTCTTGTTTTGCATGCTGTCAGGAGTACCGCCAGGGATACTCCCAGAATGGCTAATTTTTTCATCGGTAGATATATGGTTTTAGAAAAATTACATCGCTGCTCCTTATGGAGAAAAAACCGTTCCTTAAAGGGCGGCTGAATGGGACTCCCTTTATAATAAAGGCTTTAGGGGAGTGAATTGTTCATATAATCTTCCGGATTTGTGGTGCTTTCTCCACAACCGGCTCCGTTCTTTCCACACCCTGGCCATCCGGTTAATGGTATTTCAGTGGCAGGATCAGAAGTTTGAAGGGCTTATAATCAAAAGGCTTCCGTGGAAGAGACCGCGTTTTTTAAATATTGGTATGGCTATTGCACGATGCAGCTGCAACCAGACATGAACTACAGATGAGCACACTTTTAACACTGATCCGGGACCCTGCTGAATCAGAAGCACTAATCGGTTACTCCCTGGGCCTGGCATATGATATGAAGATGGATGTGAAAATCCTTCATATAGAGAACCCGGTAAACTATCCGCTGGGCACTCCTGATCTATCGGGAGTGGCTTATGCGAGGCTGCAGGAGAGCCTCGAGGTGAAAAACGAAGATGCTCAAAGAGCCTTAAACGAACAGGTAAAGGAGAGCCTCTCGAAGTTACCTTCCGGGATTCCGGTGGAAGTGCTCACGCGGATCGGCAATGAAAATCAGATCATCGGGGAGTTCGTTGATTCGGATCGGGCCCAGATGATTATGCTGGGAAGTACCGGATTCGACAGCTTTCTGGTAAAGGATACTTTTGTCAAAGAGGTGGTCCGGAAGGCCGATTGTCCCGTCTGGATCATTCCGGAAAATAGCAGATACAGGACTCTTGAACAGATCATTTATGCAACAGATTATCAGGAGGAGGATATGGATACCCTGAAAAGGCTGGTCGATCTGACATCCGGCTTTTCTCCCCATATTCATGCACTCCATATTACACACAATGCCGATTTTGAACTGAAAATACGGAGGGCCGGTTTTCAGAAGATGTTGGAAAGGGAAACAGAATATGAGAAAATCAGTGTCAAGGCGCTTGTAGAAAAGGAGGGAGAGGAGATGATCGAGCTTCTGAACGGATTCGCCTCGATCGTTGAAGCCGACCTGATCGTCATACTTAAAGAGAACAAGGGTTTCTTCGACCGGATCTTTCACCCCAGTTCCACGGAGAAACTGATTGAAGAGACCGACCGACCGGTTTTAGTTTATCACTCAAATAATTGATAAAAATGGTAAGTAAAAAAATCGTAGTACAGGCCATTATTGAAAAGGTGGAGAGTGAATTCAACGATGTGGAAATCAGGACCAGTGTTGTTGAAGGATATGAACGACCCGAAACCATCAGTCCCAAGGGTGACAGCGACAAAGGCTATATTCCCGATGTGATGCTCACCAGCTCTGAAGGGACTGAGATCTACGAAGTGGAGATGGATAAGCAGTATGAAGTGGATAAATGGAAGCTTTTTTCTCTTTACTCCAGTAAAAATAACGGAGAGCTGAACATAGTCACCCCCGAGGAGAAACTCCCCGAGCTGAGGGCCATGTTGAATGACAACGACATCAAGGCAAAGATTATCTACTTCACCTGATTTTATCTACTCCAGCTGATTCTTCTCTTTCAGCTGATTTCTCTACTTCAGCTGATGGCCTGTCCCGATGGTGAAAAATTCCTGCAGGGCAGGCCGGGAAGAGCGGTGTGCTTCTTCAAGAGTGCCTTCAAAAATCTGTTCTCCCTGATCCAGGAACAAAACCCGGTCGGCCAGGCGCAAAATGCTGGTCACCTCATGTGTCACCAGCACCACAGTGATCCCGAACTGTCTGCTCAGCTCCATGATCAGATTATCGAGCCTGGCAAGAGTGACAGGATCGAGTCCCGCTCCGGGCTCATCGCAAAACAGCAACGGAGGATCCATCACAATGGAACGTGCCAGTGCGGCGCGTTTTAACATCCCGCCGCTCAATTCGGAAGGAAACTGATGGTAAACCTCCGGCCCCAGTCCGACCAGATCCAGTTTCCAGTGAACGATGCGGCTGATCACCGATGGAGGAAGTTTGGTATTCTGTTCCAGCGGAAGGCCGATGTTCTCACCCACTTTCATGGAATTGAGCAGCGCCCCGTTCTGGTACAAAACCCCGATCTGATGGTAGAATGACCGCTCTTCACGGTCTTTCAGGCGGGAAGGGTTTTTGCCATAGACCGAAACTGCCTCTATAGGAGATTCATAAAGCCCCACCAGATGTTTCATAAGGGTGGTCTTTCCCGAGCCGCTGCCTCCCAAGATCGTCAGAATCTCCCCCTCCGACACATGGAAACGGATATCTTTCAGCACCGGCGTGCCGTTGAATGCCGCCGACAGCCCGTCGACCCGTATGACCGTATCATTACGTTTCCCCGTGCTCATCTTTCCATTTATAACTTTCCTTCGTTCGCCTATCCTGCGATCGTTTGTTTTTTTGTCTTTACCGGGCTAATCAGTAAAACAATAATCCCATGATACTATCGGCCACAATGACCAGCGCAATGGCCACCACCACTGCCTGAGTGGTGACTTTCCCCACTCCGGCGGGCCCCTTGGTGACCCTGAAGCCGTAATAACTTCCGGTGATCACGATAATATAGGCAAACACTCCGCTTTTAATGATGCCGTAGATGATGTCTCTCAGATAGAGGGTTTCCCGCATCCGGTTAATAAATACCTGGGGAGAGATATCCAGATTCACGGTGGCGATCACCATGCCGCCCAGGATACCCATGATATCGGCGATGATCACCAGAAACGGCATGGTGATCATCCCGGCATAAAGTTTGGGAACCACCACAAATCGCAAAGGCCTCATCCCCATTGTGGTCAGCGCATCGGTTTCCGAAGTCACTTTCATGGTGGCGATCTCGGCGGCAATGGATGAACCGCTCCTTCCTGCCACCAGAATGGCGGTGATCAGAGGCCCCATCTCACTCATCATGGCGATCACCGTCAGATCGACGATGAATATATTAGCCCCGAACATCCGGAGTTGGGCGGAGGATTGCAATGCCAGCACCAGACCGATGATAAACGCCATGGCCCCCACAATGAAGGAGGCATTCACTCCCATCAGGACGGATTGATTCGCCACTTCGCCCTTTCTCCGGGAGCCTCTCCGGAACAGGTCGGCTGCCGACCAGTAGGTGATTTCGGAGGCCAGGGAGACGTAGCTGGTGATGTATTCCCGGAAAACATGGGAGGTGGACCGGCCGATCCGTTCGAAAAAGCCGGTTTTCCGTTTCGCGCCACTCTTCACTTGGCCCGAACTACCGATCAGATCCAGCATTTGTTCCAGTTCACCGGAGAACCCGGAACGCCTGACTTCGATCTGCCGCTCTTCCAGCTGCTCCATGCACTTCCGCAGGGCTGCTGCACCTGCCGTGTCGAAGGTTTCCACCTCATCCAGCCTGAATTCGACCGAGGAACCGTTGTATTTTTTCATCTGCCGGCCGAACTGCCTCATAAGGAAACTGGCCTCCCTCCATGTGAGGGGGCCTCTGATACGGAGAGTATCGCCCCTTAGATCAATCACTGTCATCGGAGGTTTCCTGGATATCCGGTGCCTCTTCCTTCAGGATGGCGATCAGGAGATTCAACTCATCCGAGAGGATCTGGCTGATCTTCTGAGCAAACAGGTTGAGGTCGCGCTTTTCGAGCGGTTCTGTCCGGTCGAAACCTTGTTTGACCATCACCTGGTGGTCCCGGGTCCGGACCAGCGAAAATTCCATGGAAAGGTGGGCCATGAATTCTCCGTCATCTTCAACGACCTCCAGTTGCCTGATGGCCGAACTGAGCCGGAGATCGGGCAGGGTCCTGCTGTAGCGGTCCGAGACTTCGCGGAACAGGCCTGAAGCATCGATCTGCCGGAGTATGATATCTGCAAATGCCACGGATGGCCTGGTGGCCCACAAATGACTCTGATAATAGGTGATCTCATGGGAGCGGGAACGGTTGATGATCTGGCTGCGGTCGATCAGCGAACTGACCTCGATCTCTGCGATCTCGCAGGTCATATCGATCAGGGGAGTGCGGTTCTCTTCATTCTCTTCAACGAAAGGGCCAGGCTCCTCCAACTCGATCAGGTAATACCTGTTCAGGACTGTCTTACTGGAAATGCATCCACCCGCCAGAAGCGGGAATATCAGGGAAATGAATAATGCGCTGGATCTCCACTTAATGGGTCGTACATTCGATCTCATGGTTCAATGTTTGCTAACGTAGTCGGTCATCCGGTATATCTTTTTCTCCCTGCCCCCTGATCAGAATGGAGGGATCGGAACTGATCTTGTTGGAAGTCTCCTCCAGGTTGGTGAGGATCACCCTCAACAGCCGGACGCTCTCATTGAATTCCTCACTGTTGACTTCCAGTTCCTGATCGATCTTGGTTAACAGTACCCGGGTCTGTTCGGTGACATCAACCAACTGTCCGATCAGCTTTTTCAGATCACTTTCCCTTAACTGTACGGTAATATCATGAGCATTGCCCAGGATCCGCTGGAGGGTGTCCCCGGTGATGACCTGCCTGATTTCCTTAACTGTTTCATCCAGGATCAGACTGGTCTCATTCAGCTGCTCGGTGATCTGGCTGGCGTTGCCGAAGGTAGTCCTGATCTCTGTCCGGTTCTCCCTGACAATTGAGTCCACCATCCCTACCGTTCCTGTTAACTTTTCGGACAGCAGGTTGATATTGTCGACGGCGGTGGTGACCTTCCCCAGGTTATCGGGTTCGGTGAAGGACTGGAGATTATTGATCACCTGTTCTACTTTTTCAGCGATCACATTCGCCCTGCCGGTGATCTCTTCAGTGGTGGAACTGCCGGCATTGATATAATCGCCGCTTTGCAGCGATTCTGCCTCGTTGGTTCCCCCTCTGATCTCGATGGCTTTGAGACCGGTGATCCCCATGGTAACGATATCGGCGCGGGCATCCTCCTTGATGGGCGTCCCGGGTGTGACCGATAGTTCAACAATGATGGAATTGATGTCCCGGGGATTGATGGAGATATTGGAGATCGTTCCGATACGGATACCGAGATACTCCACCGGGCTGCCCACTTCCAGTCCGCTCACCGATACGTCCTGGTAGTTAATATAGTATACATCGGTCTTTTCAAATAACTGATTGGCTGCAAAATATACAATAAGCAGGGTGAGTGCGGCAGTTGCGATGAAAACAAAGACCCCTAATCTGATCCTCTGGGCTTTTTTTTCCATAGGTGGCTTTTAGTGAGCAAATATCTTCAGGAGATCTTATCCACATCAAATTTACTGAATTTTATGCTCATATTCGCTTTCCAGGAGTTGCTCTCTCAGTCGGAGCAGTTTCTCACTGATCCCTACCTTATAGGGATGCGGGTTCAGGATCCTTTTGTGCTCTTCCGGCAGTTGTAAAAGCCTCTCCCGCACATAATCCCTGATCTCATGGGGATGACCGGGAGATTGCTTTATCTCGCCATCCTCCATCACCAGCCTTGTCAGCTTCTCTCCCCTGAGACGGTCCACCCTGGTCGATTTTTCGGTTTCGAACGGATGATAGATTTTTTTGGTGCCGGACTCACCGGTTAACTGGATGCCATCGGCCCTGAATATCCCCTCTTTATCACTGAAACGGTAAATCTCTTTCTTTCCGGGAAGGGTGATCTTCTGAATGTTTTCCGACCTTTTCAGGGTAGGGGAGCCATCAATTTCGGTCAGTTTATACACTCCGTCGAGGGCTCCTGCATCTTTGCCGGTGGAGATGGCAGTCCCGATCCCGAAGACATCCACCGGGGCATCCTGGTTGATCAGGCTGTGGATCACATGCTCATCCAGCTGATTGGAGGCAACGATTTTCACTTCACTCAATCCTTCGGAATCCAGCATCTCCCTGGCCCGCTTGCTCAGATAGGCCAGATCCCCGCTGTCGAGTCTGATCCCCACCAGTTGATGACCTTTTTCCACAAGTTCATGGGCCACCCGGATGGCATTGGGAATCCCGCTCTGAAGGGTATCGTATGTATCCACCAGCAAAATGCAGCGGTCAGGAAAGAACCTTGCGAAGGCCCTGAATGCCTCCAGCTCGCTCCCGAAAGCCTGGATCCATGAGTGCGCCATAGTGCCCGTGGCTTCCAGTCCGAATCTGAATGCACTGTATTCGTTGGAGGTGCTGTCGAATCCGCCGTGGACAGATGCCTTGCTGGCCATAATTCCCCCCAGTCCCTGTGCCCGGCGGAGACCGAATTCCATCAGGGTCCTGTCTCCTGCTTCCTGTCTCATTCTTGCAGCCTTGGTAGCCGTAAGGGATGAGAAGTTAACGGTGTTCAGCAAGAGGGTTTCCACCAGCTGAACCTCCGGCATCCTCCCCTCCACCCTTATGCAGGGCTCATATGGAAAGACCACCTCCCCTTCCGGTACGGCATACAGGTCTCCCCGGAAGCGGAAATCTTTCAGCCAGCCGACGAAGCTGCGATCGAATCCCTGCTTTTCCAGATAAGAGAGCGACGCTTCATTGAACCGGAAGGATTCCAGGTATTGCAAAATCTCCCCGAGCCCGGAGAAGATCACGTATCCCCCGTCGAAAGGAAACTTCCGGAAAAAGTAATCGAAGGTGGCCGGGACTTCCTGCATCCCCTGCAGGAAATAGCCCTGTGCCATGGTCAGTTCGTACCTGTCTGTGTAGAGTCCCGAGGCTCCCCCCAGGATATTGGAGTCGCTGTCTGATTTCATGCGGAAGGAGCCTCTAAAAACCGTGCCAGAATGAGAGGCTGTCGTCGATCATGGATTCAGCCTGGCGGATTTCCAATGAGTGATTCAGCATGCCCGGTGTGAAATCGGACTGTGCTGTTGATATTTCCTTAAAGAAAGAGCAACTTTTTTCCATATTTTCAGTACACAGAATCAGGTGCGAAACCAACTCGAGTAAGAACGCGTACAACTGCAACGATTTCATGGCTGCCGAATTCCTTTCCTCCGTGGGTGCATCATACCAGATCGACCGGCTCATCTCTGAAGCTACGGGCGAGATCGTATTCTTCTGTCCCGATCTGAAGCTTCATGAGAGTGTCATTCTGAGATTTCAGCAGGCAGATCAGAGGAACGTCAGGATCACTCTGCTTTATGGAAGGGAGCGGAATCAGACCAAGGGACAGAAATGGTTCAAGGACTTCAAGAACCTGCGGATCCTCTACCACGATAAACTGAACAGTTGTATCTACCGGAACGAGAAGGAGATGATCATTACCTCCATGACCCTTTCAGAACTCAATCCGATACTGCTGGTGGATATGGGTATACTGATCACAAAGCTCAGGGACAGAAAGGCTTATGAAGACGGAATCTACGAACAGGAGCTGTTGATCGAATCGGCCGAAGAGGTTTTCGCAGGAGCACATTTTGAAAAAGTCGAGGACACCTCAAGACCGGAGGAGATCATAGCCGAAATGCCCTACCTGACCTATTTCGGGATCGAGGACAGGGAACTGGTCAATGGGAAGGTTAAGGCGCCCAGCGGGAAATTTTACATCCCCGAAATGGAGTTGTATAACGACGGAACCATCAAGTACCAGGGATTCAAAAAAACCCGGCAGCGCCACGGAGAATGGATCTTCTATACCTACGAAGGATTTGTCAGGGAGGTGGTGATCTATGAGAACGGCACCTACATGGATAAAATCTTCTGCGACTATGAAAATCCCGCCAAAACCATTTCGAAATACTACCTGCTGTTCGGTCTGGGGAATTCAGTCAAGAAGCTCTATGATAAAAATATCAGTGAGCTCTATTTTCACAGCAAGGTGGAGGACTTCACCGGATTTGACAAGACCAAGCTGTTCTACCATACCGAGCGTTTCCTGAATAAGCGGTCCATTTTCGACAACCCGGAGACCTTCCAGGATATGGTGGACCAGATCTACGCAGCACTTTACGAGCAGTAAGCCCGCCGGCCCGGGATAAGCCGCAACCACCGCTAAGATCCGGGCGCTCAGAATGTTTTCTCGCTAACTGAAATTCTTCGAATTGTAGGCGCATTGCGAAACAATCCTTCGCCAGGAGGGGTCAGCTGCGAAACGTTTTTTCGCCTTCGCCTCTGCATGGCTTGCGAAGGGGTTTTGTTGAGTTGCCTACAATTCAAGCATTGCGAGAATTTCAGCAACGAGACAATACCCCGAGCGCCCACAATTTCTTTTGGGCATTCCCTTTTTGGCATTTCACGAGGTTGCAGGAATGTTACTTCCGAAACATTTCTGTTACTCCGTGAAACCGGAAAACGGGACCCCGAAAACCAGAAAACGGTCCTCGGCAATTGCATAATAAAAAACCGTCTCATCAATCACTGATGAGACGGCTTATTCTGTGATGGTTATCCGGTACCGGACTAGGTTAACGCTGCCGACCCTGATCTCTGTATTCTTTCCGGGCAGAATAGTTGATAATCAGTGCTTTTGCCCTTCGTAGAGCCTGCTTCACATCATCGACTTTACCCATCGGAATATTCTGGTCGATACGCAGGGACATGGTCATCCGGTTTTTGTCTGCCTCGGGCAGTTTTTCCCTTTCGAACAACACAAAGTCCTGAATCGATTCATAGGGGATTCCTTCCTCGCTAACCAGTTTGTCATTCAGCTGAACCAGGGGCTCGGTGCCGTACATCCGGGCCACGTGTGCTACAGGGCGACCGATATAAATATAGCTGACAAGGGACTTTTTCTCCAGCTTCTTTACCTCGGTGGCCTCGGGAACGGTCACCCTGACCTGGACCTCGGTTTCCCTCATTGTGGTTGCCACCATGAAAAAGAACAACAACATGAACACAATGTCAGGAAGTGAGGCGGTATTGATCCTCTGGGAGCCTTTCCCTTTCTTTCTTTGGAATTTCGCCATTAGTCGAGCCCTCCTATGTTTTTGGGTTCAGATTCGGAGATATTCATTTTATAAATATCCCGGATCCCCTCGTAAATCTGTTCCTCCGTGGGATTAGCAGTATTGAGTTCATCATAGTCCATCCCAAAATAGAGATTACAAAACTCATTCCTCAGTTCATTGACGGCTGCCACCAGTTCGTTTTGTACCTGCAGATACTTCCCGTAAGTGGTGGAGCGGTCATTCTGAAGCGAGATGACACCCTTGGAGACCCTGCCGCGCCAAACGCCATCTGGCGGAAGCAGCGATGAACTACCCGGGGGAAACTCGATTTCCTGAGTCTCCATTTCGGGCAGATTCGGATCGTCCGCAGGATTGGTAAAGAATTCGATGGTCTTGGCCTTAAGTTCCAGGCGATCCATCTCTTCCCCACCTACCATCAGTCGATCGCTTCGGTTGAGAAGCACCACTAACACATTGCGCCTGTTCACCTGGATCTCCGTCTCCTGGTCCTCTTCTGGTTCCGGGGGAAGAAGTCTGGTGATGCCCGTGTCGATATCCATCGTAGTGGTAACCAGAAAGAATATCAACAGGAGGAAGGCAATGTCTGCCAGTGATCCTCCATTTACTTCCGGTGTTTCTCTTGCCATCGGTTATCTGTAATTTTTCAAAGTTATTTACTTAAATGGTCTGGAGACAATTGCGAACAAAATTGATGCCAGTGCCAGTCCAAACAGCATATAAGTCACGAACAGCACAGTGTCGATCATTTTCAGAGTGGCGGGGTCCCTGTTATCGGTACCCGTGTACCCGATAATATCGATCGGTCTGTCTGATGAAACAAGATAGGATATGATGACCAGAACCGCTGCACCAACCAGCACAGCCACCAGTCTGATCAGGGCGCGGGGGTTGGACAGCACTGAGATCAGCGGGAAAATGATGGAGGCCAGCAGGGTCAAAAGAACAAGGATGTAACCCCAGATGAGAGCAATGTCGGTCCGGTAATATACCAGATATTCATATCCGGAAAGCACTTCTCTGAGATCTGTTCCTTCAGTATCCACAACCTGCGAGGTTCCGAACACAGAGGTGGCTTCTTCTTCCAGGGGTAGATCTTCATCAGCTGCACCCGCTACAACGGTATCCTGATCTACCACTGCGGTGTCCTGTTCGGTGGTATCCGCAACAGCTGCCGCAGGTGCCGGAGTGATGTCAGGCGGGTTCAGCGCCTCCTCCACGCGCTGCTCGACTGAGTCGTAATCGACGGTCCTCGGGCCCACGTAGAAAAAGAGCACCACCAGGACCGAGATACCTGCGACGATATAGAGGATTATTCTAGTTACTCTTGAAAAAGCCATAGCTTTCTATTTTTTAAGATTTTGTTTTACCAGCATGTCCACGAGCGTGATAGAAGCATCTTCCATCTTATTGACAATATTATCGATCTGAGACACGAGGTAATTGTAGAAGATCTGGAGGATAATAGCCACAAGCAGACCGGTCACAGTGGTGATAAGAGCAATCTTGATACCACCGGCCACCACAGTGGGCGAAATGTCACCCTGCTGCTGGATCCGGTCAAAGGCTTCGATCATACCGATCACTGTTCCCATAAACCCGAGCATCGGAGCGATGGCGATGAAAAGAGAAATCCAGGAAAGGTTTTTCTCCAGCAGTCCCATCTGCACACTACCGTAAGATACCACAGATTTTTCCACCACATCGATACCCTCTTCCACACGGTCGAGACCCTGGTAGAAAATGCTGGCCACCGGTCCTCGGGTATTGCGGCAAACCTCTTTGGCCGCTTCGACACCGCCCTCGTTCAGGGCTTGTTCGACAGCAGAGAGCAGCTTATCAGTGTTGGTAGAGGCCAGGTTCAGGTAGATGACCCGCTCAAATGCCAGTGCCAGTCCGAAGATGAGTGTCAGGAGCACAGCACCCATAAAGCCGGCACCTCCCTCGATGAATTTGGTCTTCAATGTGGTATGCAACACTGAAAGACCACGTCCTTCATCGCTTTCTTCGGCGGGGGCAGGCATTCCGGTGGCCACCGGGGTTTCAGCCGCTTCTTCAGCAACCATTGTGGTATCTTCGCCTGCAGGTGCTTCGGTGGTTTCATCCTGCGCAAAGATCGATGCTCCCATCGCAAGCATCCCGAATACGGCTATCAATGCAAATACTTTTTTCATGGTGTTGTTTGTTTGTTTTACTTTATAAATTTAACGTGATTTTTTTTACAAAGGCAACCTTCCTTCAATATTACTGTGAAACTTCTGCGGAGAGAGAGGGATTATTCGCAACCTATGGTTGCTCATGAGCTCGCCCTCCGGGCTCGGTTCGAACCCTCTGCTCCAACTATTTAAAGAACGCTTTTCTTCGCCTTCTCACTCTTGCGGAGAGAGAGGGATTATTCGCAACCTTCGGTTGCTCATGAGCTCGCCCTCCGGGCTCGGTTCGAACCCTCTGCTCCAACTATTTAAAGAACGCTTTTCTTCGCCTTCTCACTCTTGCGGAGAGAGAGGGATTCGAACCCTCGGTACCCTTTAGGGGTACACACGCTTTCCAGGCGTGCCAGTTCAGCCACTCCTGCACCTCTCCGGTTATTATTGTCATATTGCCGGGTTGCAGCCATTTCTTTTCGAACCCGCTAATCTCCAGATTTTTGAAAGAACTATTTTCCGAACATACTAACTGCTTGAGCCAGCAGAATTTCGCGGCGAAAAATACAAAAAAATATTAATACAAGCACTCACGGCAGGGTGATTTCTCCCTTAAGCGATTTATTTAAAAGCATTTTAACCTCGTCTGGCTTCAGGTCCCGGGCCATCAGTACCATGAGTTTGGTGGTGGCCGCTTCGGTAGTGATGTCATAACCACTGACCACGCCCGCCTTTAAAAGATGTCTGCTGGTCTCGTACCTTCCCATCTCCACGCTGCCCCGGCTGCACTGGGTGACATCCAGAAGGATCACTCCCCTGTCCACCGCCTGCTTGATTCGCTTCAGGAACCAGTATCCGGTGGGGGCGTTTCCCGCACCGTAAGTCTCCAGAATCAATGCTTTCATCTGGCTGTAGCCAAGGATTGCATCCAAATACTCAGGAGTCATTCCCGGAAACAACCTGAGGATCGCAATATGGGTCTCCAGTTTCTTATGTACGATCAGTTTACGGAATCGACCGGGGTACCTTACAAATTCCCTGTTATACACCATATGAACACCCGCTTTGGCCAGGTAAGGATAATTGGCCGACTGAAAAGCGTTGAAGTGTTCGGCATTCACTTTGGTGGTCCGGTTTCCCCTGGAGAGCTTACTTTCGAAATAGATGCAGACTTCGGGGATCACCGGTTTGCCATACTCTTTGGCTCCCGCGATCAGCATGGAGGTGATCAGGTTCTCCTTTCCATCGGTCCTGACAGCGCCAATAGGCAGCTGAGCACCGGTAAAAATCACCGGCTTGGAGAGATTTTCAAGCATGAAACTGAGGGCCGAAGCGGAATAAGCCATGGTATCGGTACCATGGAGGATCACAAAACCGTCAAATTCCTTGTATCTCTGTTCAATGATCTTTGCCAGCCTGATCCAGGTGTCCGGATTGATGTCGGAAGAATCAATGGGAGGATCGAAGCTGACTGCATCGATGTGAAAGCCAAGATCCCTTATTTCCGGGATCTGTTTCATGATCTTCTGGAAATTGATCGGCTTCAGTGATCCGCTGAGGGGATCTTTTAGCATCCCGATGGTGCCACCGGTGTAGATGATCAATATGGAACTGCGGTCACTGTTCATCTTTAACGCTCCGGGAGAATAGTCTGCTGGCATTGGCGGAGGTGACGCTGCCTACCTCTTCCAGGCTCAAGTTATAAATTTCTCCCACTCGGCCGGCAATCTTCACCAGGTAACCGGGCTCGTTGCGTTTGCCCCTGAAAGGCACCGGAGCCAGAAAGGGTGCATCGGTCTCCAGAAGAAGACGGTCGGGAGGAATGGATGCCACGATCTGTGAGAGACCAGAGTTCTTGAAGGTAACGATCCCGTTGATCCCGATCATAAAATTATATGAGAGAGCCTTTTCCAGTTCTTCACGATTACCTGTAAAACTGTGAAAGACTCCCGTCAGATCTTTTGTGTCCGATTCATCGAGCACTTCAAAGATCTCCCGGAATGAGTTTCTGGCATGGATCACCACAGGAATCCCCAGGCCGGCCGCCCAGCCGATCTGAATCCTGAATGCATCTTTCTGTTCCCGCATGAAGGTGGTGTCCCAGTACAGGTCGATCCCCGTCTCTCCGATGGCGATTACCTCCTCTCGCTCCAGAGCTTTTTCCAGCCGGCGCAGCTGAGCGCGGTAATCAGATTTCACGGAGGTGGGGTGAAGACCTGCCATGGGGAAACAGATCCCCCGGTACTGTTCGGAGAGCCTGAAAACCGGTTCGAGTGTTCCCGAATCAATGTTGGGAAGGAACATCCGCCCGATACCGGCTTCCCGGGCCCGCCCGATCATGGCCTCCCGGTCATCCTTAAACTGCTCCAGGTAGATATGGGTGTGCGTATCGGTGAGCATCGGTAAGATTATTCCTATCTTGGCCTGTGCGAAGATGGGGAAAATATCTGAACAGAAAAAAGAGGAACGAGGTTACCTGGACCTGTTTTCGACGCTCAGCCCGCAGATGCCCGAAGGTCGGATCATACCCTCGGAATCGCCCGATTTCATCATCCGCGAAGAACGGAAGAAAAAGTGGGGAGTGGAGGTCACCCGGCTGACCAGACAGCAGTATCACGACCGGCAGGGCCAGCTGCATTCACCCGAATTGAGAAAAGAGGCTCTGACGGAGGTTATAACGATGAAGGAGGAGAAACTTTACCTCTACCGCCGGAAGAATCTCCTCCAGATATGGCTTCTCATCGTGGTGGACGGATTCGACACCCCGGCCAGCTTCAATATCTTTAACCAGATCACTAACTGGCAGATCGAATCGGAGTTCGATGCCGTTTTTCTTTTAGAGCTGTCAAGGGAGCGGGTGTACGAGATCAAACCACCCCCTGTGCGATCATAGCATCGGCCACCTTAACGAATCCGCCGATATTGGCTCCGTTGACATAATTCACATGGCCGTTGGACTCAGTGCCGAAATCCACGCAGGTCTGGTGGATATTCTTCATGATGGTTTGCAACCGGTTATCCACCTCTTCTCTAGACCATGGCAGCCGCATGCTGTTCTGGGTCATTTCAAGCCCCGACACAGCCACTCCTCCTGCATTGGCAGCCTTTCCCGGACCGTAGAGTATCCTGGCGTGCAGGAAAGTCTCCACTGCGTCGGGGGTGGAAGGCATATTGGCACCTTCACTGATCACCTTGCATCCGTTTTTAATGAGTGTTTCCGCATCCTCCTTCTGGATCTCATTCTCGGTGGCCGACGGAAAAGCGACATCACATTTTATACTCCAGGGTCTCTTCCCTTCGAAATACTCGCATCCGAATTTATCGGCATACTCCCTGATCCTGCCTCTGCGGATGTTCTTCAGTTCCATCACCCAGTGGAGTTTCTCCTTATCGATCCCGTCGGGATCATAGATAGATCCGCCTGAATCGGAAAGCGTCACTGCTTTACCTCCCAGTTCGGTGAGCTTCTGTACAGTGAACTGTGCCACATTGCCCGAACCCGACACTGCGGCAATTTTACCCACCAGCGAATCTCCCTTGGTTTTCAGCATTTCCTGGGCAAAGTATACCGCGCCGTATCCGGTCGCTTCGGGTCTGATCAGGCTGCCTCCCCACTGAAGTCCTTTGCCGGTGAGTACCCCGGTGAATTCATTGCGGATCCGTTTATACTGCCCGAACATGAATCCGATCTCTCGTCCGCCTACCCCGATGTCGCCTGCCGGCACATCCGTATTGGGACCTATATGCCTGCACAGCTCGGTCATAAAACTCTGGCAGAAACGCATGACCTCGTTGTCGGATTTTCCCTTGGGATCAAAATCGGATCCTCCCTTGCCGCCCCCCATGGGCAGAGTGGTGAGGCTGTTCTTGAACACCTGTTCGAATGCCAGGAATTTTAGAATCCCCAGATTCACGGTCGGATGGAACCGCAATCCCCCTTTATAGGGACCGATGGCAGAATTCATCTCAATCCTGAAACCCCTGTTGATCTCCACCTCGCCTTTGTCATTAATCCATGGTACCCTGAATACCACTACCCTTTCAGGTTCTGCGATCCGCTCCAGTATCTTGGCATGTTTGTACCGCGGATTCTCTTCGATAAAGGGAATGAGAGATTCAGCCACTTCCTGGACTGCCTGGTGAAACTCTGCTTCGGCCGGATTTTTTGCCCTGATCCGCGCCATGAATTGTTCAACTTTGGGATCCATAATCTGGGTTTAATGGTTCAACTTACCGTAAAACTATAACTATTTCCACCTCTGAATATCTCTGAGATCATTTGATTTTCATGCCATTAAACAGTGCCCTATAACACAAATCAGAAATCCGGAAGGGATTTCTTAAGATGGAAGCAGTTGCCGGGTTCCATCAGTATCCATTGTTGCAGTTCCAGTTCAAGGAGGCTGGAAAGCACCTCTTGAATGGGGATTCGTGTAAGTCTGGTGAGTGCGGAAGGATCGATACCCGGAGACCGGGCGATCTCGAGCAGGAGTCTTTTCTCCGTATCGGAGAGCGAAGCGGGAGTGGCTTCTTGCCCGGCGGTTGCCGGCCTCTCTCCGCTCCAGTTCAGATGGTAGAGTACATCCTCTGCCGAACGAACCAGACCGGCGTGGCTTTCCATAATGAGATTGTTGCATCCTTTCGACCTCTCATCAATGGTGCGCCCGGGGACAGCCAGTACGTCCCTGCCGTAGGAAAGAGCGATTCGGGCTGTTATCAGGGCTCCTCCCCTGAGTGCGGATTCAACCACCAGGGTAGCAGAGGACAACCCGGCAATGATCCGGTTCCTTCTGAGGAAATTATTGCGCTCCGGGCCCATGGTGGATGGAAAGTCGGTGATCAGACTACCTTCATGGGCGATTTTCTGGGCATCGGCGCGATGAGACGGGGGGTAAATAGTCGAGAAACCATGTCCGAGTACCGCCACGGTAGGGATCCCGTGGTTCAATGCGGCCCGGTGGGCAATCACATCGATACCATAGGCCAGACCGCTGACAATGCTCAGATCATCGAGCATAACCGACAGATCCCCAATGATCTCCTGGCACAGGTCCCTGCCGTATGAAGTGGCCCTGCGGGTTCCCACCACACTGATCATCCTCCGGCTGTGCAGCCCTTTATTTCCAACTGTGAAAAGAAGTACCGGACTGTCCGGGCACTCCCCGAGGCTGACGGGATATTCCGGTTCCCTATATCCGATGGCCCTGATCCGGTGCCGTTCCATGAATTTCATTTCCCTCTCCGCCTTTTTCATCAGAGAGGACTGGTTTAAAGACTTTATTTGATGAGAATGAACCCCCTCCAGTTTTTGAAGGATCTCGGGCTTCTCCTGAAATACCGATCGGGCCGTACCCGATTTTTCCAGCAATATGCGGGCAGTTACAGGACCAACGAAGGGGGCCAGTATCAGAGCCACCAGGTAAGGAAGGTCAGGATGATCGAGACCGGGCATGATGTTTTTAGGGTAGATGTGTTGACCACCCTCTTTATCGCGAATAACGGTCCAGCGACTGCAGCATCCGCTCGCGGTCTTCCCGGTCCATGGCCGAAAGACTGATGGGAGGGTATTTGGCCGTCCTGTTCCGGAAGTGCTGGATCAGTACGAGCCTTTGCTGGGTACCGAACAGAAAGGAATGCAGTTCGTAACCGATCAGCTGTTGTTTGGGGATCTCGATGGAGTGCTTCCGGCTGGTGAAAAGGCTCAGCGGGTAGTAGCGGACTACGATCATCTCACTCTGGTCGCTGTAGGAGACAAAGTATGGCCTGCGGAGGTAATTATAAAGATTGATGATGATGTAGATCAGGGCAAGGAGGATGATCAGGTGGTATTTGTTGACAGTACTGTCGGGTAGATCGAACCAGGGGAGGAACATGATCACCAGGATGGCCAGGGTAAAGACAATGGTCAACACCAGCCTGGAAAGCCAGATCCGGTAGGTATTTCTCTGGTTATCTATCTGCATCGGCCTTCCTGCGTTCGATCTCTTTTTTGATCAGTGACAACTCCCTGCCGGTCTGTCCTTTTACGGAAGTATTCTCTTCCACCCGGCGCATCAGGTAGGGAAGTACGAATCTGACCGGACCGTAAGGTACGTATTTTGCCACATTATATCCAGCGGCGGCCAGATTAAAACTGATATGTTCACTCATCCCGAAAAGCTGGGAGAACCATGCCCGCTGGTCGCCCGGCGCTAATCCGTGCTCCTGCATCAGTTCTGTCAGGTACATGCTGCTGTATTCATTGTGGGTGCCGTTGAATATGGAGATGATGTCGATATTCTCCACACAGATCTTGAGAGCCAGGTTGTAATCCCGGTCGGTGCTCTCTTTGTCGGGTTGAATGGGGTCCTCGTAACCCATTCGTTTCGCACGTTCCCTTTCTTTTTCCATGTAGGCCCCGCGAACGAACTTGGCACCCAGGTAGAATTGCTCCTTCCTGGCGGTGGCGATATCCTCCTTCAGCACCCTGATCCGGTCGTGCCGGTACATCTGGTAGGTATTGAAAACAATGAACTTCTCCTTATTGTATTTCCGCATCATGTCCATTACCACCCGGTCGATGAAATCCTGGTAATAGGTATCCTCGGCATCCACCATGATGGGGATATCATGATCAAAAGCCGTTCTGCACAGTTTTTCGATCCGTGCTTTGAATTTTTCTCCCTCCCTGAGGGACCATTCATCGGGGCTGTCACTTCGGCTGAGTACTTCCATGGCCCGGCTGTTGCCAAAGGCGGTTGGTTTGAAAACGGCAAACGGGATATCCGGGTTACTCCCCGCATGCCTGACTGCCCGAAGGGTCTCCTCCAGTGCGGCTTCAATGGATTCGTCGTCCTCCCGCCCTTCAACGGAATAATCGAGAATGGAGTATACGCTGGCAGTTTTCAGTTTTTCAACAGCCGGCTGGCAATCCTCCAGTGTTTCGCCGCCTACAAATTGTTTGAATGCAGTGGGCTTCACGATCCATCCGATGGGTATACCGAGCGAGGAGAAGAATCGGATCACCGGATTCCCGATCTTCACCAGGGCGGGGTATGAAATGAGTCTGAACAGGAAATAGGCCCTCCGCAGGTCCCTGTCCGATTTGATGCGAAACGCTATCGCGGTATTTTCAAAATCAATCTTCATGGTGTATGTTAGTGTGTAGTGGCCGTTTTCAGAGGTCCAATATAGGCTAATTATTATCTTTGTACCATGAATAATATCATCTCGGGCCCATCCGGGCCATTCGAAGGTACCATATTTCTTCCTTCCTCGAAAAGCATATCGAACAGGATGCTGATGATCTACTCTCTGGGGCAATCCGGCGCTTCTCTGGAGAATCTTTCGGAAAGTGACGACACCCGGGTCATGAAGCAGGCCCTGGTATCTTCCGGGACTGTAAAGGATGTGGGGCATGCCGGGACTGCCATGCGGTTCCTGACCGCCTATTATTCAGCTATTCCCGGCAAGGTCGTGCTTACCGGGTCGGAACGTATGAAGCAGCGTCCCATCGGTCCGCTGGTGGAAGCTCTCAGTGAACTGGGAGCCCGGATCAGCTACATGGAAGAGGAGGGATATCCACCAGTGGAGATATTAGGGGGTGGCCTGGAAGGAGGAGAGGTGGAGATCGATGGCGGGATCAGCAGCCAGTTTATCAGTGCGTTGATGATGGTGGGTCCGGTCCTCCGTCAGGGTCTCCAGATCAACCTGAAAGGAAGTCCTGTATCCTCTACATACATGCGAATGACTGCCGGACTGATGAAACTCTGCGGAGTGCCTGTTTCCATGGATGATCGCTCGATAAAAGTGCCACAGATGCTCTACCGGATCGATGATTTTCAGGTGGAATCGGACTGGAGCGCTGCCTCCTACTGGTTCCAGGTGGCTGCTCTGGTCCCTGGATCGGTGGTCCGGCTTCCCCGTCTATGGAAGGAAAGCCTGCAGGGGGATTCGGTGCTGATCTCAATTTTCGAACCTCTGGGGGTCTCCGCCCGGTTCGACGGGGAGGTTCTGGAGATCACCTCCGGGCCCCGTGATGATCGCTTCCCTGCTGAGTCCCGTGATGATCGCTTCCCGGCCGGTCCCGTTGATGCGAAGATACCCTACACCTATGACTTTACGGGATGTCCCGACCTGGTGCAGACACTGGCCGTCACTCTGTGTGCAATGGGGCTGCCCTTCCGTTTTACAGGCACTCGAACTCTGAAGATCAAGGAAACCGACCGGATCGCCGCGTTGCAATCGGAGCTGAATAAGCTGGGTTTTCATCTGCAATCCGGCCATGACGGGGATACTCTTTCATGGGACGGGAAAAAGCATAGTCCCGCCAGGCATCCTGTCATCCGGACCTACCATGATCACCGGATGGCCATGGCATTTGCACCGGCCTCGGCGGTCTTTGGACCCGTTTCCATTGAAGATCCGGGCGTGGTGAGCAAAAGCTATCCGGGGTTCTGGGAGGATCTCCGGAAGGCTGGTTTTACCGTCAATTCAGAAGATCACGGCGGTGGATGAAGAACTCCTTCATCAGGGATGCGGATTCTTCCGCCAGGATTCCCGGCACCACCTCTGTTCTGACGTGGAGCAGGGGCTGATCGATCCTTGAGTAGCCTTCACGCGAATCGGAAGCTCCGAAGACCAGACGGCCCAGCTGTGCCCATTTCAGAGCGGCGGCGCACATGGCACAGGGTTCCAGGGTCACATACATGGCGCATTCATTCAAGTATTTGGACCCCAGGAAGTTGGCTGCAGAGGTAATGGAGATCATCTCGGCATGGGCCGTCACATCGTTCAGTTGCTGGGTCATATTGTGGGCCCTGGCGATGATCCTGTTCCCGGCCACCACCACAGCACCCACGGGGATCTCCTCCAGATCGTAAGCTTTTTGAGCCTCCTTCAGGGCCTCCTTCATAAAATAGGCATCTGAAAATACCGGGTAAGTCATATGAAAGTTGCAAATTTGCAGGCAAATTAATCAAATATGTTCAGGACACACAATTGCGGCCAGTTGACGATGAAAGAGGCCGGTCAGGAAGTGACCCTTTCCGGCTGGATCCAGAAATCGAGAGACCTGGGTGGAATGACCTTTATCGATCTGCGCGACCGGTACGGAATCACTCAGCTGGTATTCAATATGGAGTCGGATCCCGGTCTCTGTGAGAGAGCCCGGGATCTGGGCCGGGAGTTTGTGATCCGTGCCCGGGGGATCGTGGCCGAGAGAAGTAACAAGAACCTGAATATTCCAACCGGAGAGATCGAGATCCTGGTGAAAGAGCTGGAGGTCCTGAATCCTTCGCAGGTGCCTCCGTTTACTATCGAGGAACAAACCGACGGAGGGGATGAGCTGAGGATGAAATACCGCTACCTCGATCTTCGCAGAGCAGTGGTCAGAAAGAACCTGGAGTTGAGGTCCCGGATGGCTATTGAGATCAGGAAATATCTGAGTGATCAGGGATTTCTGGAGGTGGAGACGCCCGTTTTGATCAAGTCCACCCCGGAGGGAGCGCGGGATTTTGTGGTCCCGTCCAGGATGAATCCCGGCGAGTTCTACGCACTGCCCCAGTCGCCCCAGACCTTCAAACAATTACTGATGGTGGCCGGCTTTGATAAATATTTCCAGATTGTCAAGTGTTTCAGGGATGAGGATTTGAGAGCCGACCGCCAACCGGAATTCACTCAGATCGATTGTGAAATGTCGTTTGTGGACCGGGATGATGTGCTGGAGGCCTTTGAGGGACTGGCCAGGCATCTTTTCAAAGCTGTAAAAGGTGTGGAGATAGAGGGTGATTTCCCGAAACTGCCCTATGCCGAGGCCATGAGCAGATACGGAACCGATAAACCGGATCTTCGTTTTGGAATGGAGATCAGGGAATTGACCGATGCCGTTAAAGGGAAAGGATTTCAGGTGCTGGAAGGAGCCGGATACGTGGGAGGGATCTGTGTCGAAGGAGGTGCAGGGTACAGCCGGAAACAACTGGATGAACTGACCGATTTTGTAAAACGACCCCAGATTGGCATGAAGGGGTTGATCTATGTAAAGTACCAGGAGGATGGCAGCCTGAAATCGTCGGTGGATAAGTTCTATAGTCAGGGGGACCTGGAGAATTGGATGACCCCGTTCGATGCACAGCAGGGTGATCTGTTACTGGTGCTCGCCGGAGACAGGGACCTGACGCTGAAAGCATTGAGTGAACTGCGGCTGCTGATGGGCAGCAGGCTCGGGCTGAGGGATCCGGATCAGTTCAGACCTCTCTGGGTGGTCGACTTCCCCTTGCTGGAGTGGGATGAAGAGACCAGCCGCTTCCATGCCATGCATCATCCTTTCACCAGTCCCTACAAGGAGGATCTGGAGCTGTTTCAGTCTGATCCCGGCAAAGTGAGAGCCAGGGCGTATGACCTGGTGATCAATGGGGTGGAGATCGGAGGGGGCTCCATCCGTATCCATGAGGAGCAGTTGCAGAAAAAGATGTTCGATAACCTGGGATTCACCGAGGAGGAAGCCCGTAAGCAGTTCGGATTTCTGATGAGCGCTTTCCGCTACGGCGCTCCGCCCCACGGGGGGATTGCCTTTGGGTTCGACCGCTGGGTAGCTCTGTTTGCCGGTATTGAATCGATCAGGGATGTGATCGCCTTCCCGAAGAACAATGCCGGCCGGGATGTGATGATCGACACTCCCTCCACCATTTCTGAAGAACAGCTGAAAGAATTGTCCCTCAGGGTACAAAGGTAATTTCCTGAAAACTTTACATCGATTTAATCTGTGATACAGATTCCTGCCGTTATTTTGCGGGCGGAGGGATTCTAAATGATAAATCCGTAGAATTGAAGTTATGTTGAGGATAGATAAGAATATTGACCATATAAGGATGGAGTTGTTCCGGGTGAACAGGCTCGACAACTCATACACCGACTTAATCAGGGACCGGCTTCTGGAGCTGGTCAGACAACCGGGAAAAACCGTGATATTCAACCTGGAGGGGATCAGTGATATGGAGCCCGGCGGATTCGAAGCCTTGCTGGAGGTGGAGCGGGAAGCATCCGTTCACGGAAGCACATTCAAGCTCTGCAATGTGACCGACGAATTAAGAGAACTGATCCTCCTGATGGAGCTCGAGGGAGATTTCAGCTTCTGTGCAGGTGAGAATGGAGAGGAGAAGGTTCTCCTGGAGCTGGGTTAAACATCCCTAAGATCCCGGAGCGGCCGTATCTCAAATCTTTCGGTATGCCATATTTTTCGGTGCACCAGATCAGACGGCAACTCCTTTCAGAGTGGCCGGGGTGCACTCCCGGATAGCCACTTTTACATAATCGCCAGGCCCGTAATTCTCTTTTGGGAACACAACCACTTTGTTCTGGGTTGTCCGTCCGTAAAGCTGGTCCGGTGACTTCTTCGAAGTCCCTTCGGCAAGGACTTCCAGGGTTTGGCCGATATCTTTCTGTTTACTTGCCAGGCTCAGGTTCATCTGCAGATCGATGATCTCCCGCAGCCTCCGGCCCTTGATCTCATCGGGAATATCATCCGGATAGTGCCGGGAGGCATAGGTTTCGGGCCGTTCGCTGTATTTGAACATGTAGGCGAAATCGTAGCCTGCCCACTGCATCAGATCCAGGGTCTGCCGGTGCTCCTCCTCGGTCTCCCCGGAAAAACCGGCGATGATATCGGTCGAGACGGAGGCTTCAGGCAGAATCGCCCGGATGGCTTCGATACGTCCCATATAGTGCTCACGCGTGTACTTCCGGTTCATCCGCTTCAGTACTTCGGAACTTCCCGACTGAACGGGAAGATGGATCGACCTGCAGAGGTTCGGGTGACGGGCCAACTCTTCGAGCAGATCATCGGACAGGTCTTTCGGATGGGAAGTGGCAAAGCGGATGCGAAGCCCGGGATCGATCCGGGCCACTCTGTCGAGAAGTCCGGGAAAGGACAGGATATTCCCGTTCTCCTTCCAACGGTAAGAGTTTACATTCTGTCCCAGCAGGGTCACCTCCCGGTAACCTTTTTCACAGAGCGCCTCGGTCTCGCGCAGGATCGTCTCCGGTTCGCGGCTCCTCTCTCTTCCCCTGGTGCCGGGCACCACACAGTAAGAGCAGAAGTTATTGCATCCCCTCATGATCGATACAAAGGCTGTCACCCCGTTCCGGTCCATACGCACCGGTTCGATATCCGCATAGGTTTCGGTTCTGGAGAGGACCGTATTCACCCCCCTTTCGCCCTCCTCCACTATCCTGAGCAGGGAAGGCAGTTCGCGGTATGCGTCGGGCCCGGCCACCAAATCCACCACCGGTTCATCTTCCAGCAGTCTCTCGCTGAGCCGCTCGGCCATGCATCCGATCACACCCAGGAATAATCCGGGCCTCCGGTGTTTCAGTTGCCCCAGCTCTTTCAGCCTCATTCTGACTTTGTGTTCGGCATTTTCCCTGATGGAACATGTATTCACCAGTACCAGGTCCGCCTCATCCGGATTGCCGGTCAGAATGTAATGATGCTGCTGAAGAATAGCGGCCACCACCTCACTGTCGGCCACATTCATCTGACAACCATAAGTTTCTATGTATAATTTCCTGGATGGCATGGCTGGCAAAGGTAACAAAAAGGCCACTCACCGACAATATACCCGATTTCGCCGATTTGTTGTTTCCGGGATAAAAGGGATGCCGTAATATTGGGATATGGTTTAGAAAACGATTATTTTATTCATAAATTTAAATGCAATGAAAATGGGAGCTGGATTATTCTGGGGTGCCTTCCTCCTGCTTCTGGGGATCGCGCTTATCATCAAAGTGGTTTTCAATGTGGATTTCCCTGTCTTCAAGGTCCTGGTGGGGATTTTTCTCGTATTACTTGGATTTAAGGTGCTGTTCGGGAGATTTGTCTTCCCCTCGAATCAGTTTGACCCTGAGGAGACTGTCTTTAATGAAAGAGTCTATGAAAACCCGGAACCGAATAAGGAGTATACGGTGCTGTTCGGGAAAGGAGTCTACGATTTCACCGATGTGGACCTGAGTAATGGCATGTACCGTGTCAAGATCAGTACCGTTTTCGGCGGCACTCAGATCATTATTCCGCGCGAAAAGCCGGTCAGGATCAAGGCCGATGCGGTATTTGCCGGAGCCGAACTACCGGACGGGAACACCGCCGTATTCGGATCCTCGGTCTATCAGAGCGAATCTTGGTCGCCCGAAACCCCGGGCATAGATATTAAGGTGGATGTAGTCTTCGGAGGGGTTCAGGTCATTGCCAGATAAGGAGGGCCGGCCGGCGTTCAACCCTCTCTGGCAGGCCGCTCACTTTTAAGAAAAGCGGCAATTTGCTATTTTTGCAAAAAATTTGTCCATATGTCAGGTCACAGTAAATGGTCCACCATTAAGCGGAAGAAAGGGGCCAACGATGCCAGGAGGGGTAAGATGTTCACCAAAATGATCAAAGAGATCACCGTTGCCGCCGGGGAGGGCGGTGCCGATCCGGATGCCAATCCCCGTCTGCGTTCCGCCATCCAGAATGCCAAAGGGGTCAACATGCCCAAGGATACCATTCAAAGGGCCATCAATAAAGCGGATAAGGACACGGGAGGTTTCGAGGCGTTGAGTTTCGAAGGAATGCTTTCCCATGGGATCGGCGTATTCATCGATTGTCTGACCGACAACCGGAACCGCACCGTGAGCAGTGTGCGTTCTATCTTTAATAAACGGGGAGGGAATCTGGGAACCAACGGATCGCTCAGTTTTATGTTCGACCGGAAAGGTGTAATCACCCTGCCGAAGGGAGACCTTGATACGGATGAGTTCGGTCTGGAGATCATTGACGCCGGGGTGGAAGAGGTGGATGTGGAGGACGATACCATTGTGATCACTACGCCCATGGAGGATTTTCACGCTGTACAGAAAAAACTGGAGGAGATGGGCCTGGAGACGGAAAGTGCCGAGCTGCAGCGCATTCCCAACGATACAGTCGACCTGCCTAAGGAACAGGCGGTCCAGATCATGCGGGTCATTGAAGAGTTCGAGGACGACGACGATGTCCAGGCGGTCTGGCACAACCTGAACGTCACCGACGAAGTCTCCGCAGCCCTGGAGCAGTAGGGGCGTTCTTTCACATCCCCCGGTTGATCAGGCGGGAGCTGAAGATCAGGATGCCCACCAGCATTCCGGCAATGGCGGCGGTTCGGATCACATGATCGGGATCGTACCAGTTGAAATAGATCAGAGCCGGTCCTGAAAAGATCAGCAGGAGGCTGGATAGGGTGGGAAATCTCTTCAGCCTGAACCTGGTCAGGCCCAGGCCGAAGGCAAACGCACCCAGCAAACTGCTGCCGATATGCCGGTACTGCTGCTGGTCATGGAACAACCCCAGAATGGCGATCCGGGTCTGTTCATCCACCGTTGACGATGATTCTCCCGCCAGGCTTTCCAGCAGTGCGTGATGGAGCTGAAGGCCGGAGATCCCCATCATCACGAATCCCGCCGAGGCACCAAATACAAGAAGGGCGTTCAGGGTGGAGAGCACCCGTGTCCTGCGGTGGAATGCGTAAACGTAAAAAGGCATGGCCAGCAGAGTGGTGAGTGCAGTGGCCAGCCATGCAATGGAACTGGCCAGCTGGTTGGGGACATGTTCGAACAGATACGAAAGATCTTCTCCTGGGGTTCCGTAGGGACTTACAAAACGGAAGTCGATCAGAAGCGCGATCATAAAAGTGAACGCTGCGGCCAGAATGGTCAACCCGGCAAAAACCTCCGATTTTCTGGCTTTTACCCTCTGTTCCTGCTGCATGGAACGAAAATAGTCAATTTATCGATCGGTGAACCAGGGCAATGTAAAATTGATTAATTTTGTCCCTCAAACGGAGGGGATGATACGTAACTTCTTAATTGTTTGGGTTTTTTATCTGATTTCCGCTCCCCTGTCATTCGGACAGCCGGGAAGGGCTCCTGTTACCGGGGAGGACCCTCTGACGGTGCTCCAGGAAGAGGAGAACGAAGGACACATTAAGATTTACCTCGATACTCTTCTGGAAGAGAATTACTATAAGCTTCTGCTCATTAACAGAGAAAGGACCGGAGTGCCCGGTTACCGGATCAGGATCTTTTCCGAGAGCGGACTGGGAGCCAAGGAGGAGCAACAGAAAGTCAGGGCCAGATTCCTGTCGCTCTACCAGGGGATCGATGCCTATAACCGGTATGATGAACCCTTCTTTAAACTCTATGTGGGGGATTGCAGGACGCGTTCCGAAGCACTGAAGCTTTTTAACGAGGTAAAGAAAAATTTTCCCAACGCAATTATTGTGGACGATTACATCAACCTGTGACCGACGAGATCAGCCCATGACCGACGATATTCAACATAAGTGCGGCATTGCCCTGCTGAGGCTTCGCAAACCGCTGGAATACTATCAGCTGACCTACGGTTCGTGGAGGTATGGCCTTGAAAAGCTCTATCTGCTGATGGAGAAGCAGCGGAACCGCGGACAGGACGGAGCCGGGGTGGTGAGCCTGAAAATGGATGTGCCTCCCGGTCATAAGTACTTCAACAGGCACAGGGAGACCGGTCCGACGGCCATCAATGATATCTTCAGGAAGATCTACAACAGCTACGCCAAGGCGGAAAGAAAGCATAAGAGTGCGGTCAGCGATCCGGTCTGGGCCAAATCTCATCTGCCATTTGTGGCAGAGGCGTACCTGGGCCACCTTCGATACGGCACTTTCGGATCCAACAGCAATGATAATCTCCATCCCGTCATGCGTCAGAACAACTGGCGGACCCGGAATCTGGTGCTGGCCGGGAATTTCAATCTGACCAACGTCGACGAATTGTTTCAAACCCTTTTAGAGCTGGGCCAGTATCCGAAAGATTACTCCGATACGGTGACCATGCTGGAAAAGGTGGGGCATTTTCTGGACGACGAGAACCAGCGGCTTTTCGACCGTTATAAGGCGGAGGGGTACAGCAATATCGATATCACCGATCAGATCGGACTTCACATGGATGTGGCCAAAGTTCTTGCCGATGCCTCGAAAAGATGGGATGGCGGATATACGGTGGCAGGCATGCTGGGTCACGGCGACCTTTTCGCCATGCGCGATCCATGGGGTATCAGGCCCGCTTATTACTATTACGACGATGAGTTGGTCATCGTCACCTCGGAACGGCCGGTGATACAGACCGCCATGAACGTACCCGGGGAGAGTGTGAAGGAGCTGGATCCGGGTTATGCACTGATCATTAAGAAAAGCGGGGAGGTGCGTCTGGATGTGGTGCGGAAGCCGGAGAAAAAACGCTCCTGTTCGTTCGAGCGAATCTATTTCTCCAGGGGGAGTGACCAGGATATTTACCGAGAGCGAAAGAAGCTTGGAGAGCTGCTGGTCCCCGATACCCTGAAGGCTGTCAATTACGAGGTGGAGAATACGGTCTTCTCTTTCATTCCCAATACCGCCGAATCGGCTTTCTACGGAATGGTCAAGGGTGTGGAGGATTACATGACCAGGCTGAAGTGGGAGGAACTGAAGAAACTGAAGGGAGAATGCAGTCAGGAGAAGGTGCTGGAGATCATGTCCCGAAGGGCCAGAGTCGAAAAGGTGGCCATCAAGGATTTGAAATTAAGAACCTTTATTTCACAGGAGAAGGGCAGGAAGGCGATGGTCAGCCACGTGTACGATATTACCTACGGCACCATCCGGCCCGGGATCGACAACCTGGTGGTTATCGATGACAGTATCGTCAGGGGCACCACACTCAAGCAGAGTATTATCAAAATCCTCGACCGGCTCGAACCGAAACGGATCGTGGTGGTATCCTCCTCTCCGCAGATCCGGTTTCCCGACTGTTACGGGATCGATATGGCCAAGCTAAGCGATTTTACGGCTTTCCGGGCAGCCATCGAGCTGCTCAGGGAGAATGATATGGAGAATGTGATCAATGAGGTTTTCAAGAAATGCAGTCAGCAGGAGGGTATACCTAAAGAAGAGGTGGTCAATTATGTCAAGGAGATCTACGCTCCATTCACACCGGATCAGGTGAGCGCCAAGATTGCTGAGATGCTGACCGATTCCGATGTGAAATCGGAGGTAAAGATCGTCTACCAGTCCATCGAGAATCTCCACAAAGCTGTCCCCAACGATCTGGGCGACTGGTATTTCACGGGAGATTATCCCACGCCGGGAGGGAATAAGGTAGCCAATACGGCTTTTCTGAACTATATCCGCGGAATCAACTCGCGCGCTTACTGAGGGTTAGCTTCGCCGGGTAAAATTGAACCTGCGTATCAGCCTCTCTAATTTGAGGTCCCTTCGCCAACTACTTTTAATCTTCTGCAGCTGTTTGGGCATATAGTTGACCACATGGCGCTCCACCTTCGCTTTATAGAGATCGTTCACCGTAATCATAATCCCGGTCTCCTCCACATCGCCGAATGCCCTGTTCAGCACGGTGCCGAAGGTCCTCATGGAGGGTGAAAGATTCATGTAGGCGTTGATCAAGGGAGGAATATTCTCCCCGCATGCTCTGACCTCCCTCGAGAGGATCTTATAGTCCTCTTCGTAATTCTGCCCGGTAAAGATGGCAGTCAGTTTGGCCCGGTCGGTGGCCATTTTCAGTGGTTCCTTGGGTGTGACCAGTTCCTCCCGGTCGGGGAAATGCTTATCTAGGAAAAACAGGATCATATCCCTGGCCATCTGGTGATAGTGCAGATACATGGTCACCTTGCCAAACATATATTTCTTGTCGGGATAGTCCAGTACCAGGGTGCCCAGACCGTCCCAGAGATTGTCCAGGGCATAGATTCCCTTCCTCCGCAGGGCGGTGGACTGGTATTTGGGCTGCACGAAGGAGCGACCCAGCTCGATCATAAAGGGGAGATAGTCCTGTATGAACTGTTCCGAGAAATGGAAGAGTTTGGCGGTGGCCAGCATGATCCTCCCGTTCCGGTAACAATTGTCGGTACCACAGATAAAGAACCGGTAGCCGCCAAGTATGGCTTCCTCGTCGGGATCCCATACGATCAGCTGCTGATAGGCCATTTCACCGGTGTCGAATTCATCCAGGTCGCACTCCTTCCCCGTTCCTCCTCCGGCGTTCCGGAAAGAGAGCTCTCTGAGTCTGCCTATCTCCCTCATCAACTGAGGCGAATTCGAAGCATTGACAATATAGATCCTGTTCCCCGCCTTGTTGGTTTTCCGTATCAGTTTTTCCTCTGTAAGCTCTTCTTTCAGAGTTTCCACTGGAACCGGGGGTATGATGTTCTTCATGGCCATATCATTTCCGGTTTACATTGAATTCTGTTTCAGGATCTTCAGCCAGTTTATAGGTGTAGTCCCTGATCTTTGCGGCCCACTCAACGGGACGGTGCCTGTTGTCGAGGACCTCATGAGAAATGGGTTTCCCGAAGGTGATCACAAAATGTTTGTTCCGGTGCTTATAAGATTCATTGGGAAGGAAGAACATTTCCAGGTTCGCCTTTATCCCCAGGAATTTACGGATATTCGCCAGGTTGTAGAAGAAACTGGAATTCCGGCCTGATACATGAATGGGGACCACGTCCCGCCTGGTTTGCCTCGCTTTTTTGACGAAGTTGGGATACCACTCCCTGTCCCTGATCATGCCTTTATTTCTCCTGGAGACCAGACCGGCGGGGAAGGTCATTACCTGTTCGTCCGATTCGAAAATTGAATTCATCAGTCTGACGTTGGCTATGGCCTGGGAACCGTGCTTGTTGACCGGCACGAAGATCCCGTCCATATTCTTCACGTTCATCAGCAGGTCGTTGACCAGCACCCGCAAGCGTGGATAGGTGCGTGCCAGCTCACTGATGATCATCATCCCGTCGAATCCCCCCAGGGGATGATTGGCCACGAAGATGTAACGGCCCCCGGTGGGGAGATTTTCACGGCCCCTGACGTCGAGGGTGACATTAAATGCTTCGATGGAGGCCCTGGCGAAGTCCACATTCTTCTTATGTCCGTGGTGGTAAAGGATTTTATTCATGAAATCGATCCTCAGGATCTTCGAGAGGAGACGGTACACAAAGCCCGGTATCCAGCGGCCAAGTGAAGGGTTCTTCTCTTTAAATAAATCCTTGATATTGATCGGTTTAAAGTTCTGCTTATGAGTGGCCTCATCCATACCTTACACAAAAGTAATCAAAAAACGCCGCATAGCATAAGCCACTTAGGATGGGGGGAAAGTTATCAACAAAGTGGGAAAAAGTGGGATGAAATGGTACAAAGTGGTTAAAAAGTACTATTTTTACCCGTGAACCCGCATCAGCCCTATGATCACATTCATTGGAGATTACACGGTAAAGCTTGATTCCAAGGGGAGGCTCTCCTTTCCTGCCGCGTTCAAGAGGCAGATCAGGGAAGCTGCACAGGAGGGGTTCGTGCTGAAGCGGGATGTTTTCGAGAACTGTCTGATCCTCTACCCGATGGAAGAGTGGGAGCGTCAGAATAAGATCATCAGGGCCCGTACCAATCCTTACAATAAGGAGCATGCCAGGTTCCTGAGAATGTTCTTTTCGGGGACTGCCGAGGTTTCGCTGGACGCCAATAACCGGATGCTCATTCCCAGACGATTGCTCGATTTTGCCGGGATCGGCGATGAGGTGGTCATGGCCGGCCAGTCGGGAAAGATCGAGATCTGGGCCTCCGACAGGTACACCGGGGTGAGTGAGGCGGATGAGGACTTCGCCGCAATGGCTGAAAAGATTTTGGGAGGAGCAATCGATGAATCCGGTGAATAATGGGCTATCACAGGCCGGTTCTGTTGGATGAAAGCATCGAAGGATTAGATATCAGGCCAAAGGGCACTTATGTCGATCTGACCTTTGGTGGCGGGGGACACTCCCGCGAAGTTCTTAAAATGTTGGGAAGGAATGGCAGGTTGATTGCCTTTGATCAGGACCGGGATGCCAGGAGGAATCTCCCGGATGATAAGCGAATCACCTTTGTGGAAGCAAATTACAGATTCCTGAAGCGTTTTCTCCGCTATTTCGGGGTCAACCGGGTGGACGGAATCCTGGCCGACCTGGGGATCTCCTCTCATCAGATTGATCAGCCGGACAGAGGATTTTCCTTCAGGACGGAATCAATGCTTGATATGCGAATGGACAGACGCAATCCGCAGACAGCTGCCATGGTGCTCAACAAATACCCCGCAGGGGAGCTGGCACGTATCTTCCGTAACTACGGGGAGCTGAGCAGGCCGGGTATGCTGGCAAAAGCGGTGGAGAAAGCACGGGAAGAGCACCCTCTGGAGACCACGGGCGACCTGGAGAAAGTGTTGCAGGATCTGATCCCCAAAGCACAGCCGAGTAAATTCCTGGCCAGGGTATATCAGTCGATCCGGATCGAGGTGAACAGGGAGCTGGAATCTCTGGAAAAGATGTTACCCCAGACTGCCGATTGCCTCAGAGAGGGAGGCAGGCTGGTGATCATCACTTACCACTCACTGGAGGACCGCATGGTGAAGAACTTCATGCGCTCCGGCAATCTCGAAGGCGCCATTCAAAAAGATTTTTACGGGAACCCTCTATCTCCGTGGAAATTGGTGAATCGCAAAGTGATCACCCCATCCCGGGCGGAGATGGAAGAGAACAAAAGGGCAAGGAGCGCAAAACTGCGAATTGCAGAAAAGACCGGATAATGACAAGGAGGAATAAAAACATTGAGTTCGATCCGGCCCTGGAGGCGAAAGAACGAAGCTTCTCCATCAGGGACCTGCTGGACGGGAATGTGCTGACCAGGAAATTTGTGCTGAAGCAGGCCCGCTTTGCACTGCTACTGGTAGGAATCGCCTTTTTCTCCATAGCCAACCGGAATCATGCCGAAAAGACAGTGATCAGGCTCAATCAGCTTCAGGGTGACGTGAAGGAGCTTCGGGCCAAATCGATCACCATTTCGTCCGATCTGGTCAGGATCAGCCGCCAGTCGGAAGTGGCCAGAATGGTGGCCAGATATGAACTCGGGCTGGAGGAGAATCTGGAACCTCCGAAAAAACTGATCGAAACTGAGGAATAGAAGAACACTGATCGAAACTGAGGAATAGATGTCGTTGAAGAGGGATATACTGATACGTGCCACCCTGGTCTACCTTGGAATGCTGGTGATCGGCCTTCTGGTGCTGGGTAAAACCCTCCATCTTCAGATATTCGAGAAAGAAACCTGGTCGAGGGAGGAGAACAGCTCGATCAGGCATAAAGTGATCGAGCCCAATCGCGGGAATATCTATTCCTCCGATGGCCGCCTTCTGGCTGTTTCGGTCCCCTTTTATGAGATCCGGATGGATTTCCGGTCGGAAGCCTTTACCCGGGAAATCTTCGACCGCGGTGTGGACCATCTGGCCAAATCACTGTCGGAATTGTTCCGCGACAGGCACTGGACCACCTATAAGCGCCAACTGGTCAGAGCTCGGGAGGATGGTGAACGGTACTACCTCGTTAAGAGGAATGTCACCTATACTCAGCTGCAGGAAGTGAAGACCTTTCCTATCTATCGCCTTGGCCGTTACGAGGGAGGGGTGATCTATGTGCAGCAGAACCGCAGGGTGAGGCCCTACGGGATGCTGGCAGCCAGGACCGTCGGGTATACCATGAGCGATGGCTTGCCCAATGTGGTGGGACTGGAGGGTGCTTACGACCATGAATTGAAGGGAGTGGAGGGCTACCGGTTGATGAGAAAGGTCCGGGGCGACATATGGATGCCCATCAACGATGCCAATGAGATCGAACCCGAAGACGGGAACGACGTGGTGACCACCATCGATGTGGATCTTCAGGATGTGGCGGAAAATGCGCTTCATACCCAGCTTCTCCGCCATGGCGCCGACCATGGCTCCGTAATCCTGATGGAGGTCTCTACCGGAAAGGTAAGGGCCATTGCCAATCTGGCCCGGGATGAGGGCGGCCGGTACAGCGAAAGTTACAATTTCGCTATCGGAGAGAGCACCGAGCCGGGATCCACCTTCAAGCTGGCTACCATGATCGCTCTTCTGGAGGATGGCCATGTTCAGCCGGACGATACGGTGGATGTGGGCAACGGGGTGACCTACTACTACGGTCAGAAAATGGAGGACAGCGGGGACGAAGGACTGGGAGTGATCACGGTTCGGAAGGCCTTTGTGGCTTCCTCGAACGTGGGGATCTCCAAAATAGTGCAGCGGAGCTACAGCAAGAAACCGGAGCAGTTCGTCAACCGGCTCTACGGGATGGGGCTGAACCAGAGGCTGGGGATCGAGATCAGGGGGGAAGGAGAGCCTGATATAAAGTACACCGACAGCGAACTCTGGTCGGGCCTCTCCCTGCCCTGGATGTCCATCGGATATGAGGTAAGACTCACCCCTCTGCAGATCCTGGCGCTTTACAATGCGGTCGCCAATGACGGCACCCTGATCAAACCGATGTTCGTGGAGGAGTTTCGTTCCCATGGAAAGACGGTCAGGCGTTTCAGGACCGAGGTGTTGAACCACCAGATCTGCTCGAGAGAAACTCTGGAACATCTGAAGGAGATGCTCGAGGGAGTGGTCACCGACGGTACCGCCCGCAACCTGGCCAACACCCATTACAGGATTGCGGGAAAAACCGGCACCGCACAGGTCTCCCTCAGCAAGGAGGGGTATACCCAGGAACTTTACCAGGCCTCCTTCGTGGGATATTTTCCGTCTGATGCCCCCAAGTATTCATGCATGGTTGTGGTCAATGCCCCTTCGAAGAGCATCTATTACGGGAACCTGGTGGCCGGTCCCATATTCCGGGAGATCACAGACCGGATCTACGTCAGGGAGTTCGATCTGCACAGGGGCCGGGATATCCTGACCCGGAGGATCGAGGAGGCTCCATACTCCAAGAGCGGCAGCAGCGAGGCTCTGAAAGAGACCTTCAGCTATCTGGGACTGCAGGTCCGGCAGGGTGAGTGGCAGGCTCCCTGGGTTTCCACCAGGAGTACGGAGGAGGGGATCGAGCTGTATCCGAGAGCTGTGACCGAAGAGGTGGTACCTGATGTGAAGGATATGGGGCTCTCCGATGCACTTTATCTGCTGGAAAGTGCGGGGTTGAATGTGGAGGCAGACGGCAGGGGCACTGTGCGCGGACAATCCATTCCACCGGGCAGCAGGGTCCGGGCAGGTACCACCATCAGTCTGGAAATGAGTATCGGAGAAGGTAGTTCATAACAGTATGAAGGAAGAAGAGTAATACAGCCAATGAAATTGAACAGGCTCATCAGCGACGTGGATGTTCTCAGGATGACCGGCGAACCCGGGAGGGAGATCAGCCACATTGCATTCGATTCCCGGAAGACAGGTCCGGGGAGCCTGTTCGTGGCCATCAGAGGAACCCACGTCGACGGACATCTCTATATTCCCGCCGCATTGGAGAGCGGGGCGACCGCGATTGTTTTCGAGTCGAAGCCACCCGGCAAGGTGAAAATCGAGGAACATCCGCAGGTGACCTGGGTAGAGGTGAAGAACAGCCGGATCGCCCTGGCGGGACTGGCCTCTGCCTTTTACCGCCACCCTTCCCGCGAAATCCGGCTGGTGGGGGTTACCGGAACCAATGGAAAGACCACGATCGCTTCACTTCTCCATCAACTCCATACGGGCATGGGTTTCCGCTCCGGACTCCTTTCCACCATTGAGGTGCATGTGAGTCAGGAGAGGAAACCGGCTACACACACCACTCCCGATCCGCTGAGGATCAATGAGCTGCTCAGGGAGATGGTGACAGCCGGTTGCGATTACTGCTTTATGGAGGTCTCGTCACATGCCATTGACCAGGAGCGGATCGGGGGGCTCCGCTTCGCAGGCGGGATATTCACCAATCTTTCCCGGGACCACCTGGACTATCATCCCGATTTCAGGAGTTACCTGGAGGTAAAGAAACGATTTTTCGACGGGTTGCCCGAAGATGCATTTGCCCTTGTCAACGGGGATGATAAATACAGCCGGGTGATGCTTCAAAACTGCCGTGCCGGAAGCTACCGTTATGGACTGCAGACCCTGGGGGACTTTACCGGCAGGATCAGAGAAATGCATCTGGAGGGGACTTCCCTGGAGATGAATGATACTGAACTCTGGATCAGACTTCCAGGGCGCTTCAATGCCAGCAATATGCTGGCCGTATACGGGGCTTCCGTACTGCTGGGCCAGCGGCCCGGAGAAGTTCAGCGGGCCATCAGCCGGCTGACCCCGGTCAGCGGAAGATTCGAGACAGTGCGTTCGGAAGGCGGTCCGACCGGGATTGTGGATTATGCCCATTCCCCCGATGCCCTTAAAAATGTACTGGAAACACTCAATGAGGTACACCAGGGACCGGGACGGATCATCACTGTTGTAGGTGCAGGGGGCAACAGGGACCGGGGGAAACGTCCCAGGATGGCCAGGATCGCCGCTGAAGGCAGTCACCAATTGATCCTTACCTCCGATAATCCGAGAGATGAGGATCCGGAACAGATCCTCGATGATATGATGGAGGGGGTGCCGCATGAGGTAAGGGAGCGGACCCTGCGGATCAGCAGCCGTGAGGAGGCCATACGTACCGCCTGTGTTATGGCCGGGGCAGGCGATATCATCCTAGTGGCGGGGAAAGGCCATGAAAAGACCCAGGAAGTGAAGGGGGAGAAAAAACCGTTCGACGATCTGGCCATACTGAAAAAACAGCTGAAGAGATAGATGTTTTATCACCTGTTCACATATCTCGATCAACTGGATGTACCGGGGGCCGGTATGTTCCGGTTCCTTTCCTTCCGGGCATCCTTCACGCTGATCACCTCCCTGGTGATTTCCATGGTAGCCGGGAAACGGATCATCCGGATCCTTCACCGGAAACAGATAGGGGAACCGGTCCGTGACCTGGGCCTGGAGGGTCAGTCGCAAAAGCAGGGAACACCCACCATGGGCGGGGTCATTATCCTGGCCTCCATCATCATTCCCGTCCTGCTCTTTGCCAACCTCACCAACGTCTATATCCTTCTGATGGTGGTCTCCACCTTCTGGCTGGGGCTGATCGGATTTCTCGATGATTATATCAAGGTCTTTAAAAAAAATAAAGAGGGACTGAGGGCTAAATTCAAGGTAATCGGCCAGATCGGGCTGGGGCTGATCGTGGGACTCACTCTTTTCCTCAGTGATGATGTGATGATCCGTGAAAGGATCTTCATCGACGACCAGAATTTCGATCAGTATAAAACGGAAGAGATGTTTGTCGACGACGGGGGTAACCTCTATGTGGTCGAGGAGCATAAGAAACCGCTAACCACCATCCCGTTTGTCAAGAACAACGAATTCGATTACCGGTGGCTGGTGTGGTTTGCCGGAGAGTATGCCGACCAGGTGGTCTGGATCGTTTTTGTACTTGCGGTGATCTTCATTGTCACCGCGGTCTCCAACGGGGCCAATCTGACCGACGGGCTCGACGGACTGGCCACGGGATCGGCGGCGATTATCGGGATCGCGCTGGGAGTGCTCGCCTGGCTCTCGGGTAACGCCATCTACGCCAATTATCTCTCCATTATGCATATTCCCCTGTCGGGCGAGCTGGTGATCTACGCCGGTGCCTTCATGGGGGCCACCATTGGATTTCTCTGGTACAACTCCTTCCCCGCCCAGGTCTTCATGGGAGATACCGGAAGCCTCTCCCTGGGCGGAATCATTGCGGTGTTTGCGGTGGTGATCCGCAAAGAACTGCTGATCCCGATTCTTTGCGGGATCTACCTGGTGGAAAGTCTTTCGGTGATCCTCCAGGTGAGTTATTTCAAACGGACACGGCTGAAGTATGGTGAGGGGAAAAGGATTTTTCTGATGGCACCTCTCCATCACCATTATCAAAAGAAGGGATACCCCGAACCCAAGATTGTGACCAGGTTCTGGATTGTGGGGATCATGCTGGCAGTCATATCCATTGTAACCCTGAAGATCAGATAATTCAAACAGATTATGGAGAACAGAGAACGAATAGTAATTCTGGGAGCCGGCGAGAGCGGAACCGGAGCGGCCATTCTCGCCAGGCATAAGGGATTCGATGTTTTTGTATCCGACGCGGGAAAGATCAAACCCTACTACAGGGATCTACTGGACGAACATCAGGTGATCTATGAATCGGGCGGACATACCGATCGGTTGATCCTGAACGCCACGGAAGTGATAAAAAGTCCCGGAATACCGGAAAGCGTTCCCATCATTAAATTGCTCAGAAAGAAGAATATTCCTATTATATCGGAGATTGAGTTCGCCGGACGCTATACCAGGGCCAAGAAGGTCTGTGTCACCGGGAGCAACGGAAAGACCACCACCACCTCGCTGATTCACCACATGATGCGGAAGGCGGGAATGAATGTGGGGATGGCAGGCAATGTGGGCCGGAGCTTTGCCTACCAGGTGGCCACCGAAAACTACGATTACTATGTATTGGAGCTGAGCAGCTTTCAGCTGGACGGAATGTATGAATTCCGTGCCGATATTGCCATTTTGCTCAACATCACTCCCGATCATCTCGACCGGTACGATTTCAGTTTCCAGAACTATGTGGATTCGAAGTTCCGGGTGACACAGAATCTGACCGAGGAAGAATACTTTGTTTTCTGTTCCGATGACGAGATCACCATCAAGGAGTTGGAAAAGATCGTCTCCAGGGCCCAGCAGCTTCCCTTTGCCTACCGCCGGAAGGAGAAAGATGTGGCATGGGTGGAGGAAGATGAACGGATGCACATTGAATTCGACGATGTGGATTTCTCCATGTCCCTGGAGGAGCTCTCTCTGAAGGGCCGCCACAACACCTATAACAGCATGGCGGCCGGAATTGCCGGAAACGTGTTGAAGATCCGCAACGACGTGATCAGGGAAGCGCTGATGGACTTCCAGGGAGTAGAGCACCGGCTCGAAACGGTCATGAAGGTGCACGGGATTGATTTTATCAACGATTCCAAGGCCACCAACGTGAACGCCACCTGGTATGCACTGGAGAGTGTAAAGAGCCAGATGGTCTGGATCGTGGGCGGAGTGGACAAGGGGAATGACTATTCCCAGCTCTACAACCTGGTGGAGAACAAGGTGAAGGCCATCGTATGCCTGGGGAAGGATAACCGGAGGGTGATCGAGGCTTTCGGGGGAAAGGTGGAATCGCTGGTGGAGTCCACCCGGATGGAGGAGGCGGTGAAGACCGCTTACTACCTGGCCAGGGACGGAGACACGGTCCTTCTTTCACCAGCATGTGCCAGCTTTGACCTGTTCGAGAGTTTTGAGGACCGGGGGAGGCAGTTTAAGGAGGCGGTTAGAAGCCTGTAAAAGTCCATAGTAGTCCATAAAGTCGTAAAGTCGTAAAGTCTTAAAGTTTGTAAAGGTGAGGATTGGGAGATATATAAAGGGGGACAGGATCATATGGATCGTGATAATGATCCTGCTGGTGATATCGCTGTTGTCGGTCTTCAGCTCCACCGGTTCCCTGGCCTACCAGTACAGGGCGGGAAATACCTTTTTCTACCTGTTCCGGCAGCTGAAGTTTATCCTGCTGGGACTGGCCATTATCTTTTTTATTCACCTGATTCCCTACCGGTTGTTCAGCCGGCTTTCTGTGGTGGCCCTTTACCTTTCGGTGCCCCTGCTGATACTTACCCTGATTGCAGGCACCAGCATCAATGAAGCGGCACGATGGCTCCAGATACCCGGTACCGGGCTGACGATACAGCCATCCGATTTCGCCAAGGTGGCTCTGGTGATGTACATGGCGAGGGTACTGGCTGTGAACCAGCACCAGATCGGAGATTTCAAAAAGGTATTCGGGAAGCTCTCCCTGGCCATTGTCATCACCTGTGCATTGATTCTTCCGGCCAATTTCTCCACCGCCATCATCCTTTTCGTGACCGCATTCATATTGATGTTCGTGGGACGCGTGCCGGTGAAATACCTGCTGCTGATGGTCTTTACAGGTGCCTTTCTGCTGTCGGTATTCATCGGCGGCGCCTTGCTCCTCGATAAAGAGGGGCGGATTTCCACCTGGAAGAACAGGATCGAGGCGTATATGGACGGCGAGGGGGACAGTTACCAGGCCGATCAGGCCAAAGTGGCGATCGTGACCGGGGGACTTTTCGGCAAGGGCCCGGGGAACAGCACCCAGCGCAACCTGCTGCCGCACCCCTATTCCGATTTCATATATGCGATTATCATCGAGGAATACGGGAGTTTGATCGGCGGTTTGCTGATGGTGGCGCTCTACATGTGGCTTTTCTTCAGGGCCGGACTGATCATCCGCAGAAGCCGGAGCACCTATGGGGCGTTTCTGGCATTCGGACTCTGTCTGGGCCTGGTGCTGCAGGCCTTTGTGAATATGTCGGTAGCCGTAGGACTGGTTCCTGTGACCGGCCAGACCCTTCCGCTGGTGAGCATGGGGGGATCCTCCATCTTTTTCACCAGTATGGCGGCAGGGATGATCCTTTCGGTGAGCTGGGGCACAAAGGAGGTGGAAGGTGAACAGTCGAACGTGGAAAGTGAGAAACGGGAGCAGGAACCGCTCCGGGTGGAGGAAGCGGAACAGCCGGAGCGCGCGGCAGGGGAGGAAAAGCCGGGAGGCCCCGGGGGAGGCCCGGGAGGAAGCTCTGGAGGAGGCCCCGGGGGAGGCCCGGGAGGAAGCCCTGGAGGAGGCCCTGGAGGATGGCCGGGGGAAAAGACGAATGGAACGCCGGGAGGAAGGCCGGGCGGGAAGCAAGGAGAAAGCCCGGGGGAGAGCCCGGGGACGGGGCGTTCCGTGGAGCCTGACTTTGAGATCAATGGATAAGAAAACCACATACAGGATCCTGATCGGTGGCGGGGGTACCGGGGGGCATGTATTTCCGGCCATTGCCATCGCAGACGCGCTGAAGGAGAAGGTCCCTTCGGTCCGGTTCCTTTTTGTGGGTGCAAAGGGGCGCCTGGAGATGGACAAAGTTCCGGAAGCGGGATATCCCATCGAAGGTTTGCCGGTGGCAGGGTTCCAGCGAAGGATCACCCTGAAAAATGTGACCTTTTTCTATAAGTTGCTGAGGAGTATGCGGAGGTCCAGGCAGATCGTGGACAGATTCAGACCTCATGCAGCGGTGGGGGTGGGAGGTTATGCCAGCGGTCCCATTCTGCGGGCTGCCGTCCGGAAGAAGATACCTATCCTGATCCAGGAACAGAATTCTTATGCCGGGGTGACCAACCGGCTTCTGGCACGGTCGGCGAGGACCATCTGTGTGGCGTATGAAGGTATGGAGCACTACTTCCCTCCGGAAAAAATTGTATTCACCGGCAATCCGGTCCGTAAAAACCTGATTGATTCCGGGTTGGAGCGCGGGAGTTCCATGAAAAAATTCGATTTGAATCCGGGGAAGAGAGTGTGTCTGGTGATGGGGGGCAGCCTTGGTGCCCGTTCGCTGAACAGGGCTTTACTGGCCGGACTGGACAAACTGAACAGGGAGGACCTCCAGATTCTCTGGCAGTGCGGAAAGCTTTACTTCGATGAGGTGACGGCTGTGGTCAGGGAGAGCGGACTGAGCAATATAGTGGTCCGGGCTTTCATCTCGGAGATAGAGCATGCCTACGCAGCAGCCGACGCGATCATTTCAAGGGCAGGGGCGCTGACCATCTCCGAACTCTGTCTGGTGGGTAAGCCGGTGATCCTGGTCCCCTCGCCCAACGTGGCGGAAGATCACCAGACGCGCAACGCAGAGGCGCTGGTCTCGAAAAGAGCGGCCCTGATGATACCCGATCAGCAGGTCGGGGAGAAACTGGTCGACCAGATGCTGGATTTGATTCAGGATTCGACCCTGCAGGAAGAATTGTCCACGGAGATAAAAAAATTCGGCCGGACGGATGCCTCCGGGCAGATCGCCACTGAAGTATTAAAAATGATCGAAAAGTCATGATTTGGGCCAACCTGGATAGTGTCTACTTTATCGGTGCCGGCGGTATCGGAATGAGCGCACTGGCACGCTATTTTGTGAGCCAGGGAAAGGAGGTTGCAGGCTACGACCGCGTCTCCACTTCCCTGACAGATAAGCTGGAAAGGGAGGGTATTCATATCCATTTCGAGGACCGTTCGGTGTTGATCCCCGAAGCCTTCAGGAATCCTGAACGGACCCTGGTGGTCTATACTCCCGCTGTGCCTGAAAATCATCAGCAACTCAACTATTTCCGGAAAAGGGGCTTCAGGATCATCAAACGTGCGGTGGCTTTAGGTGAGGTGTTCAACGCAGGGAGGGGCATCGGGGTGGCAGGGACCCACGGCAAGACCTCCATCTCCACCATGCTTGCCCACGTGCTGCATCACTCGGCCATGGGTTGCAATGCCTTCCTCGGGGGGATCAGCAAAAACACAGGAAGCAACCTTTTTCTCGATCCTGCCTCCCGGGTGATTCTGGCCGAAGCGGATGAATTTGACCGCTCCTTCCTGACCCTGTTCCCCGAGATCGCCGTGGTATCCTCCATGGATGCCGATCACCTGGACATATACCATTCCAGGGAGAACCTGGTGAAGGGATTTGAATCCTACATTGCCCAGATCAGGGACAAGGGAAAGTTGATCCTGAAATACGGACTGGCTCCCGGGGTGCCCGACCATGTGGAGCGCTATACCTATTCCATAGATCAACCGGAAGCCGATTACCGTGCGGAAAAGGTGACGAGACAGGGATACGGAAACAGGTTCACGGTGGTCACTCCCAACCTGATCATTCCCGATGTAACCCTGAACATCCCGGGATTACTGAACGTGGAGAATGCCCTGGCTGCCATTGCCGTGGCTCATCAGCTGGGCATAGCTCCGGCGTTGATCACCCGGGCCCTGGCCACATACAAGGGAGTCGAGCGCAGGTTCGATCTGCAGGTGGCCTCCGGGAAGAGGGTCTATATCGATGATTATGCCCATCATCCCAGAGAGATAACCGCCTTTCTGGAAGCAGTGAAGTATCATTTTCCCGGAAGAAGACTGACAGGGATCTTCCAGCCCCATCTGTATACCCGGACCCGCGATTTTGCCGATGAGTTTGCCAGGAGTCTGGAACTTCTCGATTCCCTGATCCTGATGGACATTTATCCTGCCAGGGAGGAACCGATTCCGGGCGTGGATTCTGGCATGTTGCTGGAAAAAGTCCGGCTGGGGGACAAAATGCTGGTCCAGCGAAATCAATTGATGCAGGCGGTGAAGAAAAAGAGTCCGGAATTACTGGTGACCATGGGAGCGGGGAACATCGATCAGTTTGTCGCTCCATTGAAGGAATGGATGCAGCAGAGGATATGAAAAGACTCATTCACATATCGGTCTGGCTGTTGATTGCCGCATGGTTTGTGGTGATCATGGGATTCGTCTCGGCCGAATCCTCGGAGGTACTCTGCACCCGTATGGAAGTGGATCTGGGAGATACTCTTCTGAGCCGTTTCCTGAGTGAGGGGGATGTCAGAGCCATGCTGGAACAGAGCGGCCAGTCCATGCAGGGATATCCGATCTCCGGTATTCAGACCAGGGAGCTGGAGTATTTACTGGAGAAGAATCCTTATGTGAGGAATGCGGAAGTGAGCAAGGAGATCTCGGGGACGCTCCATGTGAGTGTGGAGCAGCGAATCCCGCTGGTCAGGATCATGCCGGGGGGACGGAAAGGCTATTACCTCGATACCGGGGGAACGGTACTTCCGCTTTCGGATCATTTTACCCCGAGGATCCTGCTGGCTACCGGACATTTACCTGATCCCGGAGGTGAACCGGATCCGGCAGAAGCTCTGGACGAACTCTACCGGTTCTGCCTGTTCCTTGCAGACCACCCTTTCTGGAAGGAGCAGATCGTTCAGATCTATGTGAACCGGGAAGAGGAGGTGGAACTGATCCCGAGAGTGGGTGCCCACCAGATCCTGCTGGGTTCCCCGGCAGGGTGGGAAGAGAAGATGAAGAACCTGGAACTTCTTTACAGACAAGGATTTCCCGTCTACGGATGGAACAGTTATGAGACCATTAACCTGAAATATCGCAACCAAATAATATGCACAAAACGTTAAGACTATGGCAACAAAAGAGAGAATAGTAGCTGCGGTCGATATCGGAACCACCAAGATCGTGAGCCTGGTGGGGAAGAGGACCGATCAGGGCAAGCTGGAGGTCCTGGGAATCAGCCAGACCCCGTCCAAAGGGGTCAAACGGGGGGTGGTTCTCAATATCGAGGAGACCGTCAACGCGATCCAGTCCACCTCCTCCGAGGCCGTTGATCAGTCGGGGATCAAGTTTACGGAAGTTTTCGTTGGGATCGCCGGACAGCACATCAAATCGGTCAGGAACAGGGGATACATCAACCGGGATGCCTATGACGAGGAGATCACCCGGGAGGATCTTCAGAACCTGATCAATGATATGTACAAAATCCCCGTCGATGTGGGGGAGGAGATCATCCATGTACTTCCCCAGAGCTACATCGTCGATAATGAGACCGGTGTGAAGAACCCCGTGGGGATGTTTGGAAAGAGGCTGGAAGCCAACTTTCATATTGTGATCGGACAGATCTCCTCGGCGCGTAACATCGAAAAATGCATCAACCGGGTGGGGCTGGAGGTGAAGCAGCTGGTGCTGGAGCCTCTGGCTTCCAGCACCGCCGTACTCACCGACGACGAGAAGGAGGCGGGTGTGGCACTGGTCGATATCGGGGGCGGCACCACCGACGTGGCGGTCTATTACGATGATGTGATCCGGCATACGGCGGTGATTCCCTTCGGAGGGAATGTGATTACCCGGGATATCAAGGAAGGATGCGCCATTCTGCAAAGGCAGGCCGAATCCCTGAAGATCCAGTTCGGATCGGCGCTGGGCGATCTGGCCCAGGAGGACAAGGTGGTCACCATACCGGGGATCTCCGGCAGAGACCCCAAGGAGATCAGCTTTCGCAGCCTGGCCTACATCATCCAGTCGCGTATGGAAGAGATCATTGATGCGGTCATCTACGAGATCGAGAATTCAGGCTTTATGGATAAGTTGAGTGCCGGGATTGTTCTCACCGGAGGCGGTTCAATGCTGAAGCACCTGAACCAGCTGGTGAAGTTCAAGACGGGGATGGACGTGAGAATAGGATTCCCGGGCGATAAGCTGGTGGCAGACACACCGGAGGTAATCAATCAGCCTATGTTCTCCACTTCAGTGGGACTTTTGCTGAAGGGGCTGGAGTACTATGAAGAGAAGGATGAAGAGATGGTTCTGCACGGGGCCGGCACTCTGGAACCCGAAGGAACAGGCGAACCTTTGGAAGAGACTACGGTTGACCGGAAGGAGCGAAAGGGGTCCCGGAAAGGGAAGATCCTGGAAAGCCTGAAGAACACACTCAGCGACATTTTCGATGAGAGTGATGTAAAAATGTAGTAAATGACTGAATCCATGGAAGACTTAATCAATTTCGACCTGCCGCCGGAGAGATCGTCCATCATCAAGGTGATCGGAGTGGGGGGCGGAGGAAGCAATGCGGTGAACCACATGTACCGGAAGGGGATCAAGGATGTGAATTTCGTGGTATGCAATACCGATGCACAGGCGCTGCACAACAGCCCGGTGACCGTGAAGCTCCAGCTGGGGGACTCACTCACCGAGGGAAGGGGCGCGGGAAGCAAGGCCGAGATAGGACGTCAGGCGGCCATGGAAAGCATCGACCGGATCAAAGAGCTGTTATCGAGCAATACCAACATGGTATTTATTACAGCAGGTATGGGCGGAGGAACCGGTACCGGGGCTGCTCCCGTAATTGCGGGAGCTGCAAAGGAGATGGGTATTCTCACCGTTGCCATAGTCACCATCCCTTTCCGGTTCGAGGGCCCCGAGCGCATCAATCAGGCCATCGAAGGGATCAACGCCCTGAAGGATCATGTAGATTCTCTGCTGGTGATTAACAACGAGAAACTCAGAGAAATCTACGGGAACCTGAAAGTGAGCAACGCCTTCGAAAAGGCAGATGATGTGCTGGCCATTGCAGCCAAGGGGATTGCCGAGATCATCACGGTACACGGTTACATCAACGTGGATTTTGCAGATGTGCAGACCGTGATGTATAACAGCGGTGTTGCCATCATGGGCTCAGCTTCCGCATCCGGACCGGACCGGGCCAGGAAGGCCATTGCCGATGCCCTGACCTCGCCGCTGCTGAACAACAATGATATTACCGGAGCGCGGAGTGTTCTGCTCAATATCACCTCCGGATCGGAGGAGATCACCATGGATGAGATTTCCGAGATCACCGATTACGTGGTGGGAGCAGCAAGCCGTAATACGACCCTGATCTGGGGAATGGGTAATGATGAATCGCTGGAGGAAAAAATCAGTGTAACAATCATAGCCACCGGTTTCAAGATGAACAGCATCCCCGAGCTCTATGTGGGAAAGAAACAGAAGCATATCGTGCCATTGAGGGATCCGGGGAAAGGAGGGTCAAAGACCGAAGACAGCAGTCCGATTCCTCACCAGAAATCGCTGGAGTTCGAGACCAGGGACAGGGAAGATACGGAGGAATATATCCTGATGGAGCAGTCGCCCGACAAACCGGAGGAGGACAAGGAACGGAAGCTTGCCGAGCGGGTCCGGCACCTGAGGGAGACTCATGAGAAGCTGAAGGAGCGGGGATATCTGACCGGTTCGGCCGATGATGAGATCGAACAGCTGGAAAATATCCCGGCCTATGTCAGGAAGAAGATCCCCATCGAACAGCGGAAGCACTCGGAGGACAAGGAGGTCTCCCGGTACAGGCTCACCGATGATGAAAAGGGAGAGGGCGGTCCCAAACTCCGCCCTGACAACAGTTACCTGCATGATAACGTAGATTGATTATGAAGAAATCTCTTTGCTTTCTTGGTATGGCGGTGCTTTTTTTCGCATGCCGGTCCGGACAGAGCGGACAGGAAGGAACGCAGCATACCGGACAGGAAAAACCGGAGCTCACCGGACAGATAGAACCGGATCTCACCGATCAGGAGCAAATGGAGCTCACCGATCAGGAGCGTAAAATGGAATGGTGGAGGGATGCCCGGTTCGGGATGTTCATCCACTGGGGATTGTATGCCATTCCTGCAGGTGAGTGGAATGGTGAAAAGATCTCCGGAATCAGTGAATGGATCATGGCACGGGCGGAGATACCGGTTGCGGAATATGAGAAACTTGCTGCGGAGTTCGATCCCGTGAAATATGATGCCGAGGAGTGGGTGCTGCTGGCGAAAAATGCCGGAATGAAGTACATCGTGATTACCTCCAAGCATCACGACGGTTTTGCCATGTACCAATCACAGGCAAGTCCTTATAATATAGTCGACGCCACACCCTTCGGCAGAGATCCGCTGAAAGAGCTGGCCGATGCGTGTGAAAAACACGATATGCGGCTTGGATTCTACTATTCACAGGCCCAGGACTGGCATGAGCCCGGAGGGACATACTGGAACATTGAACAGGGAGAACCCCACTGGGATCCCGCTCTGGAGCGTGAGCCTTTGATGAATTACATTGAGGGGAAGGCAGTCCCCCAGGTCCGGGAGATCCTGGAAAACTACGGGGGTCTCGATATCCTCTGGTGGGATACTCCCCGGGGAATGACGGAGGAGGCTGCCCTTCGGCTGAGGAAGGAGGCTGATAAATTTCCGATGATGCTTCAGAACAACCGTCTTTACAGACCCTGGCCGGGTGATTTTTCCACTCCCGAGCAGCATGTACCGCCCACGGGTCTGGATTACGACTGGGAGGTGTGCATGACCATGAATACCAGCTGGGGATATAAGCATTACGACCATAACTGGAAATCGGCCGAAACCCTGATCCGGATGCTGGTCGATATCGCCAGCAAGGGAGGAAATCTTTTGTTGAATGTGGGTCCCGATGCCCTTGGAGAAATCCCTCAGCCCAGTGTGGAGCGGCTTCGTGAGATCGGTGAGTGGATGGATGTGAACGGGGAGTCGATTTACGGTACTGAAGCGAGTCCCTTTTTCAAACTGCCATGGGGACGCTGCACCCGTCGTGATATGGAGGATGGTACATTGCTTTATCTGCACCTATTCGACTGGCCGGAGGATGGGATACTGGAAGTGCCCGGCTTAAGCTCCGGGGTCCGGAAGGCCTACCTGCTTTCCGACCGCAACCGGAAGTTTAACACCCGAAAGTCGGGAAACGATCTGCTGATCGAACTGAAGGGGGAGGCCCCCGACCCGGCGAATTCAGTGGTGGTCCTGGAGATAAGAGGTGAGCCTGAGGTGATCAGTAACATGCCGGCTCCGGAGGAGGGAGAGATCATTCTGACCGCCGAATTTGCCGACATTCACAACCCCGGTTACGGGACCCATGCTCAGTTAAGTGGCAAAGGGGACGAGGCAGTTATTACCGGCTGGAGCGATCCCCGGGCACGGCTCGAATGGATGTTCCGCCAATTTGAAGGCGCAGCCTATTCGGTCAAAGCTTACCTCCGGACAGATTCGGAAAATCGGCTGACCATAGAGGTGGCCGGACAGGTGATCGAGGCAGAGATCACCTCCACCGGAGGTGCATTCAGAGAGATATCTCTCGGAGAGATCGAACTTCCGGAAGAGGGAGAATTTATCCTTACCCTGAAACCGGTCCGGGAGAGGTGGAACGGTCTCGACCTTTCCAGAGTGGTACTCCAAAAAAAATGAAACACGGGGCCTTTGAATACGTTTCCTTCAGTTAATTGTAGAAGATCTCCAGCCGGTTGTCCTCCACATCGGCGGCTTCCACCAATGCGTTATAGGCCTCAAAATTGCTGCGTGACTCCAGAGAATAACGGAGGCGGGATTCTGTGGCCGGATCGACTACCGGATCGGCAGGTTCTTCCCGGTCAGTGACGGAGATGACAAAGACACCGCTTTCGCCTTCCAGGGGTGGAGAGATCTGGTTCGGAGGCATATGCATGGCGGCACCCACGATCCTCGGCTCGAGTCCCACTCCGGAAATATAGGTGTTGCCAAATTTCACTTCGGTGGCTTCCCCGACATTTTCGTTCTGGTTGATCCCGTACTGGGTCAGATCGTCCACCCCGGCCAGCTGCTCTTCCAGTTCCTGTGCGATCTTCTCCGCCTTCTTCTGTTTGCGCACCGCTACCGTAATTTCCGAACGTACATCCTCCAGATCGGCATATCCCTCTTCTTTGGTTTCTGTCAGAACCGCCACGATATACTTGTCATCACTCTGGCTGAAGATGTTACTGACGCTGTTGATATCAGTTTCGTAGGCCCACTTAATGATGGAGAGGGGATCTTCGATACCGGGAATGGTCTGCTGATCTTTGGTAATATTGGGGGCAAATCTGGGATCGAGCCCGAACTCCCTGGCCTGTTCGGTGAATTTCTCCAGATTGGTGGCTTTACCCCTGAATTTCACAGCCCTGTTGTAATACTCCTGGTTGGTCTCATCACTGGCGAAGATATTCCTGGTGATCTCGGCCAGCTGGATCTTCCTGACCCGGGGGCTCTGTTCTTCGATCCGAATGATGTGTGTACCGAATTGCGTTTCAGCGGTCACCAGATCGCCGGTTTCGTTGGCGAAACAGGCATTATTGAAGGCAGTTACCATGGCACCTTCACTAAACCAGCCGAGGTCGCCACCTATAGCGCGGTTGCTTTCATCGGCGGAAAACTCCATAGCCAGCTGGTTGAAACCGCTGCCGTCCTCAAGTAGCTGCATCAGGCTGTCGGCTCTCTGCTCCATGGCCCGGCGGTCTCCGCCATACTCCTGCATCGAAAGCAGGATATGCCTAGCACGCACCGAATCGGGCCTCATCTGAGGATTGTACGCCCTGGAAAGCTTGAATGCCTGTTCGGACCGATAAGGACCGAATACCTCATCTTCCGGTGCCGTAAAGACGGAATCCCTGATGATTTCGGGCAGCTCCTCATACGTATAGAACCGGGTATCGAAAGGTTCGTCCGATGTGCTGTTGATAAAGCGCGGAACCTCATCACCGGATACCCTGGAGAACTCAGATTTCACCTGTGAGGTCCAGTACCTTGCATTCTCAATGTCCTTTTCACTGGGCTCCACTTCGAATACCACATACTGGAATGTTCTCGAAGCTTCCTGCTTGTAAGTCTCTATGTGATCCCTGTAGTAGGCTTTCAGATCAGATTCCGTAAAGGTGACCTCTTCGTCCGCCACGGATGAATAAGGTTTTGAGATGTAGGAAAAACTGACCGTCTTGGCACTCTCTTTCGCGTGATCCTTCAAATCGAGGGAAGAGGGGTGGAAGCCCTTCTTCACCAGATTGAAGTATTTCTGGTTCATCTTTTCATCAATGATCTCTTTTTCAATGAAAAGCCATCTTCTCTTCTCCTGTGCAAACTGTGGATTATCAAGAGCGTTGAAATAGTTGGTCATTACCGACCGGTTCAGCTGTCCGGTTTCCGGGTTGGAGAACATCTGCCTGATGATGGGATGGGGTTCTGCCAGTGCAGGATTGGCAACCATACCCAGGGCCTGGTCGCCGGTGACCATGGTTTTCAGTTCATCCGTGCTCACATGAAGTCCCAGGTTCTGGTAGGACTGCTCCATAATGGTCTCCCGGACCAATCTGTTCCAGGTCTCCTGCTGGATCTGGCGTTCCATTTCCGCAGTGAGCGATTGCCCGCCCGAATTGAGCTGGTAAAACTCCCGCAGGCTCTTCTCCTTTTCCAGGTAGTCGTTCACGCCCACAGCCTTGCCGTTGATTTCGGCAACGGTCCTTCTACCCCCCACCGGGGAACCTGAACCCATGATATCTCCGAGGATAAACGCGAACAGTGCCAGTCCGATCACTATGGCTACCAACAATCCCGCTCTGTTCCTGATATTCTGTAATGTGGCCATCTGAAATATTTTGCTTTAAAAAAGTCCGTCAAATTTGAGCGTACGAATATAGTAATAATTAGAGGTTTGTTAAAAAGAGCTGATCGAAAATTGAGAGACTCAGGACCTGACTGCTTTCAGCTCCACTGTCTCGATTCTGTTGGAGCTCACATCGAGCATGGTTATCAGGAATTTATCGATGGAAATCGTGGTGTCTTTTTCCGGAATGCTCTCCACGAAATAAATAATATACCCGGCCAGAGTGTCATAATCATCCGATGCCCGGATGCCCAGGGAATACTTCTCGTTCAGGTAATCAATTTCCAGTCTTCCGGAGAATATGTAGTGGTCCTCCTTCAGCTTTTTTTCCACCAGATCGCTGGTGTCATGTTCATCTTCAATTTCACCGAAGATCTCTTCGATGATATCCTCCGTGGTAATCACCCCTGAAGTCCCGCCGAACTCATCCACCACCAGGGCAATACTCTTCCCCTGCTTGATAAAATCGGTCAGAAGCTTGTTCACCGGCAGGGTTTCCGGAACGATAAGGATCGGTTTCAGGTGGGTACTTATTTTGGCAGGCCTGTTGAACAGATCCTTGGAGTTGACGTAGCCGATCACGTGGTCGATATGATCGCGGTAGACAAGGATCCTGCTTAATCCCGTTTCAGTAAATCTGCTCGCCAGCTCGTCCATGGGCGAATCCACCTCCAGGGCTATCACATCGGTCCTGGGAATCATACAGTCTCTCACCTTCAGTCCTGAAAACTCAAGGGCAATCTTGAAGATCTTCAGGTCTTCCATCTGCTCACTCCCTGTCTTCTGCTCGGGTTGAAGTGTGGTGACGAAATGGTCCAGATCCACCTTGCTGAACACAGGCTCCATCGATTCCTCATCTTTCGGTACCCTGAGCATATGCTTCATGGTGAAGTTGGAGATGGCTATGGTCAGCATGGTGATGGGGTAGAGGGTGATATAGAAAAAGATGATCGTAGGACTCAGGATCCGGAGGGAATTATTGGGATTCAGCCTGAACAGGGTTTTTGGAAGAAACTCGGCGGTAAGCAGAATGATCAGGGTGGAGATGATGGTCTGTATCAACAGCACCGTAACATCCGATCCGCCACCGAGTATCTGCTGTATCGGCTGTTCCAGCAGCATGGCAAAGGCGAGTCCGTAAATAACAAGGGCCACATTATTACCCACCAGCATGGTGGCGATATACCGGGAGGGGTGTTTGGTGAAAAATCCGACGAGACCGGCAAAGATCTTCTTCTGTTTACGGTCGATCTCAATGCGCAGCTTATTCGCAGAGACGAAAGCGATCTCCATCCCTGAAAAGAAGGCTGAAAAAAGGATGGACACCAGGATCAGCAGGAGCAATGATAGGTAAGTCATTTCCGGGCGTTCATTCTCATTTTCCTTCTCCGCGCGTACATAAAGAACGAGAGCACCGAAAACAGGTAGTAGTACCAGCTGTTGTTCAAACCGGCGTTCATGTTCACGTCCACTGCCATGAAAAGCAGGAGCCCGCCCATGACGAACCAGATCACTTCAAAAATGGTGGAGAGGTTATTCTTCATCCTGTACGTTTACAGTACCGCTGGTACCCTTTAGTTTCCAATTGGTCAGGTTCTGATGAGATTCGAAACCCCGTTTCCCGTAAAAGATCCCATCTTCGTTCTGGATGCGTGTATATGCATCGGAGTAGATCAGCTCTTTCTCCTCATCCCAGTAAAGCTCTTCTGTGTGGAGAGCATCGCCGTTATCAAGACGGTGAGCCACCACATTCCCTGTAGCGTGCCACAGCTGCTCCTCTGAGTAGTAGATGGTATAATCGGCCCGTATCTCCGACTCGATTTTCATCGAATCATCGTAGAAATAAACCTCCATTCCGTCCGGAAACTCCATGTAAGGACGTTCCAGGTGAGGAAAAGACAGGTAGGTGGGAGCCAGTATCTGCACCTTCACTCTGGCCGAGTCGCTGTAAATCACCTCAATATCGGTGCCTTTGACCTTCGGCATCAGTGACTCGTCGGTTAAGAGATTGATTCTTTCGATATCGTTCTCACAACCGAAGAGAAATATACCCAGCAGGAGACTACCCTTGAGGAGACTACCCTTGAGGAGACTACCCTTGAGGAGATTCATGGCCCGCTTTGGTGTGGTCTTTTGATTCACAGGGTCAAAGATAAAAAAAAGGGGGATGCCCGGGTCATTTCTCATTTGCTGAAAATCGGCGAATGGGAGGTCAGCTCCGGAAAATTCTTTCGCATTAGTGCATGGCGGCCTGCGGTATATCCCCTCGCCATGGAAGGGCGGTTTGCGAAACGTTTTTTCGCCTTTGCCTCTGCATGGCTTGCGAAGGGGTATTGTTGAGTTGCCTACAATTCGAGCATTGCGAGAATTTCAGCAACGAGACAATACCCCGAGCGGCAACGATTTCTTTTTGGGCATTCCCTTTTTGGCATTTCACGAAGTTGCAGGATTGTTACTTCCGAAACATTTCTGTTACTTTTCGGCCAAACTCAACCCATTTGTTACTCCGTGAAATCGAAAAACGGGACCCCCGGAAGAGCTGGTTGGAGGGACTCCCGAGATCGAAAAAAGTCCCATGAAAAAACCGCCTCATAAGGTCTTATGAGGCGGCCTCTTCTCGGCTATTTTCTTTTGCTTTTTTCAGGCAGCGAAGTCTGGCAAGGCAGGGCTTTCAGGCCCCTCCGCGCATTTTATGGCCTTGCCCGTACGGTGGTGTATTCATTGATACAACCTCCGACCCTGTAGGAATCGCCTTCTTTCAGATCCCGGAAGAAAATTTCTTCATTGTTGGGGTACTGATTGGCGTAGTCCCTGAGTTTTTCGTTAGCCTCGTCTGCCACAGAGGGATCGACCTCTTTGGCTTTGGCGTATTTGTCGGCAGCCACCCAGAAAGCGGTGCGCTGTTCGAAATCTTCGCCCAGGTTTTCTCTGGATGCCACGATGGCGTCGCCCAGGGTGATGTATGCTTTGCCGTAGTCGCTCTTGTAGGCCACCGCCTCCTTCGCGTAACTGATCGCTTCGCAATACTCGCTGTTGGCCATGCTGACGACAGCGAGTTCATAGAACCATTCGGCTCTGGTGTCGTTGTCGATATTATCACCCAGCACAGCCATTTTCAGATAGGTGGACGCTTTCAGGTAGTCATTCTTTGCGATGAAGAGGATCCCCAGCTGGTGCGCCGATTCGGGGCCCGGATCGAGTTCGTACATCTTTTCTGAAGCTGCCACGTAGAGGTCGGCACGGTCGCATCCTGAAGCATCGTAGAACTTGATCACTTTTTCGAGAAAGTCCTTGTCCTCCTGCTTGGCTTCAAACTGCGGTTCAAAATAGCGGTTGAGGGCATCGCAGGTCAGCAGACCGCTGCTGAGCATCAGCTCGTCGATACTCTCTTTGGCCCGTGGCCAGCGGGAGCTTCTGTCGAGCAATTTATCAATGATCTCGGTGACCATGAAATAGTCGTCGATCACTTGATTGTCATCCAGTTTTCCGAGTTTATTCAGGGTAATGCTGGCGTTGACGAAGGTGACCATCACCGCATCCCTTGCACGGTTCTTATCCAGTTCGATGCTTCTTTTCAGGTAGCCGTAGGCTTCTTCCATGGCCTCCACATCGGGATTGCCTGCGGCGTCTTCGCGTTTATAACGGAGCAGATCGATCCCCTGGCGCCCTCTGATATTTCCTTCTCCGCCAAAGTATTCTGCCCGGCGGTCGTAAATGAGCATCATGGTGTCGACCATTTCCTTCCTGCGGTTAAAATCGTTGGTCGATTCGATAAAGCTGCGGTACATGGTAATTCCTTCCACATACATTCTTTCGCTGGAGGCGGGACATTCCCCGAAAACTTTTCTCCAGGGTCCGATGGCATCCTTGTAATTATTATGCTTGAAGAATTCTCTGTAAAGGGAGAGGTTCTTGATACAGTTGATGCTGTCCTGACCTTTACCGTATTTCGATCCGTCCTCGATGCCTTTTTGTGACCAACCAGGCAGGACAATCAGCGCAGTCATGATTGCAAGCAGGATGCTCTTGAGGGCTTTTCGTTTCATACTTTTTTTTTCTCCTTTTCGTTAATCAAATCTCCTTTTTCGGAACCACAGGTCGTGCAAAGTTACATTAAATGTGATAATTCCATAATTTTCTTCCACTAAATTATACTCGGTTGTTCCTCTGGTACCCAGTGTGAAAGCAACGTTTATGCTCGACTTCAGGGTCCGTACCGGCAGTCCTAGTCCAAATGTTATGCCATAGTCCTCCAGCTGCTGCCCGTTCACCTGTAGATAGTAGTTGTTGAAATAGCCTCCCAGCCTGTAAGTCATTAGTTTATGATAACCTCTCAGGGCTTCCACATCGGGGGTGTATTCCGCCCCGAAGTGCATGGAGCTGGACCGGGTGGTGGAGAAATTCGGACCAGACAATGAACCGCTCCAGTCCTGGATGTAATAATCTCCTGTCAGTGTAAGTTTGCGGGGGATACCCAGCGCTATTCCTATTCCGGTCTTCTGCGGGATGATCAGATCACGCAGGGTGGTATCCTGATCCAGCGGATAACTGGGTGTGATCACCTCTCCGCTGGAAAGAGAGATGCTGTCGTATGGATAGAACCGGTTGATCACTTCGTAATTCAGTTCGGTACCTATGGTGGCTTTGAAATCGTACACTCCCCCGAGGCTGAAGAAGAACTTTTCTCCGAGGTCCTGCCTGTACTGCAGGCCCAAACTGAAGACCGGTTTCCTGAGGTCGAAGTTTTCGAGTGCGGAGATGCTGGAATAGGAGGAATTCATTGGAAAATTTACCTCCCTTTCCCTGGTCAGCCTGCCCATCAGGTAGTTCATTGTTACCCCCACGGAGAGCCTGTCGAAGAGTTTCAGGGCCAGACCGGAAAAGAAATTGAGTGTTCCACCATCTCCCTGATAATAGGTGTCCATGGCCTGACCGATCTGCAGGTCATTGTACTCCTGTTTGATATTGTACCCTATGCTGCTGTAAGGGACGATTCCTGCAACGAATCCGAGATATTTTCCCATGGAGGTTCCGAAGGCCACGTGGTGAAGATTCATGTTCCACCAGGTATTGCTGATCTGGTCGGTCCTGTATTCGTTGAAAAAGGCGTTGGCCCCGAAGTCGAAATAGACCGACGTACTGTCGAGGGAGGCTGCCGCGGCCGGATTGAGGTAATTGAGCCGGTCGTTCTCATGGATGGCGATCCCGGTTCCTCCCATGGCCAGATTCTGGGCGAATCCGTTCTTGGCCAGATCGCCGAGTCCGAAACGGGTGTATGGAGAATAGGTGTTGAACTGGCTGAAAAGAGGCAGGGAGAGGGCTAGGAGGCTGATAAAAAGAAAGCTATGTCTGGTCTTTTGCATTGTGATCCAATATTCTGTTAAGTCCGATAAGGTTCAGATTTTGGTTCACAAAGATGCTACATTTTAACTTCGCTTCAAAGTAATTTGAATCGCCGCCGGTCAGGACCACCTTTAATTCAGGATATTCCGCCATGAAAGCATCAATAAAACCATTCATCTCAAACAGAATGCCATGGACCACACCCGACTCCATCGCCTCCCTGGTAGTTGTTCCCAGCGTGGCTGGTTTTACGCCAGGCCTCTCCAGATAGGGAAGGCGGCTGGTGTATTTGTGCAGCGCCCTGAAACGGATATCGAGTCCCGGTGAGATGTTACCTCCGAGGAACTCCCCCGAACCGGTGACAATGTCGTAGGTGATGGCTGTCCCGGCATCTATAACCAGAACGGTAATGCCGGGGAATATGGTATGTGCGCCCACAGCGGCGGCGATCCGGTCATAGCCGAGTGACTCGGGGGTGAGGTAGCGGTTGATCAGCGGAATGGGGGTGAGGTGGTCCAGTTCGATACAGGTGGGATACAGGTTGCAAAGATAATCGATCATTTCGCGCGAGTCGTTGATCACCGACGAGATGATGGCTCCGCGCAATCCGGGGTAGCGGGTGTGGAAGTAAGCAATCTCCCTGCTGGTTACCCGGTCATAGGTCTCCAGTTCCAGTACATGATTTCCTTCGCAGACTGCGACCTTTCCGCTGGTATTGCCCAGATCAAGAACTAGGTTCATGAGGTTGTCCGTTGCTCAATTTCTCCAGGATCCCAAAGGCTTCCCGGACCGAGTTTACCTGATCGGTACGTAAACTCAGTTTTTCCTGATCCTCCCTCATGCGGAACAGATTAGGGTGGGCCTGTATATTGCCGATCACCTCTTTAAACCGGTCCGAGCGGTAGAAGGGAGAGTCCGGATCACCCACAAAATACGTGATCAGCACATTATTTTTCAATACTATTTTTTCAACACCGACCCGGCGGGCCAGCCAGCGCAACTGTACCACCTTCAGCAGGTCTTCCGATGGCCGGGGCAGCGGTCCGAAACGGTCCTCAAGCATCTCTCTGAAATCTGCCAGATCCGTTTCGTTCCCGATCGAGTCGAGCTTCCGGTAGAGCTCCACCCTTTCGGCGATCTGTGAGATGTAATGATCGGGAAAAAGAAGTTCCAGGTCGGTGTCAACATGGCAATCGCTGATATAAATCTCCTCTTTGGATGTGGAGGTTTCCCCGGCATAAAGATCCCTGAACTCGGTCTCTTTCAGCTCGGTGACGGCCTCGTTCAGGATCCGGTTATAGGTGTCGAATCCCATATCGGCTATGAATCCGCTCTGTTCAGCCCCCAGCAGGTTACCCGCTCCCCGTATGTCCAGGTCCTGGAGGGCGATATTGAATCCGCTACCCAGAGCTGAGAACTCCTCAACGGCTTTGAGTCTTCTTCGGGCTTCCTGGGAAAGCAGGTCTGCCGGGGGAGCAAAAATATAGCAGAATGCCTTCTTGTTGGAACGTCCCACCCTCCCTCTCAGCTGGTGCAGATCGCTCAGGCCGAAGTGTTGACCGTTGTTGATAATTATTGTATTGGCATTGGGAATATCGAGTCCCGATTCGATGATTGTGGTGGCGATCAGTACATCAAAATCTCCCTGCATGAAGTCCAGCACGATCGATTCGAGCTTCCTGCCCTCCATCTGACCGTGGGCCACCACCGACCGGATACCGGGGACCACGCGGTCGACGATGGTCTTGATCTCCATGATGTTCTCGACACGGTTGTGGATGAAGAACACCTGTCCGCCCCGGCTCACCTCGTAGGTGATCGCCTCCCGGATAATCTCTTCATTGAACAGATGCAGTTCAGTGACGATGGGATGGCGGTTGGGAGGGGGTGTCTGAATGATGGAGAGATCCCTCGATCCCATCAGGGAGAACTGCAGGGTACGGGGGATGGGGGTGGCTGTCAGTGTGAGAGTGTCCACGTTCAGCTTCATCTGCTTGAGTTTCTCTTTGACACTTACCCCGAACTTCTGCTCCTCATCCACGATCAGAAGCCCCAGGTCCCTGAAGCGGACCTCCTTGCCCACCAGCTTGTGGGTACCGATGATAATGTCTATGTTTCCCTCCTGCAGTTTCTTAAGGATCCCCTTCTGGTCGGAAGAGGTGCGGAATCTGCTGAGATAATCGATGGTGCAGGGAAATCCTTTCAGCCGTTCCCGGAAAGTATTGTAGTGCTGAAAGGCCAGTACGGTGGTGGGTACCAGTACGGCGACCTGCTTGCTGTCGGTCACCGCCTTGAATGCCGCCCGTATGGCCACTTCGGTCTTGCCGAATCCGACATCTCCGCACACCAGCCGGTCCATGGGAAATTCGGCTTCCATCCCCGCTTTCACGTCTGTGGTGGCCTTCAGCTGGTCGGGAGTGTCCTCATAGATGAAGGAGGATTCCAGTTCCCGCTGGAGGTAGGTATCGGCCGAGAAAGCGAATCCCTTCTGCTCTCTGCGCTTCGCATAGAGCAAGATCAGCTCCCGGGCGATATCCTGGACCTTTTTCCTGGTGCTGCTCTTCAGTTTCTGCCATGCACCCGTACCCAGCTTGTAGATCCTGGGCGGACCGGTATCCTTCCCTTTGTATTTGGAGATCCGGTGCAGGGAATGGATGTTCACATAAAGCACATCCCTGTCCTTGTAAACCAGTTTGATCGCCTCCTGGATCCTCCCGTTCACCTCAATTTTCTCCAGCCCGCCGAAGATCCCGATCCCGTGATCCACATGTACCACGTAATCACCCGGATGGAGCCCCAGCAACTCCTTGACCGAGACTGACTCCTTTTTGCTGAACCGGTCATGCAGCCTGAACTTGTGATAACGCTCGAAGATCTGGTGATCGGTGTAGTAGGTGACTTTCAGATCTTCGTCCTGAAATCCTTCATGGAGGGTCCATGGCAGGGAGCGGTAGGGAGTTTCCGGATCGATCTCCTGAAATATGGCCTGCAGCCTCTCCAGCTGTTTCTCGTTCTCCGAAAGGATGTAGGAGGTATACCCCTCCTGGTGCCGCTCCTTCAGGTGGGAGGCGAGAAGGTCAAAATTCTTCCGGAAAGCCGGCTGGGGAGTGGTGTGGAATGACCAGACCTGCTGATTTTCGGACCGTTCAGATATCCCGAATACCACCCGGGGGAAGCGGTCCATCGTTTCTCTGACCTGTTGGCCGGTTACCAGGAAGGCAGACTTATCCAGCGGGAGCTCTGTCTTTTCGTACAGAGACTGGATATCGGACACGATCAGTCCGGGATGGTCGATCCACAGGGTGCTCCCACCGGGAATATAATCCAGAAAGTTGATCCGTTTTTCACCCCTTTCGGTCTCCCACTGGATATTGGGGATGATCTGCACCTTTTTGACCTTCTCCAGCGACCGCTGACTGCCGGTATCGAAGATCCGGATCGAATCCACCTCATCGTCGAAAAAATCGACCCGGCAGGGATGGCTCGATGCGTAGGAAAAGATATCCACGATTCCGCCCCTGACCGCGTACTGACCGGGTTCATGGACAAAGTCGACCAGTTGAAAGCCGTAGGTTCTCATCACTTCCTCCAGGAAAGAAGGGTCGATCCTTTCGCCCTGCCGGAGTTCCAGGGTGGTATTATTCAGCTGTTTTCTGGTCACTACCGTCTCCACCAGTGCTTCTGCGTAGGTGACAATGAAGCTGGCCGCCCGACGTTCCGAAAGCCTGCGCAATGTCTGGGTCCGGGTGATGATATTGGCTTCGTCGGCCTGCTGGTACTGGATCGACCGCTTATAGGAAGAGGGGAAGAAAATGGTCCGGTCGGCCGTCTGATCCAGGGTGACCAGGTCGGTATATACATAAGCCGCCTCCTCCTTATTCTGCAGGATCAACAGGTGTGGTCCTTTCAGTTCGCTGAGGCAGGCATGGATAAAGGCTGTGCGGGAGGATCCGGAGAGGCCCTTCAGCACCTGCAGGTGCTTTTCAGCTCCCCGGAGCACACCGGTGAGCCCCCTTACATGGGGGTGGGAGAGGTATGGATTCCTTTCCATTCAGCTATCGTACTTTTGGATGAACTTCTCCACATTTCGTACCATTCCGGCCGAACCTACGAAGAAAGGGGTCCTCTGATGGATGGTTGAGGGCCGGATCTCCAGGATGCGGTTTCCCTTGCCATCGGTCGCCAATCCACCCGCCTGCTCTGCGATGAAGGCGATCGGATTGCACTCATACAGTAACCGAAGCTTGCCATGGGGCGTCTTGCCGGTGGGAGGATAGATATAGATCCCGCCTTTCAGCAGATTCCGGTGAAAGTCAGAGACCAGGGAACCGATATACCTTGAGGAGTAGGGCTTACGATCTCCTTCTGTACTTCGACAATGCTCGATATAGGCCCGGAGTCCTCTGGAGAAATATTCGAAATAGCCCTCGTTGACCGAATAGGTTGTGCCTTTCTCAGGCGTTCTCACCTGGTGGTGGGAAAGACAGAATTCACCGATGGAAGGATCGAGGGTAAACCCTGTCACACCCATCCCGGTGGTATAAACCAGCATGGTGGAGGAACCGTAAAGTATATAGCCTGCAGCCACCTGGAGGGTACCCTCCTGCATAAAATCTCCTGGAGCGGGCTTTTCTCCTGCGGGGCTGATTCTGTGATATATGGAGAATATGGTGCCCACCGAGATATTCACATCAATGTTGCTGGAGCCATCCAGCGGATCGATGCACACGAGGTACTTTCCCTGCCGTGCCAGGGATTTTTCCGACACCAGGAAATCATCGTTCTCTTCGGAGGCGATTCCACACACCTCCCCGCTGGAAGTGAGGATCTTCAAAAACTGCTCGTTGGCATATATATCCAGGTTCTTGACCTCTTCGCCCTGCACATTGATCTCGCCGTACTCCCCTAGGATATCGGCGAGTCCGGCTTTGTTCACCTCCCGGTGAACGAATTTTCCCGCAATACCCAGGTGATTGAGCAACCGGCTCAGATCGCCTTTGGCATATGGGAAGGCGGTCTGCTGATAGGCAATGAACTCATGCAGGGTCTGCGGCTGGTTGCTGGAACTCCGGGATAAATTCATTCACAGTTTGCTTAGAATATGTTATTGCCGGCAGTATATACCAGTATCAGACCGAGGATCCCCACGATGATTCCCACCACGGTCATCGGGAGAAGATTCCTGCGGATCAGCACCCCTTCGACACCCACCAGTCCGACCGTGGCGCATGCAGCGATCACATTGTGAACGCAGATCATGTTTCCCATGGCCCCGCCGATGTTCTGGAGACTGACGATCAGGATCCTGGAGATTCCCAGTTGTTCGGCAATGGAGTACTGGAAAAGCGAAAAGAGCATGTTCGATACGGTGTTGGAGCCGGCCATAAAAGAGCCCAGTGCCCCGATGAAGGCATCCACAAGCGGCCAGGCACCCCGGAACACCTGTGTCATGGCGTTGGCCATGGCAATGGGCATCCCCATCAACCCTTCGGGGTTCTGCCCCGATTGCATCATGATCCGTACCATGGGCACAGCGAAAAGCAGAGCGATCAGCGGATTTTTGATCCGCCGGACCGCTTCCGCCCAGGCCCGGGAAACCTCTTTTTGTTTCATCCCGAACAGGGGAATGCACAGCAGTGCCACCAGTACAAAAGGGATGATGCCGGGATTGTACAACGGATCGATATTCCCGCTCACAGTGGTACCGAAAAGATGGCTATAATCGATACTGACCGACTGGATCCAGCCCCCGAGAGGCAGGCTGCGCACCCGGGTCAGGACCAGAAGCAGACCGATCAGGATGTAGGGGATCCAGGCTTTGAAGAGTCCCACTTTCGATCCGTCGGCAGGACCCTCCATATGAATGGTCCCCTCCCAGTTCTTTTCCCATTTCGAATGTTCTGGGAAATCCCAGCTGCTCCCGGGCACCAGGAAACCGGCCCGGGTGGCGGGTATCAGAATCGCCAGACCGATCAGACCGCCCAGAAGGCTCGGAAATTCCGGTCCCAGGAAGATCGCCACCAGCAGGTAGGGTCCTGTGAAACAGAAACCGGCGAAAAGAGCGTAGGGCCAGATGGAGAGTCCTTCCCGAAAGCTCCGGCGTTCTCCGAAGAACCGGGTCAGCATGGCCACCATGATCAGCGGAAGGAGCAGCCCGGGAATGGCATGCTGCGCTGCGGTCCAGATTCCCACCTGCCGGATGAATCCGTCGTAGGTCATATCGGCTGCTGCCAGTGCTTCGTGTACTTCCGGCAGGTTCAGTGACGAGTAGATCCCGATCAGGGTGGGAGTCCCCACTGCGCCGAAGGAGACGGAAGTGACATTGGCGATCAGGGCCACCATTACGGCAGCCAGTGCGGGAAACCCGAGGGACAGTAGAAGGGGTGCTGCAAGTGCCGCGGGAGTGCCGAATCCGGCCGATCCCTCGACAAAGCTGCCGAAAAGCCAGGCGATCAGGATGGCCTGCACCCGCTTGTCGGGGGAAATATTGGTGAATCCTCTCTGGATAGCGCCGATGGCTCCGCTTTCACGCAGGGTAAAAAGGACCAGGAGTGCCCCGAAGACAATCAGAAGGATCTTGAAGGCGATCACCACTCCGTTGAGAGTGGAGGCGAGGATCCAGTTGCCCGGAGTGTGCCAGATGGTCATTGCCAGCACCAGTGCCAGGATGAACGCCACAGGCATGGCCCTGGTGGCCGGCCAGCGGAATCCCACCATCAGAAGGAAAATGGCGGCGATGGGAAGAAAGGCGATGAGAGCTAAGATCCCTTCAGACATTGGATGATCAGTGAGTGTGAAAAGCGAAAAATATCTAAAATAATCCAAACAACTGGCCGGAGGCCCTTAAAATCCCTATTTTTATTCCCATGCATGTACTGATCGCCCCCGACGGTTTCAAAGATTGCATGAGTGGCCGGGAGGTCGCCGGAGCTCTGGAAAAGGGATTGAACCGGATCCTGCCGGATGCCTCTGTCACCGTTCTTCCGATGGCCGACGGGGGAGAAGGGACGGTGGATGCAGTGATCGGGGCCACCAGGGGACGGATCGTCCGTAAAGCGGTGAAAGATCCATTAATGAGAGATGTCACCGCCCGTTACGGGATCAGTGGTGACGGTGAGACCGCAGTGATCGAAATGGCATCGGCTTCCGGTCTGGAGTTGCTTACCGTGGAGGAACGGAATCCCTGGGCCACCTCCACCTATGGTACAGGGCAGTTGATAGCGGATGCGCTGGACCGGGGCTGCAGAAAAGTGCTGATGGGTATCGGAGGCAGTGCTACCAATGATGCCGGCACCGGCATGGCACAGGCCCTGGGAGTGGTTTTCACCGGCCCCGGCGGGCCCATGGAGATAAGGGGAGGCGGACAAATCGGCGATATCCGGGGGATATGCATGAAGGGGCTCGATGAACGGATCCCGCATACAGATATACGGGTGGCCTGTGATGTATCCAATCCCCTGACCGGGAAGGAGGGTGCATCCCGGGTGTACGGTCCCCAGAAGGGTGCCGGTCCGGAGATGGTGGAAAGACTGGATCGTCATCTGGAACATCTGGCCGGTCTGATAAAAAAGCAACTGGGGATAGATATCGGTGAAGTCCCGGGATCGGGTGCCGCAGGCGGACTGGGAGGCGGATTGATGGCCTTCCTGGGAGCCCGTCTGATGAACGGATTCGGAATGATCGCCGAGGCGGCGGGACTCGAGCAGGAGGTTATGAAAGCCGACCTGGTGATAACAGGGGAAGGGAAACTGGATCTTCAGACCTCTTTCGGCAAGACTCCCTACGGAGTGGCTCAGCTGGCTGCCAGATACGGGAAGCCGGTCATCGGAGTGTGCGGCACACTGGAGGAGGGGGCGGATACCCTTTACGGAAAAGGATTCGACCTGATCCTTCCGGTGGTCGAGAAACCTGTTTCACTGGAGGAATCGATCCGTCATGCCGGTCTCTGGCTGACCCGAACGGGTGAGCGGATCGGCCGCATTCTTCAACTTCAGGCCGGGGATAAATCTGCTTCAGCCCGGGGATAAATCTGCTTCAGGCCGGGGATTAATCCGCTTTTTCGACGAACACATTCTCCCCTTCCGGGATCCTCTGTAACCGGTCGGGATCGATACGGATCAATTTTCCGAAAACATTGACCGAACTGGCCGCTCGCGGCTGTCCGTCGGTGCTGACCGGTGTTTCCCCGAAAAAGATACAAAAGGCGGGCATATTGGGCCAGTAGGCCAGGTCACCCACCGCTACCGACGCTTCGGCATTCTCCTCGAGATGCACATCCACCGGAATTTCGAAATAGATCTCCTGACCCCATCTGATCACGTTTCGTTTCAGGGGCAGTGCTTCGTAGACAGCTCTCCCTGTGGGGGTGTCGAACAGTTCAGCCTCTACCTGGTAAGTGGCGAATCTGATCAGGATTTTCATGTGATTGTTCGGGCTATTGCTAATTTTGATACCAATTTATAAAACTTTATCGGGATGTGGATATTTAAATTCGGAGGTGCGTCGGTAAAAGATGCGGCCGCCGTCCGGAACATGGTGGATATCCTGCGCCGCCATGGTGACAAAAAAATTGTGGTCGTAGTGTCGGCCATGGGGAAGACCACCAATGCCCTGGAATCGGTCATCGAACATTATGCCTCCCGCCGGAAGGAGAAGATGGAAGAGGCGGTGTGGGAGCTCAGGGATTATCACGGAAAGATCGTGGAGGAGCTTTTCGGGAACAGTGACCATGAAGCCCACGGGTCGGTGGATCGGCTTTTCGGTGAGCTAAACCGACGGCTGGAGAAGGACCCCACACTGAATTATGATTTCGATTATGACCAGATCATCCCCTATGGCGAGCTGCTTTCCACCACTATTATCCATCACTGTCTGAAGAACAGCGGGATTTCAAGCCGCTGGCTGGATATCCGGCGCTCCCTCAAATCGGACAGCAACTGGAGAGAGGCACAGATCGACTGGGAACTCTCTGCCCGGCTGGTGAGCGAGCATTTCACCTTCGGCGATGATAATGTTCTGATCACCCAGGGGTTCCTGGCATCCAACATCAATGACCAGAGCACCTCCCTGGGAAGGGAGGGTTCGGATTACACTGCCTCGATCCTGGCCCATATACTCAGGGCCGAGGGGGTGACCATCTGGAAGGATGTCCCGGGGGTACTCAATGCGGATCCCAAATACTTTGACGACACCATCCTGCTGGAGAAACTATCCTACCTGGATGCCATCGAACTGGCCTACTTCGGCACCAGTGTGATACATCCCAAGACCATCAAACCGTTGCAGAACCGGAATATCAGCCTTTATGTGAAATCGTTCATGGATCCTGATGCTCCCGGCACCCTGGTCGGGAACGAAGCTTACGAACGGCTGACCCCCTCGTTTATTTTCAAGATGGACCAGGTGCTGATCCGCATCTCCCCGCGCGATTTCTCCTTTATCAATGAGAACAATCTGCAGGAGATCTTCGGGATCCTGGGGCGGCACGGGCTGAAGATTAACCTGATGCAGAATACGGCCATCAGCTTCAAGATGATCGTCAACAACGACAAAAGAAAGCTTCGCAATGTGGTGGACGATCTGGAGGAGAACTTCCGTGTGGCCTATCAGACCGGCCTGGAGCTGGTTACCATCCGTTATTTCGACCAGTCGACCATCGACCGTGTCATGATCAACAAGGAGCTCATTCTGGAACAGCGGGGTGTGCAAAACATTGAACTCCTGATCAGGGACCTTGGTTAAATCATTGCCAGCGATTCCCCTTCGCTGCGGCTGCCACCGGTATCGACCGAAACCAGCCGGTAATGGCTTCCCTTTCCTTTATCTCTGAAAATAAAAGGATCGGTGGTCGTCTGGGGAACGTGCCGGACCTCCCCGATTTTTTCCCCGTCTCTCCAAACCTCGTAGTGGGAGAGAGGGGCATCCCCTGCGTAGGCGGTATCCCATGCGATCACTACCTCTTTTTCACCCTTCAGGCGGATGTTTTCCGGAGGCGTTAAGCCCCGTTTGGGCAGCTGGAAGTAATTGGTCTCGCCCTCTTTCACCCCCCGGGTGCTCTCTTCCGCGAGCCTTCGGGCTTCTTTACTCATGCCGCCGGGTTTGATCTGGGAAGCATAGAAATTCTGAACCAGCTGGCACCTGAGCGGATCAACGGAGATCTGTCCGATCCCGATGATGGCCGTATGGATTCCGGGGGTGGTGAGCGCATACTCTATCAGGGGTTTACTGGGCAGCTCCGGGGTGCCCACAGTGCGCACCACACCGTTGTAGTCTCTGGTCCAGCTGGCATATTTGGAATACATGGCGCCGTCGGAGAATACCTTCATGGCAATAATCCCCATGTTTTTTGCCTGTGCCACCGGGATCACATTATACTGGTGGTTCAGGTACAGTCTGTCGTTGGTATTGATGGCCACCAGCATGGCATCCAGCAGGCCGTAACGGTCCCTCCGGATCATCTCCATCATCGCCGGAGAGTTGAGGTGACCGGAAAAACCGATATGTTTGATCAGTTTTTCCTCCCCGGGGTTGAGACCGGTATGGTTGGTCCCGTCCCTGAAATCACGCAGGGCCACCAGCGCTCCGAAATTACCTTCCGGATCGAGAGGGGTTTCCAGACCCTCATAGAGCACATCCACCTCTTTGCTGTTGACCAGCGCGTGGATCAGCACCATGTCCACATATGCTCCCTCCGGGTAATTACCCCTGCCGTCGCCGAACATTTGCGACAGCGAACGTTTCAGGTCACCCACCACGCCTTCTCCGTGCTCTCCCTGGGTGCGGTTCCGAACCTCATCGGTATCCTCCACACCGGGTTTGGCCCAGCGGATATGAGTCTTGGTGGTGAGGAAGATCGAATCCCGGAGTTTCCGGTCGTAGCCGCTCCTTCCGGGAATGAGCTGCAGTTCGCGGAAGGCTTTCCCGTAATTGAGCTGGCTCCCGAGATACAGATTGGAGGTGTCGTAATAATTGATCCCCGTTTTAAATGCTTTCAGGATGATGGGGACCGGATCCACATCGGGAGGGGTCCACTGCAGAGAGGCCTGTCCCCCGAGCCCGAAAGTGGTCACCTCGAAGGGAATCTTTCCGAACCGGCGGGTCATGGGAGCGGGCAGCTGATCGAGTCCGAAACGGAAGCCCGGAAGGATGGTCATTCCTGCTGCAGCGGCGGCAGAAAGCCTCATGAATTCGCGTCTTGACAGGGTGTTTTTCATAGCGGTTAGATTTTATACCCATTCAAGATAATAAAACCGGAGATCAATTTCCATTTTTCCGGAGATCAATCCCCATTGTACGGAAACGTACACCACTGTACGGATCCGGACTCTTCAATTCCGGCAGACTTTCAATTAACTTTCAGACTATCAGGCATTAGATACAACTGGCACACTTTTGGTTTTGAAGCACGAAAACCTGGAGCGGTATGTGGAAGAATTTTCTGAGTGTGACCATCCGAAGTATCAAAAAGAACAAAGCATTCAATGTGATCAATATCTCCGGACTGGCCATCGGGCTGGCCAGTGCCATATTTATCATTCTTTACATTATCGGTGAGCTCAGCTACGACCGGTTCCACCAGCGGGCCGAAGATATTTACCGGCTCTACATCCGCGGAAAGATGGCCGGTGAGGAGTTCAAGGGAGCCTGGAACAGTCCGGTTGCAGGTCCCACCTTTTATGAGGAGCTGCCTGAGATCGAGAATTTCTGCCGGTTCGACTTCTGGGACAATGTCCTCATGTGGTCCGATCCCGGACAGAAATTCCTGGAGGATGCGGTCATGCTGGCCGACTCCACCTTCTTCGAAGTATTCACCATCGATTTGCTGGAGGGAGATCCGGCCACCTGCCTGGATGAGCCGAATACGATTCTTCTGAGCCAGTCCAAAGTGGCCCAGTATTTTCCGGAAGGGGATCCCATGGGGCAATCGATTGCCCTGAACGAGGAGTCCAACCTTTTCACGGTGACCGGTATCGTGGAGGATGCGCCCGCTAATTCCCATTTCACCTACGACTTTATTCTCTCCTATTCCACCGACGAGCGAAGCAGGAGCACCTTCTGGTTCAATAACTGGATGATGACCTACTTTCTGGTCACCCCCGGCACCGATCCCCGGGTGCTGGAGGAAAAGATCAATGCATCATTGCTGGAGAACATCCGTTCACAACTGCAGCAGGTCATGGGCATCTCCCCCGAGGAGTTCATGGAGGGGGGCGGAGAGTACGGGATGCATGTCCAGCCGCTGCCGGATATCCATCTCGACAGGGAGATCGCGCTTCCCAACGATATCGGCTACCGTCCCGTCGGGAACAGAACCTACCTGGTGATTTTCGGGCTGATCGCCTTCTTTATCCTGGTGATCGCCTCCATCAACTTTATGAACCTGAGCACCGCACGTTCACTCAGCCGTGCCAAAGAGGTGAGCCTCCGCAAGGTGGTGGGTGCCGGTAAGAAGCACCTGGTGAGGCAGTTCCTTTTCGAGAGTGTTTTTCTGAGCCTGATTGCCCTGGCGTTTGCCCTGATCCTGGTATCGCTGCTGATCGATCCGTTCAACAAACTGGTAGGGATGGAACTGGTGGCCGCAGACATTTTCAGCTGGTACATGATCCCTGCGTTCATCCTGCTGGCGATTCTGGTGGGGCTTTTCAGCGGAAGCTATCCCTCGTTCGTGCTGGCCTCCCACCATCCGATACTGGCGCTGAGGGGGCATGCATCCACAGGGAACGGCAGCTCGCTGTTCAGGAATATTTTGGTGATTGTCCAGTTCTCGATCTCCATCGTAATTATTGCCGGTACGCTGGTCATATACTGGCAGTTCCGCTATATGACCAATAAGGAGCTGGGATTCGATAAGGAGAATCTGGTGGTCCTGGAACGGATTCATCCGCTGGGTGAACAGATCCAGACCTTCAAGGATGAATTGACCAGGCACTCTGCCATCCTGTCAGCCACCAATTCCACCGCCTATCTGGGCATGTCCAACAGCAACAGTACCTATCCGATCAAAGGAAGGCCCATGGAAGAGAGTGCCATGCTGGCCACTTACTATGTGGATGAGGATTTCATGAAGACCTTCCGGTTCGAATTGGCCCACCCGGAGAGCCGTTTCCTTTCTGAGGATTTCCCGGCCGATTCCACGGCCTGCCTGATCAACGAAGCCACCATCAGAAAGTACGCCCTGGAAGATCCGCTGAATACCATCCTGGTCCGGACCTGGGGCGAGGGGGAGGATGTAGAGATGAGGGTGATCGGGGTAGTGAAAGACCATCACTTTTCCAGCCTGAAGGATGAGATCGGTGCCCAGATGATACAATTCAAACCCCGCGACTGGGAGTGGTCGGGATATATTATCGCCAGGCTGGGCGGGGAAGAGGACCGGGTGAGAGCGGCGCTGGATCATATCGAAACCACCTGGAGGGAGTTTGCCGGGGATGAGCCGCTTCAGTATTTCTTTCTGGATGAACAGCTGAATACCTACTACGCGGAGGAGAAACGCACCGGAGCCATCACCCTCATCTTTTCCATCCTGGCCATTTTTATTGCTTCGCTGGGGCTCTTTGGTCTCACGCTATACAATTCCCAGAAGCGGGTCAGGGAGATCGGAATACGAAAGGTGATGGGGGCCACCGAGACGGGGATCGTGACGGTCATCTCCCGCAGTGTGTTCTACGCGGTGGGGATCTCCATTCTGATCGCCATGCCGGCCGCCTATTTCATGATGCAGGACTGGCTTCGCGGTTTCCCCTACAACGTGGGATTCCAGCCGTTGCTTTTCCTCGCGGCAGCGTTGCTGGCGGTGGTGATCGCCATGGTCACCGTAACGGTCACCTCGCTGAAAGCAGCACGTACCAACCCTGCCGTCGCACTCCATTATGAGTGACCGAAATATGAATAACTGAAACCCGGAACCCATATCTAACAGATAGCAAAAGCCGAACAACCATGTGGAAGAATTTTTTACGGGTAACCGTCAGGAGCATCAAGAAGAACAAAGCGTTCAACGTGATCAATATCTCGGGACTGGCCATCGGACTGGCCAGTGCCATCTTTATTATTCTGTATATTATCAGTGAGACCAGCTACGACCGGTTCAACAGGCGGGCCGATGACATCTACCGGCTCTACCTTCACGGCAAAATGGCCGGGGAGGAGTTCAAGGGAGCCTGGAACAGTCCCATATTCGGTCCCACCTTTCATGAGGAGATTCCCGAGGTGGAGAACTTCTGCCGGTTCGATTTTGCCAACAACCGGCTCATGTGGGCCGACCCCGATCAGAAATTCCTGGAAGGGCATCTGATGTACGCCGATTCCACCTTTTTCGAGGTCTTCACCATCGACCTGCTGCGGGGAGACCCGGCCACATGCCTCGACGAGCCCAACTCCATCCTGTTGTCCGAATCGAAAGTGGCGCAATACTTTCCGGACGGGGATCCCATGGGGCAATCCATCGCCATGAACGACGATTCGACCCTTTACCAGGTCACCGGCATCGTTCAGGATCCTCCCCGGACCTCTCATTTCTATTACGATTTCATCTGTTCTTACTCCACCTACGAGTCGAGCCGCCGGACCAACTGGTTCAACAACCATATGCAGACCTACCTGCTGGTGCGTCCCGGGACCGATCAGCAGTTGCTGGATGAAAAGATCAACGCCTCGCTGCTGGAGAATATCCGGGAACAGTTGATGCAGTTCATGGGAGTATCTCCCGAGGAGTTCCTCGAAGCCGGGGGAAAATACGGGGTTTACACCCAGCAGCTCCTGGATATCCATCTCGATACCAACATCGAAGTCCCCAGCGATATCGGGTTCCGTCCCATCGGGAACCGCACCTACCTGGTGATCTTCGGGATCATCGCCTTCTTCGTTCTGGTGATCGCCTCCATCAATTTCATGAACCTGAGCACGGCCCGATCGCTCAGCCGGGCCAAGGAGGTGAGCCTGAGGAAAGTGGTGGGCTCGGAACGGAAGCACCTGATCCGGCAGTTCCTGTTCGAAAGTGTGTTCCTGAGCGTGATCTCGCTGCTGATCGCCCTGCTGCTGGTGATGGTCCTTCTGAATCCGTTCAATAACCTGGTGGGCCTCCATCTGCAGTTCGGGGATATTTTCCGGTGGTATATGATCCCGCTGTTCCTGCTGCTGGCGCTTATCGTGGGACTCCTCTCCGGGAGTTACCCCTCGTTCGTGCTGGCTTCCTTCAAGCCGATCTTTGCTCTGAAAGGCAACGCATCTACCAAAAACGGCACCCTCTGGCTGAGGAATGCCCTGGTGATCTTTCAGTTTGCGGTCTCCATTATCATCATCGCCGGCACCCTGGTCATCTACTGGCAGTTCAGGTATATGACCAACAAGGATCTGGGGTTCGATGAGCAGAACCTGGTGGTCCTGGAAAGGATCCATCCTCTCGGAACAGGTCAGGAGATCCAGACCTTCAAAAAGGAATTACTGGCCCATTCATCAGTTCTCTCCGCCACCAACTCCACCGCCTACCTGGGAGCCCCCAACAATAACAATGCCTACGGGGTCAAGGGACGTCCCATGGAGGAGTCGGTGATCCTGTACACCTTCTGGACCGATGAGGATTTTCTGAAGACCCACCGGATCGGACTGGCCACTCCTGACAGCCGCTTTTTTTCGGATGACTTTGCTTCCGATTCCTCGGCCTGCCTGGTGAACGAGGCGGCCGTACGCAAATTCAACCTGGAGGATCCGCTGACCCAATCCATCCTGTGGCCGCAGAATGAAGGATATGAGGAACTCCGGATCATCGGGGTGATGGAGGATCACCATTTCCTCTCGCTGAAATACGAGGTGGGGGCACAGATCGCCATTCTGAAGCGGCAGGACTGGAACTGGTCGGGGTACCTGACGGTGAGACTGGCCCCCGGAAAGGAGAACATGGAAGCGGGACTGCGGCACATCGATGAGACCTGGAAAGCTTTTACCAATGATGAACCGTTGCAGTATTTCTTCCTCGACGAGGAGCTGGATACCATGTATGCCGAAGAGAAACGTACCGGGGCGGTGACCATGATCTTCGCCATCCTGGCTATTTTTATCGCATCCCTGGGCCTGTTCGGACTCACCCTCTATAACTCTCAGAAACGGATCAGGGAGATCGGTATCCGGAAGGTGATGGGAGCCACCGAGACCAATATCATCACGGTGATCTCGCGGAGTGTGGGGTATGCCGTGGGGATCTCCATCCTGATCGCCATGCCGGTGGCCTATTTCATGATGCGTGACTGGCTGAGAGATTTTCCCTACAACGTGGGCTTCCAGCCGTTGTTGTTCCTGGCGGCCGCACTGCTGGCGGTCATCATTGCACTGGTGACGGTCACTGTGACCTCACTGAAAGCGGCACGAACCAATCCGGCCGTGGCCCTGCATTACGAATAATGAAACCGGATCGTACCTTTATGCGATCCAACACATCTAAAACAGGAAAATGAAAAAGGAAATCATGATGGTGGTGCTGGCCCTGTGGGCATCATCGCTGCTGGCACAGGAAATGGCCGCCGACAGGGAACAGATCATTGAAACCATCGAGAAGGCCTATGTCCAGGGCATCCAGAACGGGAAAGAGATCGAAAATATCCAGAAGGGGTTTCATCCCGGCTTTAATCTGCTGGGGGTGGACCAGAACAACATGCTCACCAAGCTTCCGATCTACACCTGGTACAGCTACGTGGAAAAACGGGTGGCCGCCGGAGAACAGCCGGATCTGGAGACCACCGCCCGGTTCCCTTTGGTCGATATCACCGGGAACGCCGCCGTGGTCAAGGTGGAGCTCTACCGCGACGGCAAGATGATCTTTACCGATTACCTTTCGCTCTACAGGTTCGATGAAGGGTGGAAGATCGTCTCCAAGATCTACCACAGGATGTAGCAACCGCAGCCTGCGACGGAGTCCGCCGCCGTCACCTGGTTTCTGCAGCTGGACTTGTGATCCCCCGGCCTGCACCTGGTTTCTGCAGCTGG
>CAZOHA010000012.1:1661-15289 GCA_964579515.1 uncultured Bacteroides sp. | reverse complement strand
GGTTTCTGCAGCTGGACTTGTGATCCCCCGGCCTGCACCTGGTTTCTGCAGCTGGTATTGTGATCCCCGGCCTGCATTGGGATCAGAAACGTACGGTGAATTTTACCTTCAGCCGGGCTCCGGCCTCTTCCAGGCGGAAACGGTCGTACGGATCACGTGCGATGCTGTTCCAGACCAGAAAGATCTCCCTGCCCGGTTGCAGGATCCATTGAAAGCGCGACTGCCAGCCCATCTCTCCGGATTCGCTGTCATACTGAACGTAGTTGTAGAGAGTGATATCGGGACTGAACAGGATATTGATGTTTAACCGGTAGAGGTAGGCGATGAATCCTCCCGATTCCAGTTCCACATCGTTCCGGACCCATTCGCCCCCCAGGAACAGGGGAACGGCCACCTGGGCTCCTGTTTTCAGCTGGATCTCATTTCTGGATCCCCGGAAGAATCCGCCTGTCCGGAGTTCGACCATACCCCACACCCTTCTTCGACGGGCCGATTGCAATGAAACCGAATGCCAGTGGAAGCGATAGGTGCCTTCCGGGATGACGTGTCCCTCATAGATAGTAAAGGGGAATTCCAGCCATTCATAGGCGGAAGTCCACCGGTAGGAGATCTGGTCACCGGTCAGAAAGCGCACCTCCAGCGGAGTGGTGGTCCACTCCCGGGTGAGCAGCCGGTCGTCGAACCCGGCGATATGATCCAGTCCGGTTCCGCCCAGCACCTGAAGGATTCCCCAGCGGGACGGCCTGGGTCCCACCAGGAAATCTCCATAGGACTGCCGGATGCCGGTTCGGGGCACGAATCCCAGTCCGGCCCGGAAATTATCCTGTATGCCCAGGTGCCCCATCCGCAGATGCAGCAGATCGTTGGGATAGACAAATTCGACCCCGTAGGCCCAGTCCCTCCCCGGGCTTCTCCATCCGGTCTCTTCGGAACGGTACCAGGATTTCAATCCGTAAAGAGTAAGTGATACATTTTTATCCTCTCTGAATGTGGAGGTGGCTAAACGGAGATCGATTCCTGTCAGCAAATTTCCGATATCCTCCCGCGCATTGCCAAAAGTGCTGATCATACCGATCTGTGACTGGGCACCCAGATTGCGGGAAACCCGGCTGACCACAAAATGGGAGTTTTTCCAGCCGTTGCGCCGGTCTTTCATATACATCGTTCCAATATTCCACCGGCCGGCCTGGCCGGTCACTTTTCCTCCGTAAAGCACAGGGATGGGGCTTCCGGCAGAGTCGAGTCCGATCCGTCTGGAAAAGAAGGGAATCAGACGGGTATTCCAGGGGTTTCCGCGGTCCCCGTTGATCCCGAAGTTGAAATAGTTGGCTCCGTCCAGGAAGAAGTCCCGTTTTTCCGGATAAAACAGGCTAAAGCGGGTCAGGTTGATCTGCTGTTCATCCACCTCGGTCTGGGCGAAATCGGTATTCAGGGTCAGCGCCGCCTTCAGGTTGGGGGTGATATTGTAGTAGGCCTCCAGTCCGGCGTTGATCAAAGGTTCGGTTGCGTCGCTGTTCATTTCTCCCCGACCCTCTGCACCCCCTTCTTCCGGCCGCCGGTACTCTGCCCCGGTCAGCCCATAGGGGACCAGGTCCAGACCCACCCCCTGGTGGATCCCTTCCAGTCCTTCCAGGTAACCGGCATCGGAGACCTGGAACTTATGGGCATTCAGATTGGCCACCGGCCAGTAGCCGGTCTCCTGGTTATGCATGAAATACCGGATGAGCTTCAGGCCCCACCTGGAATTATCCTGATTGAATCCGAGGGTTTTGAACGGAATGGCCATCTCCGCGTCCCAGCCCTCGTCATGGATATGGGCTCGGCCCTCCCAGAGGCCATCCCATGCCTTATTGAAGGCAGCCCCGTTTTCACTCACGATCGCATCCCCGATGGACCCCCTGGGTCCTATCTGGAACCAGAAGGCATTCCGGCGGTCCAGGTAGGTATCGAGAATGATCTGGACCCTGTCATCATTCCCCAGGCTGACATCCCTTGCCATCTCTTTGGCAGTGATCTGGTCCGGGTCGCAGAAACAACGAAATCCCACGTAAAGGTAGAGATCATCCATCCCGAAATAGACCTCCGTTCTCTGGGAAAAGGGGGCACCGTTCTCCGGTTCCCGCTGAATGAGGCCGGTCAGGGGAGATTGTTCTTTCCAGATCTCCTCCTGAAGCTTCCCGTCGATTTCGGGGGGATTTCCGAATCTTTCTGCCTTCACGGTCTCCTGGGAGAAGGAAAAAGCAAGAAGGTTCCAGTGAAGGAATAGAGCGATGATAGATCTTTTCAGGGTCATCTTGATACAGGCCCCGAAGATAGCAAAAATGGTTGCTCTAAGGGTAAAAGACGGCCTCCGTGCGGAGCGATTCCAGAAATCCTGCGCTCATCCAGTAGATATCGGCGTTTCCATTCCCCGGGGAGACATACAATTCTTTCAGGTTTTGATAGTTCCATTCTTGGGGCTCGAACTCCCGGGTCCGCGTGGCCATAAAGAAGAAGAATTTTCCGCCGGGAGAGACATAGGGCGACCAGCCCCGGGCATTGTCCTGGTTCACCTCCCTGCCCATATTCACGGGTTCCGACCACCGGTCATTCTCATCCCGGAATACGGCATAGTAGTCGACCCCGTCAAAGGCATCCTCCATGCCGGCCGCAGGTACGATCGCATAACTTTCATCGGGCGAAACGAAGACGTTGAACCGGTTGGTTCCGCAGTTGACCTGCCGGGGCAACAGTTCAGGTTCCTGGAATACACCCTCCACCTGCCTGCTCCGGTAAACCCTGTTCAGGGCGCTGCCCTCTTCATTGCGGGTGAAGTAGAGCGTACCGTCTCTGGTCAGCGAAGGAAAGAATTCGCCTCCGCCGGTATTGACGGGAGGACCCACATTTTTGGGTGGACCCCAACCCGAGGAGGTCCGTTCGACCACCCAGATATCCTGGTCGCCCGGCGGCTCATCCCCGTCGGGCCGGGTGGAAAGGAAATAGAGCTTTGAACCGTCGGGGGAAAAAGCAGGTTCGAAGTCAGTAATCCCGGGGCCTCCGGAGAAGGGGACGATCCCGGGCTCGGTCCAGCCCGCCTCCGACTCGCGGGTAAAGAGGATCGTGGAATAGGTGTAATTTCCGATGGCTACACAAAAGTAAATCTCTTTTCCGTCGGGACTGATGGCCATGTCGCGGGTGAACATGCCGGTGGAGACCACCCCCGGTGCAAAGAGCACGGCCGTGTCACCGGGCAGGGGTTGTCCCAGGTAAGAGCCGGAAAGTTCGGGAAAAACCGGTACCGGGAAGGATGATTCGGGCTGCTGTGTTGCAGTATTGCATGAGAGAGTGATAACAGCCAGAATGATGATACATGGACCCGCTGGGAAACGGTTGTGCTCAATAGTATTCATAGGCGGTGAAAATGGATGACTGATTAACTGTTTCCTTCGATGATATGATGCGATACGGGGATTTTCCCCCGCACAGGGTGCAAGTTCGGGGTTATTATTTATTTTTGAGGATATTCACATCCACAATTTTCAATGATCATGGAAAAAGAGAACAGAAGAGAGTTTATTAAGAAGACCGGTGCGGTGGCGGCCGGAATGACACTGGGAGGAACTGCACTTTCGGCGAGCAGCTACCGACGAATACTGGGGGCTAATGACCGGATCAACGCGGCTGTAATCGGTTGTCTTCGAAGGGCGAATGCCCTGAGGTCCTCTTTTGCCGAGCTGAAGGACAGGGTCCATATTGCCTATGTTTGCGATGTGGTAAAACAGCGCAGGGAAGAATATGCAGGCTCCATTAAAGAGGCGATAGGGCATACTCCCCCGGCCATCAATGATTTCAGGGAGATCCTGGACGACAGTGACCTGGATGCGGTCTTTCACCTGACACCCGACCACTGGCATGCACCCGGTTCCTTCCTCGCCCTGGAGGCAGGCAAGCATGTATACGTGGAGAAGCCCCTGACCCATAATCCAAGGGAGGGAGAGCTGTTCCTCGATTTCCAGAAAAAATACGACAGGGTGGTCTATATGGGGACTCAGCAGAGGTCACAGGATACTGCAAGGAAGATCGTCAAGGAGATCCAGGACGGTCTGATCGGCGAAGTGTACCACGTGCTGGCTCACTACACCAATTCCAGGGGATCGATCGGTAACGGAAAAGAGGTCCCGGTACCGGAAGGATTTGATTGGGAACTCTTCCAGGGCCCCGCTCCCAGGCAGCCCTACATGGATATTCTGTACGACTATAACTGGCACTGGTTCTGGCCCTGGGGTACCGGGGAGACCGGGAACAATGCCACCCATGAACTCGATTTGGCGCGGTGGATCCTTCAGGTGGGCCACCCCGAATCGACCGTCTGCAATGCGGGCAAATACTATTACGTGGATGATGACTGGACCATGTACGATACTATGGATGTGACCATGCATTATCCGGGCGGAAAAAGCATCCGCTGGGACGGGAAAAGCAGGGTGGGCTACAGTGTCTATGGCGAGGGCCGGGGCAATGTGGTTTTCGGATCCGGGGGGACCATCACCATCAGCCGGAACGGCTTTAAGGTGTTCGACCTGAGCGGTAAACTGATCAGGGAGGAGAATGAGGCCACACAGAGTGTCACCACCGGACTGGGCGGAGGCGGAGATATCTCCACCAAGCATATCCTTAACTTCCTGGAGACGGTCCAGGGAAAGGCATCTCCCAATTCAGTTCTCGGAGAGGCAGTGAAGAGCTCCCACCTGAACCACCTGGCCAATATTGCATCCAGAACAGGTACCAACCTGAAGGTGGATCCTGCCACGGGCCATGTCCGGGATCAATGGATCATGGAAAGGTACTGGGACCGGGAATATGAGCCGGGCTGGGAACCCAGGCTCTGAACCGGTTGAACCGGATGGAGAGCCCGGCCTCTGAACCGGCTGAGCGTTTTGGATCCTGTACCGGCACCTATATGGGGGCCATCGGCAGTTCAACGGTGACTTCCACCTCTCTGGCGATGTTATTCCGGACCACCCGGGGGATTTTAATCTCGTAATCTTCGGGCCGTATCATGAATTTGGTCCGGGCGATCAACCCCTCAGGTGTGCTCTCGATGGTGCCGGTGACATCAATGGGTCTGGATACGCCATGCAACTCCAGGGTTCCCTCCACCCGGACCTCGCTGACCCCTTCCTCTTTGAAAGAAACCGAACCAGGATCATTGATGCTACCATTGAAGGTAGCTTTCGGGTATTTGTGGGATTCCACATAGTTCTCGTTGAAGTGCTCCTGCATCAACTTTTTTTCAAACTTAAAGCCGGTCATTTCCACGATTACGGCCACCTCTCCGGTGGTCGCGTCAATCACCCCGGAAACCTTTTCATGGACCGCCTCGATGTCCTCGAGAGGGGCGGATGAAAAGAAACGGATCATTCCGTCGTTTGTCAGGAACTTGCCCTGCCCGCCGGCAATGTGGGCAATCAAAAGAAAAATAAGTGAAAAGATAGTTGTTTTCATAAGGTTCAGTATGCTTATTTCTTGAGCTGAAATACCCTTGAAATGTTAAATCCAAAGTGAATATCCCCGTCGAGCCATTTGCCGGTGGTCTGGCTCAAAAATCCATTTTCTCTCATTGCCAGCGAGTTGGTGAAGATAAGCTGGAAAACATGCCCCCCGGTTTCAATATCAAATCCAAAAGAGAGCGGATGCTGTACAGGGGAGGAAAGGGTGGCGGGATCGGGCCTGAATACATAGAAATACTCGGCATTGAACGAGATCCTGTTGGTGAGTTTGATCCTCGATCCGGCACCGATGGCAAACAGATCGTTTGGATCGGCCTCCATCTTCACCAGGTTCCGGTGAAGGTACGACGGGGTTATCTGGAGGGAAAAACGAGGACCGAATTTTCTGGCGATCAGCAGTTGATGGGCATATTCAAAACGGTGAATGAACTGGTTTTCACGGTCGGGATCGCTCCAACGGAGGCCGTTGGCATAGATCCCGGAGATCCACGATACGGAAACAGGAATGGTTTGTTTCCCGGTGGTCTGCCGCAGAAGACTCATTTTCAGAAATCCGTCCGGGGTTTTCTCAAAAGTGCCTCTTCCGGCCCCAACCATCAGCCAGTCAAGAATTCCATACTCAAGACTTAAATGAATATTGGCCTGGTCCAGGCCGAAGAATTCATAAGCTCCGCTATTGATACGGCCGAAACGGTGTGAAATTCTGAAATCGAGCTGGCCTTCCGGCATTCTCTCTGTGGAGTGACCATTCAGGATCCGGGTCGCTTTGAATGTGGCAGAAACAGGTTCAGTCGATTCTTCGATTTGTGATTCGAGGAATGATTCCAGGTCCTGACTCTGTATGGCTTTCATTCCTGCCAACAGAAGGCATACAGTCAGGGCGATTTTCCGAATGGATGGGGTTTTCATAAGAACTGCTCAGTATAGGATTAGTTTTCCGGTTTTCCGGAGTTGACCCACGCTTCGAACTGATTGATGGGGCAGGGATCAAGCTTATTGGATCCCCGGGGCATGGGCAGAAATCCGTCCCGGTGGTTGATGGCACCGATGATCCGTTCCGAATACCCGGCAACGTCTTCATAATCTTCTAATCGGATACCACCTCCAAAGACGGATGCATTCGAGTTACTATGGCAGCCCAGGCAGTGGCTGCTCAGGACTGGGACGATGTCAAAGGTGAATGAGACCATCGAAGTATCGCAGGTATTATTATCTGGGAATACTTCTTCCTCGCTGTCCCAGACGCAACCTGAAAGGGAAAAAATCCCCCCCAGCACGATCAGCGGCCAACACTTCGTTAAACGGTTCAGTCCCAAATCGGTTAAAAAGTGTCTTTTCATTCCACTAAGGTAATTAAACCCGTCAACCTGCATTGTAACCAGGGTCACATACAGCTATTCGAGGACACTCTGTTAACATATGATTAACTCGCTTGAGCACAGATATGTGACGTAGGTTACATTGATCCAATACCCTAAACTGCTTATTTTCCAATTTAAGATCTTAAGGTATTTAGTTAACTATTAATTTTAAAAGCAATGAAAGAACTTTTTACGACGAAGAACCGGATTTGGAAGACAACGGTTCTCTTTTTCATGGCATCTATTCTCATGCCGGTTTTTGCGCAGACTTCCCATATGGTCGATGTCACAAGCAATGAATTCACACCCGACCAGCTGACCATCTCGGTCGGAGATACGGTGATCTGGATCAATTCGCAGGGAAACCACAACGTGAACGGGACCCAGACTACTTTCCCTTCTAATCCCGAATCGTTCGGAAATGAAGTGGGTGCCGGCTGGACGTTCACCCATGTGTTCACCCTTCCGGGAACCTATGATTATCAATGCGATCCACATGTCGGATTCGGAATGGTAGGCCAGGTGGTTGTGGAGAGTGCTGAGGCTGATCCCTCTCTCACCATTCACTTCACCGGGATGACTCCACATGTGGGGCAGACCCTCTGGCTCCTTGCAGAGGACCGGGATGAAAGTCAGGAGGTGTTTAGGATGACCCGTGTCATTGAAGAAGCATTTTCCATCGAGGTGACAGGGATTGTGGCAGGGAATGATTACCGGGTCGAGTTTTTCGCGGATCATAACGGGAACGGATCATACGACGATCCTCCGGCAGATCATGCGTGGCGATTTGACCTGGATGAGATTGCGGAGAACGAAGTGCTTGATTTTGCCCACAACACCGAGTTTAAGGATATTAACTGGGATCACAATGTAGTATTAAATTTAAGCGGGATGACCCCCCATGTGGGCCAGGAGGCTTATTTTGCACTGATCGATGCTGCCACAGGGGAAGTGATTGACAGGGAAAGTGAGATCGTATCGGAGAGTTTTTACGTTGAGCTCCATAAGAGCATGTCGCAGAAGGCATTTTATTTGGATTTCTTCAGTGATCACAACAACAATGGATATTACGATGCTCCTCCCGCAGATCATGCATGGCGGCTTGAATTCGAAGGTACTGCCGGGGATGACTCGCTCGATTTTGTCCATAACACGGATTTCACAGATGTGATGTGGCAACACCAGCTGAGGGTGCGGTTCTCAGGAATGGATCCTCATGTTGGTCAGACGCTTACCCTTTACGTCCGTGACCTTGTAACCGGGGTATATCTTGATACCGTGGTTATTGAATCCATAGAGGAGGCTGACTTTGATGTGGAATCTCACGTGATTGAACCTGGGAAATCGTACATGGTCGATTTCTATGCAGATCACAACGGAAACGGAAGTTACGACGCACCTCCCGCCGATCATGCCTGGAGACTCGAAAGCGGGCCAGCCACGGGCGACCTGGACCTTGATTTTACTCACAATACGGAGTTCACGGATATCTTCGGAACCACGGGACTATTTCCGGACAAAGAGTCTTTCCGGTTGCAGGTCTATCCGAATCCCGCAACCGACGTTCTCCACATCATAGCTGAAGGGCCTGTTGCCTCCGTATCGCTATATAGTTTGACAGGATCCCATGTGATCACGGTAACTGACCGTTCAGCCGGCCAGGCCATATCGCTGGATGGAATTGTTTCGGGGATCTATTTTGTGAAGGTAACTACGGCCGATATGCGGACAGCGGTCACCCGGTTTATAAAGCAATAGGGGTTTCAGCATTCCGGATCCTTTCGACAGTGAATCCCGCTCGCGCATTGGCTTCGCCGAGCTTGCAGGCTCGGTTGACTGCCGAGCTTGCAGGCTTGGTTGACTGTGTCGAGCGCCGCTTCGTTTCGGTTCCCCGAAGTTCTATTTCGGGGTAAGCGAGCACCTTTAAAACAGTATTTGGATCGAAGAATGGGGTTGTCTCAACCGGGGCAGCCCCTTTTTTGCCCTCGCCAACATTCTGAGCGTCAGGATTTTGACTTGAACCCGGTTCGTATCGGTCAATGAGGCTGATTTTCTTCTGAAGGAAGCCTGTTATTTAATGTCGAAAACCTGTCGCTTATTTACAGGGGTTCCGGTTTCTGGTTCCAGAGGGTCCGGTTTTAAAATTTTCACCGGGTCCCGTTTTGCGATTTTCACCGGAACCCGTTTTCCGGTTTCAGGGGGACCTGTTTCCCGGTTTCAGGGGGACCTGTTTCCCGGTTTCAGGGGGGGCGTTTTCCGATTTCACGGAGTAACAAATATGTTGAGTTTTGATTTTCGGAAATTTTAAGCGGAGGTTCAGCGGCGAAAAATATCGCTTTATACATTTGTTAATCAGAGTATTACATCACTCAACAAAAATGTTGAGTTTTGACGAAAAGTCGCAAAAATGTTTCATATTCAACATATCTGCAACCTCGTGAAATGCCAAAAAGGGAACAGCTGAAAATGCGAAAAACGATCTTATGATACAGCCTCTAAGCTAGCACCTTTAAAAAAGTATTTTGATCGAAGATTGGCCGAGCTAAAGGTTCCTCAGAGCTTTGCTCCGAGGTTCTTCAATCTTGAAAGCAGACTTCACCGCTCCTGATCTTAACAGGAATCCGGTGAATGGTCTGCTATCAGGATGGTGTTAAGATCTCGACCTTCTTGTCGAGATCCCGAAAGGTAAATAGAGCGGACACCAGGATATCAGAGAAGTAGCCAGAAGGACCACCCCTATCAGCCCCCACCATGTTTTGAAATAAATACCGGCTGCTATGACCAGTAATCCCAGAATTAACCGGATTCGGCGATCCAATATTCCCATATTCTTCATCATCATGTAATTAATTTAGATTTAGTCCAAATATAGGATTGGATCGGAAGCGTTCATTGTGACCGGCGTCACAATGGCTTAAGAACCTTTATTTTTCCCCTTTCCATGGATATCAGCCGCTCTTTTTCCATCTGCTTTAATAAGCGGCTGATGACCTCCCTGGCCGTTCCAAGCTGACCGGCGAGTTGCTGGTGGGTTATTTCGATCTCATTTTCGACCGTCTTGTCTCTGAGGAATTGAACCAACCGGGTATCCACACTTTTAAAGATGACGAGGTCCAGCAGGGTCATCAGCTCGGCTATTCGCTCGTAATATAATTTTACAACAAATTTCCTCCAGGTGGGGAAACGATCCATCCACGATCTTACCTTGTCTGCTTCAACGATCACCAGCCGTGCACTTTTCTCAATAATGGCCTCCGCATGACTCTCCCGTTCATTCAGACACGAAGTGATAGAAAGGATGCAGCTTTCGCCGGGTTGGATGTGGTAAAAGATGATCTCCCTGCCGGTGGGATCCAGTTTTCTGAGTTTTATTGAACCTTCAAGAACCAGGGGTATCACCTTGATAAACTGGTGCTGCTTGAGTATGGTGGTTCCCGGAAGTACTTCCCGGATTTCGGACTGATTGAGTTCATCCATCAGTTCCTTTTCAAAACTGAAGAAGGATCGTATATCGACTGGATTCACTGGAAACTATTTGGTAAGGAAACACCCCGCGTTCCAAATTTGTTTTCCATCCGCAAATTATGTGTCAGGGCTAACCTGTTTCAATGGTCAGTATATCCCCTTCGACGGTGACGGGGTAGGTGGTCAGCGGGGCTCCGGCAGGGCCGTTCAGGACCGCGCCGCTGGAACTGAAAAGTGATCCGTGGCAGGGACAGGGCAGGTTGCCGGTGGAAGGTTCATAGGATACGGTGCATCCCTGATGGGTGCATTTGCTGGAGAGCGCTATGAATCCGTCGCCCGTGTTGATCACAATCAAACTGCCCTCATAGACGAATCCGCCCGGACTTGCCAGGCTGTTGTAGTCGGGGTCGGCCAGGTCTATGGTGATGCCATTGTCATCCCCGTTACCGTTGTCTCCGTTCCCGTTATCGGGCTCCACAGGGTCTTCCTCGCAGGAAGTCAGGGCGGCAGGCACTACGAAAAGAGTCAGGGTGCCTGTTGCCAGGTTTTTTATTACATCTCTTCTGTTCATTGAATTCCTGTTAAATGAAAATCAAGGGTTGCCGGTAGCCACCACTTAACACCCCTGATGGAGAGTTTGTTGCTATTTAACAGGAATTTATCGCTCTTCTGATCCATACGGGAACAGCCGTGCTTCGTCAACGGCCGGTCCGCCGGATGATCCGTCAGGGTCAGTCAATCCTCGACCCCGAACCGGAAGATAGTCTGGGAGACCAGCTTTTCTCCCGGCCTGAGGATGGTCTCCGGGAAACCGGGTTGATTGGGACTGTCGGGGAAATGCTGTGTTTCCAGGCAGAGTCCGGCATGCTTCACGAACTGCCAGTCGCCCGATTTCAGTGATCCGTCGAGGAAATTACCGGTATAGAACTGCATTCCGGGTTCAGTGGTGGTCACCTCCAGAAACCGGCCCGATCCGGGATCCATCAGCTTGCCAGCCAGGGCAGCCTCCCCTTCCGGTTTATCCAGTACATAGTTATGGTCGTATCCTGTCGGGTCGCCTCCCACCTCATCGATCCGCTGGCCGATCACCGCAGGCTGACGGAAATCGAAGGGAGTGCCCTCCACAAAGGCCAGTTCACCGGTGGGGATCAGCTGGTCATCCACCGGAGTGTATCTCGAAGCATTGATATAGAGAATATGGTCGAGGATGGTGCCTTCACCGGCCAGGTTGAAATAGGTGTGGTTGGTCAGGTTCACCGGAGTGGCCTGGTCGGTCTCTGCTTCATAAGTGATAAAAAACTTGTCCATCAACAGCTCGTAAGTGACCGTGACCGAAAGATTGCCGGGGTACCCTTCTTCTCCGTCGGGACTGAGGTAGGAGAGTCTGAGGACGGCGCGTTCATCGCAGGAGATGACCTCCGGGTCCCATACCTTCTTATCAAAACCCTGAATGCCCCCGTGGAGCGCATTGGGTCCGTTATTCGCTTCCAGCAGGTAGGTCTCCCCGTCGATGGTAAACTGCGCATTGGCGATCCTGTTCCCGTACCTGCCCACGATGGCCCCGAAGTAGGGATGACCTTCCAGGTAGGGTTCCAGACGATCGAATCCCAGTACGATATTGTCCATGTGACCTTCGCGGTCTGGGGTGTGGATCTCGGTGATGATCCCTCCGTAGTTCATGATCTTCACCAGGTAGTCCATCTCGTTGGTGATGGTGAAAAGAAAGACCGAATCACCTTCGGGCGAATACCCGAAGAATGTTTTTTCCACTGTGCATTCCGGATTCTTTTTTCCGGTGGTACTCGTTTCGGTGTCTCCCTGCCTGCAGCCTGTAATGATCAGGAAGAGGGCTGCAAGCAGTGCGATCATCTTGTGCGTTTTCATAACATGCGGGGTTTATGGTTGTAACGTCACTCGGTGTATTCACTCTCACCTGTCGAATTCAAGGCGTTCGCCCCGGATCATCTCATTGAACATCCCCTCCTTGTAGACCAGTCTGCCGTTCACCCAGGTATGGGTTACCGCCGAATGGAAGGTCTCGCCCTCCAATGGCGACCAGCCGCATTTGTAGAGCAGGTTCTTATGGGCCACGGTCCACTCCCGTTCCGGATCAACCAGCACCAGGTCTGCCCGGAAACCCGGTTCGATGAAACCTCTTTCGCTGATCCCGAAAAGCCGGGCAGGGGCATGGCACATCTTCTCCACCAACTTTTCGATGCTGATCCGGTGGCTGCGCACCATCTCCATCATGACCGTCAGGGCATGCTGGACCATGGGTCCGCCCGACGGGGCTTCAAAGTAGTTTCCCTGTTTTTCTTCAATGGTGTGGGGGGCATGATCGGTGGCCACCACATCGATCTTGTCGTTCAGCAGGGCTGCCATCAGGGATTCCCTGTCATGGGAGGTCTTGACTGCCGGGTTCCATTTGATCAGGGTGCCTTTACGGTCATAATCATCGTCGGAAAACCAGAGGTGATGGATGCAGACCTCGGCCGTGATCCGTTTGCGGTCGAAATCGGTTCCGTGTTCGAACAGTTCCAGTTCTCTGGCGGTGGACAGATGCAGCACGTGCAGACGGGTGCCGTGTTTTCTGGCCAGCTCGACAGCAAGAGAGCTTGACCTGTAGCAGGCCTCTTCGCTCCGGATCACCGGATGGAGCCGGACCGGCATCTGGTTCCCGAATTTCTCGCGCAATTCCTTCTCATTCTTTCGTATGGTCGATTCGTCTTCGCAGTGAGCGGCCACCAGGGTGGGAGATTCCCTGAAAATTTTTTCCAGCGCATCCCGGTCGTCCACCAGCATGTTCCCCGTCGAGGATCCCATGAAGACCTTTACCCCGCAACTGGTGGCCGGATCGAGCCTGCGGATCTCATCAATATTGTCGTTAGTGGCACCCAGGTAAAAGGAGTAATTGGCCAGGGAAACCCGGGCTGCTCTTTCATATTTCTCCTCCAGCAATTCAATGGTGGTGGCCTGCGGAAGGGTATTGGGCATCTCCATGTAGGAAGTGATCCCTCCGGCCACCGCTGCCTTCGACTCGGTGGCGATATCGGCCTTATGGGTCAGTCCCGGTTCGCGGAAGTGCACCTGGTCGTCGATGACTCCCGGAATGAGAAATTGCTCCCGGGCATCCACCACTTCGGCAATATCCTGGTCCACCGCCGGCTCTCCTTCGCCTACCGCACGGATAATCCCTCCCCGCACCATGACGAATCCGTGTGTCACCGTCCCCCGGTTCACGATCCGCGCATTCCTGATCAGATAATTATCCATCTACTTTACAGACTTTACAAACTTTACGACTTTATGGACT
>CAZOHA010000012.1:0-1561 GCA_964579515.1 uncultured Bacteroides sp. | reverse complement strand
ACTTTACGACTTTATGGACTTATTGCTGTATTTGCGAAACCAGCTGCCTATTTTCATCCGGATCACCCCGAAGATGGCTTCGCTGACGATCTTTCCGCTCATTTTGGAGGTGCCCTCTCTCCTGTCTGTAAATATGATAGGTATTTCCATCACGTTGAAACCGTATTTCCAGGCCTTGAACTTCATTTCGATCTGGAAGGCATATCCTTTGAACCGGATCAGGTCCAGATCGATGGTCTCCAAAACCTCTCTCCTGTAGCAGACAAATCCGGCAGTGGCATCTCTCACATCCATCCGTGTGATCATTCTCACATAGACCGAAGCAAAATAGGAGATCAGCACTCTGCTTATGGGCCAGTTGACCACGTTCACCCCCGAAATATACCTGGACCCGATGGCCACATCGGCCGAAAGGTGGTTGCAGGCAGCGAAGAGTTTGGGCAGGTCGTCCGGATCGTGGGAAAAGTCGGCATCCATTTCACAGATATACCGGTATTCCCTCTCCAGGGCCCATTTAAAACCTGCGATGTACGCAGTTCCCAGACCCAGTTTTCCTTTCCGTTCCAACAGATGCAGCCGGTCGGGATAATCAGCCTGCATCTCTTTGATCTGCAGGCCGGTCCCGTCGGGTGAGGAGTCGTCGACTATCAGCAGGTCGGTTTCGGCCGGAAGGCTGAGAACAGCTTGGGTGATCCTGCCAATGTTCTCGATTTCATTGTACGTAGGTATGATGACCAGTCGTTCGCTCATCTTCGGTGGCTCGAAAGACTCAAAAATAAGCCAAATTTTCGGAGTATGGATGTTGGAGCTTATGGGAAAATCCTATATTTGCAAGCCGTTTGGCAAAAGCGTTCTTTGCAGGGTTGGAGCGGAAACACCAGATTTTCAGGAGGGAAAGAAATTTTTAGAAAAAAAGTCACGATTTCTTTTGGTGATTCAAATTAATTCCGCTTATCTTTGCATCCGCTTTTCGAAAGCAGTGTTCTTAAGTCAAGACATTTTGTGAGGAAAGATTTTGCAACGAGGCGATATATGTCGTATCTTTGCAATTCGCAAATAACTGAAACGAGTTCTTTGAAAATATTGAAGTAAGATCAAGGTAAAGAAGGTCACCTGAAATTCTTAAAATCCGCCGGAGCTTCGGCAAAGGCGGATCAGATGAATCCAAGGAGTGAAGAATCTTGAGCACATTTAAATTTTTCTACAACGAAGAGTTTGATCCTGGCTCAGGATGAACGCTAGCGGCAGGCCTAACACATGCAAGTCGAGGGGTAACGATGGCTTCGGCCAGGCGACGACCGGCGCACGGGTGAGTATCGCGTTTGTAACCTACCTCTGACTGGAGGATAGCCCGAAGAAATTCGGATTAATACTCCATAATACTATGGACAGGCATCTGTTCATGGTTAAAGCTCCGGCGGTCAGAGATGGGCATGCGTGACATTAGCTTGTTGGTGAGGTAACAGCTCACCAAGGCTTCGATGTCTAGGGGGTCTGAGAGGATGGTCCCCCACACTGGTACTGAGACACGGACCAGACTCCTACGGGAGGCAGCAGTGAG
>CAZOHA010000011.1:29196-92364 GCA_964579515.1 uncultured Bacteroides sp. | reverse complement strand
CCCCGGGCAGTCTTCTTCCGTCGATAAATACCTCATCGAGCCGTTCTGTAAAAAACGCCAGCAGCCCTTTGATCTTCGATACTTCCGAATACGGGTCGGAGTAGGTCCACACCAGGTTTTTTGATACCTCATCCCCCGTTTTCACCGAATAATAGGAGGCTGCTCCTTTATAGGGACATTCCGTCCGGTGGTCGGTGGGTTCCAGGAGATCCAACCGCACATCGGACCGGGGGATATAAAAACGTACCGGCAATCCTGTTTCGAAAAGCAGCACCGGGTTCCGGGTTTCGGCAATGGTCTCGCCGGATATCGCTATCCGCACATGACGGCTGCTGCTCCATACGTCGATCCGGACGTAGGGATCGCGGGGATGAACAATCACCTCTTCCTCCTCCTCCAGCCAGGCTTCCATGGCACTCCACCTGAATGCCATGTATTTCTTGAGATTTTCAGGGGCACCCCTGGCCGGTTTTTCATAGCTCCAGGCACCGTTCTCCTCCGTTCTGCTGCCATTTTTTATATGCCAGTATACTTTCTTTCCCCATTCATCGGATTCGGATTTTTGATCCCCTTTCTCCAGCAACTCCATATTGATGTCGTACCGGGGAAAAAAATAGACCATGGGAAATCCGCGCCTGAGCATGACACGCTGGCTGTCGGCCACATACTCGCCATCCAGCCGGGCCCGGATCCGCTTGGCGACAGGGACCCAGTGCGGTCTGATGGCAGAGGGAGGATATCTGAAAAATTCCTCGTTGGACTTCTGTTCGAACATATTATTGCTGCTTTGCAGTGAATTCCGTCAACTTTTATCCTTCCCGAAAGCACGGTTAAAATCTATGATAGCGCCAATACATGATGCGTGAACAAAGCTCTGCGGAAAGTTCCCCAGCATCCTTTCCGAATACGGATCGGCCTCTTCGCTGAAAAGCCCTAAATCGTTTCTGTATCTCAGTGCAGCATCCATGTAACGCTTGCTTTTCCGGAAATCGTGACGCATGATCCAGTACTGCGCCATCCAGAAGTTAGCTGCCAGGAAAGCACCCTCTTTCTTTTCATCAAATAACAACAAATTCCGGTAGACCAGGTCATTGACACAGAACTTATCTTCCAGCTCTTCAATGGTCTGTATCATCACCGGCGTGTCGGGAGGACAAAAATTCCATTCGGGGAACAGAGCCGAGGTAATATCAACTTCCTGGCTGCCTGCAAATACCGCATAACTGCCGGAACGGGTAATGCATTCTTCTTCAATAAAACTCCTTACCTCTTCTGCGGCTTTCAGCCAGCGTTTCTTTTCGCTTGTATCATCCGAATGTTCGGAAATAAACTCCAGGGCTACTGCCATTATCACCTTGCTGGAGGTAAACTGCCTTGCAATGTCTTCCTCCCAGATGCCATAATCTTCCCGATGCCAGTTTTCGGCCAGATGATTGGAGATCTCAGCGACCACTTCCCAGTGATCACGGCTGTTTGTACTTCCGTAAACCAGCTTAGCCGCCAGAAGAATATTGCTGCCCGCATCCAGCTGCAATTGCTCATTGGCGTTATTGCCGACACGAACCGGCCTGCTGTCCAGATACCCTGAAAAATCAATATATCTCTCCCTGGGTGCCGCCTCTTTGGCCACGGTTACAAACGGGGTCGTTGAATAACCCGAAATATTGCCACGTGCCGAGCAGATAAAATCGAGAAAACTCTTTTCATCTTCACCGGTTATCTGAGCCCTTGTAAGAGCGCTGACGATCATGGAGGCATCACGAAGCCATACATACCGGTAGTCGTAGTTCCGTTCTCCGCCCGGAAGCTCCGGAAGTGAAGTGGTGAGGGCAGCAATGATCCCGCCGGAAGGTTCATGGGTGACCTGCCTGATGGCCCTCAGCGAATCAAACAAATCCTTTTCATAAGGACCCTCATAAAAAAAGCCGGAAATGAGTTTATCCCAGTCTTTGGCTGTTTTTTCCAGTGAATCCTTCATAATTTGATTTCCGGATAGTTCCAATTGCCTGTCAGCCAGAACAGCCCAGCCCTCCTCGCCGGGAGGAAATCCCAGAATGATCTCACGGCCCTCCACCCCGGTTGGATGAGAACTCATCAGGAAAAATTTCTGATTGATGCTGATGGTCGAATCATTGATCTGGATAAGGTTCACCTCCTCTTCCCCGTAATCAGGTGCCGGGTTCACTCTATTCGTTCTGTAGGCCGGGTTTGGTGAGAAAATTCTGCATATACCCTGAAAATCATCATGCAGCGGCATCCAGTCCGTTACCGTAAACACATCGCTCTCCGATCGAAAGCTTGTTTCAAGCACACTGCTGTTTCCGATATATCTCCTGGAGACTGTATATGATTCCCGCAGATTCAATGACCAGGCACCTCCTTTTTGTTCGTCCAGCAGGGAAGCAAACAGTGAGGGATGATCGAACCGGCCTGGACAATACCAGCAAATGTCACCATATTTATCAACCAGCGCAGCGCTTCGGCGATCACTGATCACACCCAGGTCTCTGATAGAATACTTCATAAAGCTGCTCTGATCCATCATTCATTTCCCGGAAGCCAGATAGGGATACAGCGTCATACCTCCGTCGACAAAAAGTGTAGTCCCTGTCACATAATCGGATTCATCGCATGCCAGCCATACAGCAGCTCTGGCAATATCTTCAGGATCACCTACCCTTCCGTAAGGTATGGAAGATTCAAGTTCATCCCAGTCCCCCCTGTTGATGGGGGTTTTGATGGCCCCCGGACCGATACTGTTAATTCTGATCTTTTCGGAGGCCACCTCCATGGCCATGGACTTCATCAGGAGCAAAATTCCTCCCTTGGATGCAGCATAGTTGGCATGTTTTTTCCAGGGGATGCGTTCATGTACGGAACTGATGCAAATGATCTTCCCGGCTGCCAGCGAGAGGTTTTCATCAATTCCCTTTTTTTTAAATTCAACAATGGCCTCACGGCTGCATAAGAAGGTTCCGGTCAGGTTCACATCGATGACCTTCTGCCACTGGTCGAGCGTCATTTCATCAATGGGCACTTCATTCTGTATACCGGCATTATTGACCAGGATATCGAGCCGGCCGGAAACCTCAAGAATTTTTCGAAACATCGCCTTTACCTGATCCTCACGGCTCACATCTGCCCGGATCTTGATGGCTTCCCCGCCGGAGTTTTCAATCGTTTCGACAACCACCTGAGCCTGATCGTCATCCCCGATATAGTTAACAACCACCCTGGCCCCTTCCTTTCCCATCATAATGGCAATGGCCTTTCCAATACCTGAATCTGAACCTGTTATAAGGGCTGTTTGTCCCTGTAATCTTTTGTGTTGAGCAGTCTCCATAATAAAAGTTTTATCCGGAATAGAATCCTCCAACTCTGCCTTCATTTCTGCCTTTACGGATGGATTCTTCAGCCCCGTAGGGATGTCCGCCGAAACCATGTCGCATCATGGCTATGGCCCGGGCCCAGGATTCATGTTTATCACGGCTGGCAAACAGCTGCATCACCGACAACGCAATCACATGCACCGGGACTTCCATCTGAAGGGCATCATCTACCAGCCAGTTCACCTCTCCGGTATCTTCCACATAAGGAGTGATCTTATCCAGTTGATCTTCTTCACGATATACCTTTTCCATCAGGTCGATCAGCCACGAACGGATGACCGATCCGTTGCTCCAGCAGTGCAACACATCCGCAATATCAAGATCATCCTTGTAGTGTGTCAGCAGGTCGATTCCCTCGCCGATGGCCTGCAACATACCAAACTCGATTCCGTTATGCACGAGCTTCACAAAATGGCCCGCACCCGGCCCACCGGCATGTACATAGCCTCCCTCTACGGATAATTTCCTTAACAACGGTTCTGCTTCCTGAATGGCTGCTTCCTCTCCACCGGCCATAAAGCACGCCCCATTCCTGGCACCCTGCAATCCTCCGCTGGTTCCCAGGTCTATATATTGAATGCCATTCTCTTTAAGATGTTTATGCCGCCTGATGGAATCGCCCCAGTAGGAATTTCCTCCATCGAGCAGTATATCTCCTTCTTCCAGAACTTCTGTAAGTTCATCAATTAACTGATCAATGGCAGGTCCGGCGTGAATATATATCAGGATGATTCTGGGCGGATCCAGATGCCGGAGAAAATCATCAGGAGCTTCCGCATGAATTAATCCTTTTTGTAACAACTCGTCGGGAGGGGTACCTTTGGTCAGTCCCACCACTTCTATTTCCTTCTCCAGGGCCTGATGGGCCAGATTTCCTCCCATCTTTCCCAGCCCGATAATACCTGTTTGTAATGTATCCTTTTTCATATAAACGATCACCAATGAGGTAGTTAACTGAATTTATAGAATAATGCGGCAATCAGGATAAACCCAATTCCGGTTAGTGCAGGTGGAAGTGCCCCGGCTGATATACCCAGGACAATCATCACAATGGCAATAATCGCCAACAGAATTAACAGCATGTTCTTCATCCTTTAGATTTTTTCGGTTCAACCAGTCACAACGAAGGTCGTGCCATAATCAGGCCATTCATTCTTCTTGCAACCGGTGTGGCATCGGCAGCAGGAATCCCTAAGAACTGAGCTAGCCGGCAGCTCCGCGCCACATTGTTATGGTGTGTGGAAGGAAATCTCAGTTGTGAAGAAAATCAACATATGCCCCACTGGCATTCCCGATGAAAGAAACCCGATGATCATGCATTATTCTGCGGAAAGATCGGCACAGACCAGCCGCTCATCATTCCGGATGAAGACATGATCGTTGGCGAAGGCGGGATGGGACCAGGTGACCCCCCGGCCCAGCTGCTTCCGGGTGGGCTCGATCAGACGGGCCCGGCTGATCTCATGAAAACCCTCGGGAGATAGTTGGGTAATGAGCAGTTCGCCCTGCTCGTTGAACATCCAGATCTTCTCTCCCTGCCGGACAAAATGGATATTGGCCCAGCGGTCCCGATCCACGGCCGTCCGGTCCTCCCATACCCTGTCGCCGGTGGAGAGCTCCAGGCACCTGAGCTCCCCGTAACTGTCCACCCCGTAAATAAAGTCATCGATAATCACCGGTGTGTTCATGACGCAATGCAGGGCATCGGTGTTGCGCTCATTCTCCCCGGCACGCAACCACACCTTCTCGGCGGATTTGTAATCTTCTCCCAGGCGGACCAGCAATGAACCGCTGTAGAATGCACTGACGAATATGTGGTCCTCGTAGAGCACCGGCGTGGCGATGCTCATGCCCATCCCGGTGTTCCAGGGAATGCGCCAGTAAACCTCCCCGCTTTCCGGATCGAGGCCCGACAGGCTGTGCTCGGTCCAGTTGACCACCACCGGCACTCCGTTTTTCCCGATCAGGATGGGGGCCGAATACCCGGCCCTGTCGTCCAGGCTTCGCCAGATCTCCCTCCCGGTGTCCTTATGAAAGGCCACCACACAGGCGTTGTTACTGCCACTCACATGGACAATGATCTTCTCGTCCACCATCAGGGGGGTGGAAGCGATTCCCCATATGGGCATATCGATCTCATATTCGGTATTCAGGTCCCTCTTCCAGATCACCCTGCCGGTGGCGGCATCCAGGCAGAACAGGTGACCCATGGTCCCGAGGGAATATGCCTTGCCTTCATGGACGACCACCGATGCCCTGGGGCCTGCCGGATAACCCACCCCGTCGTAGACACACTCATACGAATGTTCCCATAGCCGCCTGCCGGTCTGCTCGTCGAAGCAGAGCACCCGCTCCGACTGTGAAGGGCCTTCCGGCCGGTCGGTCAGGTACACCCTTCCTCCGGCCACGCTCGGCCCTGAGTATCCCGGTCCGACGTCGACCGACCATTTCAGGGCGATTTCCTCCGAATCAAACTTCTCCACTACCCCGAAAGTCTCCCAGACCGCATCCCTGTTCACTCCCCGCCAGTCGGGCCAGTCCTGAGAAATACCGTTCAAATGAAAAAGCACAAAGGCAACGACCAACAATCCACGAATCATCATCTGTTTTTTGCACAAGATAACAAAAGAGGAACCGGTTTATTTCCCTGCCTCCTATTCTTTCATGAGTTTGTAATGTACATCAGAAAAGATCCGGTGTCCGGCCGATTCTGAGTGGCAGGAACTGCAGCTCATCCGGGCGGATACATTTTGGAGTTTTCCTTCCTTGCCATGGCAGGCCAGACAGCTGTTCACGGAGTTATCACCATGCATGTTCGCCATGTAACTGTCAGCATGAACGTCATTCAGAGCGACAGTCACTTTCCGGGCAACGTCGCCCGTTAACCGGCGGCACCTCTCCTTTCGCTCGTCACTGCTTACTTCGAGTCCTGCATCGTTGCTCCAGCTGGTATTCGACACATGGCATAGGATGGAATGGGGGACACTCTTTACGGGTGTAACATCCACCACCGGATCTGCAGGACGGAACGACGGGAATGGTTCTTTTTCATACCACTGAAAAATATCAGCTATCAACCTGTCCTGTACACTTTTGCCCGAAATGAGCAGGCCGATCAGGGCAGCCGCCCCGTTTAATGCGCCGCATACCGATCCCTGGCCTCCCACTCCACCATGGCCATACCGGAACATATGATATGGGAAGGAAGCATAAGGCTCACCCGCGATCCCTGCCAGCTGAGACAGAACACTCCTGACGGTCGCATACATACAACTGCCCTCACTGTAATAACTGTATGCCATTTCGGCGGAAACAGCAGGGTCCAGCCGGAGATATTTCCAATTGCTTTCCGGCGGGTCATACTCCAGTTTATGAGGCTGTCCAGCAGGCTCCTGTTCGGGTTTAAACGCGTTCGAAAGGGCGACCAGGCCGATGCCGCTTCCTGCAAAAACACCGGCAGCTACCTTCATTGCTTTTCGTCTGTCCATAATTCCAATTGTTAAAATATCCAGTTAAATAAATAGCCCAACAACATGATAAAAACTGTGATCGTTCCGAAGAAAATGCCGATCAGTCTCCATTTCATCACTTTTTTAAGCAATGTGGCCTCGGGCAGCGACAAACCAACTACGGCCATCATAAATGCAATAGCGGTGCCCAGTGGAACACCCTTGGCAACAAAAACCTGAATAACAGGCACAATACCTGCAGCATTGGCGTACATCGGAACGGCCAGCAGCACGGCAAGAGGCACCGCATACCATTTTCCGGCCGAAAGGTACCCGCTAAAGAAATTCTCGGGAACATAACCGTGCATCGCTGCACCAATGGCAATTCCAATCAATACATATACAAGAACTTTTCTTACGATATCCCACCCGTCCCGGAGTATGCCTGGCAGGCGGTCGATAAAGGGGGTTTTCTCTGATTCCCACTGTTGCAATGCCCGTTCAGAACGGGACTGAATTTGTTTTACCCAATCACTGAGATACCGGTCGAGATGGAATCTTCCCAGCAGAAATCCGCCAGCGGTACCCAGCAAAACACCGCTGAGAGCATAAATAAGTGTCGCTTTAATTCCAAATAAACCAAGGAACATGGCAACCGCCACTTCATTGACCAATGGGGAGGTAATTAAGAAGGAAAAGGTTACGCCAAGCGGAATTCCCCCATTCACAAAACCGATAAACAGTGGAATGGATGAACAGGAGCAGAACGGCGTAATGGCTCCGAAAAACGAAGCGAATAAATACTGAAGCCCGTACATTTTTTTTGAAGTCAGATACATACGCAGCCGTTCAACAGGAAAATATGCATTCACCACACCCATTAGTGAACTGATAATGAAAAGAAGTGTCAGGATTTTTATGGTATCGTATATAAAGAAACGGATGGATTCCGCCAGGTGTGTTCCCTCGGTCAACCCTGCAAGGTTATATACCAGAAAATCGGCAACCGGTTGAAGATAAAAATACAATAGCCCTGTGAAGGGCAGGAAGAATACAAAGAAAAGTATCAATATCCCCGGGACTCTGCGCGTTTTGACGAATGACAAATTCATCCTCAGAAATAAACGATAACCACATAATATACGCCTACCCCCATAAAAAGCACCGAAATCACCCTGCGAAACCAGACTTCAAAAATCTTTATCCGCTTATACAGCGTGCCAACACCCGAAACGGTATAGGCGATCAACCAGGCGAATACAATGACAGGAATAGCGGTGGCAATGGCAAAAACTACCGGAAGATAAAGTCCGGAAGCACTGCTGACGGTTATAGGAAGTAACATACCGAAATACAGTACTCCGCTGTAGGGACAAAATGCCAGTGCAAACAAAGTCCCCAGAAAAAAAGCATCCCAGTAACTCTTGTTGCTCTTCTCCTCGAACCGGCGGGTCAGATTGCCCAACCCGGGGAATCTGATCTTCAGGATATCGAGCATGAATAATCCGATAATGATCAATGCCGGTCCGATCATTCTTTCACCATACCGCTGAAAGATACCTGAAACGGAAAGCTGGTCCGCTCCGAAGAAGATTATTACAGCCAGAAGTGTATAGGAAACAGCCCTTCCCAACGTGTAAACCAGGCCGTTATTGAATACCCGGTTTCGATTCTCAATATCCCTTCCAATGAACCCGATGGCAGTGATATTGGTGGCCAGGGGACAGGGACTGATGGCGGTCATGAACCCCAGGATCAGTGCTGTCATGACGGGGAATGAACTGTTCTCGAGCAGGCCGGTTAACCATTCCATACTATAAGAGCGGCTCGATATTCTCCTTCATGATTTGCCGGAATTTCGGGGGATCCAGGCGGGCATACATAAAACCCTGGTTAGTGAGGTCAATCTTTCTGTCGCCTTTTACAACCAGTAAACGCAGACTATTCACACCCATCTCCTTGCTGATGGCTTCTCCATCCTCTTCATCCAGATTCACAGCAGTGAATTGAACTTCGTCACCAAACAGTTTTTCAATATTCTTTCTTGCTTCCGCCTCAACGGCGCGGCAGGTGACACAACGGGTTTTGGTATGAAAGTAATACACATTCACCTTCGATTGTCCGCTTAACGCAGTCAGGAAGGCCATCTTCAACAATAAAACAGTGAACGTCTTCATCTTTTGTTATGAATTTCCGGTGATAAAACTTTTAATCTCTGAGACGGAAAGCAGCCTGCCTGAAGCAACCACAATCCCGTTAATCACCAATCCGGGAGTTCTCATCACTCCATACTCCATTATTTTCATAATGTCTTCTTCCTTGGTCACCTCGGCTTCAATTCCCAGTTCATTGACAGCTTCATTAGCTGATCTTTCAAGGGTTTTACACTTAGGGCAACCCGTTCCCAAAACTTTTATTTCCATTTTGTTTCTCTGATTAATATGTTCGTATTTCGTAGATCCACGAACTGCCGGTACAAAAAATTTTACACGCCCATAAATTGGCGGAAAAGCATTTGAGCCTCCTTCCAGTTCTCCTTATTGATGCAATACTTGATGCGCGGCGCTTCGATTTCACCCTGAATCAACCCGGCCTCTTTCAACTCCTTCAGATGCTGAGATAATGTTGATTTGGCGATAGGCAGCTCATCGCTCAGATCGCCACTGTAACAGCAATTCTGATGGGATAACAACTCCAGGACATACATGCGAACCGGATGACCCATCGCTTTAGCATACCGTGCTGTTTTTCTCAGTTGTTCCGATATCACTTTTTCCTCAATCATGGCTATTGTTCGCAAAATTACGAAAATGATGCAGGATTCGTCTGATTCGTGAACCGAAAGTTCACAAAAATTTAATGTTGTATATATACGTCGTGTCTCTCATTGTCGTATATTTACGTCATAAAAGAGAGGAAATCATGGTCAAATCAAAGACAGAACTATTCGAACCTGAAGTGCAGCGGTTTGCGGAACTCTTCAAAGCATTGTCACACCCCGCCCGTATTGCCATCCTGCAATATCTGTCGGAAACCAGGAGCTGCATCACCGGTGATATCTCCGAAGAACTGCCCCTGAGCAGGTCAACAGTCAATCAGCACCTGGGCGAATTAAAAACGGCAGGGCTGATACAGGGTCACTTTGAAGGTAATAACACCAAATATTGCCTGAATCCTGAAGCCATCCGGAAGATGAGAATGGATACAAATGATCTATTCGACCAGATTGAAATGCCTGAAAATTTCAATTGTTAAACCATAAACCCATACCTACATGAAACACTTTTTTCTCAATGTGACCTGGTCGATCGCCCTGATCCTATTATCACATCAGGCCATGGCCCAATCGTTTAATAAGAACCTCCAGAAATACTCCGTTTCGCTGGAAGAGGATTTCGCCTCCATGGATGCAGAAAGGAAGAAAAAACTGCAGGATATTGCCGATTATATCATTCAGTCAAAATCGAATCAGGAAGATAGCAAAGTCCTTTTTGTCTGCACTCATAATTCACGCAGAAGTCACTTTGCACAGATATGGTTGCAAACGGCCGCCTACTATTACGGAGTGGATGATATCCTGACCTATTCGGGAGGCACCGAAGCCACTGCAGCCAATGAAAGGGCCATGGATGCATTAAAACGGGCAGGTTTCACCGTCGCGACCTCGAACAGAAAGGATGACAACCATGTATATGCAGTGAGTCAGGGACCTGGTTTCGGCTCGGATCTTCTTTTTTCCAAAGTATACGGCGATAAAAACAATCCTCAGGAGCGATTCGGCGCAGTCATGGTCTGCTCGGATGCAGACAAATCGTGTCCGGTGGTCCACGGTGCGGATGCGCGGATTTCCCTTCCCTTCGATGATCCCCGCTATTATGATAATACTCCCAGCGAGAAAGAAAAATATGACGAGACATGCCGGCTGATCGCTACTGAAATGTTCTACGCGATGAGCCTCGTCAAAGAGAAAGAAGTAACGCAGGCCGAAAAATTGAAATAGCATGAAAATACTCATCCTCTGTACAGGGAACAGTTGCCGCAGCCAGATGGCAGAAGGTTTCCTGAGGTCCTATGACTCCCTTGAAGTTTACAGTGCAGGAACAAATCCTGCTGAACAGGTGCACCCCAAAGCCATCCAGGTGATGAACGAGATCGGGATCGACCTGTCGTCCCATCAGCCCAAAATGGTGAATGAATTCCTTTCAGACAGCTTCGATTTTGTGATCACCGTATGTGATCATGCTAAAGAGAGTTGTCCCGTGTTTCTGGGGGATGTAAAAAACCGGCTGCATATCGGATTCGAAGACCCTGCCGAAGCAACCGGAACGGAAGAGGAGGTGCTTGAAGCCTTCAGAACCATCCGGGATCAGATCAGGGATCGCATGTACACATTTTTTCAGGACCATATCGAAGGATAAACCATGGCAGAAAACCGAAAAAGACTCTCCCTCCTGGACAGGTACCTGACCCTCTGGATTTTTTCTGCCATGCTGGCGGGAGTCCTGTCGGGGCATTTCTTTCCGCAGATCGCGGAATTCTGGAACAGCATGAGCAGGGGTACCACCAACATCCCCATCGCCATCGGACTGATCGTCATGATGTACCCCCCCCTCGCCAAGGTCAGATACGAGGAGGTGAAGGATGTCTTCCGGAACCGCAAAGTTCTGGTACTGTCTCTGATCCAGAACTGGCTGATCGGTCCCGTGCTGATGTTCATCCTGGCCATTGTTTTCCTGAGGGACTATCCACACTACATGGCAGGATTGATACTGATCGGACTGGCCAGGTGCATTGCCATGGTCATCGTATGGAACGACCTCGCCCGGGGTGATAACGAATATGCGGCGGGACTGGTGGCTTTTAATTCCATCTTCCAGGTATTGTTCTTTTCGATCTATGCCTATGTGTTCATCACCCTGCTTCCCGGTTGGCTGGGACTGGAATCATTCGTGGTGGACATCACCATCGGAGAGATCGCCAAAAGCGTGTTTATCTACCTGGGAATCCCTTTTATCGCAGGATTTCTGACACGATACATATTCACCCGTTTTAAAACCAGGGAATGGTATCACAGCAGATTTATTCCGAAGATCAGTCCGCTGACCCTGATCGCGCTGCTTTTCACCATCCTAGTCATGTTCTCCCTGAAAGGGGAATATATTGTCAGGATTCCCCTGGACGTGGTGAGGATCGCCATCCCCCTGATCATCTATTTTGTGATCATGTTCTTTATCTCATTTTTCATGGGTAAATGGATCGGGGCAGACTATTCCAAAACGACCACCATTGCATTCACCGCCGCCAGCAACAATTTCGAACTGGCGATCGCAGTGGCCGTGGCGGTGTTCGGGATCAATTCGGGGGAAGCCTTCGCTGCGGTGATCGGACCCCTGGTGGAAGTACCGGTTCTGATATTCCTTGTAGGCGTGGCACTGAGGCTCCGGAGAAAGTACTTTGCCGGCGAAACCTTGAATCTCAGAACCTCTCCTTAAAATCGATATCCAGTGCAAAATAGGAATCCTCGTCCATCTCGTAGGTATCCAGCCAGGGTGAATAGGTGACCATCTGCACTCTGTTGTGCCCTGGATAAAACTGCATCAGCCGGAGGAAACCCTCTCCCCCGCTCTCTCGGTTCTGGTAGTCCTGCAGCAGCTCATATACCTCGTTCCCGGTATCATTGAGGGAAATCTGAAGATGTTCGGCCGAGATATGTCCGCAGGTGACCATAAAAACCTGATCGTTGGGTGCGATCAGGGTTTCGAAAAGTTCATCGGCCGATATGCCCTCCCAGGGGACGGATCCGCCCAGTCCGCTCAGGTAAGGAACGGGTATCCGGCCGTTCTCCCGCAGATAGGCGTGAGTGGTGACGAGCGAAGGAATATCCGGATGATCGTCCAGCACCTGCTGCGCCCAAGTCACTGTGGGGGGCGGTGAATCGACCGTCAGGTGCAGGTAGAGGAACGCACCCAGGTCCGTCTCGAAGAGCTGGTAGGAACTCAGTTTGTCGGGCGACCTTCCTCCCCACCAGGAGTAATTGTTGAAACGTGATTCCGGGAAATATTTCAGGAAAAGAGGCGATCCCAGTTGTGGGTTGTTCCACTCGTCCTGAAAGTCATGGTTGCCGATCACCACCCCATAGGGCAGGATGCCGTCCAGTGCACTCATGGCCCGGTCCGCCACCAGCCATTCCGGTTCCAGGTCACCGTTTTCCACCAGATCGCCCAGGTGCGAGGTAAAAACAAGGTTCCACTCTTCCACGGAACCGGCCAGAAACTCCGTCTGGGAATAGAAGATATCATGATACTCCGGGAACTCTGCATACTTCTGAGTGTCGGGGATCAGGGCAATGGAGAAAAACTCATCGGAGGGCTGAAAATCGCCGCTGAGGGTGAGATTGTCGATTAGGATGGAGGCGGTTCCTTCGACCGGGGATTCCACCGTAATGTGCAATCCCCACACCTCTCCCAGCAATGCCGTGGGGATCCAGTGCCACTCTTCCTCCACAACCGTTTCCGCGTAAGTGGCGGAGGCAGGGATGGTGCGAATCGTACTCAACACCTCTCCGTTCCGGCCCAGTCCGGAGATCAGTACCCGGAACTGGGGGAGCAGCAGAAAAATGTCCGTTCCCTGCTGCGGTTCCAGGAGTTCCAGCACCTCTGCCTGCTCCCGGTCCAGGCTGAGGTGCATTCCCAGGACTGTACCGGGCTTGTCGAAAAGCAACCGTGCCTGACGATTCACCCTGAAATGCTCCGCCGGTCCCATGGTCCCGCAGGAAGCCGGGCTCTGCCCGGAGCATATCGGTGAGGCGATCCATTGGAATCCGGCCGTATCGGACCGCAGAAGACGGACCCCTTCCGTTTTATATTCCTGCATCCCCTCTTCCACCCGGGTGAAATCCTCCACATCGTAGGAAAAGAGATTCCGGGCGATCAGGCGGCCGGTCTCCTCCCCGATCAGTTCCATATACATATCATTTTCCAGGAGGAGATCCAGTTCCGGCTCCCTCTCACAAGCGGCTATCAGAAAAGCAAAACAGGTGACCAGAAGCCACCTGTAGCTGCTATAGCCATATGAAGTCATGGGTTATTCCACAAAACTGATGTTATCAACAGCCACGTAGAGAGGCGTGTTGATACCATAGGTCCCCACATCGCTCGATTCGAAGGTCACCCCGATACTGCTGACCGGTCCCAGGGAACTCAGGTCGACCGCCTGCCAGCTGTCAACAATCCCTGTATTGCTTCCCATCCGGAAGTCGGCCAGGTAGAAGGTAACCGTGCCGGCAGAGTTGCCGCCGGCATCGAACCCTTCGAAATTGACACTGAAGAAATCCTCATCTTCGGCAGTGAACTTCTTGGCGAAAGCATCTCCGTCCCTCATCGAGAGAGCGGTATAGGTGGTGTTGGTCACCTCCACACTCTCCACGGTGACCGGACCATCGAAGGTGATGATGGGTTCGGTGTTGCCCCAGGGCGGATTGATCACCGCAAACTTGGAACTGCCATTGGCCCCGGAACCCGCATACGCGCTGTAGGAGTTAACGAAACCGGCCGTTTCGGTATCGGTCAGCGAGCTGATAATGACCCCCGATGAGGAGCCATACTCTGCATTGTACATGGCCATAAAGGACACATTATTGATCTCATGGGCCCCTTCGGCATCTTCGGCACCCAGGAATCCCTCTTCGGGCAGGACGACATCCTCAAAATTGATGGTGATGGTCTGATCCTCTTCCTTTTCGCAGCTGACCGCAACAACCAGGGCAGCAACCAGAACAGCTGTTCGCGCAAACTTCATTGAATGGTTCATCATATAAACTTTTAGAGGGCGAAAGTACTGCTCCTGTATTAAACTACCGAGAACTTATTATGAACACTTTATTAAATGGAACTCCGGCCGATGGTCTCCTCCAGCAGCTGTTGCAATTCGGCAACGATCCCGGGATGATCGCGGTAAACATTCTGGTTCTGCGTGGGATCGGCCTCCAGGTTGTACAGCTGCGCCGGCGGGGCATCCTCCCTGATCTTCCCGTTCACAATATCACTGTTCTCCTGGCCGGTGAAGGGGAATGCTCCGGGTCCGCCGAACATGTGGTCGCCCGCACGAGGTGACCGGAATCCTCCGCCTCCCCGGGCCGGGATATACATCCACGGCCCTTTTCGGATCGAAAGATGCCTGCGGCTGTTGGCTGCAATGACCAGGTGATCCCTGCCTTGATGACCGGCCTCCCTTTTCAGCACCGGCAAAAAGCTGTAGCTGTCCTGTGCTTCCCGGGCCAGATCCGTCAGGCCGGTGAGCTCCGCCATGGTAGCCAGAAAGTCCACATTGGAAGTCAGTGCACCGGAGAGGCTGCCGGCAGGCACGTTTCCTGGCCAGCGAACGATACAGGGCACCCGGTGACCGCCCTCCCAGGCGTCGAACTTGAACCCCATCAGATCCCCGTTCATCCGGTGGCCGGCCGCATAGGCCTCCTGGCCCCCCTGGTTCAGCATCCCTCCGTTGTCGCTGGTCAGGATCACCAGCGTATTTCCGGTGAGCCCCTCCTCATCCAGTGTGGTCAGGATCTCCCCCACCATCCAGTCCAGTTCGTGGATGAAGTCCCCGTAACGCCCGGCCTCGCTGGTACGCATAAACCGGGGAGCGGGAGTGAAAGGATGATGGATATGGGTGGTGGCGAAATAGAGGAAGAAGGGATTTTCGCGCGGCTCTCTGATAAACTCAACGGCTTTTTGGACCAGGGTCTCTCCCACTGTCCGGTCGTCGAACCGGAAATGGGCTGCCCGGGCACCGCCGATATCCTCCAGACCGAACTTTTCCGGGAACCACCGGGTTTCTGCAGACTTGCCATAGATAAAGGGATCCTCCGGATGGTAATCCACCACCCGATAGTTCTCCACATAGACAAACGGCGGATGGCTGTTGAGCACCGGCACCCCAAAATAGTAATCGAAGCCCAGCTCCAGCGGACCGGGCTTCAACGGTCCGTTCCAGTCGACCGGCCGTTTTGAGCCAAAACCCAGGTGCCATTTCCCGATGGCGGCCGTGGCGTAGCCCGCCTGTTTCATCACCCTTGCGATGGTCATCTGGGCAGTGTCCACCTTCAGTGGTTCCCGCAGGAAAATGGCTCCGTACAGATCCACCCTCGCGGGATAGGTTCCTGTGATCAGGGCATACCGCGAAGGGGAACAGACGGCCGATGCCGAATGAAAATCGGTGAACCTCATCCCCTCCTCCGCCAGCCGGTCCATATTGGGAGTCCTCACCATGGTGGCCCCGTAGGCGCCCACATCCCCGTAGCCGAGATCATCCGCGTTGATCAGGATAACATTGGGCCTCTCAGATTCCGCTGTTGCGGCAGGCTGCCGGCATTGCAGGCACACTCCTGCAAGCAGCATCAAAACTGGCAATCGAAAAGGAAGTGTATTCATATGAATCTATCTGATTAGGGTCCGGAGCAAAAGACATCTGAACTACCGGATGATCCCGCGCTCCCGGTATTTCTCGATATAAAACTGATCCAGCTCCTCAGAATCCTTATACTTCTCTCTCAGCTCTCCCAACTTCAGGGTGAGTTCCTCCACCACCTCCGCATAGGACGGGTCGTTATACACATTGTTCAGTTCCAGAGGGTCCTTTTTGCGGTCGTAAAGTTCCCATTCATCGATATCGTAATAGAAATGAGCCAGCTTATACGCTCTGGTGACGATGCCGTAATGGCGTTTAACCATATGGAATCCGGGATACTCGTAATAGTGGTAATAAACGGCATCGCGCGTCCAGGCGGCCGTATCTCCTTCCAGCAGAGGCATCAGGCTCTCTCCCTGCATATCCTCCGGTGCCTCCACACCGGCTGCATCCAGAAGTGTTTGAGCGAAATCCAGGTTTTGCACCATCTCGTCCGACACGGAACCAGCCGGGATCTTTTCGGGCCATTTGACCATCAGCGGGGTTCTGAACGATTCTTCGTAAATAAACCGCTTGTCGAACCAGCCATGCTCCCCCAGATAAAAACCCTGGTCGGAGGTATACACCACGATGGTGTTTTCACTGAGTCCGTTCTCATCCAGGTAATCCAGGACCCGTCCCACATTTTCGTCCACCGCTGCGATACAGGCCAGGTAATCCTGCATATACCGCTGGTACTTCCAGCGCATGAAGGAGGAATCATTCATCTGTGGATAAATCTCCCTGAACCGCTGGTTGATAGGTCCGTAAACCTCATCCCATTGCCTCTTCTGCTCCTCGGTAAAGCGGGAATACTTGCTTTCGAAGACCCTGAATCCCCATTCCGACATCTCCTCCACACCCAGCTCCTTTGCCAGTTCCGGGTAGATCTTGTTGTCGGCAGAGACGGTCATGTGCTTCAGCAGATTCATTTCTGCTTCGCGGGCTGCCGTTCCCCTTCCCTCATAATCATCGAAAAGGGTTTGGGGCTCGGGGAAGGTGCGTTTGGTGAACTCCCTGTAATGACGTGGGGCCGGGATCCACTCCCGGTGGGGTGCCTTGTGCAGATAGAACAGCATGAAGGGTTTATTCCCCTCGCGGCGGTTCTCCATCCAGTCGAGGGTCAGGTCGGTGATGATATCGGTCACATACCCTTCGATGGCCGTATCGCCGGTGCTGGTGATGAAATCCGGATTGTAGTAATCGCCCTGACCGGGCAGAATGGTGAACTCGTCAAAGCCCCGGGGATTGTTCCCGAAATGAAGCTTGCCGAACATGGCGGTCTGATAACCATTGTCGTGCAGGATCTGGGGGAAGGTTACATTGGAGGTATCGAACGGAAAGATGTTGTCGACTTTCCCGTGAATATGGGTATGCTTCCCCGTAAGGATAGTGGCCCGCGATGGAGCGCAGATCGAGTTGGTCACCGAAGCATTGGTGAACAGGATTCCCTCCCCGGCAATCCGGTCGATGTTAGGGGTCTGGATCAGCCGGTCGTCATAAGCGCTGATGGCCTGATAGGCATGGTCATCGCTCATGATAAAGATGATGTTGGGCCGTTCGGGTTCTTCCGGTGCGGTGCTGCAGGAATGGCTCAGACCGAGCGCAAGTACAACGCTCAGTGAGGCGACTGCTGTCGTTAAATTTTTCATTTTCTTTATGTTATAGTCTGCAATCGATCGCTATTCCACTTCAGTAACTTCTGTTCTCTCTGAGATACCGTTTTCATTGAATGCTTCGATACAAAAATAATATCTGGTATCTCGGTCCAGGCAACGCATGAAATGTTCGGTGTCACCATAAATCAGCCATGACTGGTATAACTTATCCGGAGCAATGCCCCAACGGATGTTGTAGCCCTGGGCACCCTCTGCCGCTTTCCACGAAAGAGAGGCGTTTCTGCGGTCCTCCTCCCTGTTCACAGCGAACTCCCGGACTCTGGCGGGCTTCTCCCCGAATCCTTTCCCGAACACCCTGATTTCGGAAAGGGCCAGATTATTTCCCGGAACCTCCACATTCTTATAGCGGACAAATTTGCCTGAAACAGGCTGATTCAACACAATGTACGCATTGGGAGCATCCTTGTAGCTGTCGGTCCGGTCCACCACTGTATCCCAGCTCCGGCCATCTTCCGATACCTCCAGGACAAACCGGTGCCGAAGGCCCTCCACCCGGGTATAGATACCGGTTTCATGATCGTGAAAATTCAGCTGAATGGCATAGATCTTTCCGGGAGCAAGCATTTCGATCTCCACCCATTGCCGGTCGTCATTGGCTTCGGCCACCCAGTATGATTTCGGGCTCTCATCGGTCAGCACCTCCGAAATGATCACCCCCCGGTCATTTCTCTTCAACGGCATTTCGGTTATGTCGTATTCCTCATAGGCCGAGGTGCTTTTACTGATCTGCATTTTGGAAGAGGAGACGCTCACTTTTCCCTGGTAGGAGAGCAGCATCCAGCCACAGTGCTGACCCGCCCTGGCCGGGTGACCGGGAGCAAAACGCGGGTAATCGCCGTAATGGGTGTCAGAGTACATCAATCCCTCTTTATCGAAATAGGTGGGGAACATGCAGAGACGCCGTTCCCAGTGAGCGTTGGAAGCCAGTGCCATGGTAGCAAAATGCCAGTACTGCCCGTTGGTCTGCTGCATCGTCATGCCATGTCCCGCACCGTTGGTGAATCCACCGGGCTTGAAACTCATGGGATTGTTTATCATATAGGCAAATGGTCCCAGGGGCGTTTCCCCGATATAGGCCCCATCGCCGTAAACATTGAACTGCGTGCCCGGTGCGGCATACTGCAGGTAGTATTTTCCGTTATATTTGGTCATGGAGGCTCCCTCCATATAGCCTTCCTTCAGGGTGGGGTGAAAGTTGTTTTCACCGAAACGCTCCCAGCCGTGCTCCTCCTCCACCAGGTTGATCAGATCTTTCCTCACACCGGTCTCCAGCATCCGGTCGTCCCTGTCAAGCATTTTCACACGGATGGGATGAACATTGGAAGATCCCCAGTACAGGTAGGTTTTCCCGTCCTCATCGATAAACAGTTCCGAGTCCTGGAGATTGCTGGTTATGGAAGCCACCGGCGTCCATCTTCCGCTTTTGGGATCATCGGTATAGAGGATGCTGCCGTATCCGGCAGGTTCGCCGGCAAAATAGATCACCGAATCTTTGTAGTTAAAGGCAGTCGGCGCATTGCTTCCTTCGAAAAACCATTGAACAGGCCGGATAAACTCCCAGTTGACCAGATCGGTGGAGTGCCAGTATCCGAACGACCGGGTGACAAACATGTAGTACTCCCCCCTAAACTCCACCACCGCCGGATCGGCCCCTGAGCGGTAGGAGAGGTTCCTGCTCGAGTTGTAGACCATGTAGGTGTAATCGATATCGAGCGGATTGCAATAGGTTTGGGGAATGATCTCCTGGGCATGAAGGGCCGGAAAGATCAAAATCAATAATAGTGTTGCATTTTTCTTCATTGGCTCTGATGTGATAAGTATCGACTCATTGAGCAAACCCTGCAGCGTAAGTTTATTTCACTTTCAGATAATCGATCCCGAAGAGATGGGCGGTTGCTTCCGGATTCTTTCCCTGAATCCGGACTTTCAGGGTGTTCCAGCCCTTTTTGATATCGATGCCTTCCATGCCAATGGTCTCCACCCTGATCTCCGGGGCATACCCGTCAAAAGTGACCTCCTCCGACCCATTCACCGATAAGGTTACCTTCCCATAATTGCCCGACTGGGTCAGTTGCAGTACCAGGCTGGCATCACTGGCCGGCTCCGGGCTACGGAAGCGCAGCATCAGCACATCGCCCGGTTCGGCATGCCTCCAGACCATGTGGGTGTCCTCCTCCCAATCCCAGTCGGCATAATACCGGGGCAGCACCTCTCCTCCGTCGATCCTGAAAGGTATCATCTTCTCTCCCTGGATACTGTTGTTCACCATCACAGGATCCACACTGACTTCCGAAGATGCAAACCGCACTTTATTTTTAACCTGCTGAGGTTTGAATTCATGGAGAGCGCTGCCCTCCGGCCTCAGGTAGAAGAAGGTGGCGGGTGCATAATCGATGCGGGTCTTCTGCCAGTGCCAGAGCTCCATATCCATATCGAGACGTCTGCTGAACGGGATCTTGTCCAGGGCGCGGAACCGGATATTGACTGCGGTTCCCTGATCCAGGTTGCCCGATCCGTCGGGCTGAGCGATAAAGGGATGTTCGAAAAACTCCGGCCTGCTCCAGGCGTATCCGTAGTAATCCTCCGTTCCGGTGCCGAAATGAGAAGGGAACTCCTCCCCGTCCACGTAGATCTTCTCGTCGCCTTCCCCCCACCAGGCGGCGGCATCGTTATACAGGGTGATCAGGTCCCCGGCATACACTCCCTGACCCTCCAGAGTGACGAAATTCAGATCTTCCGGATCCTCGCCACCCCCGGTTTGCTTGTCGTAGAACTGCTTCCAGGTGCCTCCGAAATACATGCTGCGGTCATCCCAGTTCCACTCTCCGGTCCGGATCTCCATATCCTCCAGGGAGACCACCTGATCGCCATGATTGGTGATCTCAACACGCGCCTCCCTCTGAAAGGGCATGGGCCAGAAAGCAGCCATGGTGCCATTCTCAAACACTTTGGTGTAGTAGGTTTCGTAGGGATTAATCTCATAGCCTGTTCCGAAAAAATCTCCCACAGGAACGGTAAGGGTCTTTTTCCCGTCGAAACTGAGCGAGATCACGGTGGATCGAAGAGCCTGGGGACGGTCATCCGCGTCCAGTTTTAACGCAACTGCCCGGATGTACTTTTCCCCGTCGATCACTATGTTCATCTGTTCGCCCGGAGCCAGCTTCCTCAGGGTCATGGTATAATCTGCCGGCACTCTGTACAGAGCGGAATAGGGATCATTCAGCGAGATCTGCACCCGGTTGATTTCGGCCAGGTACCTCTGTAGGGTCTGGCTGTCGAACGATTCCACGGAGGTGCCCGCCGCATACTCCCGGTAATTGATGTTGTAGTAGACGGCCACGCTCGACTCAAGGATCTTTCCCTTTTCATCCACCTCGATCCCCGAACCCTGGTAGGTGATCTTGCAGGAGTTATAAGGGATGGGCAAATAGAGGTTATGTCCCCTTCTCCGGTGGACAGTGGTTTTTGACAGAGAAGCCGACAACGGCCGCCCTGTCAGCAATCCCCCGCTTATGACATCGAAAGCTTCTCCTTCTATCACCGGTTCGCCCGAACCATCGATGTAGATCCTCAGCGTACCTTCCCCTGCCCCCTCGCCCGCAAAAGTCATCCACCAGCGAACGATCGCACCCGGAGCGTCACTGTCGAACATGACCCATTCCGTTCCGTTGATGGTCTGCTCACTCCGGAGAAAATTGGTCCGGTCGCCATTGGCAAACCAGTTCTCACCCCCCTTTACCCGGGCCCGGCGGTCATAACTGCTGAACTGTTTCGTTTCGAATTCCACTTCCGGATATCTGGCCATCGATTCACGGTCGGTCATCTCTTTCAGAAGGGATCCCATGGAAACCTCCTGGGCGATCACCGGAAAGCCGAACAAAAGCGCCAGTGCGGCAACAATGATTCCGGTGGATGAATGGGTTGTTCTCATGCAGAATAGTTGGTTTATATATTACTACATGCAGATGCCCGAAAAGTTCGTTTACAGATAACCCTTTGAATCATTTGGGAAATGGAAGTCTTCGGATGCCCTTATTGACTTGTTTGCATATGCACCGTAACTTGCATGAAAGCACCCGCCATGACAATCTGGTCTTCAGAAAGAAGAGAACTGGAGAAGGTTTTCCGTTCGATCGACGGGCAACACCCGGGACTGGAGAAAGAATTATCCAGATTATTGAAGACCGTTGATGAGAACATGGTGCTGGTCTATGCCCGCAGGTGCCTGGAGGTGATCATCACGGACCTGTGCGAATGCGAACTGAAACGATCACGTGGCAGCGGTCCGCTCCAGGGCATCATTGACAGGCTCCACCGGGAAGAAAAGGTTCCGCACCATATCATCGTTTCCATGCGGAACCTCAACAGCCTCTCCACCTTCGGCGCTCATCCGAAAGAATTCGATCCCCGGCAGGTGAAACCCGTCCTGCTGGATCTGGGCACCATCCTCCGCTGGTACATGAATTATATGACAAGCCGGGATCAGGCGGCAGAAGGTCCGGGGGGCATCGCCGGTACGGCCATCATGCATCCCGGCGACAGAAAGTCAGCCCAAAGCTCCGGAAGAAGGATCGTCACCATCGCAGCTGCCCCGGTCCTCGGGGTTGCAATCTTCCTGTTCCTGTTTCTGACGGGTATCCTGGATGGAAACAGATTTATCAATCGCAGTGACATTCAGGCACTGGTCATTCTCCCGTTCGAAAACTTAACAGGTGATGAGCAGCTGGAGTACTTTGTTTCGGGTATGCATGCCTCTTTAATCGGAGAAATCGGAAAGGTTGGAGGAATACAGGTGAAATCACGGACCTCCTCCAACGCATTGAAAGATATGGACCTGACCATCCCGGAAATCGCTTCGAAAGTGGGGGCGGATGCGGCACTGGAGACAACAGTCCTGCAGCTGGCAGATACCATCTTTTTACAGTTCCGACTGATGAGCGGAAGGGGAAAAGAAGAACAGGTCTGGGCGGCCGATTACAGGGAGGAGATCGGGCAGATTCTCAACCTTTACACCCGCATCACCAAACAGATTGCCAGAGAGATGATGGTGGGCCTGACCAAGGATGAAAAGCGCCTTTTGGACAGGAAGCAGACCGTGGACAAAGATGCATACGAAGCCTATCTCCGGAGCTATCAATACTGGGAGGATTTGAGCAGAGAATCACTGGATAAGGCGGAGGAGTACCTGAAACTTGCTCTGGAAAAAGACCCGGACTGGGCACCGCTGCATGCGGGAATGGCAATGGTATGGGGAGGAAGGTGGCAGATGAATATGGTATCCACCGAAGTGGCAAGGCCAAAGATTCGCCAATATCTGCAAAGGGCGAACGAACTTGATCCCGATTTTGCAGATAACTATTTCATCAATGCGATCTTCTCCGTGTGGACCGACTGGGAATGGGAGAAGGGTGAAAAGGAATTCCTGCGGGCCATTGCCATCAACCCGAATCACGAGATGAGCCGGATTTACTACGCACACCTGCTGATGACTCTTCAGCGAATGGATGAAGCGATCATCCAGGGGCAGCTGGCAGTGGAGCTGGATCCGTTGAATCCGCTGATACTGGGACTTTATTCTGTCGTTCTGAAGGGGGCGGGTGATACTCAGGGAACGCTTGAATACCTGCACCGGGCCCTCTCTGTCGACCCGGAACATAGTTTTGCCCTGGGGCAGATGGAACGGGCCTATTACAATGCGGGTGAGTATGAGAAATCACTGGAGATCAGCAAGAGTTGGCTGGCGAATGACTACCCGGCAGAGGAGCTGGAGGCCATCGATTCAGTCTATCAGGAACAGGGTCACATTGCTGCTTATAAAGAGATCATCCGGTTGGAGGAGCAAAAATATTACCAGGAGCATGGAAACCCCGAATCGGGAGAAGAACCGCTTGCGGGCCTGTCGCAACTCTACGGCAGAGTGGGAGAATACTCCAAAGCGCTGGATGCGCTGGAGAAGAGGTTCGGGGCCCATGATCCCAATCTGCCCTACATTGTCACCCGAAGACCGGGCTATATGGAATTGCGCGACAGCTCCCGGTTTGTGGACATTGTTAAAAAGATGAACCTGCCGCTGCCGGAATAAAATCGATGCTGCGATCTGTTTGACTTATATGTCTTAAGACAGTAACTTGCAGTAAAGCCCTCCAACATGAAAATCTGGTCTTCCGAAATCAGGGAACTGGAGAAACTCCAACAAACCATCCAGGATAGGCATCCGGAGCTTGAAAAGGAACTATCAAAGCTGCTAAGCACCGAGGATGAGAACATGGCCCTGGTGTATGCCCGAAGATGCCTGGAGACCGTCATTACTGACCTGTGCGAATGCGAACTGGAAAGGCCCAGGGGATCCGAACCCCTGAAACGCATCATCGATAAGCTCGCCAGAGAGGATAAGGTCCCTCAGAATATCATCGCATCGATGAACACCATCAACAGCCTCTCCGCCTTCGGCGCCCATCCCAAGGAGTTCGATCCTCAGCAGGTGAAGCCGGTGCTTCTCAGTCTGGCCACCACCCTTGGGTGGTACCTGTCCTATGCCGAAGACAGAAAGACAACTGACGTACGCAGGAACGCTGATATCCAAAAGGATCCGATTCATGCAGCAACAGTGGATCCCCGGAAAACCGCCAAAGCATCCGGAAAACGGATATGGCAGATCTCCGTCAGTATAATACTGCTGGCTACCATCGCCTTTATCCTCTATCCCAGGCTTTTCCCCGGGGACCGGTATGAAGAGTTCAGGGATGAATCCGGAATTATCCGTCTGGTCGTGGTACCGTTCGAGAATCTGACCGGCGATCAGAACATGGACTGGTTCAGCAAGGGGATCTCTTCGCTTCTGACCAACGGGCTGGCCAGTTCACAGGAGTTGCTGGTTTATAATGACCAGGGACTGGGAGAGATTATCGAGGGTATGAACGAGGTCCAAATGGCAGGTATTTCCGGCCTCCAGGCCAGGGAAATTGCAGCAAAATCTCGCTCACAGGTATATGTGACAGGCAGCTTCCAGGGCCGGGGGGATCATTACCGGATCCTGGCCAGCCTGGTGGGAACAGAGAACGGAGAAATTTTATTCACCCGCCAGGTGGAGGGGAACCTGAACTCCGATAACTACCTGGAATTGGCCGATTCTCTCTGCAACCAGATCCGGGACCAGCTGGAGATCCGGGCACTGCAGCAGCAGGCCGATTTCGATTTCCGGAAAGCGTTCACCTCCTCACCCCGGGCTTACCGCCACTATATCGAAGGTATGAACGCCCTTGTACGATCCGATTTCGACTATGCGGCTGAGCTGCTGAAACAGGCTCTGGAGATCGATTCCTCCTTTGCTTTTGCCGCCTTCTCCATTGCCATGGCCTACAATAACGGAGGATCAAACGTGCCCGGGCAGCAAAGGTGGGTTTTGCGTGCAATGGAATTGAAGGACCCCCTTCCCCCGGTCTACCAGAAATGGATCGAGCTCTGGAATAACTGCTACTTCGAGCATGACCTGGCGAAACTTCATCGGCAGCTGGCCTCCCTGGAGTCATCAGGTATCGAGTCCCGGCTGTTCTGGTTTGATTTGGGGCTAACACACCACCAGTTTACGGGGAACCTGGACCAGGCACTGGAGGATTTGGAAAAGGTGGCTCAGATCAGCGAGTCCAGGGAGGATCCCTGGGGTTTTGCATTCTACTACCACATTCATGGCAGAATGCTTTGCGAACTGGGCAGGTACCAGGAAGGTGAAAGGATGTTCCACAGGACACTCGAGTTGCTGCCGGAGGAATCCCTGTCGAAAGCGCTCTTTTACTTCTGGGCAGTATGTGCTTACTGTCGGGGAGATTCGGTGAAGGCATCAGAACTGCTGGAGAACTACCGGCTTTCCAAAATAAAACTCGGAGAACAGGATAGCTACGAGTTTTACCGCTGCCGCCTCTACTACCTGGCAAAGGATTATGAACGGGCCGAGGCAGAGATCCGGTTGTTTCTCCGGGATAATCCGGATCATGAGAACGGGAAGATGTTACTGGCTCAAACGTTGATCGAAGGAGAGCTGGATCCGCAGGAAGGCCTTGAACTGATCAACACGCTTCTGGATCGATCTCCTGAAGATATTCAGCTGTTAGACACCAAGGCTTACGCCCTCCACAAACTGGGCAGACACCGGGAGGCCCTGGAACTGTTCGAAATGAACTTTGAACAGGGCCGGGGTTTCAACCGGACGAGGCACCAGTGGATGCAGGAGGTCCGGGAGGCGATTTGACATAGCGGGCGGGCTTTTCTGACCCTTACCGGTGGAGACCGTTACTGCGGCCTTACATATTCCGCCTCGCAAAACGGAATGCCGATCCTGAACCGCTCTTCCCGGATCAGCTGAAAACCAGAATCTGCAATTAAACGGTCGGTGGCCCGGTTCAGGTTACATCCGTCCGCCACTCTCTTCCACACCGGGTTGATAACATCCTGTAGCTTTGCCCTGCCAGAATGGTTCGACCGGATGTGCTCCAGGATCACCAGCTTTCCCCCGGGCTTCAGCCATTTCATAAATTCCTCAAGCGCTCTGGTGGGTTCAGAAACAGTACAGAGGACCAGAGTGCAAACCACCGCGTCCAGCGATTCTTTTTCGAAGAGTTTTGCCATTTCGGGATAGCCACAACCGATCTCCAGAAGGGTAATCCGGTCCGGGAAAAGCAGAACCTCTCTTTTCTTATGCGCCCTGGGGATCATGTAAGGAGAGGGCTCGATACCGATAACCGCAGTGCCCTCGCTGTAGTGCTCGAAGTTGGTCCCGGTCCCCACACCCACTTCCAGCACCTTTCCCGACAGGTCTGAGAGAAGCCTGGATCTCCTCTTTCTCAGGTGTTTCTCCTCGATGGAAGACATGAAACGATCATATACCGCTCCGAAAATTCGTTTATATACCATGGTTCGTTTTCCGTTCTTACAGGCCAATGATACACAAATTAGCATGATTCCCTTCGCAGGGAAGTCTGCATTCTGGCCATTGAAATGAGGAATCAACACATATTTTTGCTATTTTCATTGCATCCTAAACATTTTTAAAATGCCCCTCAGTCAAAGTGCCCAACGCCTCAAGGAAATCATCGAAAAGGCTATCGATGATCATGCGATCACCCGGTCCGAAATGGACATGATCATGATGACCGCCTCCGAAGACCACCATATCGATCGTCACGAACAGGCCTTACTGGACCAGCTGCACGATATGATCGAGAATAAGTCGGTGAAGGTCATTCCGGGGTGAAGCTTTTTTTCTTTGTTTTGCGCCGGTAGATGATAAATACGAATTCCTCGTATTCTTCTTCTTTCTCTATGATCCAATCCGCCTTATCAAATTCGGGAAAAAACACATTGCCCCGGTACTCGCCTTTCATATGGGAAAGATACATGCAATCTGCCACGGGGATCGCCTCTTCGTATATGGATTGTCCTCCACCAATAAAAATGTCTTCCGGAAATCGCTTTGCATACGCAAGTGCCTCCTGAAAAGTATCAAACACTTCTGCCCGGTCCGTTTTGAGCGTGCGGGATACCACCACGGACCTTCTGGGAAGCATGTCCTCTTTAAACTGTACGAAAGATCTTCTTCCCATCAGTACGGTCTGGTCTTTTACATAGCCCAGAAACTGACGGTATTCCGACGGGATATGCCAGGGCAGTTGATCTCCGTCGCCAATGACGTGATTACTTCCGATCGCTGAAATGATAATAACCATTATGCCCGGACCATTGTAATACCGCAAGATAACTCAAACTCCTGGAACGGAGATCACGTCTGTAATGGATTAACAAGAATATTGACTTCCTCATTTATTGATCCGGATCAATGCAATCCATCTCGCCTCCCCGGATCTTTACAACATGGATAAATCATAAACCTAAAAGCAAAACCATGAATAAAAGAATGATGAAAACAATATTGTTACTGGTGTTAATCCTGGGAATGCTTTCCGGCACAACGATTCTAGCACAGAGCTCGCAGAGAGTAAGTCCGGAAAAGCGTTACTCCCTAGGTAGTTCCATGTTCGTATTGCTCACTCCAGTGGTCGATCCCTCGCCCGAGTTTCTCCAACTGAATTTCGGCTACCGGCTGACCAAAAGGGATGTCCTGTCGCTGGAAACCATCACATGGGCCTATCACGGTCCTCTGGGAAGGCCGTATGGCCCCGATTTCGACAATGAAGAATCCAACTTCCCGGGAAAAGTGAAGGCGTACGGAGCCGGACTGGCGTACCAGCGATTTCTGTGGAAAGGACTATATTCCCAGATACACGCGACAGCCTTTCACCAGGATTTTCTTGACACCGGCGATAAAAAGATCCAGAGTGGATTTCAGCTATTCACCGTGCTCCGGCTCGGGTACCACATCGATCTGTTCAACAACCGGTTTTTTATCGAACCATCGGTGGCCTGCACCAGCTGGCCTGTGAACACCAATCTGCCGGAATCTTTTCAGGTGGAGGAAGATCAATGGAACAGCTATTTTCTGTTTGAACCTGGATTGCACTTCGGAATCCGCTTCTGAGGGGATAAGGTGATAGATCCCTCACTCCGGCTTGAAGATCCTCTTTCTGATTCTGCTCAAAGTTTCCGGCTGGATCCCCAGGTAGCTGGCAATGTGATACTGAGGAACCCTGTTTATCAGCGAGGGCCTTTCTTTCAGCAGATTCAGATAGCGCTCCTCAGGGTCGGAGATCATATATCTGGAAAGTTCCTTCTGCTGATTGCCGTACATCTCCTCCATTCCGGCACGGCAGAAGGTTTCAAAACGCGGATATCTTCTGTACAACTCTAGTTCTTTCTCACCATTCAGAACAGCCACAGTGGTCTCTTCCATACAGATAAAATACTGATCCGAAGGAGTTCTACCAGCCAAACTGCCAAAGTCGGCTGCTGGCTGGTCCTCGGTGAAAAACTCCAGGGTGACTTCATCACCGTCAGTCAATTTGTAACTCCGGATGCACCCCCCGATCACATAATATGCGTCGGTGGCCACCTGGCCTTCTTTCAGAAGGAAGGTTCCTTTGGAGAACGTTCGGATGGGAAAACTCTCCTCAATGGCCAGCATCTCCTCCTCCGTCAGGTGGGTTAACTGCGACATCAGCTCGACCAGGATGTGTTTCATTTGCTGAAAGATTTTGCTGACTCAGACCAGGGTCAATGGTCATGCGCGGCCACAAAGAACGGATTTGACCAGGCACTCCGTGTCCTCCCGATCCCGCCTTCCACATTCCGCCACTGCTCATCGGTCCGGGTTACCCTTGCACGGACATAAATTTCATCACCGGTGAAAGGGTACCGGGCCGTCAGAGAATTCTCCACTGATTTTATCACCCCTTTTTCGCTGATGAACTCGATCAGGGAAGGATGGTCTGTGCTGATGGTCAACACAGTCCCCTTTAGACCGATCTCCATGACCGGACCCTGTGAGGCATAAAAATTACCCTGAAACAGACTCTGCATCACATCTCCCAGCTCCAGCTGACTTCGCTTTTCAGCACGGGTGTAAACAACGATCCACCCCTCCTTCGGTGTATTTCCATGAGAATCATCGGAGGCAGTTCCCCATACCCTGTGGCCCTGTGCCAGCAGATAATCCCACTTCTCTTCTGCATTTATATACCCGGTACGTTCCGAGAAATCATACCCCCGGTTTCCGATCTCAAGGGCATGGGGTACATATTTCATCGGCGGCACTCTTTTCTCCTTGTTCCCGAAGATCATATCCAGTTCGGAATAAACATACCCCGACGAGCTCCATAGCTGCTTCCCCTTATGGGGGCCTTCGGTTTCGAGCCGTGAATTGGGGTGGGCCAGCACCAGAAAACAGCCGTCGTGGATCAGGACCTTAAAAAGATTCTGCAACGACCCCTCCTGCCGGAAAGGGAAGTCGGCATGAACATATTTCAGTGGACTCAGATATACCGCTGCGTTGCGGGCATCGATGGTGTCGGTCCCACCTCTACCGTCCTGAATCACAAAGTATCCCATGATCAGATGGCCTTCATATCTGTTTTTACTCTCGCCTTTGCGGTCATAAACTATCCGGATCTCATGCAGCTCATCGCCGGACAGGGTTTCCTGGTACAGCACCCGGTCGCACAGGTATTGCTCCGAAAAGAAATTGATCTCGCGCCTCTCTTCACCGTTCATCCAGACTTTGGCTATTCCACCCCCATCATCTTTGCAACTGATGAATTCGATCGCAGTTCCGAAAAAAGAAAACTCAACGGACGCAGGAACCTCCTCAGAAACCATGACGGGCCGTGTTCCCGGACCAGGAGGATCGCTGCTCTGCCAGTTGGGTTCAGACCACTGGTTATCCGAAGCATTGACAACCACTAAATGACCGCTCAATCCTCCGTTGGGCCCATTATGGATCCCGGTCTCGTTGCCTCTGATCCACAGGAAATCATCTACCCCCCACGGATGGGGATTTTCCGCAGGAATTCCGGGAATGATAGTGTTATCCGGTGTGGATACTCTGTTATGATCCGTGATGGCTGTTATCCCGTAAGGAGGCCATGTGTCGTAATCCCGGTAATCCTTTAAACGTTGATCGGCCGGAACTCTGGAATGCATATATTCCGGATGAAACTGGGTATGATTGTGGAGAGAGGCCTTGTATGGGAAGGGCTTGCGGCCGGAATAGGGATTAAGAATGGTAAAATCTTCTCCATCCTGCCCGCGGGAGGCGCAAACTGCCAGCAGGAGCGGCAAAATGATAACAAAATATCTTCTCAACATGGGATCTGGTTTTCTTGTTTGAACGTTCAGTCATTTAGGGACAAAAACTCCTTCCTGACCTGCTGCACGGTTTTCTCATGAATCTCCACCGGGATGGTCTGCCGGAGCTCTTCGACCCATAACTCCATGGCATCCTGCCCGGGCCCTTCAGTCATGATGCCAGAGCCACTCCAGACATGTTTGCGGATGACGGCAAGCAGCAGTGTGGCATCCCTGAAATTAGTCATTTGATCCCGGAACGCCGGATACTTTTTCTCAAGCATATAGTTTTCATACAGATACAGGCGATGTTGTATGAATTTCCTGAAATAACGATCGATCCGGGCCTCCAATGTTTGATCGGGAACCGGAGTGTCTTCTTCATTTCCCTCATGAAGAATATACTTCCAGAAGTCCAAGGTAGTCAGGACTTTTTCATCGATAAGGCACAGGGTGTCGTTCTTATTTTCGGGAACCGGGAACAGATCTGGCGAGATAATTCCGGTAATGGAGAGTTGATCTCTATATCGATCCAGGGCCTCCTGGTGCGAACTGAAATTCCAGTATGCTTTCAATTCTTCTGTGAAGGCATCCTCTATGATCCGGATCCGCCGGTCATTGGCCCGGCGGATGGCTTCCAGGATCTGATCCTTCATGTCTTCGAGAGGAGGAAGTCCGGGTGTAATTCTTTTATGATTCACCCGCACGATATGATACCCCAGCCCGGTTCTGACTGGTAGTGAAATCTCCCCCTCACTTAAATTATACACCGCATTTTCGAAACTGTATTCTGTTTGGAAGGCGGTGATATCACCAAGCTTTTCCCATGATCCAGGAGTTGCCTGATCAACCATGCGGGTCCGGTCATTTGTGGCAACTGTCAGAATCTCGCTCCTGACGGCCATAGCTCTCTGATAATGCTGCATGGTATCGGAAGAAGGGACCTCTTCAAAATCGGCCCTGATCAGGACATGATCCACATTCAGTGAGAACCGGAGTCTTTCGTAAGCCTGTTGTATATAATAACCGGTTTTCTCACTGTGGGTAAGATAGGGAGCGGCCAGGGTTGTCCGGTAATCAGTGACTTCGTTGATATATTCGACGGTGCGGTCAAGTCTTTCCGCTCTTCCGCAGGCAATTTTGAGATGATAATCAATGAATCCTTCCAGAACGCTGTCGAAATTCCTGTTGGATATTCCGATGTCATTTTTCTCTATATAACTCCTGAATTCATCCAGGGTAACCTCTCTGTCCGGCAGGCTGAACAAGATTTTGCCGACAGAAGTATCTCCGCTTGCACTGGAAACTGATGAAAATCCCAAGTTCAGGAAAAGGACAAAAAACAGAAAGAAAGCCAGCTGTTTCATTGACAGGAATGATTTAAAAGAATGACCTGCGCGATCACAGGCCATTCTTATCACCAGTCATAGTTACTTCTTGATGAATTTTCCCGAGGCGATAACAGCAGCTGCCTTATTCTCAGCCAGTGACTCCACCTTATACAGATAAATGCCCGGCCTGGAGACCTCGTCCATATCGATTTCGAAATGGTTCTCACCCCGGACCATGATCTCCTCTGCAATGAGAACCTCTTTCCCAAGCAGATCGTAAATATATATCCTGACGGACCCCTGGATTTCCGAGACAACTTTGAAAGATGCCATATCCGTTACCGGATTGGGGAATACCCTGACCATGTCTGTTTCTTCTGCGATCCTTCTCTCCGTAAAAGTGGCCCCGTAGGGAGTCCACCTGGGATCACCCAGTGGCATTCCCCCTTCAGCAGCGGTGGCTGATCTGGAATCAGCATTGTAGTTGAATGTATAGGCTCCATCCACGGTCTGCACGTAAGAATCGGGATTCTCATCAGCCCAGGGATTCGGAGGGTCGAGCTCCCGGATCTGGTAATTGTTCTTGGTGAAGAATTCCCAGTACTCAAGGTTCAGCGGAGGGGCATTGTCGAAAGCAAGCTCTTCCTTGAAAATATTAGACGTATCCACCTGCCCGTTCTCGATAAAATGGAGTATCACCGGAGGGTTGCCCACCGTCAGGGTATCCAGAATATCCTGGCTGGCGAACAGGTTTTCCCGCATGATCCACTCATAAAAGAGAGTATCCTGCTGATCCACATCATGCTCTGCGAAGGTGTAGAGTGTGTCAGATCCGAATTCATCGATGATATCTCCGATGGCCGGATCGATATACCAATTGTTGTTGCTCAGATCAAACGACCTGCCGGCGTCTGTAAACTCTCCGATGGTGAACAGTGAATCGGCAGTGAAAAAGGCACCATGCTCGATGCTGCTGGCTCTGTAGCCATAGTTGTAGAAGAGGTTGTTGGTGACTTTAGCTTCAAAAGTCGTTTCAAGTTCCACCCCACCGTTGAACTGGACTGCCCAGAAGGTATTGTGGTCAATCTCCATGTATTTGACAAAAGCACCTGCCAGCCGGACCGGTGTACTCCCATTATTGTAAAGAGTGGAATTCCTGATAATCAATGAATCCTGGGGATTCGAGCGGGTGTCGATGATCCTGCCGTTACCGGGATTCTCAATTCTCAGACTGTTGCGGATAATACAATTGTCAAAAGAAACATAGTTATCAAGGGTGGTCAACCGAACGATACTCTGCCGCGCATAATCGTGGTAGGTATCCTTAAACTGGATCCGGTTGTTTTCGCCGGTTATGATTACCTGGCGATTGGTATAAATACCCAGTTCATCCCTGCCCTGGATATAAATGCCTTCCAGCATTAAGCTGCCGCTGGTTTCGATAGGGGGAGCCGCCGCTCCCAGCTCATCCACTGCAGGCTGGAGTACGGGACGGGGCCCGTCACCTTCCTCTGCCCGGATATGAAGGGTATATCCTTCATGGGAAATACTTCCGTTCAGCAGGTACACTCCGCCCCTGCGAAGTTCAAAAATGGTATTGGCGGGATCCGCCGCGTTGTCGATGGCATCATTCAGTGCACCGATGTTGATCCCTTCATCCGGTTCAACAACAACTACATTTTGCCCTTGAACAAGATGCGTTGCGAAAAACATCAGGATCAGTGCGGTCATTGGGTAAAAACTTCTTTTCATGTTGCATAAATTTAAATGAGACATTAAAATGTTGATTTTTAATATATTGAATGAGATAGATTAAAAAAACCTGTATCTGAGACCCAGGTTGAACATGGCCCCATAGTATTCAAGGTTTCGCGTGTAACCGGTAATCAACCGAACCGACCGGTCGGGATGATTGAAAATATTAGCCACATTTCCGGTAAGGCTCAGTCTTTTCGTGATCCTTTGACGGAACTGAAAATCCCACCGGTAGAAAGCCAGTGTAGCTTCTCTGTCGGCTCCGTCGGGTCTTCTCTGCTCCCGGATTAGTATGTCGTCCTGATAATTAAAAGAGAGCCTGGCCGAAAAACCGATTTTCAGATTATCGTAACCCAGTCCCACATTGGCCAGGTAACGGGGTTGTTTGATCAACCGGTCTGCATAAGCGGTGTCCTTATTCACAAAAATGGCTCGCGGTGCGCCAGGCACGACGCCGAAATCAGGATTGGCCACTCTCTCGAGAAGGGTTTCGGCATAACGGGTCTCGGACCTCATCAATGTTAGGTTCAGATTCAGAACGAACCCCTTCACCGGAAGAAACCCCATGTTGGATTGAATGTCCATCTCCAACCCCGAAATGGTGGACCGGCTGGGATTGTTCAAAGGATAATGGATCGTATATCCCATGGTACTTTCGGGAAGCTGAAAATTCTCCGGCGCCGTTTCGGTATCGTCAAGGATCAATGCCTGCCTGTCCCACAGGAATCCTTCTATCTCCTTATGAAATGCTCCGAGAGTCAGTAAACCGATCTGAGGCTTGTAAAAGGTCAGGATAAGATCATAATTCTCCGACAGGGCCGGATTCAGACCGGTGTTGCCCAGAGTGACCAAAAGGCCGGCGGGATTGATCAGTTTGCGAGGTGCAAGCTGATGATAGTCGGGCCGGGAAAGGGTGTTGGTATAGGCCAGCCGTATGTCGAACCATGATAGCGGACTTATCTTTAAATGAATCTGCGGGAACAGGTTGGTGTAGGAATTATTTGCAGTGGTATCTCTGAAATCGACCGCAACGAAGATAGATTCAGAAATAGGCAACTCTTCGGCTATAAAGCCCAGATATTCAATCTCTGTTTTTTCCAGCCTTAAACCAGGGATAAAGGTCACATAATCACCAAGCCTGATCTCAGTCATCACATACCCGGCCAGAATGGATTCAAATGTGTTATAGTCATTCTTTGCCCCGGCAGGTATAAATTCATAATAATCTTCTAAAAACTCATCATACACATCGGCCACCATCTCTCTGTCCAGTACCTCGCTGACCTTCAAGAGTGAATAATCCCCGTTCAGAAAATCGCCGGATGAATAATCTTCATCCAGAAAATTGAATATAGAAATATGGCCTACCACTCCCTCTTCCGTCAGGATAGATTCCGGATAGTAGTTCAGGTATTGGTTGACGTTTCCGCTTCCGTCCAGCCTGTTGTTGGCCCGGGTATTGAATCTCGACCTATCCTTTTGCCTGTACTTGGCCCCTGCTTTGATTTTGCCGGAAATGGTCCCAGCCAATCTGAAAGGCGTTTCCAGATCGAGGTAAGCACCGATTTCCGTCTCCTCTGCCTCATAGGTATCGAACCGGCCGTTGTAGAAATAATACCTGCTGAGGTCATCATTGACATTCTCAGGAGTGGGTATCTGCTCGGGTTCCTCAATATCGTATGATTTTCCCTGGGCAAGGTTGTTGAATGCACTCTGATTTCTGAACTGCACCCGGTGGCCATAAGGCTGTTCATTGATGGTATAGGACCTGTTCCCTCCCCAACGGATGAGGGACCCCAGCAGAAAATGCTCCCCCTCGATGGAATTGGATAATAACAACTGATTGACATTGTTATCGAACTGGGTGAGATAGGTATAATTGTTGCTTAAATTATACTGCTTGATCCGGTCATTGATATCACGGTTCAAATACCCCATAAAATTGCTCATTTTGACAGTGGATGAAGGGCTGATCCTCCAGTCCAGCAACAGGCTCCCCCCTGCCCTTGTGCGATCCTCCACGTTGGCCTCCAGGTTCATGGAGGTTACCCAGGGGTGAATGAACGTTTCTCCGGCATCATAATCGGGTACCCCCTGCACATGATAATCCACATTCAGCCGGTCGGAATGTCTTTCCGAGAGGTCTGCATTCCCTGTGAGCATGACACCCAGCTTGCTGCCGAAAAACCGGTTGCTTATAAAAAGGTTTCCACTGTAACGGCTGATGCTGTTGGTGTGACCGCTGTATCCACTGGTCAACTCAGCCACCAGGTTCCAACCCTCTGCTGCTTCCCTGAGGGTGATGTCAACGGTGCCTCCCAATCCATCCGCATCTTTATCCGCTGTATTGGCCTTCTGAACCTCCACTCCTCCCAGGATTTCCGCTGAAATCATATTCAGGTCGGTACTCCGGTCGTCCAGATCGGTGGAAGGCACAGCGTTCCCTCCGATCGAAACAGAATTATATTTGGGTGCCAGTCCGCGGATAATGATCTTCTGCCCTTCCCCGCGGTTTCGCTCCACCATCAAACCCGGCAGCCGGCCAATCGCCTCGGCCACATTGACATCAGGAAGCTCCCGGAGCTTTTCGGCGGAAATCACATTCACGATCCCCGGAGCATTGATCTGTTGCTGGATAGCCGCCGTTTGCCCCCTTGCCTGTCCATATACCGCCACTTCGGTTAGTTCCGCAGCACTGTATTCCAGGATAAAATCTCTGATGGTTATCTTTCCCCGCACAATCTCAACCTCTGCCGATTCAGTCTTGTAACCCAGAAATGAAACCCTGATAATTTGAGTTCCGGCAGGAATGTTCAGCAACTGGTAATTGCCGTTATCGTCAGAAATGGTACCCATACCGGTCCCTTCGACCAGCACGGTGGCGCCGATCATCGGCAGATTCGATTCGTCGATGACCCTTCCTTTGAGAATGCCAGTACCTTCGATAGACTCCGGAAGTGTTCCTCCATAAGATGGAGCTGCCAGATGTAAAATAAAAAAAATGATCAGAATTTGATACGAAAAGCCTGAAATTCGTGAGAAGGAGTTAGTCCATGAACTAAAATTCATAGCTTTGTTAAGCTTTTATTCAGTTAATTGCTGAGCAGCGATCCATAACCCAGCTCCCCAGTTTGGTTATAATCGCTGCTTTTTTCTTTCAGGGCACAAGAACACCATTCTCCCCCAACTGAATATTAAGGAAGTGTCAACATAACCTTAATTAACAGAATTAACAACCGGCTTTATTTTCTCATAATCTCCATCACCTCCTGCACCGGCAGGGCTTCCACCCGGTGGCCGTCCCGGCCGGTCATGGTTTCGGCTGCAAACAGGGAATTGATGATGGCCTCTTCGGTGGCTTCGATGGTGGCCAAGAACAGGGGTGTCATCTCTTCGTTTCTCAGGACCTCACTCTTATAGAAGGGAGACGGGTATGTATCGGCGATCAGGTTCTCCTCAGCCACCGACAGAGCAATCACGTAATCCCCGCTGCCGTTGGAAGCGATGCCGCCGCCGGATATCATTCAGCCACCCGTCGTTGGTCTTCCCCACCACCGGGTTCACCGAACGTACGTTTCCATTTCCGGGCAATCCGAGGGTATAGCTGATCAGCGCATCAGAGGCTGCAGGGACACTCAGGGTGTTGGTCAGGATCACGGGCGTCTCCAGATTGCCCAGCTCCCTCACCTGGCTGTAACCTGCCAGTTTTCCGAAGCCGTTCCCGATATGGATCGCGGCAGGAACCTTCCACCGGAATAAACTCTCCGGATGCGGGACGATGGCCGTCACTCCCGTCCGGATACTGTCGCCGGCGATCAGAGTGGTATGACCGACCTTCACCCCTTTCACATCGGTGATTGCAATGTACCGGCCGGGTTCCAGCACACCGATCTCAATCCCGAAGTCCCGGGCCCGATTCGATTGTGCGCTGATGCTGACCTCCGGGACCACCATCCATATAAGTGCAACGAAAACTTCGATCTTCATAAGAAGGCTATTCAGGTTCCACCAGGGCATCCCAAATCATTTCTTTATACTCTTCGGCAAAAGGGACCCCCATGAACGGTGTGTACTGGGTGAAGCTCAGGATAATTATATTGTTGGACGGATCGGCCACAAAATCGGTGGAGGCGGCTCCCGACCATCCGTAGGCACCGGTTTCCAGATCCACGTATTCTCACAGACCGTAACCGCCGTCATACTCCACCTGCTCCGGCATCTGATCCGACATGATAAGGTCGACGGTTGATTCATCCAGGATCCGGACACCCTTGTAGGTTCCTTTGTTGAGCAGCATCTGTCCGAACTTCGCATAGTCCTCCAGAGTGGAGACCAGTCCGCCGCCACCGGAAAAGAGAGTGACCTTCCTCCTGACTCCTTCTGTCATCTGCAGAACCGGCTTCAGGGCTCCGGTGGAATCATCCGGGGTATAGATCATGGCCAGCCGGTCGTAATCCTCCACGGGCACTTCGAAACCGGTATCATGCATCTCCAGGGGACCGAACAGCCGCTCGTTCAGGAAATTGTCGAAAGACATGCCCGACAATACCTCCACCAGATAACCCGCCACATCGATCGACACCGAGTATTCATAGGTGGTTCCCGGCTGGTGCTTCAGCGGGAGTTCAGCCAGGACCTCCATGGTCTTTTCAAGGTTTTCGATCTCCAAGATACCGGGCGTATGAGCCATGTAGAGCGAATCCACATGGCCTGCCCCCCAGCCGTAGGTGAACCCGGCCGTATGGGTCAGCAGGTGCCGGATGGTGAAGGGTTCGTTCTGTGGGACCAGCTTCCCGTCTTCATATACCTGGGTCCCTTCAAACACCGGAATGTATTTCTCCACCGGATCGTCCAGCTGAAATTCGCCTTCATCGTACAGAGTCATCAATGCGGCGGCGGTAATGGGTTTGGACATGGAATAGATCCGGAAAATCGCATCATCCGTGAGAGGCTCACCTCCCTCGATCGTTTTAACCCCGTACGAGAGCCGGTGAATGATCTCACCGTCTTTTACATCAGAGTGGCCACGCAGGGTAACTTGCCTTCATCCACATATGCTTTCATCACGGAGTCTGCCTGCCGGAGCGAATCGAGCGAGAGCCCCGTCATATTTCCGGACGGCTGACTGCAGGAGAAGGAAACGGCCAGGACCAGTGCCAGAAAGACCATAGCCCGGAGGACCAGGGTCGGGAAACCCACAGCCGGCAGGAGACCCCGGGCTTTTGATAGGAAAGATCTGTTTTTCATGATGACCAGGTTTAGTGCCCGGACAAGTTAAAGATTATTTACGATGCAAAAAGACCCGGCCCTACTCTTCCAGTCCCGCCAGGGTCTCCCTGAAAGCCTTAAGGTGACGGCCATAGAGCCAGGGAATGTATTTGCGGTTCATCACCAGGATGATGGCGATGATGATGGGGATAGCGGCAATGGAACTGATCCCGTATGCCAGCAGGTACATCCGGAATCCTCTCCCAGCCAGTTCGGGGATCACCACCAGAGATAGCCCGGCGTACATGGAAACCGGAGACAGATAGTAAAGGATCACTTTCAGCCGTTTAATGTACTGAGAGGTGAGCTCGATGTATTCGCGAAGGGCGTTTTTCACATCCTTCTGGTTCACCCGGTTCAGCCTCCGGGCAAACTGGAGATAGAGCCATGCCGAAAGGGCCATGGATATGACACTGAGCGCCAGGAAACCCCAGAAAAGATAAGGATCCCAAAACCAGAAGACTATCAGCATGGCGGCAAGCAGGACGGTTCCGGCCGCGGTTTCATTGAGCATGTTCCTCCGGATCCGGTGGAGAATGTTGTTGGAGCGTTTCCTTGCCAGGGCCTCCACATCCTCCAGCGAATTGAAATGATCCATCGCCCGCCGCAGATCGCTCTCCCAGATATTCTTCAGATCAATCTCTTTCATAGCCCTTTCCAATTAATAATTCCTTCAGTTTCTTCTTGCTGCGAAGAATCCTGACCCCCGTATTAGAAGTACTGATTCCCAGGATCTCTGCAATCTCTCTGTAGCTCTTTCCCTCCAGGTGCAGCAGGATTACAGCCCGGTCTTCCCTGCTCAACTCGTTGATGCTCTCGTAGAGCAATTCGATCTGCCGCTCTCTGCGGGAAACAGCATGGCCGGTCTCCGTTTCACCGTCCACATCTCTGACCTCCTCCACTGTCATCTCCCTGGAGCGCCGGTATTCGTTCCGGTGATAGGTCAGGGCGGTGTTCAGGGCCACCCGGTAAATCCAGGTGGAGAGACTGGATTCTCCGTTGAAATTTCGAAGGGAAGTGTGAAGCTGGATCAGCATCTCCTGATAGAGATCGTCGAAATCTGCGCTGGTGCGCGTATACGACCTCCCGATTTTGTAAAGGATCGGGTGGTGCTTCTCGACGATTGTCCTGAAAGCTTCCATCTAACCGTATGTAACCGGATCGGAAGAAATATTACACAAAAATGCACATTCGGATGTAATAACCGGCAGGGAACGGATACTAACCGGGTAAAACCATTAAAAAACAAAACCCATGAAACGCGTTATAAGCATTCTTGCCGTACTGTTCTTCGGAACGATCCTGGCTCTTTCACAACCTCTCGAAAAGAGCCTTCTGTGGAAAATAACTGGCCCCGGGTTTTCGACTCCGTCCCATCTCTACGGCACTTATCACCTTCTCTGTCCCGATGATCTGGTCATCTCCGATGCCGCATTGCGGGCCCTGGAGCAATCGGAGCGGGTGGTCCTGGAACTCGATTTCGATGATCCCGGACTGATGACGGCCATGCAACAGGGGATGTTCATGGCTGACGGAACCACCGCAAAAGACTACCTGGATGAAGAGGAGTATGCACTGGTATCGGATTTCTTCACCTCCAAAATGGGAATTCCCTTTGAGCAGCTGGCCGCCGTCAAGCCCTTTTTCCTGTCATCGATGACCCTGATCTACTTCCTTGACTGCCAGCCTGCCTCGCCTGAAATGCATTTCACGAAGATGGCCGGTGATCAGGAAATGGAGGTGCTGGGCCTGGAAACGATTGAAGAGCAGATCGGATTCATCGACAATATCCCCGTCGAGGATGCAGCCACCATGCTGGTTGCCGGCATCAAAGAGCTGGAAGAGGGGCAGGAGCTGTCCGACAGGGTAGTGCGGGCCTACCTGGAGGGTGACCTGGAAAAGCTGGAGCTGATCATGGACGAATACCTGGGCGGGGATTACACAAAGATCAACGACGATCTGGTTGTTGCCCGGAACGAGGGCTGGATCCCGAAGATCGAGAACCTGATCACCGAAAAGCCCTCTTTTATTGCCGTGGGCGCCGGCCACCTCCCCGGTGAGAAAGGCGTGATTCAACTTCTGAGAAATATGGGTTATGCTGTGGAGGCGGTGAAATAGAGAGTTCCTGACTTCCTGGGATCAACCGATGTGCTGAATGTTTCCGGTATATACTATCTTTGCCTGAGTGTACAGATATCCAACGATTGGAACCGGAGAAATGACGAACGACAAGAAATGGGAATCGCTCCTGAAGATCTCGGAAGAGGCACACAGTGCCGCCAGTGTGGAGGATTTTGTCGCCACCATTCACGAAATACTGAAGGATCTGGTCATTGCCGAGAATTTCTTTGTCAGCTTGTATGACGAATCCAACGGTAAATATTTCTTCCCCTATTTCGTGGATGAAAAGGATACGATCGAGACGGCAGCCCTGCGCTATGCATATGACGAATCGCTGGAAGTGACGCTCTACGATTTGTCCGGTACCCTGACCGATTATGTCCGGAGGAACGGAAAACCCGTGCGTTTTCCCAATCCGGATGTGGACCGCCTGTACCTGTCCGGTGAAATTACCCTGTTCGGAGCGCAATCCTCCTCGTGGCTCGGAGTTCCGTTGAAACATTCGGGTCAGACCACCGGGGTGATGGCCGTACAGTGCTATGACAACAACGATGCCTACACCCTGGAGGATGAAGAACTCATGGTCTTTATTTCGGACCATATCGCCCGGGCTATCGATAGTGTGAGAACCGAGGAAAAGCTCCGGAAACAGCACCGGCTGGTGCTGAAGCAGAAACAGGCCATCACCGACAGCATTCATTACGCAAGGAGTATCCAGAAGGCTGTATTGCCATCCTCCACTTATATCGACCTCATCCTGCCCGACCATTTCACCATATTCAAGCCCAAGGATATCATCGGAGGGGATTTTTTCTGGATCAGAGAGATGGGCGGTAAAATAGTGGTCATCGTCGCCGATTGTACCGGTCACGGGGTGCCCGGTGCACTGATGAGCATGCTGGGGGTCACTCTGCTGAACGAACAGTTCCGGACCTATGGTATCCGGCCTCCGGACCTTATTCTGGGCCATCTCCGGAACAAGATCAAAGAAACCCTCGACCAGGAAGCATCGGAGAGAGAACAGAAGGATGGCATCGACATGTCCATTGCCATTATCGATCCGGTGAACATGGAACTTCAGTTCGCCGGTGCCAACATCCCCCTGTTCCTGGTCAGAGAAAATACCCGGACATCTTCCACAGAGGATGAACTACACCTGTCGCTGGAGAGCGAAGAGCACCGGTTATACCGGATCAAACCCGACCTGCAGCCCGTGGGAGTGTACTGGGAGGAAAAAGACTTCACCGGTCATACTCTTCCGCTGTGCGAGCAGGATACGCTGTACATGTTCACCGACGGCTTTGCCGACCAGTTCGGCGGGCCGCATCGGAGCAAATACAAATCGAGCAGGCTGAAACAGCTGCTCCTCTCGGTCCAGGGCGGATCCATGGACATGCAAAAAAAAGTGATCGAATATGCCTTCGATGACTGGAAGGGCCACAGCGAACAGATCGACGATGTGTGTGCCGTCGGGGTGAGAATCACACCCGCCAGTCGTTAACCCAGAGAGTTTTCATTCTCATTGTTCAAGGCCGGAATTTCTCCGATTTTGAGGCGCTTTAAGTTGGGAATAGTACCTTCGGAGAACTGAAAATCGGGTTTCCCTCATTCCGTTCCTGAATACTTGACTTCCTTTGCCTGTATTTTGTAACTTACATGGATAACCCTTTCCCTGCGGAATATGGAAATACGTGTCTTCTTATTGGTTTTCATTGTTGGTTTTCCTTTACAGCTTCAGGCCCAAAAGGATGATGCCCCCTTCCCCGAAGAGGCGATGGCGGTTTTTTCGGAACTCTTTAACGCGGAGGAGCCCCTTCATATGACCCTGGAATTCGATGCGAACAAACTGAGGAAAACCAGGCGCAAGGATATCTATCACGACGCCCTGATGAACTGTGAGGTGGAAAATGATTTCTCCTTCAGGGATTCCGTTCGTCTCAAGGCCAGAGGAATCTACAGAAGGGATTACTGCACCATGCCGCCCATCTGGTTCAATATCCGCCACGCCTGTGTGCGCGCCGACTCGCTGGAGGATGTGATCCGGATGAAACTGGTGGTTCGATGCCGTGATCAGGCAAGGTATGAGCCCTATGTGCTCAGAGAATACCTGGCTTACAAGATTTACAACATGATCACCCCCCTCAGCTACAGGGTGCGGCTGGTCCGGTTAACCATCATCGACAAAGGAAAGAAAAATGAGGTCACCGAGGACTGGGCGTTCCTCCAGGAGCCCGATGAGCTCATGACCCTTCGCCTGGGTGGTAAAATGATCAAGAGTGATGAACTCTCCATGGCCCGGATGAATCCGGAGGCGATGGACCGAATGGCTTTGTACAGCTATATGATCGGCAACGGGGATTACTCGGTGACCGGAAGGCACAATCTGAAAATCATGGTCCTGAATTCCGGGGATCCTTCAGGTTTTCTGCCTGTCCCGTATGATTTCGATTTCACGGGCCTGGTGAATACCATCTACGCCACTCCCAGGGAAGACCTGGCCATCAGAACAGTCCGGGACCGTTGTTATCTGGGACAATGCCGACCCAGGCAGACCCATGAAAAAACCATTCAGGAGCTGGCGCAGTGCAAAGACGGGATCATGCAGTATATCAAAGACTTCGAATACCTGGATGAAGAGGAAAAGGCGGACATGATCGATTACCTTCAGAGCTATTTCGAACAGTCCGCAGAATCATGGTTTATCGATCGTTGCATTTCCTCCACCTGCCGGTAACAATTACTTCTCTTTGATGGCAACGTAGGTCTTATCGGGAATATCAATATCGAACGGGTACTTGCTTTTAAAGATAATCTCATCGGGGCTGAACGGTTCCCTGGAGGCGATCACTTTCCTTCCCTCCGCACATTCGGCCATATTGTTGGCCAGATTTTCAAGTTTTTTACCTCCCTTGCCCGTATTGCAGGCATTGATGAAGATGAGCGCATCGGGAGAGAGCTTTGACAGATAGCGTTTCAGCTCCTTGTCACGGGTATCAATATAGCTCTTGTCTTCGTCCGATTCACCGGAATCATTCAGGATCACTCGGTCTTTTTCCCCGTGCCCTGAGATAATGAGCAGGTCGATGTTTTTCACTTTTTTTATCGCCATATACAATGCTCTTTCGTTTTCCAGCGTCGCAAAGTATATATCATAGGTGTCCGACAGGTCTTTGATCATTTTTCGGGCAGGAGGTGAAAAAAGCGCCTTATTAAAATCGAGCGTGGGATAGGTGATCAGCAAGACCGGTCTTTCAGAATTCTTAAAATACTCCCTGCTCCTTTTGATCAGGCTCAAACTGAACAGGGTCTTAAAATTCCCTTTGTTGATGAATGCTTTCGGCACATGTTTGTGTTCCCTCTTCCAGGCCTTGTAACTGGCCTTATAGATATATTTCAGGATTTCCGCCCGTTCGTGAGTTGCTGCTTTCTCCAGGGCTTTGTCCAGATCCTTTACGGAAACATCGTTCTGATAAAATTTAGCCACATCCCAGTAATCGAAAACCGGGTGTTCCCGGGCATCCTGAACGGAATTAAACGCTTCCATATATTCAACAGGAATTTCATTCATCAACAGGCTTTTCAACTCCTTTCCCGTATTCGGGATCGCCGAATGCTTGTTCAAAATATCGGTATAGTTGTTCCCGTTAAATTCGTAATTATTAAATAACTGTCTGATCGCCTGATCCTGATCAATGGTATCTATTTCATTCAGGTACTTTTTCTGAGGCGGCGGCGGCATATCGAAATCCTGCGCCTGTAACACCTCTCTGCCGAAACCCAGAACTATGGCCTCACCTATGGCAAGATTCACTATGCTTTTTAAGATCCTCATCTGCTATAGTTCGTTATACGGGGAAAAGCGGTGGAATGATTCACTGTTTGAAAACATCGCCGATTTATTTAACAGCACCCCTTCATTCAGATTAAATAATACCACCCCACCTTCAGCCAGAGTTTCTGCCGGACAGGGTTCTCCAGAATTTCTTCAAGGCGATAATCCAATCCCATCTCCAGTTTATGGGCGCTGTCGATATAATAACCCACCGATGCTGCCAACCGGGTCTCCAGACCGCTCACCCCGGCCTGCATGGAATAAATGGGTTCGCCGGACATCAGCAGATAGAATTCACCGGCATCCAGCGACTGACCCTCCAGGGGGATCTCCGCGGATAAACGGTACCGAAGGCGCCACTTCACTGTTTCTGAAGGCTCTATGGTCTGATCGGTACGCAACCGGTGCCCTAACCGAAATCCTGTCCTCTTCTGCAGAAATGCCGCCTGTTGTATGAGACGATGCGAATCCCCGCCACCTCCCTCCAGCCGGTATTGATACCCGCCGGCTATCTTTATAAAGGGATTCAGCCTGCCCTCCAGAAATGCCTGTACATCCGTCCGGTCATAGGTATAGTCCCACACCTGTGTTTCGGTGTGAAAAAGCTCATGCATCGATTCGATTTTGATGGTTTGCTGCAGTTTCTCTGTCCATTGGTAGCTGATGGCAACCTCAGGCAGAACACCTGCCTGAAATGGCTGTGCCTGTGCCAGCGCAATCTGCAGAAACAGAACAAAAAGAAACGTTGTCAGATGGCGCATCAGAAATTCAGGTTATTGGCAGGTCTCAGGATTATTACTCTTTGCTGAAGCATTTTGCCACGGGCATCGAATAATCCCTCCCATAATTCATCACGAGATTCACTTTTCCCGTAGTATTCGATTTCGTAACGTGTAGTGATATTTTCACTTTCATCCTCATCGATCACATCCTCCAGGTCATCGGGGCTCCCGGTCAATTGCCTCTGTATTTTCCGAATCCTGTGTTTGTGGAAAGCTGAATCCAGGTCCCCGAGGATGTTTTGTTGCACCTCGCCGGGCAATTCCTTCCACTCGATGGCTATTTCGATATCCTGGACTACACCCGCGGTATCGAATTCCACGCTGTGAAGACGGTCCTTCCATTTGAATTTCGCTTCATAGCTTTTCAGTCCCGAGGTCTCTTCATAGTACCATCTCACTCTGCGGGCCCTTTCGTAAGCATCATGGAGCCACTCCACCGCATCAGCGGGCACCTGGCCTGCACGGACCCGCTGCTCAACCTCCACTTTTTCCTGTGCGTTTAAACCGGTGGCGAACACTAACAGTATGATCCCGAATCCTGTTTTCAAAGCTTCATTTGTTTACAAGAAAACATGAATAATGACTTTTTGTTGAACTTGACTGGCCCCGGCCTATTGTGTATTTTTAGTCAGAAGCTCAGAGGAGCAATGAAATCCATATTCTCCACCTTTATATGAAAACCCATCCCCTCAACAGAAGAAAGTTTATCAGGGACACCTCGGCCGGAGCGGCTGCCACCGTCCTTGCAGGTTCCGTTCCGCTTTTCGGGCAAGCGGGTGCCGGGAACGCCTCCAAACTCGCCATCCGGGGCGGAACACCGGTCAGGGCTTCCGGATGGCAACAGTGGCCCGTTTGGGACCGGAACGCGGAGGAGACCATGGTCCGGGTGCTTCGCAGCGGCAACTGGTACCGCGGGGATGGTGCCATGTGCGATCAGTTCGAAAAAAAGTACGCGGAGCTGATCGGAGCCCGGCGGGCCCTGGCCACCGCCAGCGGAACCACCGCGCTGATCACTGCCATGCAGGTGCTGGGAGTGGATGCGGGCGACGAAGTGATCATATCCCCCTACACATTTATCGCCACCTATAATGTGGTATTCAATGCCCGGGCCCTCCCCGTCTTCGCCGACACCGATCCCGAGACCTTCCTGATCGATCCTTCCACCATTGAGCAAAGGATCAACGAGCGGACCAGCGCCATCATGCCGGTGCATATCTTCGGGCTCCCTGCCGATATGAACCGGATCAACCACATCGCCGGAAAGCACAGTCTGCCGGTCATTGAGGATGCCTGTCAGGCCTGGCTCGCGGAGCACGAGGGGAAGTCGTGCGGTACCCTGGGCGACCTGGGGTGCTTCAGTTTCCAGGCCTCCAAGCACATTCCTTCAGGAGAGGGAGGTGCAGTGGTCGGAAACGATGATGCGCTCATGGACCGGTGCCACGCCTACCACAACTGCGGCCGGCCCTACGGAGAAAGCATGAAGGGAATGGGGAATCACTGCATCCGGGGTTCCAATAAACGGATGACCGAAATGCAGGCGGTCATCCTGCTCTCCCAGCTGGAAAGGGTGAAAGCCGATACCGGGAAACGGATCGAGAATGCCCGTTACCTGGATTCCAGGCTCAAAGATATCCCCGGGATCGTTCCCTATAAACTTGAAAAGGGAGCGACCCGCGCGGTCTACCACTTATACCCGTTCAGGTACCAGAAGGAGCATTTCGACGGCCTTTCCAGGGATCAATTCAGAGCGGCACTGAATGCGGAAGGGATCCCCAATTACAGCGCATACGGGAAGCAGTATTTCGACGGCCTCATGGAAGATGCCCTGGGTTCGCGGGGATACAAACGGCTCTACTCTGAACAGCGGCTGAAACAGTACAGGGAAGAGCTGCACCACCTGCCGGGAAACGATCAGCTGACCGAAGAGGCGCTGACCTTCTTCCAGCATATGCTGCTGGCCGAAAAGGAGGACATGGACCACATCGCCGATGCCATTCAGAAGATCTACGAGAACCGGAAGCAGCTGATCTGACTTATAAACTCCACAATTTTGTTACTCCGTGAAACCGGAAAACGGGACCCCCCGAAACCGGAAAACAGTACCCCTGAAGCTCGCACAAAGCTCCCCCCCTCAAAATAAACAAGCCACCCTATAAACCACTTCGAAGGCACCGCTCCATGAAAAAGTATCAGAAGTGCTTCTTATATTTGAAACATGCCGGAACAAAGGCCTTCCTTTAATCAGAAGAGAGTCTATGCCATTTCCATAGTGGCCGTGCTGGGCGGTTTTCTGTTTGGTTACGATACCGCGGTTATCTCAGGAACGGTGGAATCACTGGACCGGTTTTTCATTGAACCGTCATCGCTCTCGGGAAATCATGCCAGCTCCCTGCTGGGACTTATCGTCTCAAGTGCGCTGATCGGATGTATCGCAGGCAGTGCGTCGGGTGGATTTTTCAGTCAGAGGCTGGGCCGGAAAAGATCGTTAATGCTGGCCGCTGTGCTTTTTATCATCTCCTGTATCGGTTCAGCCTTCCCCGAAATCGGAACGGCCCGCCCCGGCGAAGGGGACCATACGGCGCTGATCCCGTTTATAGCCTACCGGCTTACCGGAGGAATCGGGATCGGACTGGCTTCCATCCTCTCGCCCATGTACATCGCGGAAATCGCCCCGGCGCAGATCAGAGGAAGGCTTGTCTCATGGAACCAGATGGCTATTGTCATCGGCATCCTGATCGTATATTTTGTCAATTACCTCATTGCCCGGCAGGGCAGCGAAGAGTGGCTGCACCGAATGGGCTGGCGATGGATGTTTGCCTCTGAATTCATCCCGGCCATCCTCTTTTTCTGGCTCCTCTGGTTCATCCCCGAAAGTCCGCGTTATCTGGCTTTATCCGGCCGGAAAGAGAGAGCATTCGAAATACTGTCCGGTCTGAACGGATTGAAAAACGCGCAGCTGGAGATGGATGCCATCCTGAATTCCCTGAAACAACGAACCGGGAAGCTCTGGTCGTATGGCGCCAGGATCCTGATCATCGGAATGCTGCTGTCCGCCTTTCAGCAACTGGTCGGCATTCAGGTAATGATTTACTATGCTCCGGAAATATTCAAGAACATGGGCAGCAGTGTCCAATCTTCCATGTTCCAGACGGTGCTGGTGGGAGCGATGAATCTGATCTTTACGGTGATTGCCATTCGTACGGTCGACCGCTGGGGGCGAAAACCGCTCCTTCTCACCGGCTCGGTCATCATGATGTGTCTGATGTTCGTCATCGGATTCTCCTTTTACTTTCAAACCTTCGGGATCATCTCTCTCCTGGCGGTCCTTGGATTCGTGGGTGCATTCTCCTTCTCATGGGGCCCGGTAACCTGGGTGTTGCTGTCAGAGATCTTCCCCAACTCCATAAGGGGTAAAGCCATGGCACTTGCGGTGGCCGTACAATGGATCATGAATTTCACTGTTTCGTCCACCTTCCCCCTGCTGGACCGGAGCAGCTATCTGATGGAAAAATTCAACCACTCTGTTTCGTTCTGGCTGTTTGGCATCATGGCATTCCTTTCCATTATATTTGTCTGGAAGATGGTTCCGGAAACCAAAGGAATAAGCCTGGAAGAAATGGAACAAATCTGGAAGTAAATCAGACCTGTGATGAACGGATACGAAAGAATCAGTGCGGCACTTCGGGGCGAACCGGCCGATAAGATTCCTGTCATGCTGCATAACTTTATGATGGCGGCGGAGGAGGCCGGATATTCCATGAAAGCATTCAGGGAAGATCCGCGCAACATTGCCGATTCCTTTATCCGGTCGGTCGAGAAATACCGGTTCGACGGCATCTATGTGGATATTGACACGGCCACGCTTGCAGGGAGTATCGGGGTACCAGTCCAATTCCCCGATAATGAGCCGGCCCGTTACAGCCCGAACGGCCTTTTAAGCTCGTGCGGCGGGCTGAAAAACGCCAAACCGGTCAAGGTCGCCGATTATAAATACATCCAGATCTGGCTCGAATCCGTACGGCTGTTAAAAGAGTATTTCGGCGATGAGATCATGATCCGGGGGAACTGCGATCCGGCGCCGTTCTCCCTGGCCAGTGCCCTGAGGGGAACCCAGAACTGGATGGCCGATCTGATGCTGGAGGAACCTGAGGCCGTACATGAAGTGCTGGAGTATTGCACCGAGGCCACCAATCAGTTCATCCGGTTGATGGCCGAAACCGGGGCACACATGGTTTCCAACGGCGACAGTGTGGCGGGACCGGAAATGATCTCTCCCGAACTGTATGTGGAATATGCACTGCCCTATGAGAAGCGAGTCATAGAAACTGCCCACCGGGCCGGACTCCCCTATGTACTGCATATCTGCGGGGATGTGGGCCTGATCCTCGACCAGATGGTATTCACCGGTGCCGATGGCTTCGATATCGACTATAAGACCGATGTGCGCCAGGCATTCGAGATCCTTCACAACCGGGCCGCCTTCTTTGGCAACCTGGATCCGAGCGGTGTGCTGGCCATGGGGACCCCCGACCTTGTCAGGGAGAAAACGCTGGAGTTGCTCTCCATCTATTCCCGCTCCGACTATTTCGTGCTGAACTCCGGATGTGCGATCCCCTCCAGTGCACCTTCGGAAAACATTCAGACGTTCGTCCAAACCGCCAGAGAATTCCGGTAACCGCCTACTGCCTCGTAAACGTGATCTGCCAGGCGCCCCGGAAATCATGCAGCGAAAAGCCGGTGGCCAGATCACCCGGATAAAGTTCCCGGATCCTGGCCAGCGTTTCCGGTGCGATCTGAGTGTCGGGATCCCCGTGGCACTGCAGGCAGGCACCACTGTTGATCACAATGGGATGGTAATACTCCACCCGGTCGTCGAACATATAGGCAGCAGGTTCCAGGGACGTGCCCCGGTCCGCTTCCTCCCCGTACCGGCTGAGTTGCTCCTTCTCAGTTTCGGTCCGGGGCTTATCTGCCGGATTGCGGTATTTCGTGGCGATCCGCCTGATCTCACAATCGTACAGGCGCGACAGGCTGTCCTTCAGTTCCATCGCCTGGAGATTGCAGAACTCGATGGCGTGGACCGGACCGCCGGTCTGCATGGCACCGGTGACATTCTTCAGAAGTTCCGCCTGGGTGGCCGCCACAATCTCACCCCCGTTCCGGAAGTACTCCTGCGGAACGGGACGGTCCAGAGGTTCGCCATTCTTTTTTCTCTGACCGCACGAGGCGAGTAACAGACAAAGGACGAAAAACAGGGATATGCGCATGGTTTCTGTTTTAAACTTCAATTTTCATCATATCAACCAATCTAAGGAAATAACTAGCAATTTTCGCATACATAGTCGACAACTTGTCGATTATCTGCTCATTTTTTGCTAAATCAAACTCAGCAAAACCAAATAGAAGATAATCCCAAGAATGAGGAATGCCAGGGAAAATACAATAAGGGTCCGGCGTCCCGACCTTCTCGATCGGGCTTTCAGTTCTTTCCTGATCACAGCCCTTTCCTCCTCAGTCATTCGTTTGCGGATCCCGCCGTATGGGTCATAGATTTTGAAACCAGAGTGATAGTATTTATCCCGTAAATACTTCATCCGTTCCCTTCCGGCCTTCCTTACCTGTTCATTATATTCCTGCCTGGTGATCATAAACATTTGAACATTCTTAAACAAAGATAGATCAATAGCAAACAGTCCGGGTAATATGACCTCCCGTTTAACATAATATCCGCCAGTCTGCGACTTGCCAGCCTGAATTTTTCATAGTAGTTTGCAGCTCCGTAACCGGTATAAAATAATTGTCATGAAAAGAATCATTGTTTTACTGGTCACCATGTTCATGGCATCGGCCATGGCGCCGGGATTGCAGTCCCAGTCGGTGGAAGATTTGCAGGAACAGATCGAAACACTGAACAGCACCATCAACGACATGAAGCACACGTTTGATGTACTGGCAAAAAAAATCGACGATGTGCTCTGGATACAGAAACTGGAGGATGTGGCCTGGGTGGACAAGGTCTATATATACGGACCGCCGCTCTGGAAGGAAGAGAACCCCACGGCACAGGGAGCCGGGAATCCCGTCAAATTCTGGACCTACACCATCATTCCCAGGGATATCGATCCGGCCGGGAAATATCCCCTGATCGTGCTGCCGCACGGAGGGGTGCACGCGGATTTCTCCACCTATTATACCCATATTGTCCGCGAACTGGTGGCCCAGGGATATATCGTCGTGGCCCCGGAATACAGGGGAAGCACGGGTTACGGGAAGGCTCACTATGAGAGGATCGACTACGGAGGACTGGAAACGGAGGATGTGAAAGCCAGCCGCGATTACATGATCGGGCAGTTCGGCTTTGTGGATGCCGGGCGTGTGGGCATCATCGGATGGAGCCACGGGGGATTGATCGCACTGATGAATATTTTCGATCATCCGGACGCATATCAGGCGGCCTTTGCGGGAGTTCCCGTAAGCGACCTGATCGCACGCATGGGGTACAAGACCCAGGGATATCGTGATCTCTATTCGGCGGACTACCATATCGGGCAAACCGCTTATGAAAACGTGGAAGAATACCGGCGCCGTTCCCCTGCCTGGAATGCCCATAAAATGAAAGATACTCCCCTGCTCATCCATACCAACACCAATGATGCGGATGTGAATGTGCTGGAGGTGGAACACCTGATTAAAACCCTGAAGGCCGAAGGCAAGAAATTCGAATACGAAATTTACCAGGATATTCCCGGGGGCCACTCCTTCGACAGGATGGACACCCGGACAGCCAACGAGATACGGGTGAAGATCTACCGTTTTCTTGCAGAGCAGCTGGATCCGCCCAACCCCATCCGTAACGTGGCTTCCCTGAAAAAAGCTGCATACCGCTATTAGAAAATACCGGGGGAACGAGTTCGATGGATCCCGCGCAGCTATCCGGCTGCAATATCATAAACCATCAGCGCGTCGCCGTGCCTGATGTACATCCTCTGATCTTTAATGACCGGATGTGCCCAGTGCTGGTCGGTTCCGAGAGGCACTCTGAATCTGCCTTTCATTTCAAAGCTGTTCCGTTCCATGTTCACCAGGGCGATCTCTCCTTCAGAGCTGTAGAGATAAAACAGGCCATCGGCATAAACGATCACCCCATCGCCGAAATCTTCCGATACAATGGTCTCTTCGCCGGTGGAGGCATCGATGGCCGACCACTGGTTTTTCCGGTATGCTGAGCCGTAAATCACACCGTCTATCAACACAATCCCGCCCATTAAATTGTGATAGGACTCATTTCGCCATTTTTGCTCCACACTTTTTCCGTCATCACTCAGATGAAGGGCCACGATTCCGCTGTTTTGGGATGCCGAACTGCTGGAACAATAGATCGTCCCCCCGGAATAAACCGGAGAATTGGCATGAATCTTATTTCGCTGCAGCTGCTCCACCCGCCAGTATAATTCGCCGGTAACGGCATCCAGGCCGATGATGGATTGGGCCGTCATGGTGACCACCAGCCGGGTACCGTTGTGTTCCACCAGAACAGGTGAGCAATAGGCAGAAGGTTCACTATTTCCAGGTGAAGTCCATACGGTCTCGCCCGTTAAACGATCCAGCGCAACCACATTGTGCTCTTCGCCTCCGGGGGTGCAGATAAGATGGTCACCGTCAATCAGCAGGGTCTCGGTCAATCCCCACTGAATGTTCTCTGCATCAAATTTATGAAGCAAGTCCACCTCCCAAACCATATCGCCCGTATGAGCATCCATGCAGTACACCACGCCCATTCCGCTCTCCAGGTAAACCAGGTCGCCGGCGACAACCGGGGTGGATCGTGATCCGGTATAGTTGATGTGCCACTCGGTGCCGTACACTTTTTCCCAGAGAAGGTTGCCATCCATATCAAACGAATAGAGCACTCCCAGCGTATCGGGCATCCCGTTAACAAAAAGTCTGTCCCGGCCGGCACACACATTGCTGTGCCCGGCCCCCAGCCCCTCCACGCTCCAGAGCATTTCCGGTCCGCTTTCAGGCCACGCTTTCAAAAGTCCGGTTTCAAAGTAGATTCCCTGGCGGTTCGGGCCTCGCCACTCCGAAAAATCATCTCCGCCGTTGAAACAAGCCGTGAAAAGAGTGAAAAAAACCGGTACCAAAAAGAGATTTCGCTTCACCATCCGAGTGGTTTTTACAATTTCATATCTGTCAAATCCGATACCTCACTTCATATAGATAAACTCTCCCACACCGATGGGCAGGTTAAGGGCGAACCATATGAACAGAAGGATGGTCCACATGAGGAAGAGGAACCCGGCATAGGGCATCAGCATGGATACAATGGTTCCTATTCCCAGCCGTTTGTCGTACTGGCGGATCCAGCCGAGAAGGAGGGGAAAGTAGACATAGAGGGGGCTGATGCTGTTGGTCACCGAGTCCCCTACCCTGTACATCAGCTGAACGAAAGCGGGACTGTAATTCAGCTGGGCAAGCATGGGGATGAATACGGGGGCGAAGATGGCCCATTTGGCCGAACCGCTGCCCATGAAGATGTTCAGAAAGGCAATCAGTGTCATAAAGAGGATAAACAACAGGGGACCTGTGAGTCCCGTGGCCTTCAGAAAAACCGCTCCTTCCACTGCCAGTATGGTGTCCAGGTTCGACCAGGTGAACATGTAGATGAACTGGGCCACCACGAGCATGAGCACGATGTAGCCGGCAAGGTTCCGCATTCCATGCTCCATATGCTTGATCAGGTCGTCGTACTTCCGGATGGTGCCCACGGCCCGGCCATAGAAATAGCCCGGCAAAGCAAACATCACGAAGAGGATGGGGATGAGTCCCCGGAGAAAGGGGGATTCCACCACCAGGGAACCCGTTTCGGGATTTCTCAGGGGAGCGCCCGGAGGGACGGTAAGCGCGATGATCGCCAGGGCAAAGATCAGAAAAGCAATACCGGCATGTCTCAGGCCCTTTCTTTCTTCGGGTGAAAGACCGGCGCTTTTCTGAGCAAATTCGGCGACTTTTTCCATCCCTGAAAAACCGGCTGCGCGCGGGATCGTAAAACGCCTGACCACAATGGCTCCGACGATTCCCAGCATAAAGGTGGAGACGATCATAAAATACCAGTTGGCGGTGGCAGCCACCTCCATGGGCGGATCCATGGTGGAAGTGATCTGTGTGCTGATCCCAGCCAGCAGCACATCGGTGCCGGCTATAAACAGGTTGGCCGTAAAACCGGCCGTGGCACCGGCATAACCGGCGATGAGTCCGGCAATGGGATGATAGCCCAGCTGCATAAATATCAGTGCCGCAATGGGGGGTACCACCACGACCCCGGCATCGGATCCGATGTTCCCGCATGCACCGATGATAAAGATCACGGGAAAGATGATCCGCCTGGGAGTGGAGAAAGCGATCCGGCGAAGGATCACCTCCAGCAACCCGCTTTGCTCGGCAATGGAGACCCCCATCAGCATCACCAGCACAAGTCCCAGCGGGGCAAAATGCGCAAAATTGGTCACCATATTTTCCAGGAACCAGCGCAGCCCCTCACCCGACACCAGGTTCCTGGCCCCGATTAGTTGTCCCTGGGGATCGGTGACTGAAACGTTCAGGAAACTGGTAATGGCACTGGTGACGATGATGAATATGCATATCCAGACGAAGAGCCAGAACGGGTGGGGCAGTTTGTTGCCTGCCTTCTCTATCCAGCCCAGGAAGCCTTTGGCTTGCGGGAGATTTCCCGGAGTTTGATTGTCCATATGGCACGATTTCAGACCGGGAAAATGGGAAAATTTTCGGAGATGGTATAATGGAAGGGGCTTTATCAGTGAAGATTATTCCTCCACTTTCCTGAGTATCACTTCCCGGAATTGTTGCGAAACCCGTTCATTGTTCTTGTCAAACCAGGTACATAATAGCTTGCTCGGATCATTCCTGGCATAACCCTCCACCGTCATTTTAGGACCTCCGGATTTCAAAACAACAATGTCTCCTTGCTTAAATTTTGACATGATGCCATAGTTAGTTTCACCGACATCAAAAATATACATTTTTCCGGAGGTAGATCGGGAAACTGATCACGGCTAAGCACCCCGGAATCAAATGAAACAAAGAAGCGCAATTGTAGTGCGAGCTACCGGGCTGACCGGCAGGCTCCTGCTGGACCGGCTGGCGGCCGATAACCGGTACGGGGAGGTCAGAGGGAGATGATGCATAGAATGCTCCTTGCAGCTATTCATCGGATCATGAAAAAATAAGAGGTTAATCTACGGGGAGCGTTTGAGTGAACCAGTGGTTTATGAGCGGGTGTTTGTCCCCGGGGGTATTCGCTTTCAACAATTGGATAAAATCATCTGTTGTAGGATAATTGTTTGGTTTATACCTGTATTTCAACAGATAACTCCGCAGGATGGAATGCAGGGTATCTTCCCCGATGGATTTTGAGAGCATATCGAAAGCAAGGGTCCCTTTTCCATATGCGATGTACTCCTGATGCCGCAATACTTTATTCAGGGGCCGTTCATCACCTCTTTCCATTTTCAAACCCTGCTTGTATCGGGTCCGTTGGGCTTGCAGGAAAGCATGAGCCATTTCCTCTCCGAAATAATCCCGGTATATACACAGGGTAATGTATTCTGCAATGCTTTCAGTCAACATTTTGGCTCCTTCGGCATCGGCAGGCATCACCTGGTTTCCAAACCATTCATGAGCGAGTTCGTGTGCCATGACATAGAATGGCAGATTGATTTTCTCCTCCATGGCCTCGGTATTCATATTGTACAGGATTTCGGAGGCCGGTATATTGTTGCATGTCAGTGTAGCGGTGTAGCTTCCTTCGGTATGCGGAAATTCGATGATCCTGAGTTGTCGATGGGGGTATTCTCCAAACCACTTCGTATGATGATCTAGAGACGCTTTCAGACCCTCCAGCATCCACTTAGTATTTTGACCATGACCATTCAGGTGGTACAATTGAATGGTAACTCCGCCATACTCTTCCTCTGTTGTTTCATATGCTGCCGAATGAAAAGAATAATTAAGCTTTGTGGGTTGGGCAGAGGCATACTCGTAAATGGTTCGCGCCCCCACCCTTTTACTGGAGATGAGTTCTCCCGGTGCGATGGCCACCTGGTTTCTCGCGGTACTGATTATCGTTCGAATTTTTACATAATTCGCATCCCTGTGAAAGTAATTATGGTTAGCTGCCAGACTATCCGAGAGAGGCAACTCCCGCTTAACAAATTGATACCCCACTCTGGGCAAGAAGTCTTGCCTGAGGTACGACCCATTTGTCAGCACATTCGAATTTCTGGTAAACCATGTATTGGGCCGGTTTCTGATATGAAAGGAAAACTCCACACTATCTCCAGGGTAAAGTGTATGGTTCAGTTTAAACAACAGGCTTTTCATGCGTGAATCTTCCATCAGCAAATGAGCATTTTCCTTCCAGTGGATCTCGGTGAGCTCATCAAATCCTGTCCTCAATAAAACAGTGTCAATAGCCTCGCTTCCCTGGTTCACCAGCTGGTAAGTTCCCCTTGCGGAAAAGCTTTCTTTGTGTGGATACAGATCGATTTGCAGCTCAATGTCAGTAATTTTCGGTTGAGGCATTCCGCTGTAAACCTCCCATGCTTCGATGTAGTTCCTGAAAGCTGGACTCGATCGGGTCGCTGACAATACCTTTCTGTCCAACCGCTCATTCTTATAGACTTTGGCACCGAACCCGGCAAAACTTGCAGATACTAAAATGATCCCAACTGAAAGTGGCCAGTTAATCCTGGACTTAGCGAGAATCCATCGTTCTTTCAGTGAATACAGAATCCCCCGTCGCCATAAAAGCAGAGTAATTAACACCAGGAGCAGTCCGAGCAGGGACCAGTAGCCAACCAGGACTAAGTATCCCCTCAGTGAATGACCATACCCGTAGAAATCGGAATATGTAAGCACCGGCAGATGGTTGAACTTTAAAATGTTCGTAGAAATCCCTGTTTGTTCCAGCAGTTGGCCACCCAACCATAATACTGCTAAGAAAAAGTATCCAGGTACAAAACTGGGCACCACCGTATAAACGAGGTGGCTTGTGATATTCCAAACAAATAAGACCGGAAAAACCAAAATAAAAAGATGGAACAAGTAAAGACCGAATTCAAAATTGTAATACCCGTTCAGAATCTGTATGCCCAGCCCCGCAAATAGGAAAAGTAAAAGCAGGAGAAACTGCACCAAGCTAATCGCACCAATTTTGGAAAGCAGGAGCTGCCAGTCCATGACAGGTGTGGCATCCACCAAGAGGTCCATTTTATGATGTCTGGCCCTTGTGATCAGTAGTCCCGAGAATAAAAACGTACTAAAGATAGTGATCACTGTATACAGGGTCAATGGCGCTCCAAGGAATAGTCGCGTTAAAGGAAGCAAATTGAACTCGCCGGTATTCGTCACCCTCAGCTGGATGATAAACACGGTGGCCGCCCCCGCAAATCCGAGCACGGGAAACATCCAGTTTTTCAATAAACGTCTGAAATCAAACACCGCTAAATTTGTAAAACATTTGATCTTTGCACGCCTCGACAGATCATACCGGATTTGTGGAACAATATCTGTTTGCTGCAAATAACCTTCAGCAGAGGCATTATTCCGGGGTGCGTGCTGCCTGAACCGCCATACAGGATCATACAAAAAATCAAATTTTCTATAGAAAACGCCATAGATGATCCCCGCTAACAACAGCCATAATATCCTGTTCCAAAGCACGATTTGATGAACAGGTAGCCTGGTCGAATTTTGCATAGGAATATCCCAATCGCTGGTGGCCAGATGAAATGCATTCTGCCCGAAAGGATCAAGCAGGGCCAGGAGTATCTTCTGCTCGCTAATGACATTCTCCAGTATTGTCTGAAAGAGTGCAAAACATATGACCACCACAAACCCACTGAAAATGCTCCGAGATATTCCAGCAGCGGTAAACGCCCCTACCCCTGCGATCACCAGTGTAGGAAACAGATAAAAACCTAACGCGACACCGTACCCCGGAAAGCTTTTTGGTGCGATCCCAGGGTTGTCGACACCCAGAATGATTTCACCGGTCCAGATTCCCAGGTATGTGAGGAAACCTATGGCTGCTAATGCAATCAGTGCACTGCAAAGTTTACCATGAAGGTAGGCCGCTTTGGAAATGGGAAAGGAATACAGGATGGCATGGGCGTTATTCCGGGTATCTTTGTATAAGCCAAAACCACCAAAAACAGCCGCTCCGAATAATAATAACCTGGCTAACAGAAAACCCATTGAACCCAGGGAATAGGGCGAATTGAACACCATGACTGGCTCTGCCGGATCCAGTGGTCCATCAAAAAAGCCCCCTGTACCCAGCATGGTCACCAGAGCAAAAAGAAAAAAACCAGACGACACTGAAAGAAATAGAGGAGACCTGAGCCAGGCCCTAAGTTCGTAGAGGAAGACTGCCATTCCCATCTTATTCCTTGTTCAGCATGAGAAAATAATAGTCTTCCAGTTTCGGGCTGACAGAAACGCTTGCCTCCACAGGGCAGTGTTCGGAGTATATTCTGGTCACCAATCGATTCTCCTCATTATAACGATCACTCAGCTTCAAAAAGGAAACAGAGCGGTCATTCAACTGGGATTCTGTCATTTCCGATTCCCAAATCTTTCCCGTCAGGCTTCGTGTGGCCGTATTCGGATCTATCTGAGACAAGAGCTTCCCCTTCTTGATCACCGCCATATCCTTGCAAAGTCCTTTCACATCTTCCACAAGGTGCGTGGAAAACAAGACGATATTATCGCTGCCGATATTCCTCAATAAATTCAAAAACCTGGTTCTTTCTCCGGGATCCAATCCTGCCGTCGGTTCATCCACGATGATGACTTTTGGCTGATTCAAAAGCAATTGTGCAATTCCGAACCGTTGCCTCATCCCGCCGGAAAACGTGCTTACCCTCCTTTTCCTCACATCGAGAAGATTGGTTTTTTCAAGTACCTCATATACCCTTATGCGCCGTTCTTTTTTGGACGAAATGCCCTTCAGAATGGCGAAATAGTCCAGTAAGCCAAAGGCAGTTTCTCTGGGATATACATCGAATTCCTGTGGAAGATACCCCAGTTGCCTGCGAAAGTCGGTCCTAATGTCAAATATATCCTCCCCGTTGAAAAATATTCTCCCCGTATCGGGTATTTGAAGGGTTGCGATGGTCCTCATTAATGTTGATTTGCCGGCACCATTCGGGCCCAGGATTCCAAACATACCGGGAGATATCTCAATGCTTAACTGGTCAATCGCCCTTACTCCGTTGTCATAGGTCTTGCTGATTGTCTGAAGCGATAGGTTCATGTGTTCGGAATTATTGCTCAAACCTACATCGATGAACCTAGAAATCCTTATGCTCCAGGGTCGAAGAAGTCCCACCGGAAGAATTGAGACTTTTTCAATATGGGCGCTATTGCAGTTGGAGGAGGCCTGGTTTTGAGTGATTACGAAGATGGACCTTGTCTGATCCTTTTGAGGTATTCGGAAGGAGACATGGAAAGCTGCGCTTTGAAAGCCCTGTAAAAGCTGCTTTTCGAGGGGAATCCACAGTTATAGGCCACCCCGACTATTGAAAGATTTTTATTCTCTGGCTTGATAATTTCTATTTTAAATTTCTCGACTCTTCTATGATTCACCAGCTCGTAAAAACTCGTCTTCAGATGTTGGTTGAGCAAAAAGGAGACTTTCTTCTCCGATGAACCGATGGCTGTGGCCAGATCCCTCAAGGTGAGGTCCGGGTTCAGGAAAATTTCTCCTCGTTCCAACTGAACCTGCAATCTGTGCTCAAGCTCAATCACCTCTTCCTCAGACAATACCACTGTATCTTCGTAGGGTGCCGAACTCTGATCGTTTTTCGCACCAACACTCTCCTCCAGTGCGTTACTCTTCAGAAACCGGTCCCGGGTGAACCTGTAAATGAAGGAAGAAATGACGGCGATGAAAAAGGGACTGGGAGCACCGAAGAGAAAACTATCCCGACCAAATAGGATCCTTTCAATGCTTAAACCAGGATATGCCAATCGGTAACCGACCACCCGGATCACTTCGGGAAGGATAAATAATATCAATGCAAATAGGGTATACTTTCTCCATGTACCCATTGAAAAATATCGCGGAAGCAGCCAAAAAGTGTGAACGTAAAAGAATATCCCAAAAACCACTACGGAAAACGGGGCCGGACTGCTTGGTCTGATGCTTGCATCAAACCAGCTGGCTGTCCAGTCCACATTAAGGGATAGCAAAATAAGAATCCAGAAGACTGCATGAATGGCTATTTCAACTCTGAATCTTATCATATGGATCCGTTATATGTCCAGTTTTCACCCAGGGATTCCTGTATTCTGTTTACCCTTTGCTGAGGGTCTTCTCTGTTTACTTTGCAAATCTGACAGAGAAAATCCCAGCTTTTGGTCCATGGTCTCCCATGTACCATCTAAAGATACGAACCCATTTCCATTCCATATTCACCACGGAAAGAATCCTAAAAGGATCCAGCAAAGGAAAAATGAGCGCCCTTCCAACTCCATTTTGAATAAATGCTTCAATGCCGGCGGATCTGAATGCAAAACAGATCCTGCAAGGTCGCAATCTCCGTGATAAATGGAAAAGAAGGCCGGTATGGTAAATTGCCTCGCCCTGATAGCAGCCATGACGAAGTTCAACCAATTCGCTATATTCTGGTTATAACAATACCATGAAACAAAGAAGCGCGATCGTACTGGGAGCAACCGGGCTGACCGGCGGGCTCCTGCTGGACCGCCTGGCGGCCGATGACCGGTACGGGGAGGTCAGACTTTTCTCGCGGAAAAGCTCCAACCACCCTTCTCCCAAGATCCGGGAGTATATCGGGGATATCCTTCAGCTGGAGCAATTCCGGGACGATTTTACGGCCGATGTGGTCTTCTGCTGTGTGGGAACCACCTCTTCCAAAACCAGGGACCGGAACATTTACCGGGCCATCGATTACGGGATCCCCTTTCATGCGGCCCGGCTGGCTAAAAAGAACGACATTCCCTCCTACCTGGTGATCTCGTCGATTGGGGCCAACTCCAAGAGCCGGATCTTTTACACCCGCACGAAAGGGGAAATGGAAGAGGCCGTCCTCGCTCAGGATATCCCCCACACCTACATTCTCCGCCCCTCATTGATCCTCGGTAACAGGAATGAGCGTAGATGGACGGAAGAGGTAAGTGGCGTCATTATGCAATCCGTCCGGTTCCTGATGACCGGCAGGCTGCGGAATTACCGGCCCATTGAAGCGGCCACCATCGCCTCGGCCATGATCCGCCTGGACCAGGAGAGACCCGGTCTGAAGATCGTTCACTCGGCCCGGATCCAGGAATTGGGAAGCAGATAGGCCATCGGTCTTTTAATCAGAGATCCGCTCCAGCTCATCGTCCAGTGCGGTGTTGCGGCGGCGGGACTTCTTCGACTGCTGGTTCCCGAAATTGTAGGTGGCGGAGATGCCCACGCGGCGCTGGTCGAAATTGATGCGGCCGTCGATGATCATCCCTCCGTAATCGCTTTCATAGGGATAGATACTCCCGGTATTGAAGGGATCAAAGGCAGTGGCCTGGAGCAGCAGCCGTTCATTGAAAAATGCCCGTTTTACCCCGATGCTCACCTGGTGGTACCCGTCCACATTGACGGTCCCTCTCCAGATCCACGGCGTAGAGCCAAAATAGGACAGCTCCATGGTCACATCGAGGGGAAGCTGAATGTTGTTCTGGAGCCTGAAATTGACGATATGGGCATTCAGATCGATCAGCGTGCCCTCGATATCCCCTGAATAGGTGCTGTAGTTGTAGATCAAGAAAGAGGAGAAGGACCACCATTTGAAGACCTTCTGCGGGTAGCTGACCGACAGTCCGTTGGTGACCGCCTTATCCATGTTCCGGGTGATCAGCCGGTTCCCTTTGTCGCCCACGGTCTCGAAAACATTGGCAAAGAAATTGTTTGTGACGCTGTAGGTGTTGGAGATCACCAGCTTCCGCATAAAGGAGTAGGTCACCTGGTAATTCATGATGAGGTTGGGCTCCAGGAAGGGGTTTCCCTGCCAGGAGGAGAGCTCACTGGTCTTGAATTCGAACGGGTTCAGGTTCTGGTAATTGGGCCTGGTGATCCGCCTTCCCACACTCAGGCTGATGGCATGTTTTTCCTGGTCATTGTAGGATAAACTGACGTTGGGGAACAGCGAGGTGTAGTTCCTGGGAACCACATCATCGGGATTGGGAACGGCGCTGACCAGTTCTCCGAGGGATGCGGTATTCTCCACCCTCAGGCCGGCATTGACGGTGATCCGGGTGGTGGGCTGCGCATTGACGATCACATAGGCTGCCGCCACCTTCTCCAGGTAGG
>CAZOHA010000011.1:0-29186 GCA_964579515.1 uncultured Bacteroides sp. | reverse complement strand
GTAGGAAAATTCGTTGCTCCGGTTGATGTCCAGCACGGGCTCCCCATTCTGTATGTCGTAGAACTCCAGCTCGTTGTCGGTCTGGATATAGGAATACTTCGCCCCGGCAGAAAGGGTGATCTTTCCCATGCTCCGTTCATAGTCGGCCTGGGCGGAAAAGAGGTTGATGCCGGTGGTGGTATTGAATTCATTATCTACCGTACGGTCCAGGATGGAATCTTCCACGTAGTAGTCGTTGGGTTGTTCGGTGAAACTCACATTGGAATAGGTCCCGTAACTGACATCGACCGTGAAGCTGGAGCTCCGGTTGGGCTTGAAACTGTAATGCAGGTTCCCGTTGTAGTTCCCTCTGTTCCCATCCTCGAAGTTCTCTGCGATCAGCAGCTCGGGCCGGAGGATGCCCTCCACATCGCTGATCAGGGTACGGCTCTCCAGATCTTCCCTGTTCTCATTCACCAGGGCCCTGACATCCACACCCAGTGTGTGCTCGTTGTTGATCCGGTAGTCGATGGCACCGGACAGATTCAGCCCGCGCCGCCTGTAAACACTCTCCGATACCTGGTCCAGCAAAAACTCCTCCCGGAGCATCTCTTCGTCCACGTCCGTCACATAGTTGTTCTCCGAAACATTCGCCGTGGTGTAGACGCTGATCTTCTCCCCGGTGTAGTTCAGGCTGGTGCCGGCACTGGACCGTGGCTGGGCACCCCTGGAATAGCTCCCGGTCAGGTTCCCGTTAAAACCCCGGGCGGGATTCCGCTTCATGACGATGTTGATGATCCCGGCCGTACCCTCCGCATCGTACTTGGCCGAAGGGTTGGTGATGATCTCGATCGATTCGATATCCTCCGACCGCATTCCCTCCAGCATATTGGTCAGGTCGTTCCCGGAGATGCGGGAAGGACGGCCGTTGATGTAGATCTGCACCCCCGATTTACCCTGGACGATGACGTTCTTGTCCATATCCACCACCACTCCCGGGGATTTGCTCAGCAGTTCCAGTGCGTTGTTCCCGGTGGCATTCACACTGCTGGAGACGTTGTAAACCATTTTATCGGGACGTACCTCCACCATCGCTTTCTCCCCCCTGATAACCACCTCTTCCAGGTCATTTACCCGGGTTTCCAGTTGAATGCGCTCCAGTTCATAAAGATCGCCTTCCTCCAGGGTGATCAGATCCGACATGAAGGTGTTGAATTCCACGTTGCGCACCATGATATGGTAGGAACCGCCGGAAAGCTCCTCGAAGAGGAAGAGCCCTTCCGAATCGCTCAGAGCCCCCGTCATGAAGACCGAGTCCTGGTTCATCAGCACAACGGTGGAGTACTCCGCAGGCTGACTTTCGGAGTCGAAAACATAGCCCCTGATGGCGGCCGATTGCCCTGCGACCTGGACCTGGTGGAAAAGGCCCAGGCCCAATATGGGTAGAAGGAGGTATCTGTAGCTTTTCATGGGACTATTCCGCTTTTTTAAAGATCATGTACCAGTTGATGTAGTAGATATCGGAGTCGGGTGTTTTCAGCTCCTCCTTGTCTTCCGGACTCAGGAAGGTTTTCATGTAATCGTCCCCGGGCTGCCAGTTGGCGGGCAGCACAATATTTTCATTCGCGTCGTGGGTCTGCAGCGCTTTCAGCGTCCGCAGGATCTCACCGGTGTTCCTGCCGACCTCATTGGGATAGAACTGGAAGGCCCGGATCCTGTTATTCGGATCGATGAAAAAGATCCCCCGTACGCTCTGACCCGATTTGGTCTGGGTATCCACCATCCCGTATTTGTAGGAGATGGCATAGGAACTGTCGACCACCAGGGGGAATCCGATCTCCACGGTTCCCCTCCCCTTAAAATCGATGCTCTCCAGGTCCTTCTTCCAGCTCTGGTGCGAAACCAGGCGGTCCACCGAAAGAACCACAATCTGGGTGTTCAAAGCGGCAAATTCATCCTGCCGGTAGGCGAGGTCGAGGATCTCCGACGAACAAACGGGGGTAAAGTCCCTGGGGTGTGAAAACAGAATCTTCCACTTATCCCCGAAATCGCCCGGGAAAGAGATCATTCCCCGGGTGGAAGGGGCCCGGAAAGAGGGGGCGCTGGAACCGATCAGGGGAATTCTCTGGCTGCTGCTGGTTTGAGCCATGGTCAGGACGGACAGAAAGAACAACAGACCGCCCAGAAAAACAGAACGCGACATGTTAGTTAGATTTGGTGAATATGCATTGGTGCAGGCACTGGGAAGAAACAAGTACCCGCAGCGGATGTTCGTCAGGATTTGTTAAAAGGAGGTTAATCCTGTAGCTCATCGATAAGACGTTCTTCTACACCCTCACTCCGATCACCAGTATATCGTCAATCTGTGAGGAATCGCCCATCCAGTCCACCATGGTCTTTTCCAGGATATGTTTTTGTTCCGGCATGGGCTCCTGACAGATCTTTAAAAGAAGTTTTTTGAAATTCTTGCTCATGAATTTTTTATGATCCCCGCCACCCTTCTGGTCCATATAGCCGTCTGAAAACATATAAAACACATCCCCGTAGTCCAGCTGAATATTTTGATTGGTAAAAGATTTAGCCCTGCCCTGATGATATCCCAGGGGCATCCGGTCGGCCTTTATCTCGGTCAGTTCCGGTTTACCATTGGATTCTTTGATAAGGTACAATGGATTGATGGCTCCGGCATATTGCATCATCCTGGTCTTCTGATCGATCACACAGAGCGCCATGTCGATGCCGTCTTTTGCCTCATCGTGCTGGCCGTGCTGCCTCAGGGAATGGATGATCTGACGACGCATCTCATTTAACACCTGGTTGGCCTGGGTGATCTCCCTTCTCTGCACGATCTCATTCAGGTAACTCGTGCCGAGCATACTCATAAAGGCCCCCGGCACCCCGTGTCCCGTACAGTCCGCCGCAGCCAGGATGATGTACTGGTTTACCTGCTTGATCCAGTAAAAATCGCCACTGACAATATCCCTCGGTTTGTACAGTATGAAGTTCTCATTCAGTAATTCTGTAAAATAGGTTTCCGGCGGCAGAATGGCTGATTGTATTCTCTCAGCGTAGTTGATACTGTCGATGATCTCATCATTCTTTTCCTCAAGGACCCTGGCAAACTTTCTGGAACGTCTCAGGTTGGTGTAATACAGAGTGACCAGTCCTATGGAAAGAAGCAGAATAATTCCCAATCCTATGATGATGATCCTGTTTATCTGCTTCTTTTTCTCCAGGACATCCACCTCCGCCTGTATTCTCTCAAGTTCATATTCCGTAAGCAGGTCAGCCAGCTTCAGAACATTATCAATATTGCTGGCGCTGTCACTTGCCACAGAAAACACTGTTTGATAATAATAAGCACTGTCAAACCGGCCGGAATTTTCATATAACCTGGCAAGCAGGCGGGATGCCTCTCTCTGAAAATAGGGATTATCCGTATTTTCCACCACCCTGGAAGCATAGGCAATGGCCTGCTTAGATTCCCCCTTCTGCCAGAGAATATTCGCGTATTCCGTCATGAACTCCGGTAAGTACCTCTCATCACCCAACCCGGCAAGGGTATCAATGGCCGTAAGAAGATATTCCTCTGCCTTATCATCATCGGATAGCCTGGAATAGACCAGTCCCAGGTTGCCGCGACAGACAATATTGGCAAAATCTAAATAGGGATGGTTTAACTGATTGAACAGATCGAGTGTTTCGCGGTATATGACCAGTGCAGTGTCGTACTGACCCATTTTGTAATTCGCATATCCGAGATTCTGAAGAGCGATGCTCAGGCGAAGCGAATCCTTTTCCTGTTCAAAGATTTCAAGAGCATTCTGAAGGTATAGCTTCTCGTTTTCACGGAATCCCTGCGAAGTGTTATATGTTTCAGCCATCAACAGATAGGCTGTTCCCAGCTCTATGCTGTTATCTGTCTTTTCGTAATATCTGACTGCATGCAGAAGGCATTCCAGGGCCAGCGCAAGATCACCGCAATCGAGGTATGCTTCGCCCTTTAAAAGATACGGCTGGGCAGGCCGGATATCCAGCTTCTGAGCAAGTTCTATGGCCTGTTCACAATAACGGATCCTGCTTTCAGCATCATCCATATTCCTGATTACCCGGCATATCATTTCGTATTTATCCGCATCATCATTCACCAGATCGTTCTCGATGATGTACAACAGGCTGTCAGTGGATTGCCCCTTCAGAACATCCGTAGAACAAACCACGGCAGCGATGGCAACAAGTATAGCTGATATGATGCGAGGACCCATCAATCTATGGTAATGGACCTCACTCAATTGGAACCCTCAGGTAAGGATCGATTATATGGATGGAATCCTTATACTTCACAGCTTCAAAATGTATTTCATACTTCACTGTGTCGGGAGTTGCATAACCTGGAATTTTTAGTTTCCATAACTCACTGTCTCTATCTTGTTTGGCACCCTCACCGAATAGTCTCTTAGAATCTTTTATTGGCAGAATGGTATCGATTCTTCTGATTTTACTATCAGGCGCCTTATTCCAGGTAACCGTGTATCCAGTATCCACATCTGTAATAAGTCCATCGATTACCACGCAACCAGGTTTCTTAGTATCATACATTTCAAGGTGCATTTCTCCGTTGATTTCAACTGCTCTCAAATAGATATCTACTTTCGTTGAGTCAACTCCTGGAGGGGCAGATTTTGCAGAGTTGCTTTGGGCTGTTTCATCGCCACTTTGGCCATTTCTGCTGCCGCAACTGCAGGCAACCAGAATTGCAATTAGAACAACAATTCCTGTCAGGTGTGGGGGGTTCTTTTTCATGGCATGCCGGGTTTTTAAGAATGAATTGGGTTTTTATAAAAAACTAAAGAGAGTTGAACTTCCAAAATAGTTAGTTTCCAGCATATTCGATCAGGGCTATCCATAAAGGTAACCACTGGACATATAAAAGTCAAGTTTATCCGGAAAAGACTTCAATCCCCTGACCGCAGGAGGCTAACTTATTGAAATTCGGTTAATACAGAGATTTCAAGGCAACCCGGATCATACGTGATTGAGATGGGAGATCAAAGCAAATCCGGGATCTTATCTGAAAATTCGAGCCTGATGACATAAGCCAGCTCTTCTGATGGTTTCTCAGTCATGGTGATATGCATTCCTGAATCATCCTGTTCATACTCTAAAGAAATGTTCGTTCCTTCTCCGGCACCCAGAAGCTCCACCCGCTCAAGTGACCCCAAATCCATAGTTTGAGAAGAGAGCGTTTTCAGAACCAGGGTTTCGTTGTCTCCGGGCCACCCGAGCACAATGGCATAAAGCACCTGACTGTCCTTGCTTCTGGTGTATCGGATATCCTCCGCCGTGCCCTCCAGGGGCTCTTCGAATTTTAAATGAACGTCTTCATCCGATGCGGTATGCAGGTGTCCGGTACCCATTTTGGTAGGTCCTTCGCCATAGGTTGTCCAGGCCCTGGTGTGATAAACCGCCTCGCCATATTTCCCGAGCCAGTCGCCCAGGGCCAGCAGAAGATCTTTCTGCTTTTCCGGTATGCTGCCGTCTGCTTTTGGTGAAATGTTGAGCAGAAGATTGCCATTCTTGCTAATCCGGTCCAACAGGCCGTGAAGCACCGCTCTGGCTGAATAATAGCCAATCCCTTCCGTGTAACACCAGCTCGAACGGCTGATGGCATCATCCGTGAGCCAGTAATAATCCGTAAGATCGACCGGGCCTCCCCGTTCATAATCCAGTACGGCCACATCGGTGTTCAGGGCATCTTTATAGGTAGCCACCACCTTCTTATTCCATTCCTCTGCCCGGTTGTAATAATAGGCGAGAAACTCAAGCAATACAGGTTCCCGGATGGCAGTGAGGTTAAAATCCTGCCAGATGATATCCGGCCTGTAATTGTCTATGATCTCCTTGTGCTTTCCGAGCCAGAGCTTTTCACTCTCTCCTTCAGAAAGCTGTCCATACAGCATCTGCAATTCCGGATCATCCGTTTCCGGAGCGTGCCCGAAAAATATGCGTTCATCTTCATCCGGTTCAGGAAAGCTGTGGAAGGCATGATGCATGGAGAGTATAAGCTTCATATCCCTCTTCCGGATCTCTTCGGCCAGCATACCGACCAGATCCATACCGGGCCCCCGGTCTTTTGCATTCCAGGGATTAATCTCACTTGCCCACATGGAGAATCCGTCGTGATGTTCAGCGACCGGTCCGGCGAACCGGGCCCCCGATGCGGCAAACAGGTCAGCCCACTCTCCTGGATCAAATTGCCCCCCGTCCGATTTTAATCTCGGGGCAAATTGCATGAAATTCCCCTGCTTATCCTCCGCACCGGTAATGAAATAGTGGTAGGGCCACTCCCGGGGGTGACCGTATTTCTCCGTATGGTGCTGGTTCACCCGATGACCCTCGATATACATGTTGCGGGGATACCATTCACTGCCATAGGCCGGAACGGAATAAACCCCCCAGTGAAAATAGATGCCGAATTTTGCATCCCTGAACCATTCCGGCGCCGGATCTGCCTGCTCAAGGGAACTCCATTCTGCAGTATAAGTTTTCGGCTGTTCTTTGCAGGAAACTAGTGCCGCGGCACCAATGGCGACGATAATAACGGAGTAACGAAGGAATTTCATAGTTTTTTTATTTTTTCCATGCTTCACTCTCAACCGTTACCTCCACATCCCAGGACTGTGGTGGCAATGGATGATACCTGGGATCATTGTCCTTTTCCGGAAAACTCTCAATAACACTCCACAGTTTTTCAAAAGCAGCTTTCGTTTCAGGACCGGAAGGCGGCAACAGATTTATTCGTTCTGCGGGATCGTTTTCCAGGTGGACCAGTTTAACAGGTTTTCTCCCCGAAGATACATAGAGCTTGTATTTCTTATCCCGCACAACCCGGTCGCGGAAAAGGTATTGGTTTTCCACACCTTTTGCAGAAAGAGCGGCATTGTTCCCTCCCCCCATCGCCATGATCCACTTTCGCTCCGAATCGTCCGATTCACCGCTGAATAATTTGGCCTGGGAAACGCCGTCAATCACAAAACCATCCGGCATCTCTGCGTTCGCCAGTTCAATGCACGTAGGGAAGATATCTGTGATGTCAGCAAGAGCGCCGGTGACTGTTCCAGCCGGTAGTGTGCCCGGCCGGTTCAGAATAAAGGGGACACAAATTCCGTTCTCGGTGGTTCTCTGTTTTCCACCTTTCACCTCCCTTCCGTTCAGCGTCCCTGTTATCGAGCCAGTGGTACCGTTATCGGTGGTAAAGATGATGAGCGTGTTTTCCCTTAAACCCAACACATCAAGAGCAGCCACTAACCTCCCCACAAGGAGATCCGTATACCGGACCATCGCCTTATGGCGGTTCATGTCACCCGTCACCTCAGGTTGGGCGGGTGTGGTTGTAAACGGTGTATGGGTCAGACACATGGCATAATAGAGAAACATCGGATCGTTTTTGTTTTTCTTCATGAAATCGATCAGAAAATCCACAAATACATCCTCTCCGAATTTTTCCTTGTATGTCTTACTCCCCTCCTTTGTATGGAGGTAAGGATCCCAGTACCTTTCCGCGCTGGCCGGATTTCCGGTTTCATAACCCGTCCACATGCAGTAATCGCTAAAACCGTGTTCCAGCATTGCTTCGGGTTGCACCCTGAAATCATTTACCTGCCATTTCCCGGCTGCAGCGGACTTATAGCCGGCATCCCGCAGTACGCGAACAAATCCGGGATTTTCGTCCGGATCGAAATGCGCACCTCCGCCCCACCGCGGCACGTCCCAATGGTTGACCCATCCGTGCCGGAACGGATACTGCCCGGTAAACAGGGATACTCTTGAAGGGGTGCACTGCGGCATGACATAGAAATGCTCAAACATCACTCCTCCATGGGCGAGCTTATCAATGTTTGGAGTGTTAATATCCTCCGCCCCGCAGGCACTGATCCACTCCTTTCCCAGATCATCCACAAAAATGATCAGAATATTGGGCCTTTCATCCACAGCGGCTTTTACCGGAAAAAAGAGTATCAGGCTAATGAACAGGAGGCAGAGGTTTCGGATTCGGCTACCCTTCATAGTATAATTCATTCTGAATATAAACCTATCAACTATTTCTAACAGGAACAAGAGCAAATCAACAAAAAGAATTCTGTGGAACGATGGTCAGAGCCCTGGAAAACGGCAGGGCTGCCGGTGAAGGCTACCGGCGATGTTGGAATCGGAAATCAGACGGACCTCCAGGATCGGGCATATGCCCGACTCATACTCTTTCTCCAGTCAGGGCTTTACAGAAAAGGATGCCGACCTGGAACGAATCATTTTCGGAGCCCCGGAGTATTTGAAGGACGGCCTGCTCCCCCTGACCGAATACCTGGGGCCCTCCCCCTGGTCGGAGCGGATGATCGCCATCACCGACGATGTTTGGGCTCATGCATCCGTCGAGGCCGAATTCGGCAGCCTCCCCTCCCTCGATGTGGAAATCAACGGGGAGCAATTGCAGGTGCTCTCCAGGCTTTACTGGATGACGGGAGAAGGAAAATACCTGGAGTGGGCCATCAGGATCTCCATTGTGATCTCCCCTTCCCTGAAACGGCTGATTCAGTTTCCGGAAACGGGACAGGCATCTGATCCAGGTGGCGCAGGAGTTGTCGGTAAATATCTGGCTCCATGAGAAGTAAGTTACGACAATCGGTCGTGCGAGTCAACCTGTTTCAATCCGGGACATACCCCGAAATTTAAGTAAATCCAAAGCCCAGACAGGATTGGATGTTTGGATCTGTATGGCGATCTGAAAGCATCAGAATAGATATTTTTTATCTGGATATTAACCTATAATACCTGTTAACAGATATTTTACATCTAAATACAGATATTTTTTATCTGCCAATTGACGCATAATGCTAATTGATGAATAATTTTTATGGCTTTGGAAGATGAACAGCCCGGTTTATGAACAGAATAACAGGCTGGTTACAGCAAAGAAGATCACATTCGGAAATCCGCGATCACAGGTCATGCCTGCATTGAAGAACTGGAAAACTGACCTCTTTTTGCTCCTATCAAGGTAGATCTTAAGAGAACAATCCGTTTTTCAGCTTCTAAGCGACCCTGCTTGCTTTGAGGAGATTGCGTTCGAAATGCCCTTCCTTTCTTAACATCAAATAGGTCCACGTACCTCCGAAAAAGTCAATTACAGCAATAATAATGATGCTCGGTGCTACCAATTCAAAGAGTACAAAGGCTGTGAAGAAAAAAATAATGGAGAAGCGGATAAAGGCTGTTGCTTTCAGGATTACTAAAATTTCATGGGTGGCCCCTAAAAAGTAGTAAACGGAAATGGCCATGAGTAGAATGCCTGACAGCCTGATCCAAACTTCATTTGTAGATTCTATTCCCAGGGAGGATAGTAGGACATTTGGGATCAACAGCAGCATAAGTCCGTTGATTGCCAGATAGATACCATAGATTAATACACTTTTCGCTGATTTACTCATTTCTTAATCAGTTTAATGAATTATACAAAAATGCTTTTACATGGATATGAGCCTGCAGCAATTCGCTTCACCGGGTCTATTCCTCCATGGGAAAGTATCCCGGATGCACAATGAATTGTTTTGACCCTTTGGTGTAAAGTGTAGGTTTGTGCCCGGTAATCAGTTTGAAGTCATTTATGAAATGGGCCTGATCAAAATATCCACAGTGGTAAGCCACACTTGTCAAGTCCATTGGCCTGTTCAGTTCAATCAATCGGATGACCCGGTTGATGCGAAGCAGTCGCAAATAGCTTTTAGGACTAACTCCAATCACGTTCCTGAATTTTCGCTCCAGCTGTCTCTGACTGATGGACACCGCATCCGAGATCTCTTTAATGCTGCTGATGTCGGAACGACGCATGATTTCAGCTGCACGCATCACATAATCCCCATTCTCATGGTTTATTTGGATCTTAGAGATCAGAAACTCCTCGGTGCGAGAAATCATTGCATTAACTGTTTGATCCTCGTGAATGCGGTGACAGAAGTCGCGAAATGTTTTACCCAGAAGCGATGTAATATCTTCATATTGTCCGAGTACCTCTGTTCCCTCAATCCTGAACAGTGTGAACAGGGCTTCGGGTTTAAACCGAATGGAAAAAACGGGAACCCTGTGAGAAAAACGCACAGTGTGCACCCTGGTAAATAGCCCTATTAGCATATAATCAGGGGAATGGGTCCAATCCTCATTTACCTGAATTTTGCAATGCTGATCCTCCAGGTGAATGATCAGTTCCAGGCAACCGCCCGGCACTACAGGAAAAGATGCTCCCGGATCATTGTGGATATTGAATATGCCATGGGTATAACACTCCACAAAGGACTCCAGTAAAGACGAAGGCTTATACTCCTGTACCGAGATCATCCTGTTTGCGATCTTTGGAATTGAATTCTCTCCTATTATTACAACGAGATGGCAGGGGTTGTTGAATCTGAAGCATTATTCCTCCCAGACCTCCCTCAATACACCATCCAGATCGAGCAGTGCCTGCTCGCAATTGCCATTGAATGAGGATCCATGCATTGCGGCAAGGGTATTCGGTTTCAGGTTGGCGAGTGATTGTAGGATTTCCCTCGTTCGCGTGGTGTATGGGGAATACCCCATGAGGGGACCCTGTTCAAATTCCAGAAGCGACTTTTTGTGAAGAGAAAGGATATCACTATCCGTAAGTTCAGCCACATTCCCATTCTGATGAAAAAGGTCGGAACACAGAAGGGTTTTATTGGTTTCCTCGAACAATACTCCGGCATCCCAACCGTGCGGAAGATGAGGAGTCCGGATAAACCGGTACCGGTATTTCCCTGTAGTCAGCAAGTCATCCCCGGCCATGGCGTGGGCTGGTTTACTGGAATAATCACTCATGTTGACAAGAGCTCCGGCCTCACTGCATACCGGAAGCGCATTCGGTGCGATCTGCAACCATTCATTCAGCGCTCCGCATTCGTCCACCTCAAAATGGCTGAATCCGATCCACCTCAAACTGGCGGGATCAATGACTTTTTGCACTGCCTCCCGCAAAAGAGGGAACATCTGCTTCATACCGGTATGGTAGAGCATGGGTTGTTCATCCTTAATCAGGAAGTGGTTAAACTGCAGGTTCATCTCTCCCACATACACAGAGAACCGGTATACATCCGGAGCAATTTCTGTTGTTTTCATCATTCTATCTCAGATTTAGTGAATACTGAAATCAAAAATAGAGCAGCTCCTGTTCCCGGGATTGTAAAAAAACGACATGTTTGATTTTTGCCAGGCAATGCATCGATATTGAAGCTCCTCAGAGCAAGCTCCGGGGAACCGATGCGAAGCGGAGCTAGGCAGTCAACCGAGCATGCGAGCCCGGCGAAGCCAACCGAGCCTGCGAGCTCGGCGAAGCCAACCGAGCCTGCGAGCTCGGCGAAGCCAATGTGCGAGCGGGAGTCAAGATCCCGCTTGCGGAAAGGGCGCCCTGGAAAAATACCGCGGTTTCCGTTTGGTCCAGACAATGATACCTATGCCGGCAACCATAAACGGAAGGCTCAATAACTGCCCCATATTGAAACTCAAACCTGCCTCAAATGCGACCTGGTCGTTCTTCACAAATTCAATCAGGAACCTGGCACCGAACAGGGCAATCATAAAGACGCCAAACATGAACCCATCCCGGATTTCCATGTTCCTTTTCCGGTAAAAAACGAACGATACAATGAAAATCAACAGGTAGCTGAGGGCTTCGTAGAACTGGGTGGGATGCCTCGGTACCGTGGGGAGGATTTCACCGGTGGCACTGTCGTACAGCCTGTCTCTGACAAATTCCACCCCCCATGGCAAATCGGTTGGAAGTCCATAAATCTCCGAGTTGAAAAAATTCCCCAAACGGACAAATGCAGCGGCCAGCGCCACCACAATAACGATCCGGTCCATCAGCCACAGGAAGGGAATCTTATATTTTCTGTAATACAGCCAGAGAGCGATCAGAATCCCTATGGCCCAACCATGACTTGCCAGTCCCCCTTTCCAGATCTTCAGGATCTCCAGCGGATTCTTCAGATAATAACCGGGTTCGTAAAAAAGACAATGACCCAGCCTCGCACCTGCAATGGCAGCAATGGCAATATAAACCAATAAACTATCGACCATCTCCGGCGTGAGTTTATCACCCCGGAGGTATCGCTTAAAAATCCAGTATCCTGATAGCAGCCCCAGAGCAATCATCAATCCGTACCACCGGATTCCGTGATTTCCAATGGAAAAGATCTCCGGATCAAAATCCCAGGTAATAGCGTGAAGCAACATCAGGTTTGGCGGGTTTGAAAATGTCTGTAAATATAATCATTCGTTAGGCCATTTATCACTTGCCTTGCAACGGAGCTATGGGAAACCGAAGCGAAGCGGAGCTCGACGCAGTCAACCGAGCCTGCGAGCTCGACGCAGTCAACCGAGCCTGCGAGCTCGGCGCAGCCAACCGAGCCTGCGAGATCGGAAGCCAATGCGCGAGCGGGATTCAACGGTCTTATCAGGACCCAGCTTTTTAATGGCTACGAATTCGACGATGGAATAAAGACTAATAACGCACGATCCGGTGTGTCAGTTTCATATTCATGTCTTCCAACGATAAAATATACACCCCATTGTCCAATTCAGATAAGTCCAGTGTGGTGTTTAAAAGGTTCTCGTGGTACTCCGAAAACACGATCTGACCTTTAAGATTGATGAGCATAATCTTTGCAGCCTTTAGTTCATGGTTGCATTTGATGCTGACGATCCCACTCGTAGGATTGGGGCTCAGCGAAATATTTGAGATCTCTGTTTTTTCAATAGTACTGGGGCTGCTCTCAACAATTACACTCACCTGATCACTTGTTTGACAACCAGAAACCGTCGCTTCATTCGTTATACTGATGCTATAATCATAGGTTCCAATACCCAATGAATTTGCATCAATGGTGATCGTTTCTGTGGTATCTCCTGTATTCCATTCATACGAATATATTGAGTATTCAGCGCCACAGGAAACTGTATTGGCATCCAGTGTTAAGGTTTCACCCGGATAAATGGTTGTATCTGCGGGCATATTGAGGTTTGCCGGGCAACGATTCCACTCCCTGGTAATATGATCCGTAGTCTGGCAACCATTGGCATCGGTAACAATGACAGAGGCATCACCGGCACTCAACCAGATCGATTGCGTGGAATCGCCTGTACTCCATTCGTACGAAACTCCATCGGCAGCTGTTAAATATACCGAGTCGCTTTCAGCAACGGCACAGTAATAAGATGGCAGTGTGGCTAATGGCGATGAGAAGGCCACCTCCACCGAATCGGTATACGAAATTCCATCAAGAATTACGGTAACGCTGTATGTTTCTGAACCATGTCCGATCCCTGTCGAATCAACTACGATATAGCTTGAATCGGCCCCGGTTGACCATAAATAGGAATCGTAGCCCTCCCCGGCATGAATTTCGTATGCTGCTTCCAAACATAAGGTCAAATCTTCCTCGAGGCTGAATTTCCCGGTAAACTCATCAGCACCTATATCAGGATTGGATGGATCGCGCGGTTCACTGTCGATATCATCGCTAACTTCTGAGATAGGGGTACCTTTACCATCCAAGAATAGCGAATGTGTATGCAAATCGGTTGCAGAATGGAACCCGGGCCATACTGACAATGAGTTGGCATCAAGACCGGATGCAGACTGCCATTCTTCCAGAGTGTTATACGCCACATCATTCCACATTCCCAGCGGATTCTCTTCGCCACTGTACAAGCAGTTAAAGTCAGATATGTTATTGCTCGCAAACGCTCCTACGGTTATGGCCGTACCGGTAGGTTTACTGATTAGAATATTATTTTGAACGACATTATTACTGCCATAAATAGTTAAAGCATTGTTGTTTGAAACAACTGTATTAAAGACAAATAACAAGTTGTCAGCGCTGAGATTGACGGCTCCCATTGTCAGTTTTTCACCTTGAATGAAATTGTTAGCAATGATTGTGGTATCTGCATTACCCTGAAATCTCACCGTTTCCTGGTATTCTTCTCCAATACGAATCCTGTTATTCATAAAACGGCCTTTTTGAGAGGCTGCAACATAGGAACACTTCCCCGTGCTATTTTCGATCTGATTATTCGAAATAACATATTCAGACTGTTTTTGCAGGTCAATGCTTATCTCTGTCTGATCGATGAATTGATTCGAAACGATACGGTTATATCTTTCGTATTCTGAACCATCGGATGAAAGACTGATAGCCACGGCAGCCCCGTGGAAGAGGTTGTTCGCGATAGCAATGGAGGTATCCACCGAGTTCGCCTCCTGAGGAGAATAGACCGAATAGCCGGTTGTAGTTGTGCCCGCGAAATAATTACCTTCCAGCTGGACGTTGCAGGCTCTGTTCGAAATCTGAAATAATACCTCGGCATTATCGCTCGTAAAAGTCAAGCCTTTGAATTTGATATTCCTGGTTCCCTGCAGGTTGACCAGGTAATCGGTCGAATCGGTGGTTAAGATGACATCCGTGCTGTCTCCTGTCTGAGGCTGCAGGGTAACCGTATGGTCATTAACTGCACTGAATTCCGTCAGAAGGTACTGCGCGTTATATATGCCAGGTTTTATTTCAAACACAACGTCACAGGAGATACCGGCCGAGTAGAGGGAGTCAAAAGCCTCTCTTAATGTTAGATAGTCCGATGGTGTTTCTCCGATAACATAGGTTCCGCATAATGAATTGGTGGCATGTATCGTGCGAATAATCGTATCATTGCCGGGTTTGTAATCATTCGACTCGTTGGGTAATTCGGTCCATATTTTCAGTGTATGCTCCCCATAGCTCAAGTTTATATCCCCGATTGCATCCAGCTGCCGGGTGTGATAACTCGGTATCTGACCTGTCCAGTTGACCGATTGTACGGCCCCTTCGTCCAGCTGATACTTCACGACTGCAGAAGTGAGGGTGTCTGCGCCATAATTTTTAAGTGTGACAGAAATGGCATTGCTTCCCGTGTTGCAGAAGGTGGCCGGGGCTTCAAGAGAAGTAATTCCCGCATCGGCTGGTATCAGGAGATAGAGCCGCATATTAGGTATTCTTGCAGTAAGGGTCCCGTTACCGGTCGGAAATTCGTTACCCGAATCGTTATAACCATAGACCCCAACATTGCCGCCATACACCGATGGTCTGTAGGCCGTTGGCGAACTGTGAAATGCCCCGCTTTTCTGTGTTGTATAAATTAATGCGTTTTGGGTGTCCGACATGGCAAACATGGTATCGAATGCGATTTTGTTCCACCCATTGCTGGTAAAATCAATGCTGCCGGAGAACATGGGTACCATCTCTTCTTCTTCCGGCATAGAACCATCTGTAAAAAACGGATCGGCGAAATGGGAAAAATAAACCGATTGGTTATTCAACTCATAACCGTTCGATTCAACATCATAAGCTATTCCACAGATTTTACTCTGGTCAGGAAGTGAATCTTTATGCAATATGGTACCTGCCCAGCCCTGGAAACTTCTTGTATAAAAAGGGATATAGCTGGTATTGTTTCCGGAATAGGATGCATCGGCAATTTCTATATAGTCTGCCACATGAATAACCTGTGTCAGTGTATCATTTAAAGATAACTCATCGACTCCCAGATTTGGTTGGGTTGTCCAGGCCTTGATAACAAATGTGCCGGGATGGAAATCAAAATCTGGGGCAATGGTTATCGCATCAGATTCCTGTCCCGGATTGACAGAGCCTGTCCAGTGGTATGTCGATTGGGGCATGCCATTTACTTCCCATTCAATATAGGCCTCCGTTATCAGATCCCCCATGTAATTACGAATGTTCACATTTACATCCTGCAGTCCCGGCAACAAAAAATCATTGGAGCCATTAATGGCACTTATACCCGCATCCAGTCCGGAATCAAACGTTAAATAGATATTGGGGATCTCATGTGTAAGGGTTCCGGCGGTTTCAGGAAAGGTCCCATCCTGGTTATTGTATTTGCATGGGTAAACCGTGGTGGTAGTTGAATAATTTATAAAGTAAAAGTCGGGATTGGCAAATTTTGTTCCATCGTGATTTTCAATATGAACCAGCAGGTTATCCTGATTATTATATTTAAACGGCGTTGTAAGCTCGATCTCTGTCATGCCATTTTCCATCCGGAAATCCAGGTATTGCACCTGACCATTATAAACCAGTGTCATGGAAGCGGTATCGGGGTAGCCCGCGTCGGTAAATTCAATGTCCGTGGTATGTGCCAGATAAACCTCCTGGGAGTAGGCTATCTCCGAACCGGGGTAATTAGTCGTCAGCCTGTAAGATATTTTGGTGATATCCCCACTGATGTTTATCTGATCCTGAGGATATATGACCGAACACCAATTAAAATCGTATTGATTGTTATAGGGGAGGGAAATCGCATTCCCACCATTTCCTACCTGGTGGGTAAATTGTGCAACAAGGAATGTAAAGGGGAATAAACTAACTACAAAAAGGAGAAACTTTTTCATGACATGTGATATGATTTGAGGGTTTAATGCTCCAATCTATTTTCTGAAAACCGGCATCTTTCATGGCCTTCGAATGTACCAGTATACGCCCGCCGCGTCATTTAGTTTCTCTAAAATTGATTTCTCTTCTTATGCGGATAGTTACGGTTGATGAATAATTGTTTTACCACCGCCGGCAGATACGAAGCGAATCTGAAGAAGCATGACTAAATCCGGAGGGTCAAGGCGTGTAAATTCAGGACCCGGAGCCGGACCGGTCCATCATCGCCCTGACCATCCGGAGTTCCCCGTGGGTATACTTCCCTCCCTGCATTTTGTAAAACTCGCCCAGTGTGGCTTCCGATTTTGCCAGAAGTTCCGAGATCTCCCCCACCCTCTCCTCTTCCATGACCGAATGAATGTCGACCTTTCCCTGCACTATCCCTTTGGATATATGGCCTTCGATGGTAGAATGCGCCAGGTTCCTCTTGGCAGCGATCTCCTTCACGGTCATCCCTTCCCGGACCATGGACCAGGTAAGCCGTGTAGAGGATCCTTTCTCCATTTTTACACCTTTCTTCCGTTTCCTGCCACTCTTCATCTTGCTGAATTTCGGATGATCCGAAGCAACTTTCTGAGCCTGATCCCACAACCGGTTTCTCAGGCGGACATGCGCTGCGATCCCGGTATCTGTTTTTTCAGGATTTCTTCCCGAAAGCAAACAGTCGGCCATTTCCTCCAATCCTTCCAGGGCTCCGAGGATGATCATGATCTGCTGCTCGATCTCTCCCAGCGCATTCCGGTAGGTCTTGGTCCTGGTCAGCTGTTCCACTTCCGCCTGATGGACCAGCAACCGCTCCAGGTTCTCCTCCATGAAGGCCTTGTAATAATCCCTTCCTTTACGGATGCGCTGCATCAGGAACTCCCGGTTACCGGAATGCAACAATCGTTTCAACTGATCCCGGAACAACTCCGTATTCTTCCGCTCTGCCGTGACTCGCTCTTCCAGTCTCCCCATGGCGGTCCGCATCTCCTGATCCTCGAATTCCATTTTGGATCCCTGGAATTTATTCAGGTTGGCCAGTTGTCTTTCGAGAGCAGAATAATCGAAAATGCCCGACAGATACCGCTCCAGGTACACCCGCTGCTTTTCCTGCAGGAGACCTTCCAGGGACTCCTGATCACTCATTCCGCCGGTAAAAGCGTTGACCTCGGTATCGCTCATGATGCATGAAGAATCCACAGGGGTCCGGAGGATCAGCCCGTCAAGACTGCGCAGCCGGCTCAGCGCCACATACACCTGTCCCGGGGCAAATGCTTTTCCCACATCGATCGCCGCCCTGTCGAAGGTCAGCCCCTGGCTCTTGTGGACGGTCACCGCCCAGGCCAGTCGTACCGGATACTGGGAGAAGGTGCCGATGACCTCCTCGTCCACCTCGTTCCGCTCTTCATTGTGGGTATACTTTTTATGCTCCCAGGTCTCACATTTCAGGACATACTCCCTTCCGCTGTCCCGCAATTCCACCGTCACTTCATCCTCTTCCACATTCAGAACCCTGGCCAGGCTTCCGTTCACATAGGCCTTCTCTTCATCGGAATCGTTCCGGATAAACATGATCTGCGCACCCTTTTTCAATTCAATGCTCGCAGGAAGGGGATAGAGTTTTTCTGGAAAATCCCCTTCCATCTCCGCCTGGAAAAAACAGGACGGGCCGGGAAGAGATTCCATCCGGTCGGAGTTGATGCCGTCGGCCGTGCGGTTATGGGTGGTGATAATGATCGGTTCCTCGCCGGTGGTGCGCTCCTTACCGGTGGTGCGTTCCGGTGCGATGTCCCTTTCCACCGGATGTTTCCCGGGCCGTCCCCGGTAGTGGCTGTTCAGCACCGAAATGTCTTCGGCAGTGGTCCTGTTTTCACGGAGCCTGTTAAGAATTCCGATAAACCGGTTATCCTGCTGGCGGAAGATCCGGTCCAGTTCGATGGAGACCATCTGCTCTTTCCGGAAAGCCAGGGCCTCGAAAAAGTGCAGGCTGGGGTAGTAGTTTTTCAGCACCTTCCATTCTTGCTCTTTTATGATCGGCGGCAACTGGTGCAGATCGCCGATCATCAGCAGCTGAGCGCCGCCGAAACTGCGGGAATAGTCGCCCGTTGCCCTTCGCATCCTGAAATCGATGGCATCCAGAATATCCGCACGCAGCATACTGACCTCATCGATAATCAGAAGCTCGGTGGCCCGGAGCACCTTCTTCCGCATGCTGTTCAGGGGGTGGTGGCGGGTGAGCGTGGTGCGGTTAAACACGGGGGTGCCTTCAGGGATCCCCGAGGGCATTTCCCTGTCCGGGATGAAACTGCCGAACGGAAGGAGAAACTGTGAATGGATCGTCACTCCCCCGGCATTCAGGGCGGCAATCCCCGTGGGAGCCACCACCAGGAAACTTTTATGGGTCCGGTCCGCCAGCTGCCGCAGAAAAGTGGTTTTCCCCGTTCCGGCCTTACCGGTCAGAAAAACATGACTGCCCGTACTGTTGATAAAACGTGCAGCAAGCTCCAGACGTGGGGTTTGTTGAATCTCCATCTTTTTTTCGGCGATTGATCCATTCGAATATATAACGCTATTTTCGCGATCACAACCATAAAATCGCGCAATCTGTAAGAAAAGTTAAAATATGACTGCTTTACTCACAGATGATGTTTGGATGATAGGATGCGGATTCCTTTTTCTGGTTTCATGAAGTAACAAAACTGCACGTTTTCCAAGGCGACGATGACAGGTGAAGAATTTCGCTCCAGAAGCTGAAAAACCTCCTCCAGCCGGTTAAACACCTGGTTCCGGTCATGCTAGATGATATCGACGGAGGGTTTCCCGTCATGGCCTGTGCTGAATGATGCACCAATGGAACAGATGAAATCTGTCAGTTTTACGCAAAAAAACGCTATTCCTACAGTTCCCTGATCCGGAGGTTTCTCCACATGACCTTGATTCCTCCGCCGGAGTGGATCTGGAGGGCAATCTGCCCCGTAGCATTGCCGATCTTTTCATCCTCGAGGCTGACCATGGGTTGTCCATTCAGGAAGGTTTCCACCTTGTCGCCCTTTACGACTATTTTCATTTTGTTCCAGTCGCCGAAATTCAGGTATTGGTCCAGGGAAGGATCGGGTTGGATCAGCCAGCCCCTGCCATATGACTCGTAAATGCCGCCGGTATGGTGGCCGGGAGGTGCCACCTCCACCTGCCAGCCGGTGATTCTGGTGCCTTCGATGGATGACCGGAAGAAAACCCCGCTGTTTCCATCGGCTCCCTGTTTAAATTCCAGGTCAAGTACGAAGTCCTTGTAATGCTTTTCGGTTCCCAGGTAGCCGTATTCCTTATCCGGCCCGCTTTCGCACACCAAAAGGCCGTCTTCCACGTACCATAGTTCGGTCCCGTAGACGATCCATCCCGAAAGGTCTTTCCCGTTGAACATCGATTCGCTTTGCGCCATGGCCAGGCCAGAGAGGCACAGAAGCATGGCAAATGCAAGTTTAAGCGTCTTCATGACAGATCTGATTAATGCGTTCAAGGTACAGATTTATTCTGTTTGAAGCATCAAGCCGGAGAAGACAAGAATGGGAATAAGGATTTAGCGATACCAGAGCTGAAGCGAAATGCATCCATCGGGGAAGCTGAACAGGTAAAGCGGACGGAAGGCTCCTGATTATTGATATAAATGGTTCTTAAAATTCACTGAACAGAGTGCGATCTCCATCCCGTCTTTGCCTCTTTGACTCTTCCTGTCTGACGAAGTGACATAATCACCTGGGCACGGAGCTGGTTCAGGACCTTACTGGCCCGGAGGGCTTCCAACTTGTTGAGAATCTCATTCGGGAAGACCATCACAAGGATGCACATAAAAGCCCCCGGCACCCCATGTCCCGTGCAGTCGGCCACAGCAACAACGACCTTTCCATTTTTTCGGGCCGCCTCAGGGCATCCCTTTCGGCGGAACGGTCGATGAAATACTCCGGCCCTTAAAGAATTTGAATACAGATTAAATTCCTGATTTACTATATTCTTAATGGATTATATTCCTGATTTATTATGTTTTTTCAGGGTAAAGCCATCCTTGTTAGTGGTGCACGACAGGTGGGCAAAACGACCCTGCTGAAAGCAATGCTGGAAAAACAGCCCGGCAATATCCTGCATCTGGATGGTGACGATGTGACGGTCCAGAACCTTATGAACAGGCCGAATACTCAGCAGCTGAAACAAATCAGCAATGATGTACCCCGTAATTACTATTTCTGGCGAACCACTCAGCAACAAGAGGTTGATTACGTAGAAGAAGTGAACGGCAGATTTTACGGGTATGAATTCAAATGGAATGAAAGAAAGAAAATCAAATTCCCTCTGACCTTTACCAAAAATTATAATTCCCAAAACCTTGGTATCAACAGAAAAAATTTCAGGGAATTTGTGATTCTCAACAAATAAAGTACTTCTTGGAAACATATTCTATTTCATGGAATGAAGCCCTATCTTATTTCCTTCGGAATCGATAATCTGCGCGAAGAATCCGAATTCTCCAATGTTGGTCTTGGGAACCACGATTTTACCTCCGGAGGATTCAACGAGTTCCAATTCGGTTGCCAGATCTTCGGATGAAAAATATACGAGCGTACCCTCCTGGCTTGGCCTGGTTTCATCGGAGTAAATCAAGGAGCCGCCTGATCCGACTTTTTCAGGTTCCCCGAACATATACATCTTGCTATCAGGCATTTCAACAAATCGAAATTTTTTCTAAACGTTATCAACCTCGAACTCTGAAGTTCTCACTGCATTCACGCATTTAACATGATGTCAGGCTAGAAGTTCATGCCTTCGAAAAAACCGATCCAGTTTCCGGACGGATCGCGTGTCCATGCAGCCTTCGTCGGGCCCATCTCTGCAATCCCTTTCTCATTGGTTCCTTCCAACTTTTCAAAACTGACACCCTGTTCGGAAAGATGGCCAACAACCGATTCCAGGTCATCCACATTAAAGTTCAGCACCGTGAAGATCGCCGGAGTATGATCTTCCTTGAAGTAGATCATAAAGCGGGTATCCCCACCGGTATTTACCAGCAATACGTCGTGTTCGGGATGTTGTTTGATCTCCAGTCCCAATCTGGACCTGTAAAAATCGGCAGCCACATCTATATCATTCACTGAAAGGCTGGTATAGGTCTTAAATTGATTCATGACGGTTTCGTTTATAAATTCGAATGGTTCCATCAATCAAGTTATGGCGAAACGGCTCTGAAGTCAATCCAATCAGATTATTTAACTCATTCGTTAACAACTGAAACCCATTTGACTCCCATCAAGGGATCCGGTATACTGGATACTCTTATTCAGTAAAATAGGTCTCATCAAACCCGCATGCTGCTCAGGAAATCTTCCAGCGACTCGCCCGTATCGAGTCCGAGTTTTTTTCTCAGGCGGTAACGTGCCTTCTTTATCCCCTCCTGCGAAATATTCAACAGACTGGCAATTTCGTGCGAATTCAGGTTCATCTTTAGAAGGGCGATCAGCCGCAGTTCCCCTTTTGATATTTCAGGAGCGATATTTTTTATTTTCTCATCAAAGCCTTTATGAAGGTCTTCAAAGTAACTTTGAAATCTCTCCCACGAACGTTCATTATTGATATCGATGTTGATCTTGTGGATGATCTGCTTTTGCAGGGAGCTGTCGGGACATTCACCTTTAAGTTCCTGAATCATTGCTTTCAGGTCCATCAGCAACTCATTCTTCTGAGCAATATGGAGCATTTGAGTTGTAAATTCCCGCTTCTTGAGAGCAAACATTTTTTGGGTGGTTTCATGCTCCATCCGCCTTCTCTTTAGTTTCTGACGGAGAGCCATCTGAACCATGAAAACAGTAATTACAATCGAAATCAGCAATATGGTCAGAAGCAAAATCTTATTTCTGTAATTCCTCTCTTTCTGGGCCAGAAGTTCGATTTCAATTCTTTGCAATTCAATTTCCTGATCCTTTTTTTCTGTTTCGTAAATAATACGCAACTCTTCTATTTGCTGCATTTTTTCGGAAGCAAAGATACTATCAGACAGACGCTTGTGAGTCTTAAAATCTGAAAGTGCCAGCTGGCTCATGCCCAAATCCTCATGGCTTTGGGATCGTTCAAGATAGGCTTTGCTCATATGCGGTCTCAGGTTGAGCTCTTCAGCAATACGAATAGATTCATTCAGGTATGGTACAGCCTGTTGAGGAGAATTGCTTTCATTGTACAATAAACCCATGGTGTTCAATATATTCACTTTTAAAGGCATGTCACCGATGCGGGTCGCCATTCCAAGGGCATCCTCCAGTTCTTCCCGCGCCTGATCGTACCGATCCTGTAAAATATAGAGGTTTCCCAGACTGTTGAGCGCAGAAGCTTTGATAGTAAGGCTTCCTGCGCTGTCTGCTTTGGCAGTACTTTCCTGTAAAAGAGCCAGCGCTTCCGTGTAATTCCCCTGATAATTCAACAGGTCTCCAAGATTTCCTAGCAGGAGAGCCTGGTACATCAGATCTCCATGATCCCGGTAAATCTGAAGGGCATCCCTGCTGTAAGCAATGGCAGCTGAAATATGACCCAGTTCCTGTTCAATGACGGCAAGCTGAAGCAGGATATCGGCCAGGCGAACAGGTTTGTCAAATTTTTTCATCAGCCGCATTGCTTCCAGGGCATAGTTGAAGGCAATATTGAAATTCCCCTGTTCCTTGTTGATCTGACTTTTCGCAGCATAGACTGTTGCCAGCCGGTACTGGTCATTTCTTCGTTTTAAAATGGCAATATTGATATCGTGAAGCGAATCGGCGGCGGCAAAATTTCCCTTTGTCAGGTTTATCCCTGCCATTCCGTCAATTGCCAGTACCATTCTCATAGTATCGCTAATACTCAGGGCGATATCATAAGCCCTCCCATAGTATAGATTGGCTGAATCGTATTGATCCAGGTTACTCTGTAATACACCCATATGAAAATTTGCAAGGCTCTCCCCCTTTTTAAAATCGAGATCGCGGGCTAAACGGAGTTTCTCCCGGGCAAAAGCCATAGACTGCTCCGGATCGCGATACATCCATGCGTTGATCAGGTGGGTAAGAGTGACCATTTTGGAAGTATCGTCGGGTTGTTGTGCGTGCACCCGCAACAGGCTGTCGATCCGGTCCGTTTGGCCATAGCTCCACTTCGTGATGCACAAAACTACCCCTGCAGCAACCAAGAAATACCTTCCCATAATAATATGATTATCAGAGTAATATCCTGGATATCAATCTTTCAGTAATTACTGCGCGCTCCCCCGGGCCAGCCCCACATACACGGTATTGGTAGCATCGGCATTCACGTATACCACATCCTCGCGCAGATCGCCGTTGGTATCACCCGTGAGGATCTGGAACTGCGGCCACTGGTCGACGGCCGGGTGATCCTGGCTTACGCGGGAGAAGTCAAAATCACCATCGGAATTCCCGAGTCCGATTACCAGGTGATTGACGGTTTCCAGGTAATTGGCCAGCAGGTCTTTTCTTCCGTCTCCGTTCACATCGAGAAGCCGCATTTGCCAGTTATAAGGACCACCTGCACGAGCGATATATTGCAAGGAACCTGCCTCCAATCCTGTGGTTCCGGTGGTGCTCAGGTCCCTGTGGACCGGAATGCTTTCCGCCCCCATTGGATTGACCCACACCAGGTCTGCCCCAGCCTTGCCGTCTATATCTCCCACAGCCACTTTATAACTCGTCCAACCGCGCGATGTACCCCGGTCAAAACGACCCTTGAAACTAAACACAGACCCCGGCTCATCACCGGCCGATTCAGCAATGTATACATAATGATACTCCTTTCCCTGTGTATACCAGATCAGATCATCGCGTCCATTGCCATTGACATCAGCGATCGAAAGTTCATATTCGGGCCGACTCCAGCCACTGGCAGGATGATCCTGGAATGTCCCGGTGGTGGGCTCAAAATTGTCGGTCCCGAAGGTCCCGTCGCCATTAGAAAAAGTGACATAGGTTCTGTTGTTGCCTGAGAGACCATTCCAGATCAGGTCATCCCCATCCTTACCGTCGATATTTCCGGTTTCAAACTGGTAGGTTGTACCCCAGCTTGATGATTCCTTGGTGAACACGGGCATCTCTTCAAAGGTCCCGTCACCATTTGACAGACCAATATAGGTAGTGTTGGTAGTGATCACCCGGCCCCAGGCCAGATCATCCCGGCCGTCGTTGTTGAAGTCACCTACTTTCAGCACATACTGGCTCCAGTTGTCGGCAGGTAAAGCACTATGCGAGGTTGGAGTACTCATGGTGAACGTTCCGTCGCCGTTGGAGAATGCAATCACCGTTTCATTGGCACCGGCGCTCACATGATTGTAGATCAGATCCTGCCGCCCGTTGCCGTCTACATCGCCCATGATCACCTTCACAGGTGCGGAAATGGGCAGGCCAAGATTCTGGGGACTCAGAAAATTAAAGGTGCCCGGTGTGGCCTGTGCGGCATTGCAGGAACGAATGTTGTACTCGGTGGCTTCTGTAACGCTGGCAATGCTGCCGTCGCCCAGGTTGCGGAAGGTGTAGCTCATGGGAGCCGCACTCGACAGCGGAGCCGAGTTGGTGAAATACTGCGACCAGTCGCCCGAGCGTATCATCGCCAGGGTCGCCTCGGCGTCACCACCGATCGAGGTGATCTTGATCTTGGACTCCTGAAGGATTGACTTCTGCTGGGCATCCAGGTTGGCCTCCGCACTCCCGCCGATTCCGTTGTACCCGGCCTGCATGGTTGCCCTGATATCGGATTCACTGGCCGTGGAGGTAATGGAGAACATCATCATCCGGCCGTACACGATATTCGACACATACACCGGCAGGTTATCAGGGCCGATCCGTCCCTGGTTGACCTGCTGCTGAAGCCGGTCCTCCGTGAAATCCTCGCTGAAAAAATCGCCGGGGCTCTGAGGCGCTTCCACCACCACTTCGTACATCTTCTGGTAAAACTGGGCAGTAATGGTGGTCTCTGATCGCTGCTGGTCAATACTGCCGCTGGCAGAGGCCTCAAAACCCAGGTAGTTCCCCGAGATGCCCATCTGAAGGGCCGACTGCTTTTCATTGTAATAGGTTTCCATTTTGAAGTTGATGGAACTGGGCGTTGCAAGACCGCTGGCCGTTGCATTGCCGATCATCGACCCGATGGCCTGATCGACGGTGGCCTGACTGGGATTTTCAACCGTGCGGAAGTTATCGTCGTTGGCCAGTCCGGGAATGGATACCCTGATCGGGGCCCGCTCTGCAATAGGTAAACCCAGCAGACTTCCCAGTCCGTCGCGATGGCTTTTACCCTGGATAAGCGCTCCGGCGTAAAGTATCTCACGGTCGGGACTGTACATGGCAATCTGCTGCGGGTTGTCGGCAAGGGTAAAGGGCTGCGACTGGCAGGAATAGGTTACATCCTCGAGAATTTCGATACTTCCGTCTTCATTGATCACCTCCACATCCAGTACAACATCCTCCAGGGGTTCCGGCTCACCCTCCGGTGTGGGAGGCTGCGTTTCTCCGGGGGGAGAAAACTCGCTCCAGGCAGGCAATTCCTCCAGGAATTTGCTGACATCATCCACATTAACTACCTGTTCTTTCTCTTTTTCGCAGCTGCTCAGAAGGATCAGTGCCATACCTGTTATCGCAACTATGATTCGGGTTGCTGTCGTTTTCATTGCTTTCATAATCAGTTTATTTATTAAAGTCTGTAATACTCCAGCAGACCTTCCTCGAGACCGCGGATTTGTGCATCGCTGGGGATATAATCGTAGATCTGCAGTTCCAGCATCTTAATCGTCGCAAATCCCACTCCCGCTCCGCTTCCGTTACTGTCAATCACTCCGATGCTGGCACCCAGGAACTGCTCCAGCGGTACCGTCATATCCGGGTCATGCGCTTCCTCCAGTCCATTGATATATATTCGCACCCCGTTTTCCTGGCTGAAAGTGAAAATGTAGAGTTGTGGATCGAAAATACTTTTGTCCAGGGAGGCCGTTACTTTTTCCGATCCGCCATGCGTTACGCTTACCGTTGTGCTGTTGTCAAACCCGATACGGATGCCACGGCCCTCGGCGGAGCTATCGCCCCAGAGCCAGTATACCGGTGTGTTATCGCCTGGCGGAAGCCCGGTGCGGCTGACGATCGCGACGATGGTATAATCCGTATTCCTCAGTGGCGTTCCGGGTATCAGCATGCGGCCGGTAAATGCACCAGACTGAAACTGGAAGTCAGGTGCCCGGCCGCCGGCGGGGTTGCCTTCATTCCAGAGACCGGCGTATTCCGGTCCGCCGAAGGGGACCACCGCATCACGGCTGTTGTCATTGTTTTGGGCGCCAAACAGATCCTGCCACCGGATGATCCCCCGTGCACCCAGGATCTCTCCATCCACTACCCCCTCATTACCTCGATACCAGGCAACTCCGTCATACAATGCATCACTTAAAGGAGAACAGTCAATGATATCATACTCCGTTGCCACTTTCACCTTCAGTTGCTGTGCCGGATTATTGGCGGCATTTACGGTATAACTGAGCGGCTGTCCGGTGGTAATCGTTCCACCCTCTTCTACAAACGTTCTCAGCGCTTCAAAATCTCCTGTCAGGGCTGCTGCAGCCTGGTTGGAATTTCCGCCGATAGCATATCCGCTGATCTGGACACTGCTGAGTTCGCTCACATACTTCACGTCACCGCCGATGGAACCGCTCGCTACGGCACCATTAAAACTGGCATCAATGGAAGCCCTCATTTCCTGGTAGGAATCGGTCGACTGGATCAGAAGGTAAAAAATGCGACCGTAGGTTACACTGGATACGTAGGCTGCCGGGTTACCGGGTTGGATATACTGACTGAGTTGCTCAGCCGTCACACCATTCCCGAAAAACTGCGACGGATCGGTAGGCGCCTCAAAAGCGATGGTGTAATAACTCTGTGTCAGACGGACAAGAAACCGGTTGTAGCTGACATCCGAATTGTAGTTGAACGAACCCTTTACATCGGTTGTAAGGTTACTGTATTCAGCCCTCAGTGCCACTCCCAACTGCTCACGGGATGAGATCTGCTCCATACTGTAGGTCGTCCGCGCAGGAAGGTCGCCCGGATTATCGGCAATGATTTCGTTCATGGCATCGTACACACTTCCGAGGCTTACCACATCCAGCTGACGGCTGGCAGAGGCAGCACCGTTGACCAGAGTGATAACCACCGTTCCGGGGCCACGCTCGACCGGTATTCCACTGGGTGTTGCCAAATCCAGTGTATTCCCCTGCAACAGGTTCCCGGGGAATATGACCTGGGTGTTCGGATCAAATTGAGGATAATCGCTGTATCCCTCGGTCAGGCTAACCGTTGTCCGTGTACAAAAATACTGGTCATTTCCTGATGTTTCCTCGAATTCCACAGCCTCCGATACGCTGTAGGTTTCCTCAAAATCTTCGAAGGACCCGGCATTATTCAGAATATCTTCAGGTCCCTCATCAAACTTTTTTTCGCAACTGGTGAGAAATATGAGCAATGGAGTTGCTAAGGCCCATACCCACCAAAAAGATAATTTCACTTTTGCTTTCATAATCAATTGTTTACAAATAATTAATCACACGATCTTGATGGGGGGCAAGTCTTGAAATCGCTAGAGTAAAACCAGATTGTATCTTATTAGTTCAGAACCGGGTTTTGCTCACCTGTTGATGGGGTGCCGGTTTCAACTGGCGGGATAAAAGTAGTTTTAAGACACGGGAATCTTTTATTTTCGGGGTGGACAAATGGTGGACAGGCGAAAAAAATGTGATGGTTTTTATCATTGGGTCATTGTGCCCCGAAATGTTTCAACGGGTAGGGGATGATGGCCACCGGGCCCAGCAATCCGGAAGGTTTCAGATCCCATGAAGATGCATCCAGTGGCTCGTACATCTGTGTGACAATGTTCGCATCGTAAAACTTTTTCCATTTCACACCCCGTATATCCAGGTCGCGTATGCGGTTTGCAGAAAGATTAGTGACCTCAACAATGATCTCATTTACCCCGTTCCGGACATAATCGCTTATATCGATACGGAAAGGATGGGCCACCAGCACGCCAACCGGCTGATTATTCACCTTAATCCTGGCGCTTTCCCGGACGTCTCCAAGATCCAGTATCCATCTTACCGTATCTTTCATAACCGGCAGGTCGACATCAATGGCATAGCTGGCAGCACCTGCAAACCGCAATGCCCGCTCATCGCCCAGCCTGGTCCAGCATTTGAGCGTATCCATTGTTGTCCCCTGCGGAAGCTCCGGTCCTCCTTCCACGAAATCTACATGCCATTGGCCCATCAACGGGATTCCCTTTGAAGCGGCGCCAAGTACCGGCCAGTAATCACCCTGGATGGTCCTGTCCGGATAGATTCTCACTATCCGCGTTTCTCCCGGCGCCAGCTGCAGGTATACTTCAATCTGTTCATCTGTTTCCCTGGAATTTAGCAGACCCGTACGACCTGTCATGGGATCCATCAAAACGGCAGAGCTTCCCGGGGTGCCCAGGGTTATCCATTGATCAATTCTGCTGCTGGTTTGATTGGCTATGAAATAGTACACGCTTTCCAGGCTTTTTCGCCTTGTGAATATCAGCCCTTCATCCACCATCGGCTCCCGCATGATGCCTGCCAGATCAAACAACCTGTTC
>CAZOHA010000010.1:24765-93838 GCA_964579515.1 uncultured Bacteroides sp. | reverse complement strand
AGAAGGTCTCCGGGAAAACTAAAACAGCCCGGAGTCAAACGACCGTCAATCATCGATGTCCAGGCTAAAATCAGCAGCTAAGTGCCATACGCGCTAACGACCTCCTCAGGGGTGAATACGAAGAAATCCTCAGGCAGGTAATCAGGTCGATTTTTTAGAAATAAGACTTTGCGTATTGCTTTGTGTTCGATTCCCGGCAAGGAATGTATCTTTTTGTTCAGGTCCTGGCAAAGAGAAGACAGGTTCACCGATTCTGACCACTTGACCTCGCCGACAATCAGTTCACTTTTGTCTTTCGAAATCGAAACCACGTCTATCTCTGCCTGTTCTTTATTGCTTCTGCCTCCCCACCAACGGTTACCCGGCTGAAACAGTTTATCCGGAAAGAGTAATGGGACAGCTCCCCTGCAGAGTTCCTCCCACTGTCCGGAACAGTATTCCGGGAAATCACGTTGCACTGCCTCTTCATAAACCTCAGAGGCCAATCCCATTTCTAACAAGGGCCTGTCAGGTGCGACATAGCGGTAATAGAAATGGATGAAGGGATCAGAGATCTTATACAATGTTTTCTTTGCATTCCGGGGGGAAGTGCCAAATGGAATCTCCCTTTTCAGATAGCCAAGGTCGATCAGTTTTTTTAATGGCCTGGTCAGACTCGTTGCAGGTTTCCCAACTCTGGCTGCAATCTCCGAAAGCCGGTTTACACCTGATGAAACGATGGAAATAAGGGAAGCAGTCTGAACGGTATCCCGGCTGTCGTCGAGAAATAATCTGACCGGTTCTTCATGAAGTATTCCACCAGTGTCCAGAATATGCCTGATAACAGCATCTCTTCGGCTTATTTCCTGCATCCGAAGCTCCCAGTAACGGGGCACCCCTCCCCAAATGCTGTATTCTTCAATGGCCTCAACGGATGAGCATTGAAGCAGTTCCCTCAACCAGTAAACAGACATGGGCATGAGCCGTATTAGCTCACTTGCCCTGCCATACAAAGGAGATGTGCTGTCAATAACCAGATTGTGCATCATCTGTTGTGAGGACCCGCAAAGGATTAGTTTAAACCGCAGTTGGGAAGGATCATCAAACAGTTTTTGAAGAATACTGGGTAGTTCAGGAGTATTCTTAACTAAATAAGGAAATTCATCTATAATTACGTTGATACTACTACTAAGCCGGTCATTTAAAGTCCATAGGCAACTTTCCCAGTTGGGATAATGAACGGAGTCAAATCCTGAAATTTGATGACCCGCCAATCTGGCAAATGCCTGGATCTGTAACTGGGATTCGGTCTGATCGGCCACATAAAAGATTGTTTGTCCGCCTGTTATCTGCCTTATTAATCTGGTCTTCCCGATTCTTCTCCTCCCGTAAAGAACCAGTAGACCCTGCTCCTCAGAGCTAAGGAACTGATCAATTCTTTGAAGCTCCCTGATTCTGTTTAAAAATACCATATACTTAATTATGTTTTACAAACATAATGTTTAAAAAACATAATTCCAATTCGAGAGGATCGAAAGGGTTGCGGGTCCTTTTCTCAGAAAGCATACCCGATACTCAGATCGACCCAGGGAGAAAAAACATGAGTTATCTTGTTCAGATGAATAACGGAGGCGAGGCCTGCACGTATGATCAGGCCCCCTGCGCTTTTCTGGTACCGGTACCCCAGGGTGGGAATAATAAGGGGCTGGAGTTCCATGGTTTGCTTGTTCAGTTCATAGTCATACTGGCGCATAAAATATCCGGAGAGTGCCAGACCCAGGTCCAGTTTACTGTTTCGTTTACCATACAGGAAAAAACCACCCACCGGAACACTGAATTCGGGCCGGATGGCGGGAGAAAAACTGGTGCCCAGCCCGGCTTTGGCACCTGCACAGTAAGAGTTCCCGGCCAGTAAGAGGCGTTCATAAGTCATTGAAAAATAGATGCCCGGACCGCCGTATGAAATATAGACACCATTGGAAGCGGAAGAGGATATTCGGTTTTCGTTCTGTTGTCCCTTTACCCCGTAGGCAACAAAACCGATCAAGCATATGATGAAGATTGTTCTCATGGGTCTACAGCCTTGCATCAATCTGGTCCAACAGTTCTTTCACCCGGAAGGGAGTCGTATTGCAACAGATCGATATGGTCCATCCGTTCTCCGGGTTGTAACCCGTAATGCTCTCAAATCCGGTGATCTCACCCTCATGACCGTAGTAGATCCGGTCATTCACATTCATTCGCACCAGTCCCGGTCCCCTTCGCCCGCTGAATTCAGTCATCTGATCCAGGCTTTCCCGGAGCAAAACCCCTTCGCTGAAGAGGCGGTGTATAAAGTAGGATAGTTCGGAGGCGTTCGTCACCATGGCGCCTGCCGAGAATGCCAGCGTCGACCAGGAGGTGTTTTCCGGATCAGTGGCATACCACTCCTTTAGCGACAGCGCATAGTGATGCACATATCCGGAGATAAGCTGCGCAGGGGATTCCTGATAAGGGACAAAAAAGGTATTTTTCAAATCGAGTGGCCCGAACAGGTATTCTGTGAATAATTCCGAAAGGGGTTTACCGGTCACCTGCTCAGCAATCAACCCGAGAATGATGTAGTTGGTATTGGAGTAGGATTGACCGGAGCCCGGCTCGAAATGTAAAGGTTTGTTCATACAGGTTTCAGCCAGCTGATGGGGATCCCATTGCTTGTCCGGGAAGTGGGAAGCATTGATAAAAATAGCAGGGATCGTAAAAATATCGGTAATCCCGCTGGTATGCTGCAACAGATCCAGGATCGTTACTTCCGGTACGTGATCGTGCTGCGGGAAGTACTCGGATATTTGACTGTCCAGCGTAAAATATCCTTCTTCCATCAGTCTCATGATCAGGGATGCCGTATAGATCTTGGTCACACTGCCTATCCTCAGTATATGATCCTCATTTAAGAGCCGGGTCTGATCCAAATTCGTGAAACCCATGGATACACTCCAGGAACGGTTCAGGCTGTCCGTGATGCAAACCTGGATCCCCAAAAGCTCATTGGAATTGAGCGTTTGGCGGATACCCTCCATGATCCCTGCGGCTGTTGCAGAATCGACCAGCGCTGAGGTCGGTGGCTCCTTTGCCGGATCGAATTCATATTCTTCCAGCTTCTCGCAGGAGAAAAGGATGGGCAGAAGTGTCAGCATTCCCAGCCATCCTGCATTCCAAATCAGTGTCAATTTCGGTTTCTTCATATACATCCCGGCGGTGAATTTAGGGTTTCAACGGATTCCAGCGAAATTTAAAAGCCCTTCTTTACCCTTTTCTCCTGGAAGGCATCCGAACGTTCTATCCGTCTGACTCTTTTCCCTGATGCGAACGAATATTTCAAATTCAGCCAGAAGGGGATCAAAGACATCTGAATATGGTCTTCTGAAATTTCTGAAAAACCTTTCCCGGATATGTCATATCCCTGGTATGTAAAAGACTTTGAAAAGGGAATGGCGGATGTGATCCCTACGCTGAGCCGGTCAAAGAATACCTTGTCCAAAGAAAGGAGATAGAGCGCTCCCTCGTGGTAATCATTCTGGATTCTGGTGATCGTACTGTTGTACTGAAGAGTAGCGGACAGGGTCATGTCCTTTCCCATGGCCCATGCCACCGAGAGGGACGACTCGAAATTCATCCTCCTGCGGTCAGATATCCCGGCTTTCCCGGCAAGTTCATTCCCCCGGGTCTGAACCAGATACCCTTCCAGATAGGGGTGTATACTCACCTTTTCAGTCAGGTTCAGGCTTCCGGACACCTTGAGGCCTGCCTGGTGAAGATCGCCAAGGTTTCGCATCTCTTTACGAAGAACCAGTGAATCGGTGAGGCTGGTCAGATCCTCCATGACATGCCCTGTACTTCGGTAAAACATACCTGCGCTCAGGGAATTTTCCCCGAACAAGCGATTGTAATCGGCAGACCACTTTTGGATAACGCTTGGATCCAGGCCGGGATACCCTGACCTGGTAGCATAGGGATCGACGGCAGTTCGCTGAGGATTGAGTTGATGAATATCAGGGCGGATGGATCGCTTGTTATAAGCTATTTTCAATAGGCCTTTTTTACTCAATTGGTAACTCGCATCCAGTTGTGGCAGAAAGATGATGGTTCTGTTCTCCGGAAGACCGGTACTGGAGGCATGAGCGTATTCTGCCCTCAAACCACCGTTGACCTTGAAAGCATTGTTGGAATATTTCAACAGGAGATACCCTGCCAGGATCCGGTCCGTGTAGGAAAATGAAGGGGAAACCTGGTCGGCCATCTCCTTTCTCAAATACTGAGCGCCTGATTCAAAGGAGAGTTTTCCGGTAAGGCTTCCCCGAAAATCCGTCCTCCATTCCAGCCTGTTTTTTAAGGGATGAGTGGCGCTTGTCCATAACAATTCCCGGACCGGATCGGAAAGGCTCAGGGTGTTTTGTGAATTCAGCAGATAAAAGGAGCCTTCCATGGTCCATACAGCGGTTGGGCTGAACTGACGTTTATAATAGAGTGAGGCAAAGGCCGACCGGTTCAGGTCGGTTTCATCCCGATAGAGTCGGTGAGATCCGCTGTCGCGCAGATCAGTTTTCTCCTGAATGATCATCCGGCCGTCCTGTTCATTGCTAAATCCGCTCACAAAACCATAAAGACGGAGCTGATGTTTTTCGTTGAGGAAATAGTCCATTCCAACATTCATCTTATGCGACCAGTTTTCCTGCATGAGATGGTCATTCCGGATAATCTCCAGGTCCCGGGAATGAGAAGATAATTCCCGGGAGTTTTTTCCATGGATCCTGAAATAGCTGAAACCGCCCGCATAGGAAGCAAACCAGGTTGTCTTCTCCCGGCTGTAAGTAAGACTTGCTGACGGAAACGAGTAGACCTCATCGGATTGAGTGGGGACAACGGTATATAAATGACCCTGGACTCCCCTTTTATCCTCCTTCTTGAGGATGACGTTGATGATGCCCTCGATATCTGCACCCTGCTGAACCGCTCCGCCGGACCTGATCTCGATCCTGTCGATCCTGTCGGAGTCGAGCTGACTTAAATAATCTGCGTCTCTTTTCATGCCATCCACCTGGATGACAATACGTTTTGAGCCCTCCAGCGAAATGTCATTGAACAGGTCCACCTGCACCCCCGGGACCATTTTCATGAGTTCGGTGCCGTTTTTGGAGGCAGCATACATGTTACGATTCACGTAGTAGGTCGTCTTATCATTGAATTGTCTGGCCTTCAACCGCCGTTTTTTGATCACCACTTCTTCAAGTACGGTCTGGTCCTGCCGCAGCAGCAATTTCCCTGCATCGATCGTCTGACCCTCCGGTACAAGAACCCTCATACCTGCGGTGACATATCCAACGAAACTGGCTTCCAGGAGGTAGGTGCCCGGCTTTTCCGGAAAAAGCTCAAACACGCCCCGGTCATCGGTGATCGCACCCTGCACGAGGGAGGAATCGGGCCATGCACGCATGGCGACATTGGCAAATACGACGGGCTGGCCTGTCTCATCCACAACCGCACCCCTGATGGAACCTCCCGTCTGACCCGGGATGGTGCCGGTTATTCCTGCGAAGAGCAGGGTCAGAAAGATCTTTCCGAAGAATCCTTTAAATGTGATATTCATGGCGTTATTGTTCTTTTAAGTGTTTGACATACAACAGCTCAAAAGAAGCATACTCCGTGAAGGATATCAAAAATGTGGGAAACAGTGACAGGATTTGTGACGAAGAGAAAGCATCGTCCTGAGATTTGTGACCGGTATCAATAATCTGTGATGAAAGGAAAAGCCTCAGGAAGTCTGACCGGCCCAGATCCGGTCAAACTCACTAACCTTGTTTCTGGATACAGGAACCTTTTCCGCACCTTTTCTCATCCGGAGGATGTAACCCAGAGAATTCCCCTTCTTTGACTCCACCTGATGAAGGTTGATGATAAAACCCCGGTGGCAGCGGAAGAAAGCGGGTATCTTATCCAGCTGTTCCTCCACGTTTGAAATGGAATTCCGGATGGGGATTCTCTTTATGTCCCCATCCCTGAACAGATGAAAGACCACGTAATTGCCTTCAGCGGTCGCAAAAATCAACTCGTCGGCTTTGAAGGTCAGGGACTCCTTTTTCAACGACGACTTGATATGAACCATCAGCTCATGCTGCCTCTCCTTTTCCGCAGATGTAACAGTGGTTTGGAAATTCAGGAACAGGAATTTATAATGGACCGAGGTGAAGAAGGCAAAGGGGAGAATGTAAACCAGAAAGGCAGATTTTGATGAATCGAGAAAGGTAGCCAGATTCCACCTGCTTTCCGGTGCCGGCTCTTCAATGATAAATGCCAACAGAAAAATGGTAAAGCCCATCATCTGTAGCACGAGATAAATAAACACGATCTCTTTGATGATAGTCCACTGGCCGAGTTTCCTGAAATACGGGATTTTCTTCAGGAGTATAATGGCCCACCAAGCCACCACTGAAGCAGCTGCGGTATAAAACAACATGGTCAATTCAAAACCGAAGTATATGCTGGCCCGTGCATTCAGCGGATGATAGAGCAGGGTGAATCCAAACGAAAACAGGAAGAGAATGACCGCACCCTGCAGGGGATGCCTGATCAGATAATTCTGAGGGTAGTATGTGTTATAAAATCTCCTTCCCATACACTGCACTACTTCTTCTCCCAAACCAGGTTCCCCAGTTCATGAGTATCGAAACGGTTGCCTTCCAGGGCGGGAGTGGATCCGCCCTGATACACATATACAGCCGCCTTCTGGGTCCCGGAAGAGTTTCCGAAGGTATTGTTTTTCAGCAGAAGATCTTCGGCGGGAGAGTTGATGGAGAAGCCGTACCCTCCCCCGTCGGTCCCGTTGTTTTCAATGACATTGTTCATGAAGGTGTTCCGGTGGGGTGCATTGCTTTTCCGCTCGCCTCTCAGATTCACTCCGTCGCTGCCGTTATGGTGGATATGGTTGTCGCGGAAGATTATATCGGTGTCCTTGTGCCCGGTGCAGATCCCGAACCGCCCGTTGTGATGAATGTGATTCCCGGTTACCCGGCCATGATATACCCGCCAGCAGATAAACAGTCCGTCCCGGTCGTTGTGATGGATCTCATTGTTCTCGATCACCGAAAAGGGAGACCCCGTTCCCGGATGCAACCCGGTATTCCCGCTGCCGGAGATCTCGCAGTTGCGCACGGTCACATGCTCGGTGATCTGCCAGCTGATCCCCTCCCCGTTGAAATCCCTGACCGTGACCCCGTCCAGGGTGATATGGGTCGATCTTAAAATGAGTACGCCCGCACTGTTGCAGCCGTCGGCGAAATAGTTCTCCCGGCGGTTCCCGTCGACCACCAGGTTGGAAACGGTGACATTTTCTTCACCGATCACTTCGATGACCGAGGAGGCATTGGAGACCAGGCCGTTGCGGTCGCTCCGGTAATCCCGGATCAGACCCTGGCCGATATAAAGGACATTCTCTTCGATATCGGTAATGTAGGCCGTGGAGACATTCCAGCAGGAGGAGTTGTCCCGGTCGGTCACCTGCACCTTCATCCCGGTCTCGAACCCGGAGGGATCCTCCACGGTCAGCTTCAGCTCCCCGTAGTCGGCATCGATGACATAGCGGGTCTGCACCCCTTTTCCCCTCTTGAGTACCGTTTCGTTTCCCGATCCTGCCAGTTGCACACGGGAGCGGAGCCTGACAGGCGCATGGATGGTATATTCGCCGGGATCCAGCACTACCCTGCCCCCGGTCTCTTCCAGCGCATCGACCGCCAGCTGAATGGCAAAGTTGTCGAACCCTTTGACCATGGCATCGTTCCCTCCCACGGTGATCTTCCTTTCTGCCACCCGGGGATGCACCAGTGCATCGGCTTCCCGGAGTTCCTGGGCTCCCAGACTGAGTGAAAACATCAGGAGCAGTATCACGAAAGTGTTTTTCATAATTTGGACATTTGGGTGGAGGATTCTTCGATCCTTCCAAGTTAGGATATTTCCCCTCTCCTGCCAATTGATCCACTTTTCATATTTTTGCCACCATCCAAAAAAATGACACCATGATCACCATCCTCGGTCCGGCCAAAACCATCGACACCTCTCCCCACGGGATCACCCGTCATCACAGCTTCCCGGACTACCTGGAGCAGGCGGAAAAACTGGTGGAACAACTCAGAGGATACTCTGTATCCCGCCTGAAAAGCCTGATGAAGGTGAGTGATAAACTCGCCACCCTGACCTTTGAAAGGTATGCTTCCTGGAAAAAATCCTATCCGGAAGAAGAAGGGCTGCATGCCATCCTGGCCTTTTCAGGGGAGGTTTTCAATGGGCTGCAGGCCCGGTCTCTCGGCGAAGAGGACCTCCTTTTCGCCCAGGATCATGTCAGGATCCTTTCCGGACTTTACGGGGTGCTGCGTCCGCTGGACCTGATCCTGCCCTACCGGCTCGAAATGGGAACGAAACTGAAGACCGCAAAGGCGGCTGACCTCTACCGGTTCTGGAAAGAGATCATCCCCTCAAGGATCGCGGAAGACACGGGCAGACAGAAATCCAAGGTGCTGATCAATCTGGCCTCGCAGGAGTATTTCAGGTCGATCAGCCCCCGATCCTTTCCTTACGATATCATCACCCCAGTTTTCCAGGAGTCGGACGGGGAAGGGTTCCGGAATGTCACCATTTATGCCAAGAAAGCCCGGGGGATGATGCTGCACTTTATCATCCGGAACCGGATCGGTGAACCCGAAGACCTCAAAGCCTTCGAAGAGGAAGGTTACCACTTCTATCCGCCTCTTTCCGGTGAAAATGAATGGTTTTTCTGCAGGTAAGTTTCGTCCTTCGTATATTGCACTTTCAGTGAGAATGTGTTTCAAATAAAAATCTACATAAACAATGAAAAACCTGCTGATCACCGCTATTTTGATGGCAATAATTTCAATACCTGCAAATGCGCAGGAGATCCCCTCCGGCGATCCTGCCGATTTTGAGGCGAAAACCTGCCTTCATTCGGTAAGTTATCTGGGAGTCTGGAGGGGACAGGCCCGGCTGACGGTGGATGAATTCCTGGAGAAGGCAGCCGAACTGGGATATGACGGAGTGCTGCTGGTGGCCAAAAGGCCCCATCTCTCGCCCCATGACTACGACAAGGAGGACCGGGCCAGGCTAAAGGCGAAAATAGAGTCGCTGGGGCTCACCCTGGTGGGGCTGGCCGGCTATACCGATTTCACCGCCGGGATCGACAAGCCCGGGATCCCAAATGCCGAGATCCAGGCTGCCTGGGTCGGGGAGATGGCCGAGCTGGCCCGCGACCTGGGAACCGACATGATCCGGATCTTCACCGGGTATGAACGCCCGGGGATCCCCTATGAGCGCCAGTATGCACAGGTGGTGGAGGGACTTAAGATGGCCGGGGATATGGCGGCCCGATACGATGTGAAACTCGCCGTACAGAACCACCACGACATTGCCCTGCACCACGATGCCATGTACTGGCTGTTAAAGGAGGTGGACCACCCGAACGTGCTGGCCGGCTGGGATGCCTGGGCGCCGGTTCTGCAGGGACTCCCGGAGGAAGAGCTGAGGGCGTCCGTCCTGAAGATGAAGCCCTACATCATCAATACCATTGCGGCCGACTATGTCAGGCTTCCACGCTACACCTATGTACCGAACCTGACCAACTACCGGGAGGAGCAGCCGGTGATGCGGGCCGTCCCCATGGGCGAAGGGATCATCGACTACACCACCTGGTTCAGAGCCCTGAAGGAGATCGGCTACCGGGGATGGATCGTTTACGAGATGTGCGAAGTCCTGGAAGGCGGCGGATCCATCGAAAACCTGGACCGCACCGCAAAGATCTTCCTGGATTATATGGAGCAGTTTTCTAATCCAGCTCCCTGATCCGGATATTCCGGAAAAAGGCCATGCCCGGATGGTCCTGGAGGCAGATATGTCCCCTGGAGAATTTGCCGAAATCGTGCCACCGGGCATCGCCCAGGTAGGGATAGTCCTCTGACTGACTGAACTTGCTCTCCTCCAGCATGACCTCCCATCCAGGTCCTTCCAGAGGGAAGGAGTTGACCTGCACACCGTTCAGGACGACCTCACCCAGGTTGGCGCTGTAATCGATGGTGATGTGATAGGAGTTCCACTCTCCTGCCGGACGGGCCACATCGGTCCGGGCAGGGGGCGACATATCATACAGGGCTCCCACGAAATGTTTATGGGCCTCCAGGTCCTCCAGGGCATTCCGGATCTCCACGTCTCCCCCCTGGGCCGATTCGGGATCGTCATAAATCCCCGGATCCAGAATCTGTATCTCCGGTCCGGTCTGGTAGGGATAATTGTACTTCTCATCTTCCCGGACCCCCCACATAAATCCGCTGTTTCCACCGGGTTCCACTTTCCAGTCGAATTTGATTTCGAAACTCTCGTACATCTTGTCCGATATCAGGCTCGCATCTCCCTCGCCCGATTCCAGATCAGAGAGACCGTTAAATATCAGGACATTGTCTTCCACAACCCATCCGGCCTTCGTTCCGTCGTCCTGAAAATAGTGCCAGCCCTCCAGGGAGTTGTCGACGATCAGATCCTCCCATTCCTGGTTCCCGCTGTTGCAGCCAGCCGTCAGGCAACCTGCCAGAAAAAGTTGAAGTGCTTTGTTCATAAGAATTAATCTTCCAGTATCCTGACCAGATCATTATTCAGATAATAGACCTCCTTACCCTCTCTCAAGGGGCTGATAATGCCCAATCCGATAAGTTCATCCATATATTTTGTAAGTGTCGTCCGGCTTTTTCGGCCAAGGGCCTGATTAATCAATGACGGTTTAAAATAGGGTTGCCTGAATAACATTTCATTCACATCTTTGCTATACCATTTCAGACTTGCTTTACCGAACTCCAGGGTAGACAGCATTTGTTCCATGATATCATCAATCAATCTATTTGTATATGCTGAAGTATATTGAACAGCCTTCAGGATATATAATATCCATCCCTTCCAATCTCCCCTCTGTGAAACTCCCGCCAACCCGAAATAATAGTCTTGTTTGTTTTCGATGATATATTTGCTGAGGTACAATACCGGAAGAGAAAGCAAATCCTTTGTAATCAAATATAATAGACATAGAACCCTTCCAGTTCGTCCATTCCCGTCTGAAAAGGGATGAATAGCCTCGAACTGATAGTGGGAAATAGCCATTCTGATCAGAGGATCCAAATTGCGGGCATTCTCTTCATTCAGATATTCAATTAGATTATCCAGATATGCCTGAACAACTCCTTCGCCTCTCGGCGGAGTATATATTACCTCGCTGGTTTGAGATGTATTTTTAATCTGCTGAAAGACTTTAACGAGAGTATCCCGGGTAATCACTCCTGTTTGTTTGATATCATTATATCCTGCCCATAAAGCTTCTCTGTACCTAAGGACCTCCTTGGTTGCACCCGATGCATTCTCCTCCCTGACCGAATCAGAGATTGCTTTATAGAGCTCATCATCAGTGGTGAAAATGTTTTCGATCTCCGATGAACTCTTTGCCTCTCTTAAAGATACGGTGTTGATCAACATGAGCGGATCAGGCAGTCTTTGAAGATTTTTGTTTAAGGCTGCCAGATTTCTGCTGGCCAATCCCCAGGTCACCAGTATTTCCTTATCTATGATATCATCCGGAGGAGGCAGATTAGGAAGCTGATTAAATGGTTTCTGACGGTCAAAGCTCCATTTCATGTCCATTTTATGGTATTTTTTGAACACGCTGTAAAGATATGTCCAATTTTGAAGCTAACCTATCGACATGTCCATTTTTTCAGCAAATAATGGACATCAAGAATCTTCCCGGCCCGAGAACAGCTCCGAAGCCAGGTTGATCTGTTCCGGATTGCCCAGCACATACACGATGTCGCCGCCCATGAAACGGGTGGCGGGTTCAGGATGCTCGATGATCTCCCCGCCCCTCCGGATGGCCAGGAGAGTCACCCCGCTCCTGCTGCGCAGGCGAATATCCAGCAGGGTACGATCCTCCGCCTCAGAACCTGATTCCACCTCCAGGGCCGAAACTGCCACATTGGGGAATTCATCCAGGATGGAAGGAAGATGCTTCTGATCCCTGTCGGTCAGCTCGCCCAGGTGCATGCTCCTGATGTGCGCGATGATCCGGTTGACCTCCTGCCGGGTGTGCAGCCGCTGTACCAGGACCCTGTTAAAAAAATCGATGGCGATCTCCAGTTTCTCAGGGATCACCTGATCGGCACCCATCCGGTAAAGCTGTTCCACATGCTGGATCTGATGGGCCCTGACCATAATGTGAGTATTCCGGTTAAGAGCCCGGACCCTTTCGATGATCGCCATGGAAGGGATCAGGCTTCCCACGGAGACCACCGTGATATCGGCCTTCTCCACATATGCTTTTCTCAGGATGGGCTCGTTAACCGCATCCCCGTAGACTACTGCGGCTCCTTCATTCATCCGTTCCCTGGCCAGCAGAGGATCGAAAATAATCGATACATGCGGGATCTTGTAGTGCGAAGCCATCCTGGCCAGTTTCAGTGCACTGCTGTCCTTTCCGATAATCACCAGGTGGTTCTGCATCTCCGGAATCTCCATCTCCCGCAGGGGAAAGATTCCTTCCACCAGGAAACCCGGCAGCGGCAGCTTCAAGAGGGTATCGGCAAGGGGTTGTGAGGCCTTCATCAGGAAAGGGGTCAGCGCCATGGTGATCACCGCCACGGCCAGGAACAACTGATAGTAGAATTCGGGCAGGATCTCGAGACCGAACCCGATCTTGGCCAGCACGAAAGAAAACTCCCCCACCTGGCTGAGCGCCAGCCCCACCAGCACGGTCCCGCGAAAGGTGTGTCCGAGGATAAAACCGGTCCCCCCTGCAATCATCGTCTTCAGTACGATCACCAGCAGCACGGTGACCACCACCAGCAGCAGATTGTCCATTACGAAGGAGAGATCCAGCAACAGACCGATGGAGACAAAGAAAAAGCTGGCAAAGATATCCTTAAAGGGGATCAGGTTGGCAAAGGCATTGTGACTGTATTCCGACTCGGAGATCATCAGTCCGGCCAGGAAAGCCCCGATGGCCAGCGACATCCCCAACCGGGAAGTGAGCAGTGCCACCCCCAGGCAGAACAGCAGGATAGACATCAGGAACAGTTCCTGACTTTTGGTCCGCGCGATCAGGTGCAGGAGCCTGGGCAGCAACCATTTGTTGGCCACAAATACGAAACCGATGATCCCTGCAGCCTTCACCCCCATCAGCAGGATCTCCCGGGGAAGTGCCGACGCCTCCCCGCCGAACAGGTTGGCCATCAAAAGCAGCGGCACCAGCATCAGATCCTGGAAGATGAGGATCCCCAGCACTGTACGCCCGTAATTGGAGGTAAGTTCGGAGCGCTCCTGCAGGAGTTTCAATACGAGGGCCGAACTGCTGAGGGCTGCCAGAAAACCCACAAAAAGGCCTGCCTGCCAGTTGAGGGCCTGGGTTCGGGACAACATATAGAACGCCCCTGCGGTGAGCGACACCTGGATGAACCCTCCCAGAAAAACGATCCTGCGGATCTTCAGCAGATGCTTCAGAGAGAATTCCAGGCCGATGGTGAACAACAACAGGATCACCCCGATTTCTGCCAGCAACTCCAGTTCATGCTGGCTGCCGATCAGAGAGAATACATGAGGCCCCGCCACGATGCCGGTCAGCAGATACCCGACCACCGTCGGGATCTTCAGCCTGGAGAAGACCAGGTTGACGACAGTCGACAGGGCGAATATGATGACAATATCCTGTAAAATACCCAGCTCCACGGAGCATTTCAGTTTTCGGGAGCCTGATTCTCAAAAGGCGATCCCGGACCTTCGAACTAGTTTGTAAGATAATACATTTAAGTTTCGATCGCTCCTGGAATGCATGCGAAGAAAACATATCAGTCCGAAGATTGTCCCTTCTATCAGTAACCCATATGGAGACAGTTTCCAAATGATAAAGGTCTCAGTTATTATATTCAGTCTTTTGATTGTTCAAATCACTACCGTCATGGCTGCCGATAAAACCGAAAAACAGTCCTACCGGATCGTTCACAAAGAGAAGGAGTTCGAGATCAGGTACTATCCCTCTGCCATTCTGGCCACCATCCATTCCTCGGCACGAAGCTACCGCGAGCTGGCCTATCCCGGGTTCCGGAAGCTGGCGGGGTACATTTTCGGGGGAAACGAATCCGGACAGAAGATCGCCATGACCTCGCCGGTCCACATGGATATCAATGATTCCCTCTCATCGATGAGTTTCGTGATGCCCTCCGCATACGACCTGGAAAATCTGCCCGCACCTGAAAACTCCGATGTGGAACTGGAGAGGACCGGTGATGAATATGTGGCCGCACTCCGGTTCAAAGGATACGCCTCGGACCGCCGCATCCGGTCTTACTCCGAAAAGCTGAAAAAACTGCTGGACGGGAAGCAGATCCCATATCACGGTCCATTCCGTTTTCTGGGATACGATCCCCCCTACAAACCCTTCGGCAGAAGGAACGAGATCATTGTAACGGTGGAATGGACTGAATAAATATCAGCCCAGGACAAAAGTATTTTATCTATTTTCGCAGCATGCGAAAGGATCTGCTCTTTGCTTTGGGGATGATCGCCTTTTTCCTCCCCTTTTTTGTATTCGATCCGGTATTCGATACCTACTACCTTCTTAACACAGAGCACGGCCTGGTGATGAGTTTTATCAAATTCTCCATCCTTGCCACCCTGGGAGAGGTGATCGGGCTCAGGATCAAAACCGGACGCTACCGCCAGAAAGGTTTCGGGTTGCTTCCCAGGGCCATGGTCTGGGGATTTATCGGGACAACCATCTACATGGCGTTTGCCATTTTTGCCTCCGGCACGCCGCAGTTACTCGAGAAACTGGGGATGAGCGACGCCGGGTCACTGCTGGATGCCCGCCTGAGCTGGCGAAAAGTGCTGGTGGCATTTTCCATATCTGCCGCCCTGAACCTGTTTTACGCCCCGGTGATGATGACCTTTCACAAAATCACCGACAGACATATCATTGAGAAAGGAGGAACACTCGGGGGCTTCCTGAGCAGGATAGAGTTCGCCCGGATCTTCCGGGAGATCAACTGGGATGTGCAGTGGCATTTCGTGTTTAAACGCACCATCCCCCTGTTCTGGATCCCTGCTCAGACCATCACTTTTTTACTGCCGGAGGAGTACAGGGTCCTTTTCGCCGCCTTTCTCGGGATCGTTCTGGGAGTGCTGCTGGCCATCGCTGCGCTGAAAAACAGGGAGTGATCCTTATACATATCAGGTGTATTTAAGATTGCATTGCGTACTTTTGCCGTACATGAATTTTTCCAGTCCCATATACTCTATCCTTTACGTCGACGGTTCGAAAGAGAATCTGGAACGCTTCGAAAAAGCCTTCAGCCGGGAGTATTTCATTCATTCGGCCGGATCGGGTAAAAAGGGACTTGAAATCATGGAGCAGAAGACTATTCAACTGGTGATTTCCGATCAGCAACTTCCGGATATGGATGGAATGGAATTCCTGGAGCTGGTCAGATACCGCTTTCCTGAAAGCATGCGGATGATCCTTGCCGGTAATGGAGAGAAGGAGACCATCCTGAGTGAATATGACAGGGGAAACCTGTACCGCTACGTGACCAAACCATGGACTGGGGAGGATCTGAAAATGAGCATCGACAACGCGATGGAACTTTACAACCTGAAGATCCAGAACAGGAATCTGGTCGATGCCATGGAGGATGCCACCCGGAACCTGGAACATAAAGTGATGGCACGGACCCGGGAGATAGAACGTCAGAAAGCCAATATCACCGACAGTCTCATCTATGCCAGCCGGATCCAGAACGCCCTGATGCTTCCGCCGGAGGAACTGACCCGGCTGCTGCCCGACCATTTCGTACTGAACAAACCGAAGGATATCGTCAGCGGAGATTTCTACTGGGTGGCCCGTAAGAACGGCCTGCTGATCATTGCAGTGGCCGATTGTACCGGACACGGTGTTCCCGGAGCTTTTATGAGCATTCTGGGAATCAGCTTTCTGAACGAGATCGTCACCGGCATGGATGATCCCCGGCCCAATGAGATTCTGAACAGTCTCCGCTCACAGATCATCAAGGCTCTCGGCCAGAGCGGCCGCAGGGACGAGACCAAGGAGGGGATGGAAATGGCCCTGTGTACGGTCGATCTGGAGCGGAAGAAGATCCAGTTCTCGGGCGCATTCCGTCCCATGTACCTGATCAGCGACGGCAAACTCAAAGTCATCCGGGGCGACCGGATGCCGGTCGGGATCTACTGGGAAGAGAGGGGGTCTTTCAGCAATAAAGAACTATCCTTCAGTGACAGCGATATCATTTACCTGTTCACCGACGGCTATGTGGACCAGATCGGCGGACTGGAGAGGAAAACCTTCAAGTCGGTCCGCTTCCGGAAATTACTCCGGGAAATCTGCCACAAGCCCCTGGAGGAACAACGGGCCATCCTCCGGGAAGAGCACGAGATCTGGAGGGCCGGCCAGGAACAGATCGACGACATCCTGGTGCTGGGGGTGGGACTGAGAAAACAACAGGATTTTAACGGTCAAGCCATTCCCTGAAAGCCGGGATCCGTTTCCTGCTGACGTATATCCGGTCGTCCTCCGAACCAGCCAGTGAGACCTTAATCCTGGTACCCGAATAATGGATCATCTCTTTGATGGCTTCCACCGAGGTAAGAAATTGACGGTTGATCCTGAAAAACCGTTCCGGGTCCACTATCTCTTCCAGGGCGTCCAGTGTATAATCGATGACATAATTACGATGGCTGGAGGTATGCAGGTAGGTGGCCTTTTCGAGGCTGTAGAAGTAGATCACATCCTTGACCTCCACGGCCCGGATCCGTTCCCCTACCCTGACCATAAATCTGGATTTATAGGATCTTCCGGCCATTTTCATGATATTTCCCAGTAGCCGGGGGTCGATACGTGGAAAGTCATGCCCCTCCCGGTAGTAGCGGTCATATTTTTCCAGAGCCTTTTTCAGATCTTCCCCGGAAACCGGCTTCAGCAGATAGTCCACACTGTGCACTTTAAAAGCCCTTACCGCATACTCCTGGTAAGCAGTGATAAAAATCACCGGAACATCCATTTCCACCTGGTTGAAGATATCGAAGGAGATCCCGTCGGCCAGCTGGATATCCATGAACACCAGGTCGGGTTGTTCATGGTCCCTGAACCATTCCACGGCAGCTTTCACCGATTCCAGGATGGCCAGCACTTCACAATCCTTCTTCAGGTCCAGGATCAGTGACCGGATCCGCTCTGCCGTCAAATGCTCATCTTCAATGATCAATGTTCTCATGGCAGGTCACCGGATTGAAATGTGGGGATCCGTACGATGAAAAATCCTCCCTCCTGTTCCACCACTATAGGATCGTCGGAAAAAAAACGGATCTGCTTGCGAAGGTTTTCCAATCCCATCCCGGAGGTATGCTCCATCAACTCTTTTTTATTCAGGTTATTCTTTACGGTAATATACCTCCCTTCGATGGAGGCGATCTCGATTTCCAGGGGTCGGTTCGCCGATATTTCGTTGTGTTTGATGGCATTCTCCACCAGCATCTGAAGTGAAAGCGGTATAACCAGGACTCCCCTGACTTCCCCGACCAGAAGGCGAACCCTGAGGTGCTCCCCGAAACGGAATCGCTGTAGGTAGACGTAGTTTTCCAGAAATGCCAGTTCTTCCTCCAGGGCGACCAGCTCGTTTTGCTGCTGATCCAGCACATACCGGTAAACATCTGAGAGCTTGTGCACGAACTGTGTGGCCTTCTCCTGGTTGGTGTTGATCAGTGTGACCAGGGAGCTGAGGCTGTTGAACAGGAAGTGTGGTTTCATCTGGTCTCTCAGCGACTGGTTCTGCAGTGCCAGATGGGCCCGTTTCAATTCCTCCTTCTGAATAGTGGCCCTTTTCCAGTTCTTGAAAAACAACACGGTGTTCCCAACGAGCATGGAAAGAAATATGAAGATGTAGACAACCTTAAGTACCGGAAGGATGTAAGGCAGGTTCTCCCTGATACCGATTTTTGCTACCACCTCGAACCAGAGCCCAAATCCTATCAGGATGATCAGCGCCGAAAAGAGCGTCATGCTCACCACTTGATAAATCAGGCGTTTGAGAGGCGATTCCAGCCAGGGGAACTTCCGCTCCAGAACAATGGAAATGTAAATCATCCCACGCATGGCCGGATATCCGATCCCGACTGAAAACATGCAATTTTGAAGAAATACCTCCACACTCCACACTTCCATGGGAACAGTGACCAGTGCCAGCACGTTCCCGATCAGCACCAGGATGAGGAGGTCCCTCAGAAAGGAAAGCCATTTCTTACGCCTCTTGGGAGGATCCATCGGAATACAAGATAACGAATTGATCGTTTACTGGTTCAGTTTGGACAGTTCATCCCTGGTAGCCTGTTCCCCCCAGTGCGGCAGGAGTGGATCTTCTGCTACAACCTTCTCAAAATACTTCAGGGCAGTCTCCAGGATCGGCCTGGCCATCTCTGCACCGCCCCCCATGGATGGTGGAAGATTCAGGATCTGCACTCCTTCCAGGTAGTAGATCCGGGGATTCTCCGGATCAAGAGACCTGGCCCTTTCCAGGGAAGCTGACATCTTTCCCATATACTCCATCCCCCTGCCTGCCGGATCCACCAGGATCCTGGAAGGATACAGGAAGGCCTGCAGAACGTGCAGCTCCGATTCATCCGGGGCCCGCTCCAGTGCGGCATCCAGGTTTTTCTGCGCACGGTCCAGTATCAGGTCCTTCTGCTGGCCGTCTTCTTCGCTGAAGCTGAGGATAATCAGAGAATAAGCCCCATAGTAAAGGGGAATCCAGCGATCTTTCTCCGCCACGGAAATCCGCTCAAAGCGCCCGGCGCAATCCAGGTAAGTCTGCTTGTCCGCAGCCTTTTCCAGGAGCGAAATGGCATCGGTCATGGCCTTTTGGTATCCTTCCTCCCTGTCCGAAGCCGACCGGGTTGAAACCGACTGGGCTGAAATCGACTGGGCCGAAATCGAAGGCGTTGTAACCGCCAGTAAGAAAATCCACAAAACGGCCGGATACATTGTACATAAAATGTTAGTTTTCATCTTAATATGAGTTTTATAGTGAAATAAGAAATAACAGGACCGCCTGCCTGCCAGAGGCAGGGATCACCGCCTGTGAGGCATATTGGCCATCCTCTCCCGGTGACCGGGTGAACTGGTAGCCATAGATATTGTTTACTCCCAACAGATTGGAAACCGTCAGGTGGATCACCAGTTGATTTCCCCGGAGTGCTGTCAAATGGCTCAGGGTCAGGCTCAAATCATGGTAGGCCGGAGTCCGGCCCTGCATAAATCCATCCCTGTTGGGATCGTGATATGGCCTCGGGCTGGCGAAGGAGTAGGTGAATCCGCCGAATGTCACGATCCGGGAAAAGAAATACTTGCAAACCAGCGAGAGGTTGTGGGCCGATGCGTAGGAGGGGGCCACCGCATAGGGGAAATCTTTGTAATCGCGCTCGGTGTCCAGATAGCTGTAGGAAACCCAGTAATCCAGTCCCTTCAGGCTGGACTGGTCCCTCCAGAACAGGTCCACTCCCCTTGCATATCCTGAACCATTATTGGAATAGTCGCCGGGTTCGGGACTGTATTCCGTCCGGTATTTCACAAGGTCCCTGTACTGTTTCACATAGGCTTCCATGCGAAGCATTTTCCTGTTTCTTCTGTACTGGAAATTGAGGATGTAGTGAACAGCTCTTTCTGCGGACAAATCCCGGGCCACCATCATTTTTTCGAAACCGGGCGTCTGATAGAAACTCCCCCAGGCCAGGGAAACCTGGCTGTATGCGCCTGTTTTGAAGGCTGCAGACACTCTGGGTGAAAGATAGGCTTTCTCCAGCAGGGAAGAGTACTCCCCGCGGACTCCCAATCGAAGAGCCAGTTTCCTATGGAGCTTCAGGTCCGCCTCGGTAAATGCGGCTGGTTGCCGGTCGTTCAGATCCAATTGTATGGCGGAGTCGGTCTCAAACTCCCGGTCATAGGTCTCATGTATCAGGTCCGCGCCGAGTCTGACTTTCAGTTTTTCTGAAGCCAGTCGGGTTACCACCACCTTGGCCTGTCGGGCCGAAAGGGTGGTCAGATGAAGGTCGTTGCGGTACCTGAGCCTTTCCATATCCCGGTTCCAGGCCATGCCGGAGCGGATCAGCCAGTTCTCCCCCAACGCCCCGGAATAATGGAAATTGGTATAAACGTTCTGGTTTTTCATTTGCAACCGGTCCATGGATCCCTCCGGAAAATTATCATAGTTCATCTCCAACCCGTTGTAGTTGCAGGAGGTGAACACTTTGAGCAAACCGGATTCCCCGACCTGCTGACGGAACATCATAGTGGCGTCCGCCATAAACGGATCCCGGATCCAGTCAATGTTCGACCTGAACAGCCGGTTGTGAAGCGCATTGTTGGTAAAGAGACCCGACAGTGCCAGGGAGGATCTGTTCCAGCGCCTGCCCATGGAGGCACTGCCTCCCACCGTCATCAGGGTCAGGCTGGACTTATTCTCCGTTTCCAGACCATTGGTAGTCAGATCCACCACCGAGGAGAGCGCCTGACCGTACTCCGCCGAATAACCCCCCGTGCTGAAAACGGTCTCCGAAAAGAGCAACGGGGAATAGCGGCCGCGGGTGGGGACCTCCGGCAAATTCGCAAAATAGGGGGACTGGACCAGCAACCCGTCCATATAGGTCCGGGTCTCGTAACTGTCCCCTCCCCTCACAAAAAGCATCCCCTCCTCGCCCACCCGCTGGGAACCGGGCATGGTTGCATAGGCCCCGTAGATATCCCCCATGGCACTGGCCGTGGTGGCAATATCGTAGGAATCCAGGGTGGCTGACTTTTTCCGGTCGCTGGCCGTAAAGGTCCCCGCCATGATGGTCACCTCATCCAGTTCACTGGCTTCGGTCTCCAGCTCCACTGCCAGTGTTGTATCCTTTCCGGAAAGCTCCAACAGGCGGGTCCATGTCTCATAACCGATGTAGCTCACCCTCAGGAGCTGCTCTCCGGTGAAACTGGTTTCAAGGCTGAAAACCCCGAGGCTGTCGGAAATGGTCCCGTCATAGGATCCCTCCAGGTAAACGTTGGCATAGGCCACCGGTTTTCCTTTATCATCTATGATCCTGCCCCAGATCGCTTGCTGGGCAGCCAATGGCATGGAGATCAACCAACCTGTAAGGATCAATACCGTTTTCATTCTGCGCTGTTTTCGAACCAAATTTATGGCTCAACAGCGGGCAGGGGAAATATATTTCCCCGGAGTGACAGATGGGAACGACAGATGGTCAAAAAGAGAGATGAATGGTCAACGAATAAAATGAGATAATTTTGGATTGATATTCCAATATTATCAGATATTATTGGATTTTGAACCGAGAAAAAACGGATCGGCCATCAGAGAAGGCGGTCACTGGTACCTGCTGGAGATCGGCTCTTATGGGGCCGGAGAAGGATGCAGGTGGGTGCTGAAGGTCTGAAGATATGAGAGATTCTCACACTGCCCCATAATAGAAAGCCCGGATCCGCAGTTTATCCCATATGCCGCAGCAGAAAAAACCAAACCAGGCCCGGAGAGGGAGCCCCACCCGAAAAGGGAATCAGTCCCGCAGAGGGAGCACGGCCCAAAAAGCGATCCGGTCCCGCAGAGGGAGCACGGCCCAAAAAGCGATCCGGTCCCGCAGAGGGAGCCTGACAGGACCATGGAGCCTGAGGATACTGAAGGCACTGGTGATCTTTGCGGGAGCAATTATTCTGCTGGGTGCCGCCCTCGTCCTACTAGTCCGGGCGGGGGTTTTCGGTGCGCTGCCGGCCCGGCAGGAGCTTCAGGAGATCCGGAATCCTGTGGCTACGGAGGTTTACTCGGCCGACGGGGCGCTGATGGGCACCTGGCACATCCAGAACCGGCAGTACCTCGATCCCGCAGCGGTGCCGGAGGTGGTCAGGGAGGCGCTGGTGGCCACCGAGGATGTGCGTTTTTATGAACACCGGGGAATCGACTACCGGAGCCTGGGAAGGGTCTTTTTCAAATCGCTTCTGATGGGGGACCGCAGCTCGGGGGGAGGCAGTACCCTGACCCAGCAGCTGGCCAAGAACCTCTATCCCCGGGGCCGGTTCGGACCCCTCTCCATAACGGTCAATAAAATCAAAGAGATGATGACCGCCCGGCGGATCGAGGAACTCTACACCAAGGAGGAGATCCTGCTGCTCTACCTCTCCACCGTCCCGTTCGGCGAGAATACCTTCGGACTCCGTTCGGCCTCCATGCGCTATTTCCGCAAGGAGCCCGGAATGCTCAACACCGTGGAAGCCGCCACACTGGTGGGCATGCTGAAGGCCACCATGACCTACCATCCGGTCCGCCACCCTGAGAAGGCAACTGAAAGGCGGAATGTGGTGCTAGGGCAGATGGCCCGGTACGGATATCTGGAGCAGTCTGCAGCCGATTCCCTCCGGCAATTGCCCCTGCAGATCGACTATCATCCCCTCCCCCACGATGCCGGGATCGCTCCCTATTTCCGGGAGTTTCTGCGTCAGGAGCTGGAGGAGTGGTGCCTGGAGGAGGAGAAACAGGGGCGGGGTTCCCGTAACCTCTATACCGACGGGCTCCGGGTCTACACGACCATCGACAGCCGGCTGCAGGCACATGCCGAATCGGCAGTCCGGGACAGGATGTCGAGGCTCCAGGAACTGTTCGACCGGCACTGGGAAGAGAGGGATCTCTGGAGAGATATCCCGGCGGAGCATCTGATGATCAACTATGACGGAGCACTCACGGAGGATATGTACGGGGAGAGCCCGCGCCCTATGGAGGTATTCACGTGGGAAGGCCCTGAGAAAAAAGAATTCAATACACTCGATTCCATCAAACACTACCTGAAATTCCTGCAGGCCGGGTTCCTGGCCATGGAGACCGGAACGGCGCGGGTCCGGGCCTGGGTCGGCGGCATCGACCACCGCCACTTCAAATACGACCACGTCCTGGCCAGGCGGCAGGCAGGCTCCACCTTCAAACCCCTGGTCTACCTGGAAGCCCTCCGCCAGGGCTTCTCCCCCTGCGACTTCTATGCCAACGACAGTGTGGTTTATGAGGATTATGATGACTGGACCCCGCGGAATGCCGACGGAACCTACGGCGGATTCTACTCGCTCAAAGGAGCCCTGGTCCACTCGGTCAATACGGTCACCGTCCGGCTCATGATGGAGGCGGGGATCGACAGTGTGGTCCTGCTGGCCGGAAATGCGGGCATCCGATCTCCCCTGCCCCCGGTCCCCTCCCTGGCCCTGGGCTCCGGGGAGGTCTCCCTGCTGGAGATGGTCGGCGTTTACCAGGCCTTCGCCAATGGAGGAGTGGCTATGGAGCCGGTATGGCTGGAGCGGATCGAGGACCGGGAAGGCAATATCCTCTATCAGGCTCCGGAGGAGCGGTCATCCATGGCCATTTGCACCCCGGAGGAGGCGCAACTGATGACCGGACTACTGACCAAAGTGGTCAGAGAAGGAACGGCCACCGGCCTGGTCTCCTATTATGATATCCGTTCGGAGATGGCCGGGAAGACCGGCACCACCCAGGACTACAGCGACGGTTGGTTCATAGGATATACTCCCGGGATGGTGGCCGGAGCATGGGTGGGGGGCGATCTGCCTCAGGTACGTTTCCGGACCCTGGAGCTGGGCCAGGGTGCCCACACCGCACTGCCCCTCTGGGGGCTCTTCATGCAAAAGGCTTCAACGGACTATTCCCGGGGAAACCGGGTAAACGGTTATTTCGACCTGCCCCAGGAGATCCTGGACCAGCTCGACTGCGAAGATTACCGGGAAGATGAACCCCACCGCTTCAGGCCCTTCGAGGAGTTGCGGAAAAAGGGCTTCTTCAGGAGGCTGTTTGAGCGGAGGAAAAAGAACCGCTAATACATTATATCTAAATTGGTTGTGCAGTAATCCGTCAGGGAGAAACCATACGATGAGAGCACTACTGATTCCCGCGTTGATACTGATATGGCAGAGCTCTCCGGCTCAGAATCCCTTCATCACCCACATGTATACCGCCGATCCTTCGGCACGGGTATTCAACGACACGCTGTTTGTGTATCCTTCACATGACGAGGACATGATCTCCTACGACGGAAAGGTATACCTGCTGGAGGGTACGGATGATTTTTTCGAGGCGGTCTGGATGCACAAGCATCGGGGATCCTACTACCTCTCCTATGTGGGAAAAAGCGGCGAGATCAAGTATGGCATGAGCGACCATCCCCCGGGACCATTTGAATACAAAGGGGTCATCCTGCCGAAAATGAACAGCGGCACCAACCATCACTCCATCGCCCGTTACAAGGGACCAATGGTACATGTTCTATCATAACTCCGACCTCTACTACAGGAATCACCCCGGGGTGGAACAAAAGTTCAGCTGAGGTCATGAAGGCAGCCCGCACCCTTTCGGCCGATCCATCTGCTTCGATAAACTACACTATAACGAGGACGGAACCATCCGGGAGGTGATTCCAACTTATTAATAATCGGTAATTCTTTCGAATTCCGTCTTAAAGAATTGTTTGATAGAAAAAAAAGCGGAAACACGTATATTTAAGTTTAAAATGAATGATTTGATCAGAACGGAAAAGATTCTTTTGGATTATTGAGAAATCAGTTATATTTTAACACGTGTAAAATCGAATGATCCTTTGAAAAAAGTCAGTCAGAAAGACATTGCTGAAAGCCTTAATATTTCGAGGGTTACGGTGACCAAAGCACTGCAGGACCATCCTGAGATCGCCAAGGAAACGATCAGAAAAGTCAAGGAGAGGGCCAAGGAAATGGGATACATCCCGGATTTTATAGGCCGAAGCCTCTCCTCCAGGCGGACCAGGACACTGGGGGTCGTATTTCCGAAAATTGCACACTCCTTTTTCTCTTACTCCATAGAACGGATGTATATGACGGCCAGGGAATATGGATACAATCTCATACCTACGGTTTCCTTCGAAGACGAGGAACGTGAGCTGGACAACATCAGGACCCTCCTCTCCATGAGGGTAGATGGAATCATCCTGGATGTGGCTCAGAATTGCAGGCAGAACACCGCATATGAGCTTGCCCGGCAGGCAGGTTGTAAAGTGCTTTTTTTTGACAGGCATCCATATTCATTCACTCAATCTTCCGTGGTAACCAACGATATGAAAGCCTCTTACGAACTTACCAAATTGATAATCAAAAAGCAGTACAGGAGGATATATCACTTCACGGGACCTTCCTACCTGAATATCTCCTATGAGCGAAAAAGGGGATATGAGCTGGCCATGGTAGAAGCCGATCTTCCCAGTCACCTCTTCCCTGTCGATTTGACCCGTAAAAGTGGTCGTCAGGCGTTGCTGAAACTGGCCAAGTCCGGTGATCTCCCGGACTCGATTTTTGCCGTGAATGATCCGGTTGCTCATGGAATATATGATGCAGCGAAGGAATTAAAGCTAACCATTCCAGGAGATCTGGCAGTAGCTGGTTTCGGAGATATTGATGCCTCTTCTTTACTTCAACCTCCGTTGACAAGCATCAAACCGCCTCTGGATAAAATGTCTGAATCAGCCATAACCACACTCATTCAGATGATCGATGAGGACCGGGAGGTTTCTGAAATTATGATATTTGACTCTGTAATTATGGAACGAGATTCACTATAATTTTTTTTTCACTAATCTAACACGTGTTATCCATGACCGCACTTGGAATTATCTACGCCGTTATCACCGTTTTAGCATGGGGAACCTGGCTGGCACCCTCTCAAAAAGTGCCAATGAAGGGACAGCAGACCCGGACCTTTTATGTTACATTGGCTGTACTGATCCTCGCCCTCATTGCTTCTGTTTTTGTTGGATTTGAAGGGTTGAATGCCACTACCTTCTGGTTTCCCGTTCTGGGGGGGGTCATCTGGTCGCTGAGCGGATTGAGTGCCTTTGTGGGAACGAACCGCCTGGGGATGGCAAAAGCGTTCGGTATATGGGCACCCATGAATATTGTGGTTGCCATTATCTGGGGAGTGATCCTGTTCGGTGAGTTCCTGGAAACAGAACCGACCATCCTGATGCTGGCATTGGCTTCAATGCTACTGATCATCGGGGGGATATTGATGATTATTTTTGCCGGTAGCAGCAGTGATAAGGAAAAAGGCAAAAGAATAAGTGTAACCGGGCTTCTGGGTGCCATCGGTGCAGGCATTGGTTTTGCCACCTATTTCATCCCCATTCAGATCGGAACTGCGAACAATCCGGATTTCAATATGTGGATCGGAACCCTTCCACTGGCCATCGGAATGTTTCTTGGCAGTATCGTCATCTCTCTGGTTACTAAATCATCCATTCGTTTAGAGAAAGGGTCTCATTATGTCCGGGTGATGAGTACAGGTTTTCTCTGGGGTATCGGAAACTACGGTGCACTGGCCATGATGGAAATTCTGGGCACGGGCAGGGGTTTTACCATTGCGCAGTTATGCGTGGTGGTCAATGCACTTATCGGAGTTTATATCCTCAAGGAACCTGATCCGACATCGAAGGCGGCCAGACTGACTTTGGTAGGTGTTGTAATAGCAACGGCCGGAGCCATTATCCTGGGCAATATTAGTTAAATAAAACTCTGAATCTGATGTATCAACTTGTGGACCCGAAAGCAGCGCTTGGGAAGATAAAAGACGGATCGACTGTTGCCATTGGCGGAGCAGGCGCCGGGCATGCCGTCCCGGATAAGATTTTGTCGGAATTGGGACAGCTCTTCAGGGAAACCGGTAAACCCCGCAATCTGACTATCATAAACCCTTGCGGGATCGGTGATAATGATACAAGGGGGCTCAACCACATCGCTCTGGAAGGATTGGTAAAAGTCAATATTGGAGGATTCTGGGGGAATGCTCCAAAAATGGTCCAACTGGCAGTGGAGGAGAAGATCGAAGGATATAACCTGCCTCAGGGGGTCCTGAGTCACCTGATGAGAGAAACCGCATCCGGTTCTCCAGGTGTGATCACTCACGTCGGATTGCATACTTTTGTGGATCCCCGCCTGGAGGGCGGCAAAATCAACCAGCGTACAAAAGAGGATATAGTGGAAGTGATCCGACTCTCCAGAAAAGAGTACCTCTTTTATAAATCACGGCCCATTGATGTTGCAATCATCCGGGGAACTACTCTGGATGCCGAGGGAAACCTGACCATGGAAGAAGAAGTGGGATCATTTGCCATGCTTTCCATTGCTCAGGCTGCCAAAGTTAACGGGGGACTGGTTTTCGCGCAGGTCAAAAGGATTGAAGATGGGCACGTGGAACCCGGACATGTAAAAGTGCCTGGAATATTTATCGATTATGTCCTAAAAGATCCGGACCAGGGTATGACATTCCTTTCACCCTTTGATCCGGCCCTTGTAAAGAGAAATGTCGATTATGACCCGGGAACACTGAAACTGGAAGGAGTTAAAAGGGTGGTGAGTCGCCGTGCGGCAATGCAGCTGGCCAGAGGCGCATATGTGAATCTTGGCTATGGCATGTCCGACGGCGTTCCGATTGTCGCCCGGCAGGAAAGGATAACCGACCAGATCATATTCATGATCGAGCAGGGGGCCATTGCCGGAATTCCCACGACCGGCCTCAATTTCGGGGCCATGTATAATCCGACAGCCATTCTGGATGATGGATACCAGTTCGATTACTTCCAGGGAGGGGGGCTGGATATAGCCTTCCTTGGTTTTGCCCAGGTCGACGAGTCCGGAAACGTCAACTCGAGTCGTTTCGGTAACATTATCACCGGTTGCGGAGGATCCATCGATATCTCCCAGAATGCAAAAAAGGTAGTCTTCTGCGGATCTTTCGCTGTGAAGTCAGCCCAGGATATCTCTGCGAAAGGTGTAAAAGTGACACATCCCGGAAAGTTTAGCAAATTCCTTAAAGAAGTCCAGCAAGTGACTTTTGCAGGGAAGTATGCACTTCAAAAAGGACAGCGGATATTATACGTTACAGAAAGGGCTGTATTTGAACTAAAGGAAGAAGGACTCACTCTTATCGAAATCGCTCCAGGATGCGATTTAAAGAAGGATGTGCTGGATATGATGGAGTTCCGGCCCGTAATCTCCCCAAATTTGAAAAAAATGGATTCCCGGATATTCAGCGAAGGATTATTGGGACTTCGTAAAGCATGGGATAAAAACGAGGCATATGTCGAACAAAATCATATCTGAAACACGGGGAAAAACCGCAATAATCACCCTCAATAACCCCGAGAAGCTGAATTGTATGGGATTTGAGATGTTACACGCGATCAGTGACAGCCTGGACCGTGTGGAGCAAGATCCAGATTTAAATGTCCTGCTGATCAAGGGTGCAGGTGACCGGGCATTTTCGACAGGGGCAGATCTGAAGGAATTCCGGTCGCTTTCGTCCGAACAGGCGGAGGAATGGATCATTCTGGGAAACAGTGTTTTCAACCGCATTGCAGGTTTTCCCCGGCCCGTTGTTGCCTTGCTGGATGGATATGCGATTGGTGGTGGCCTGGAATTGGCACTTGCCTGCGATATCCGGGTAGGTACTTCACAAACGGTGATTTCCTCCCCGGAGCTTCAGCACGGATGGCTTCCGGGCTGGGGGGGCATGACCAGATTACGCATCCTGTTGGGAGAAGCGAGGGCCAAGGAAGTAGTGATGCTGAATGACAAGATCCATGCGGATGAAGCCATGCGACTGGGGTTACTTACCAGGGTATTAAAAGTAGGTGATGAGGAGAAGGATCTGGAATCGATTCTCTTTCATCTGGCCTCACTGAGCCCCAAAGCGTTCCGGCTGGCCAAAGCTGCCCTGATGGATCCGGGAAGAACGACCTCCGGCAGCGACCTTCAGTTTGATATACTGGCTATGAACATTGCCAACAGTAACACCGGAGAGCATTGAAACTGACCGAATCGTCCATTCAGAAACAGGAATTCAGACCGGATCTGGAAAAATTCTGGGAGCTGGCAGCCGAAAAAGTCGTTTTGCTTCAGAAAGAATATGATCGAAGTCAGGGTTCGCCGGTATTCACCATCATGGGGCGCTATACCACCAGGGGGTGGACCGAATGGACCCAGGGTTTCCAGCACGGGATCCCGCTGCTGGTATTTCTGGCAACCGGTGACCATGAAATGCTTGAGATGGGCAGGTCAGCCACACTGAAACACATGGCCCCCCATATCACCCATTTCGGGGTGCATGACCACGGATTCAATAACCTGAGCACCTATGGAAATCTGTTGCGTGCATCAAACAGGGGTCTGTATCAAAGCAGTGACGAAGAAAAAGCACTTTACCGATTGGCGATTAAAACCTCGGGGGCCGTTCAGGCCAGAAGGTGGACGAGGGTGAACGAGGGTGGTTATGTCTACTCCTTCAACGGACCCCACTCCCTGTTCATCGATACCATGCGGACACTCCGCATCTTGCTGGCATCCCACCTCCTGGGCCACCGGATGCTGGAAGAAGGAGACCGGGTGATCAATCTGTTGGAGAGGGCGGTCATTCATGGCATGACCACTGCAAAATATGCAGTATATTTCGGGGAAGGCCGGGATCAGTATGATATTCGGGGGCGAACTGCACACGAATCGATCTTCAATATCAATGACGGCCAGTTCAGATGTCCCAATTCCCAGCAGGGATACTCAGGTTTTTCTACCTGGACCAGGGGGTTAAGCTGGGCCATGCTCGGATTTGCCGAATTCCTGGAATTCCTCGACGCTGAAAAGAGTGACCTGAATATTGTTGCCACAGCCACTCAACTATTCACGGAAGCAGCGGAAGCCACCTGCGATTTCTACCTGGACCACTCCGCAGCTGATGGAATCCCCTACTGGGACACAGGAGCACCTTCATTACACAGACTGGGCAGGTATCAGGACCAACCGGCGGACCCATTTAATGATTTTGAACCGGTCGACAGTTCGGCCGCAGCCATAGGAGCACAGGGATTGATCAGGCTCGGGCAATATCTGAAAGACGAAAATCAGGTGAAAGCGGAACGTTACAACTCTGCAGGCTGGAAAATCCTAAAAACCCTGCTTTCAGAATCCTACCTTTCCACCTCCAAAGATCACCAGGGACTGCTGCTCCACTCTGTTTACCACCGGCCTAACGGATGGGACCACATACCGGAAGGCCGGAAGGTCCCTTGCAATGAATCGAGCATGTGGGGAGATTATCACATGACAGAATTGTGCTATCTGGCCTGGGAATTACTATCGCATAAAAAATATACTTTCTTCTCGGATCTGTACTAGAGATCAATCAGATTATGAAACAATAAAACCACTGAAGACCATGAATCAATTACCTAAAAAACCGCATCATTACAACATACTTATCAACGGAAAATGGCAACAGGCTGCCAGTGGGAAAACCTACACCCGTGAAAGCCCCGCACATGGCGTGGAAGTGGGGACCTATCCGCTATGCGACGCCTCTGATACCAAAGAATCTATCCGGGCTGCCCGCAATGCGTTCGAAAACTCCGGATGGGCCACCCTGCCGGGTACCGACAGAGCAAAGATCATCCAAAGGGTCGCAGAAGGAATCAGAAGCAGGGCAGATGAGCTCGCGCTGATCGAAACACTGGAGAGCGGAAAACCCATCTCGCAGGCCCGGGATGAGGTTGACGGGGCTGCAGGCATCTGGGATTATGCCGCTACACTTTGCAGACACCAGTATGGTGATCTGAACAATAATCTGGGTGATGATATGCTGGCCTATATTTATCGACAACCCGTGGGAGTCGTTGGAATGATCACGCCCTGGAATTTTCCTTTGCTCATCATCAGTCAGAAACTCCCTTTCGCGCTTGCAGCCGGTTGCACGGGTGTTATCAAGCCTTCAGAGATGACACCCGGTACCACACTCAGGCTGGGGGAGATACTCATGGACGCAGGGGTGCCTGACGGAGTGGTGAATATCGTTTCAGGGTATGGAGATCCGGTGGGTAAAACATTGACTGAAAGCATGGATGTGGACATGATCTCGTTTACCGGTTCGACCATTGTGGGGAAGCAGATTGTGGCCGCTTCACAACATAACCTGAAAAAAGTATCACTGGAGCTCGGAGGAAAGAATCCTCAGATCATATTCCCCGATGCTGATATGGAAGCGGTGATCGACTCGGTCGTATTCGGAGTCTATTTCAATATGGGTGAATGCTGTAACAGTGGTAGCCGGATCCTTGTACATGAGGAGATTGAAGAAGGTTTCGTAGAAAAAGTACTTGAGCTTTCGCGAAAAGTCAAAGTCGGAGATCCGCTGGACCCTGCCGTCAAGGTGGGGGCCATCATCGACGACAGGCAGCAGCAAAAGATTCTGGATTATATTCAGTCGGGCAAAGATCAGGGAGCGAAATTAAAATTGGGGGGATCCGCCATGGAGACCGATCTGGGCAGATTCATCCAACCTACTGTCTTTTCCGAAGTAAGGCCCGATATGGATATAGCAAAAGAGGAGATATTCGGTCCCGTCCTGTCGATCATCAGATTTAAAGACAGGGAGGAAGCGGTGAAAATTGCCAACAGTACCATCTATGGCCTTTCTGCAGGTGTCTGGACCAAAGATCTCGACACCGCCATTTATATGTCCAGGAAGATAGAAGCAGGTACCGTCTGGGTCAATAACTTTATGTCGGGGTATCCGGAAATTCCCTTCGGAGGATTCAGACAAAGTGGACTGGGCAGGGAACTGGGCAGGTTCAGCATCGATGAGTTTACCGAGATGAAATCGGTACTGATCCATTTAGGACCGGCCGGTGAAGGCTGGGTGAACGGCTGAATGATCCCGGTCGCAGGAGAGGGGGGGTCAGTCGCGTGATCTGATCTCTTCGATAAACGACTCTATCAAACGGGTATCGAAGCTGTGAATATCGATACGATTGCCCCTGTGCGCCCCGGCAGTGGCCACATTGTCCGAAACGACGGTACCCCTGCCATTGGCTACGATGCCTGCTTCAGTAAAGTAGTTGATATTGTTACCGATAATCAGATTATCACTGCAATCTTCCGATTCGTATATCCCATGGAGCATGGGAGGGTTTGATGCCCAGTTGAATATGGCATTACCATTAATGGTCAGTCCTTTGCATGAATCAAGGAGCATCAATCCGTTGTATTGATACTCCTTCATGCTCACCGGCCTCTCCTGCCAGTATTCCCAGGTTTCATCATCGTCGAACTCAAACGGTATGTTACCGGAATCGATAATGTTGTTGCCGGAAACCGTGCCCCAGTCGACGCTTCTCAGGACGATGCCATTCAGAATCTGCCAGCAGAAGATATTACCGGTAATGTTGATCTCGTGGGAGGCATCCACCACTACGGCATCCTTTTCGATCTGGAAGGTACGGCATCCCGAAACCAGGATGCTGTTGCTGTGGGAATGGATGTGTATGGCGGGTTCACGCGACTGGAATACCATGCATGCCACGATATTCGCCACAATGGCACGCCTGCACTCAATCCCAGTCCCTCCCCGGAAGAAGATGCAGTTGGAGATGAGGTTCGGAATATAGGGACCGGCTCTCCCGATTCCGTCCAGCCTGTCCAGGTAGACACCGCTCTTCCCGACATCAGCAAACCGGCACCCTCTTACCTCGCTCAAAAAGGTATCTTTCGTCAGCCAGACACCTCTGTCCGGGAAACCAATGAAGGTAACATCTCTGACAAGGCAGGACCCGCAATGACTCAGGATGATCCCCGAGAGCGGGTTTTCCCTTTCCGGAACCGATTCCATGGTCAATTCCGATATCCTGACACGGTTGAGCTCCTCTCCATAGAACAGGCAGGTATCCTGAAAATCGTCCGCCGGTACAATGACTGTGCCGGAACCATCTCCTGTTATCAGCAGGTGGTGGGTTAACTCCACCCTGCCGCTTAAAACGAACAGACCTTTGCCCAGATGGATCCGTCCCCCGTCCTCACCTAGCTGTATGATGGCTTCCTCCAATGCCTCATTCGCAAAGGCGTGCCGGGAAATCTTCCGGTCCGATCCGGCATCCATAAGAAAGTACGACCCCTCTTTTTCGCGGATTTCGAAGGAATCCACAACACGGTTGCTGTTATTATTTCCACAGGCGGAAAAGGTCACAAGGACCATGCAACCCAAAATCAGAGATGAGATGTTTAGTTTCATAGAAAAATCATTACACGTGTACTGTTTATTCAGACATAAATCAACCACTTTCTGGGAATTTTTCCAAATGATTTATCCTTCAAAAGCCTCAAAATCCTCTATGAAATAGAAAAATGCCCGGGTGATTAAATCAGGAAAGGTCTCAAAAAAGTGAAGTTTAACGGGAATCCCAGACAGAAACTCACCCATGGTGCCCATGAAAATTTAATGAACTAAAAAAATGGCGGCATATTTTTTTTTCTCAAATGAATTTTATACTTTTCACACGTGTTCTTAACGGATGCTCCTTAACCAACAAAAACCTGCTGAAACTGATGCCAAACTATATACATCTCATATTATAAGCTTTCTTTAACCAAAAAAACGTTACACTATGAAATTGATTTCTACGCTTTTCGTTCTTGGAGCTTTTGCACTGGGAGTGAACGCCCAGTGGGAACTTCCCGCAACCTTCGAATATTCCGGCGAGGATACCATCTGGAATGTATTCGCGAACAACGACCTGCCTGGTCCGCTTGAAATAGTTGAAAACCCGGATGTGGGTGGCGTGAACACTTCGGAATGGTGCCTCCAGGTGACCATAGATCCAGCGGCCACAAAGTGGGTGGGTGCCTGGACCAACAGCTATGGCACCGGCATTATGAGGTATTCAAAGGACACTACTGATATGCAGATCATGGCCTATTCGGATGTCCAGCATGTGATCGGCGTGAGGGGGCAGAATCCGGTCAATACGGATTATGCCCAGTACGGTTTCATTGCAACGGATACACTCACGAAAACCAACGAGTGGCAGCTCCTGACCCTGGAATATCCGGATACTTTGATCAATTCCTATCCTGACACCAGTGTGGAATATTACGTAATGACCCTATTTTTCGACCTCAACGAGAATAGAGAACAGGGATCAACCCTTCTGGTGGACAACCTTCAGTGGATCACCACTCCGGCGACTTCAGTACAGGACCAGTCACGGTTAGAACTCAGCATCTATCCCAATCCGGCCGATGACATGCTGATGGTGAAATCCCCGGCGATCCGCAGCATCTCAGTTACCAACCTTGTCGGGCAGAGGGTGAAAACTGTGACACTGCAATCAGTGGAGTATCACGCCCTGGATGTTTCCACACTGGAACCGGGATTATATTTTCTGACTGTTGACTCAGAAAAGGGTACCCGGAGTTCAAAGTTCATTAAGAACTAAGCAGTTAGCATTTTATAAGAAACCTGGCCTCATAGGCCGGGTTTCTTTCTTCAACAAAGACCAGACAATGAGCATCACTGGCATGCGTTCATATTACAATTGGGCCAGGTACTATTGCCTGCTGATTCAGGGAACTGCCTGACGTATTCCCGGATCCGCACCCGTTTAAATTACAAACTGAAACTAGCTGAACTTATGCTCCGAAGACTGTTGACCACATTGCCGTTGCTTTTGATGGGATGGATCGGTTTGATGGCCCAACCACGTACGATCACAGGTACGGTGACCGATCCGGATGGAGAGCCACTTGTGGGGGTTACGGTGGTCATACCGGGAACTACCAGAGGGGTGGTCACCGATGTGGACGGTAACTATTCCATCGAGGCCAGTGTGGGAGAAGAACTTCAATTCTCCTTTGTTGGAATGATGCCGAAAACGCAAACGATAACCGAAGAGACCGGGGTCCTCGATATTCAGCTGGAACTGGATGTCACCTCCATGGAGGAGGTGGTGATTGTGGGATACGGTACACAGACCAAGCAGAGCACAGTGGCTGCCATTTCGCAGGCCTCAGGTGAGGATATCATACGGTCCGTCGGAGGGAGCAACCTTTCCAATAGCCTCAACGGTTTGATTCCCGGAATGGTGACCATCCGGTTTAACGGAATGCCCGGCGGAGGAACACTGACAGGCGGTGATGTCGGCAGCATCTGGACCGACGACCGGCCTTCGAGTATTTACATCCGGGGACAGACCACATGGAACGGAGGTGAGCCTCTGATCCTGGTAGACGGTGTCGAACGCAACATGAACGATGTCGATCCCAACGAGATCAAATCCATCTCTGTATTGAAAGACGCATCGGCGACGGCAGTTTTCGGAGTAAAAGGGGCCGACGGCGTCATCCTGATCACCACCAAACGAGGTTCGGTCCAGAAACCGACCCTGTCTTACGAGAGCCGCTTCTCCGCAAAAGCGCTGTCGGAGATACCTAACACTCTGAACTCTTACGATGTCAACCATCTGAAAAATATGGCCATCGAACATGGTGTAGTCACCGATGAAACCATATGGGATGACTATACGCCCTGGGAAATACTCCAGTACTATAAAACGCAGGAATATCCCGAAATATATCCCGATGTGGACTGGGCAGAAGAGACGACAAGAGATTTCGGGATATCCCACCGCCATAATCTGAATGTGTCCGGCGGGACCGACTTCGTCAAATATTTCCTGTCGCTCGGGTACATGAAGGAGGGTGATATTTTCAGGACAGAGGACATGGGACAGGGATATTCTCCGGAGTACAAGTATCAGCGTTATAATTTCCGGAGTAATCTGGATTTCAGTCTCACCCGCACCACCCAGTTCGCTTTTAACCTGAGCGCCCTGCACGGGATCACACAGCGGCCCGGCACCAACAACAGCATCCGGATCTACCGGGCCATATACGGTAATGCTCCGGATCTCTTCCCGGTCAGGTATTCCGACGGGATGATCGGATTCGCCGACATCCAGACCCAACAGCGCAATCCGGTCCACGAACTGAACTACTTCGGATATAACCGGGGGAACCGCTCCGAACTGAACGCCGACTTCATCCTCACCCAGCAGCTGGATTTCATTACCGAAGGGCTATCTGTAAAAGGCAGATTGTCCACTGACAACCGATACAATACCTGGGGACCAAACTACGCATGGGACAAGGAGGGAACCGTAACCAAATATATCGAACCCGGAATTCTGGATGCAGAAAACGCAGCTGATTCCGCAAAGTATATCATCTATACTGATCCGGAATCCTATCAGGGATCCGCCCACGGATTTAATTATGTGGATTTGCCCAACTATTATTCCACGGAAGGGGTATCCAACGGCTCACTTTATCGTTCGATATATTATGAACTTTCCATGAATTACGTGAAGACCTTCGGCCGCCACGATTTAACCGGACTGGTTCTGTTCAACCGGAGGCAGCATACGACAGGCTCCAATTTCACCAATTTCCGGGAAGACTGGGTGGGACGGGTGACCTACAGTTTCGATAAGAAATACCTGTTCGAATTCAATGGGGCATATAACGGATCTGAAAAATTTGCGGAAGAGTACCGCTTTGGATTTTTTCCCTCCCTGGCGGGTGGATGGATGCTCTCCAACGAGGAGTTCTTCCAGTCGGCATTTCCGTTTATCAACACATTAAAATTCAGATATTCCTGGGGGAAGGTGGGAAATGATGCCGGGATCCCCAGGTGGCAATATGTGGGCACCTGGTCCAAGCTCGATTATGGACAGCCATTCGGCCATCCGTTCACTCAGGACCGATTCGATCTTTATTTCGAAGAAGTGATCGCCAACCCGACCATTCACTGGGAGGTGGCCACTAAAAACAACCTTGCCTTTGAAAGCGGTATTCTCAGAAATCTGTTCACGCTTAATTTTGACTATTTCTGGGAGCACCGCACCGACATGTTCATCCGTGGAGACGAGCGGACCAGCACTGTCATTTTCGGGGGGCCTCTTCCTTCTGCCAATCTGGGTGAGGTTAAATCGAGAGGCTGGGAAATGGAGCTGGGATTCTCGAAAGCGTTCTCCGATGCCCATGTCTGGTCGAAGCTAACCTGGTCCAGAGTGAGAGATGAAGTGCTGTTCCGCGACGACCCCGCACTGAGGCCCGATTACCAGAAAGTGGAAGGGTACCCGATAGGACAGGTCAGGAGCTATGTCCATACGGGAGTCATCTCCTCCTGGAACGATATGTATACCGGCGTGGTGGGTGAGAACAACCAGCTCTATCTGCCAGGCGACTACCGGATCATGGACTACAATGCCGACGGGGTGATCAATGCCGATGATGTGGTGCCCTACGGTTACCCCCAGCGACCCGAGTACCAGTACGGCCTCTCCGCAGGCTTTTCCTACAAAGGATTCAGCATAATGGCACAGGTTTTCGGGGTATATAACGTGAACGGTCTTCCTCAATCCATCGCCTACACCGAATTCAATCAGAATGTACATGTGGCATTCGACTACCATCGTGATGAATCCTGGTCGCCGGAAGCAGGCAGGACCGCCGGTGAACTCTACCCCCACGTACGCTACAACCACCAGTCTCCCAAGGGCAGTTACTTTGTGTGGGACATGTCTTACCTGCGCCTGCAGAATGCAGAGATTTCCTACACACTGGATGGGGCGGGTGTAAACAGTGCCGGAATACGCAGTCTAAGGATCTTCCTGCTGGCAAATAACATCCTGCTTTGGAACAAGATCATCCAGGATGTGGACCAGCCGAAATATCCGCCGGATTACCCGCTCACCTATTCTATGAGTGCTGGGATAAACATTAATTTCTAGTGTAAAAGATCTGTTGACGTATGTTGAAGAAAAAATCGATCCAGATAGCAGGTGTGTTCATGGTGGCCGTAATGGGATTCTCTTCCTGTGAAGAGTATCTTGACCGCACCCCGGATGCAGAGATCACAGAAGAAGACGTCTTCGGTACGTACGAGAGTTTCCAGGGATATGCCGACGTGTTATATTCCTGTGTCATCGATTTCAACCGCCATGCCTGGAACGCAGCCACTGAAAACGGAGACCATACCATCGCCTCCGCCAACTTCAACACGGCCCGGAAATATGCCGACGGCCGGTACTGGGATTTCCTGGACGCCTGGCAAACGAACTATCTGTGCAACAATGCAGGAAGCAGGGGTGTGTTTGGCAATCCCTCAGGAGTGTACCCCGATTCATTCAAAGGGCTGCGCGTGGCAAATATGTGCATTGAGAAAGCCCCTGAATTGAATGGGACACAGGAGGAGAAGGATTTGCTGGCCGGGCAGGGTTATTTCTTCAGAGCCCTGCTCCACTGGGAGGTCATTATCAGATGGGGTGGCATCCCCTATATCGATAAGGTCTACACAGCCACCGATGATCTTCAGCTGCCGAGGCTGACCTTCCGGGAATGTGTGGAAAGGATCGTGGAGGATCTGGACATGGCGGCACAGCTCCTGCCCATCGATTGGGATCAGACGGAAACCGGGAAAAAAAGGGAAGGTTTCAATACCGGAAGTGCCACAAAGGGTGCTGCTCTGGCCTACAAGGCGAGGGCCCTGATGTATGCCGGCAGTCCGCTGATGGTGGCCGATGCGGGAGGAGGATATGAATTCGATGAAGCTTACATGATGCGGGCGGCCAATGCCGCCTGGGAAGTGATCCAGCTGGCTAACCAGGGGGTTTACTCATTGACGCCCTTTGAGAACTATATCGACATGTTTGCCACCAAGGACTGTTCCACTCCCTGGACCGATGAAATCATCTTTGCCAGGATCGCCAATAACTGGTGGACCCGGTGGACGCTGGCCTGCGGGCCTCCGGAATTCAAATGGAGACTGGGCAGAGCTTATGCTCCGGGTAAATATGGAGGAGGAACGAACTGGATCGAAACCCCCACCCAGAACCTGGTGGATGAATTCGAGACCATCGACGGACTGCCCATCGACGATCCCGAATCGATCTATGATCCCATGGATCCGTGGTCCAATCGCGATCCCAGGTTCAGGAAGAACATCTATGTGGACGGCGACCAGGTTGCCACCGTGCCGGAATCGACCGTTGAATTTTACCAGGGAGGATCGGATTGGAAAGAAACCATCGTCACCTGCTACTATTCAAAGAAATACTGGCCCGAAGGAGTTAATAAATGGGATCTGGAGACTTCCGGATTCGCCATGCAGACCCCGCTGATGCGGCTGGCCGATATCTATCTCATTTACGCCGAATGCATCAATGAAGCACTGGGTCCGGATGGAACAGCCGACGGCTCCGGTCTCACCGCCCTGGAAGCGGTGAACATCGTTCGCGAGAGGGCAGGTCAATCCGATATTCCTGCTAAATTCCACAATCAGAATGATCTGCGGGATCGAATCAGGGCGGAACGTTCCGCTGAATTGTGCTTTGAAGGTCATCGCTGGCACGACATGCGCAGGTGGTACATTGCTCATCTACCCGAATACAAACCGGTATATTCACTCGAATTCGATCAGGAATATACCTTCTTTAACCGGGTAGAAGTCCTTACCAGAGTATTTGAGCAAAAGCATTACTGGCTTCCGTTCCCGAAAACGCAGACCCAGATCTATCCCACCTGGCCACAGAATCCGGGATGGTAACTAACAGGTAAACGAGTAATTAGGCTATGCACGGTAAGATAAGATTCATTTCGGTCATTTTTATCGCCACTCTGTCCGGCACCGCGTCTGTATTTGCCCAGGCGGATCAGCAACAGGCGAACACGATTACCATCACCTCCAAAGTTCTTGACTCTGATAGAGAACCTGTGGAAGATGCCTGGATTTATGGCGAAGGCGGATCCTTACGTTTGAAAACAGGGCCCGATGGGTCATTTACCATCAATGTATCTCCCAACAGTGTTCTGCTGATCGAAAAAAAGGGATACAACACCATCCGGTTAACCGCCGGACAGGAGGAAATTCCCGAATCGATAACCCTGGAAAGCCGGCCTTTTCAGCTGGCCGAATCAGACAGGGTGCATTTGCCCTTTACCTCCCTGCCAAGAAGGGATATTCCCGGAATGATTCAAACGCTGGACCCGGATGAAATTATGAAATCCGATGGAACACAGGATTTCTACGACGCACTCCGGGGCAGAATTCCCGGATTGTTCGGGACCAGGGATGTTTACGGCCTGGGAGAAGCACTTCTGGTGATTGACGGCATCCCGCGGCCGGGTCAGATTCAGCCATTCAGTGACCGGATTCCTGATCAGGTACTCAACCTGCAGGAGGTAAGCCAGATAACCGTATTGAAAGACCTCTCCTCCAGGATCCTCTACGGCACCCAGGCGGATATGCCCGTTATCCTGGTCACCACCAAACAGGGAGAGCCTCACAAAAGACAAATGAGTGCCCGGGTCGAATCCGGGATCATGAATCCGGTCAGTTTCCCAAGGTTCCTGAACGCTGCCGATTATATGACGCTGTATAACGAAGCCTTGCAGAATGACGGTAAGCTGCCGAAATACGATGAGCAGAGTATAGAAAATACCAGAAACGGAACCAATCCTCTGATCTATCCCGACGAAGACTATTATAACTCCACTTACCTCAACAACAGCAAGCCGTACTTTAATCTCACGGCCCAGGCATCCGGTGGCAATGATGCGGCCACCTATTATACTTTCCTGGGATGGAACCGGGAATACAGCCTGGTTTCCCTTGGCAGGGACGAATTTGACGACCGGATCAACATCCGGGGCAATGTGGGTTACAACATTACCGATCACATAAAGATGAAGTTCAACGGACTCGCCATGTTCGACGTCCACAAGGGGCCCAACGGGGACTTCTGGGGGAACTCATCCACCTTTCTTCCGAATCGCAGCCCGGTACTGGTACCAGTGACCGATTCTGATGCCGTTCCCTCCCTGTCTCTGATCAACGGCAATCATGTACTCGGAGGAACCAGCGAGTACAGAACGAATATCTATGGGGATCTGGTCAGGGCCGGTTATCTGAATTCCTACAGCAGGTATCTCCAGGTAAACACCGGTTTTGACTTTGATCTAAACACTTTCATTCAAGGACTTACAGCCAGTGCGAATCTCACATTTGATCTTTTCAGTTTTTACCGTGCACGGCAGTTGAATGAGTACGCCATCTATGAACCCGTTCTGATGGACGGTTCACAGGGCGATAGTATAGCACTGGTGGAACATGGCCGGAATGTGAACGTGGGAAGTGAATCAGTGGTCAATCCCCATTTTTTCCGAAAACTGGGTTTTTTCGGAAAAGTCAATTACGACCGGGTGTTGCAGGATGATCATGAAATACATGCCGTGGGGGTGGCTTACGGAGATTATTTCGTGAGCAGTGAGACCTATACCCAGTTCAGGTACCTTCATTACGGGGTCCAGGGAAATTACAGTTACAAACACAAATATGCTTTTCAGCTGGGTGGGGTTCTGGCAGGCTCCCCGGCTTTTTCGAGGGAGAACCGGTGGGCCCTGTCACCTGCCGCAGGAGTGTCATGGATCATCAGCGAAGAAACATTCTTTCCATCTTCCCTGTTCCTCAAACTGAAAGCGAGTGCCGGACGGATACATACAGACAGAGGGCACCACAGCGAATACTATTTCAGGGATAATTTTATCCGCGGATCCACTTTTTATTACCGGGACCAGGTATCGGCAAACCAGATCGCCATCATTCAGTCAGTGGCCAATCCTGACCTGGAATGGGCCAAGCGGGATCAGATCACGGCCGGTTTTGAGGCTGTCCTGCTTAACCGCGCGCTGAGTCTGGAAGGTGGCTATTTTTACAGCCGGCTTTCGGATGTTCCCACCCAGCGCAGCGGGACCTATCCCGACTATGTGGGAGTTCTCCCTTATGAGAATTATAACAGCTATCAGGATCAGGGTGTCGAATTCGGACTCCGCTACACCCGGTCATTCGGTGATTTCACTCTCTCTGTCGGTGGAAACTATGCCTACGCCGTACCCCGAATCCTGCAGGTGGACGAACCCAACTATGAGTTCGATTATCTCAAGCGTACCGGGAAGGCCACCGATGCCATATTCGGTCTGGTTGGCGAGGGATTCTACTCGGAAGATGATTTTACCGGCGGCAATCTGAATCCGGGCATCCCCTACCCGACTTTCGGCGATGTGCAACCCGGGGACCTTCGTTACCGGGACCTGAATGAGGACGGCCGGATCGACCTCAATGACGAGCAGGTCATCGGATACCATGACGCGAAAATGCAATACGGTCTCCATATGCGGTTGAAATACCGTACCCTGGAGTTGTTCATTCTGGGTACCGGCCAGACGGGCCAGAGCACCCTCTATAACAGTCCTTACTACTGGGTATTTGGTGACAGAAAATATCCGGAGCTGGTCATGGAGCGGTGGACTCCGGAAACTGCATCAACAGCTGCCTATCCCAGGCTTTCGTCCACGGCCAATGCCAATAATTTCAGAAGTTCCACCTTCTGGCTCTACCAGGAGGACTGGTTCACTCTTCATACGATGCAACTGACTCTGAATCTGCCCTACAGGATGGCTGCAGGGTCATTTCTGAAAGATTTCCAGGTATATGTAAGGGGCAGCAACCTGTTTACTATCTCCGAGAACCGGGAAAGAAGAGAATTGAATGTGGGAACAGAACCTCAATTTCGGGCTTATTCCATTGGGATCAATGCATCATTCTAACAGGAACACTTTATGAAAAAGGTCAGATACATTCTATATGTTGCCCTGCTGGCAGGATTCTTTTCATGTGAAACTTACCTGGATCCCCGGGAGGACAACAGGCTTACCGAGGAACAGATGGTCAGTAACCCCATCCTGTTCGAAGGGATCCTTCTGAACGTATACGACGGATTGCCATCGGAATATAACTTCCGGGAAGATGTGCTTTCGGATGATGCAGTGACCAATGACAAGAGCTCGCCTTACCAGAGGATGGCCACGGGAGAATGGACCTCCATCTTCTATCCGAATTCTCAGTGGGAGCAGGCTTACGAAGCCATCTACTATTTGAACTATTTCCTGTCCAGGCATCAGGAAGTGGAATGGGCCTGGCGAAGCGATCTGGAGAACATGTGGCACATGGAACGGGTAAAAGGAGAAGCCCATGCACTTCGGGCCTTCTGGGAGTTCCGGCTGTTGCAGTACCATGCGGGTCCCTCTCCTTCGGGTGGGCTGCTGGGTTACCCGATTGTCAGGGAGGTTATCGACAGCAACGACGAGTATCGGTTGCCCCGGAACACCTATGCCGAGTGCATCGATCACATCATGGCCGATCTCGATACAGCGGTGAAATATTTGCCCGAGGAGTACCGGAATATCGGAGTCAATGATCCGAACAGCACCGCATATAATTCTGCGTGGGGAACCCGGCTCCGCCACCGGATCCAGGGAACCATTGCCCGTGCCCTGAGGACCCGTATCATGCTCCATGCTGCCAGCCCGGCCTTCGATTACCTTTCCTGGTCGGAGGTGGCCGATTCGGCTGGTGCCTTGCTGGCTGAGAATGGCGGATTGTCGGCACTGCCCGCCAACGGCCTTTTATTCTATACCGACACCAGGAGCAGGGAAGTCATCTGGCGGAATTCCATCTCACGGAGCAATAACATGGAATTGGCGAATTTTCCCCCTTCGGAATACGGCAACGGAAGAACCAATCCTACCCAGGACCTGGTCGATGTATTCCCGATGAAGAACGGTTATCCCGTCGACCACCCGTCCAGTGGTTATGAGCCGGATGATCCTTACAATAACCGGGATCCACGCCTGGGTGAATACATCATCTATAATGGAAACGTTCTAAAAGACAGCGTATTTACCCATGTAGGTGACGATGACGGGATCAATCAGCTGGAAACCTCCACCCGGTCGGGATACTATGTGAAAAAGTTCATGATGAACGGGGTCAACCTGGAACCGGGAAACGTCAGCAGCGCCGATCATTTCTTTACCTACATCCGGTTTACGGAGGTCTTTCTGAATTATGCCGAGGCGGCCAACGAAGCCTGGGGGCCAGACGGAGATCCCCGGGGGTACGGTATCACCGCAAGATCGGTGATCGCGGCCATCCGTGAAAGAGCGGGAATTGAACAACCCGACGAGTATCTCCAGTCCGTTTCCGGCAAGGATGAGATGCGGGAACTGATCCGGGCCGAAAGAAGAATTGAGCTCTGTTTTGAAGGACACCGGTTCTGGGACCTGCGCCGGTGGAATTTGGCGGACCAGATGGCGGAAGACGTCCATGCCATGCGCATCGATTTCACTAGCACTCCCAGCCATACAACCGAGTTTCTGGAGCAAAGAGATTATCAGGAACATATGATCTATGGCCCACTGCCTTATGAGGAATTATTGAAATATGACATTGTACAGAATGCCGGCTGGTAATGGGAAAAAGTAAATCACTAATCTGCAGCAAATGAAAGGTATTGGATATTTAACAATGATTGCCCTGATTCTGGTTTCATGTGAGAACCAGGAAATAGAATTCCCTGATTTCGAGTATACGGCTGTCTATTTCCCGGTTCAGTTCCCGGTAAGGACCCTTAACCTGGGAGAGAGCCGGTTTGATAACTCCATGGACCAGTCACTGAACTTCGATATCGGTGTATCCATAGGGGGCATGTATTCGAACGACAGGAACTGGTCGGTGGGATATACCATTGATGAGAGTCTATGCGACGGTCTGAGTAACGGAGTACAGCCCATGCCGCAGGTTTATTATTCGATCAATCCCGCCGGTGAAGTCAATATTCCGGCCGGTTCATTCAACGGACTGATCAATGTCCAGCTGACCGGTGATTTCCTGACCGACCCGCTGGCCTATGGTAATAACTACGTGATTCCTCTAAGAATCACCAGCACCGATGCCGATTCCATCCTCACCGGATCTCCCCTGGTGGATAATCCAGACAGGAGGATCGCCTCACACTGGGATCCCGGAGCGCCCCCCAAGAATTTCACGCTCTTCATGGTGAAGTATATCAATGAATACCATGGAAACTACCTTCGCCGCGGGGTGGATTATACGCTGGACGGTTCGGGGAACCGGACAGATGCCATCATATACCACGAAGATCATGTGGAGCAGGACCAGGTGGTCAATCTCTCCACTTCCGGAAGGTACGAACTCCGTTCGAATTTCACCGGGATCAACGTGGGCAGCGGAGCGGGGTTACAAATGGAGATCGATCCCTCCTCGGGAAGCATCGTGGTCGACAGTATACCCGGCTCCAGCCTTCTCATTACCGAACCGGGCAGTGGCCAGTATGTGGAGAAGGGAGATTCCTGGGGAGGACAGGAAAGGGATGTCATATATCTGTCCTACAGGTACAGGAACGGGACCACCGATCACGAAGTCTTCGACACCCTGGTCTTTCGCGACAAGTCCATCCGGTTCGAGGTCTTCGAACCGGTCATTGAATGAACCGGTTCAGTATTTTTCCACATACTCTTTTGCCCTGTTCCTGAGCCAGCTCTGGATGTGGTCCCTGGAAGGATCAAAATCAAACCGCACACTGTCTTTATCCTGGGTGACGAACCAGTGGTAGGGAATATCGCCTCGTGAATTATTATCCTTAACGATGGTCTCCCTGCCTTTGGAGTCCACCGCCTGATCCTCAAAATAATTGATGATATTGTTGGAAATGATGTTCCTGTAAGAAAGACTGTCTTCCACAATCCCGTTGCGCAAAGGCGGGGCCACCTGCCAGTTATATATCGTATTACCGTTCACCGTATACCCCGTTACATCCTCAAGAATTACCGCATCTCTCAGTTCATATTCCCCTTCATACTCCTTGAATACTTTGGTGAAATTGTAGGCATCGGGACTGAATCCGTTATCAATAAACAAATTTCCAGTGACAGATCCCCAGCAGGAGTTCCTAACCACCAGGGCACTGCCGGAATGCCAGGAAAACATATTGCCGGAAATACTCATTTCATAGGCAAAATCCTCGATCAGCAGGGAGTGTCCGTCTATTTGAAAGGTGTGGTTTCCGTTGATGGCGGCAGCGTTGCTATGGGTATGAATATGCATGGCATGGTCAAGGCATTGTGTGAATGTATTGCTGACAATGGTCGTCACTACCGCATTGTTCATTTCGATCCCTTTTCCTCCGCCCACGAACATGCAGTTGGAGATCGTATTCGGAATGAAGTCCCCCAGCCTGCCGTGCCTGTCCAGCATTTCAAAATAAACGTTGGCCACCTGGTTGCCGGCCAGCTCACACTTTTCAATCCTCGAAACAAACGTATTATTCTTGAATACGACACCATACTTACTAAATCCGATGATCTTGGCATCACTCACCACGCAACTTCCCGAATTGTCCACCACAATACCGGAAGCGACGGACTGATCCCTGCAGAGGATGATCAGGTCGCTGATTTCCACGTCCATTCTATCTTTCACCGAAACGGCCATTTCGAATGCTCCTGAAAAGACCAGCTTCGTGAAGCGCCCCTGACCGGTCAGGGAAATGTTATCTCCCACCGTTAACATCCGGTCGACCAGAAATTCACCCGGTCCGATATCCAGCTTTCCCCCGTTGTTACCCCCGAGGAGTTCCAGACCGTATTGTAACACATCCCCTGCCCGGCTGCTCTCCTTCAGTGTACGGTTAGAATACTTGTCACGAAGCACAACCTCTCCGCCGCTTTTATAAATCTCATAAACGGATGCATTCATGGCTGTTGAAATGAGAATCATCCCAACGAATCCCCATAGTTTCGCTTTCATCTTGATGCTTGTTTAAATGGTTGATTTGGTTATTAGTAATCCCGGAGGTATTCTTTGATCATATCCTTGTCAAAGCTCTGGATGATCTTGATTTTGCTGACTTTCCGGATCGTTTTGTCATTTTCATTTTTCAACTGTGTATACGGAACGGAAGCCCTGTGGAGGTTGTCCTTTACGATTGATTGGGAGCCCCTTGAGTCAATCGCCTGGTTTTCAAAATAGTTGATCGTGTTGTTGCTGATAATATTCTGGTAGGAGAGCTCATCTTCCACGATACCATTGGACATTTTAGGACAGACGCCCCAGTTGAATATGGTATTGTTCCCAATACTGTATCCGGAAACATTCCGGAGAATCACACCATCTTTCAGTTCGATGGTATCGGTGATCTCATCCACCGTAACCGTGTTGTTCAACTCATTGGGATTGAAACTGCCGTTATCGATGAATTCATTGGCGGAGATCGTACCCCATGCGGAGTTTTCCACTACAATGCCGCTTTCTGTGTGCCAGCAGAAAATATTGCTCGACACATTCAGCTCATCTGAATCCTCCACATGAACCGCATGACCGGTAATCTGAAATGTACGGCAGCCTGATATCAGCACACTGTTGCTGACAGAGTGTAAATGAATCCCCGTATTGTGGGTCTGATAGATGGTGCAGTCTATGATGTTGGCCACAATGGCTCTTTTGGCCTCAATGCCTTTCCCTCCCCCGACAATGGTGTTCCCCGAGAGCGTATTGGGTAAAAAATCTCCGAATTTCCCTTCTTTTGCCAACTCCTCCAGGAATATATTGGCGACAGTATTTCCACCCAGTTCACATCCTTCCACCCTGGAAAGGTAGGTGTTGTTTCTGAATACCACTCCGTATTCCGCGAATCCGATTATTTTGGAATCACGCACATAACAGCTGCCTGAGTTTTCCACGACTATCCCTGACCGGACCGTCTGATTTCGGGATATAACCATTAAATCAACAATTTCCACATCCCGTACATCCTTTATCAGAATACCGTATTCGGCATTCTCCTCTCCTGTAAAAACAAGCCTGGTGAATTTACCCTGTCCGGAAACAGTGACATTGCTGCCAGGCTCCATCGTACGGTCGATCCTGAACTCTCCGGTGCCGATATCCAGCCTGCCTCCATTCTCTCTCTTAAGCTGATCGAGACAGTATTCGAAGACCTCAGAATCGTTTGCGCTTTCCAGCAGTTTTTCCCCGGAAAAGCGCTCACGAAGAACCGTGACCTGGTCGCTTTTATAGATCTCGTAGACGGAGGCGTGACTGACTGCCGAAACCATCATCGCCAGAAGGAATAGTTTGATTTTCATGATGTATTTATTTTAAACTGATTAGAATCATTCGTCGGGAGGGCGTATCTCAATAACCAGTGCATCACGGGGGGCCCATTCGGGAAAATTCAGCCGCAGGGAATTCTGTCCGACTCGGGCATGCCTGTCCATGATCCTGACAGGTTCAGGCAGGGGATCCCAGCCTCTGTCGGGAATATGCTTTGCCAATACGTGGAGGCTGTCGAGACCTTCGAACCAGGCAACTTTGTCCAGGTTCCTGATCTTGACCACATCTTCAACGGAACCGTGGTTGCTCCGTCCCAGCAGAATCCGGAGCACCCGTTCCCCGTTATCGATCCCTGCGATCGCCTCCATGGTGCTGTCGGGTGTTACCTTGGCCAGATTACCGGTTATTTCTGCATATGTTTTCATGACCCACCAGGTGGACCTTGGCCGGAGCCCGGGATAAGTCAGGAGTCCGCCGAGTGTGGGCAGGACTGCATTGCGCATGCTTTTGTCTTCCGAAGCCCACCAGCCATCCTTACATGCTCCGTATATACCGCCTTCCTCAAGATTTGCCAGGTACCATACTATTTCTCCGGGGATGAGGAACCGGCTCGGGGAAACCGATTCATTGACGTCGATTTTCGGGATATGGATGTCGTTTTCCTCCATGAAGGCTTTTATGATCTCCACGTGTCCGGGTATTTCGGCCGGACTTTGCCGGTTGTGAATCTCATGCCAGCAGAGGATGTCAGGCAGGACATGATTGTCGCGGGCAAATATCAGGAACTCCTCCAGCCAATCCCGAAGGAATTGATTCAGACTCGGCCCAACGATAATTGCTTCCGGATCTAAATTTTTCAGTTTGTTCACCGCGTATTCCCAGGTTTGAAAAAACTGATCCCGATCCCGCTTCCACCACCCGTGCCAGTTCGGTTCCTCCCATATATCCCACTCCACATCAATCCCCTTCGATTCCATGAGCTCATAAGAGTCCTCGATAAGATCATCCCAGAGACTGAAATCTCCGTTGTCGCCCGGCCAATGGGTGATCCTGTGAAAACCGGCTATGTGGTCGCCGGAATCCGTCGGAGGAAAACGGAGATTGTATTCCCCTGAAAGTACCACCTGGATCCTGGGGACATGTTCTGACATGCGCATGATACTCCCCAACCCGGTATTTTTTGCCCAGGGGGTGTACCGTGCACGAAAAAGCTGTGTTTTTAATGGGAGCAGGAGGCTGTCGTGGGGTTCGTCATAGGATACCGACCAGAGAAACCCGCTGCCCCGGCAGGTGGCCGGGCCCGTAATATTTCCGAGATCAATGACTGCCCCATCACTGGTGTCGGGAAGGATCACTTCAGGAACAGTATCCATTTCCGGATCATCCGGGGTAACCGGTGGATTTTCACTGCATCCCGGGAAAAAAACCGGTATAATAAGGGATGTCGCAATCGTGACAAGGCCAATTCTTCGATATGTTCGTGATGTTAGACTGGATTTCACTTGAATGAATCTATTTGCCGGGAGCCTTTAAGACAATCTCCAGTGCTTCGTTTTTACCGAACTCGGGGAAATTCAGACGCAGGACATTCTGCTGAACGGCTACATTCATATCCATGATCCATACGGGAGAAGGCAGCGGATCCCATCCGCTGTCCGGTATTCGTCGGGCAGTTACATATATACTGTCGAGACCCGAAAACCAGGATACTTTATCCAGGTTACGCACCTTTACCACATCCTCCTCCGAAGCATCATCGCCCCGTCCGAGCAGTATCCTGACAGTTTGGGCCTCCTCGTCGATCCCGGCGATTCCCTCCATGGTATGGTCGGGGATCACTTTTATCAGCTTACCGGTAATATCTCCGTAGGCTTTCATGACCCACCAGGTGGACCTGGGCTTCAGTTCCGGGTAGGTCAGATAACCTCCCAGTGTAGGCACCATGGCGTTGTAAAGATCCGGGTCCTGGTCTCGCCAGGTGGCTTTACATGCACCGTAAATTCCTGCTTCCTCCATATTGGCGATGTACCAGACATGCATACCGGGATTGGTCTGACGGCTGGGTGATACCACCTCATTGATATCTATATGGTCGATCTCTATTTCGTTCTCCTCCATATACTCCCTCATGATCTCTGCATGCCCGGGGATATCGACAGGACTGTCCTTGTCATGGATCTCATGCCAGGAGAGAATATCCGGGAGCACCTCATGCGCTTTGGCATAGGCCAGGAATTCCTTCAGGTATTCTTCATCGAACCCGGTAATACTCGGACCCACCAGGATGGCTTCCGGATCCAGTTCTCTCAATGTGTTCACTCCGACTGCCCATGTTTCAAAAAAGCGCTCCCTGCCGGGCTTCCACCACCCGCTCCAGTTTGGCTCCTCCCAAAGGTCCCACTCCACATCGATCCCCTTGGATTCGATGAGTTCATAGGCGTCCTCCAGCACATCCTTCCATAGTGAGTAGTCACCGTCGTCTCCGGGCCAGGAAGTGATGTTATTGTACCCGAACTGGGTTTTACCGTAATGAGTAGGTGGCGGAGCATAGGGAAACCGGAGGTTGTATTCATCGGATAATACAATCTGTATGCGGGGGACAAATTCCGACACCCTGAGAATACTGGCCAGGCCGGTCTGATTGGACCAGGGTGTAATGCGTGATCTGAACAATTGTATTTTCATCGGAATCACCAGACTGTCATGGGGTTCTTCGTAAGAAAGCGACCAGAGAAATCCGCTGGCGCAGTGCGTGGCGGGGCCGGTAATCACTCCAAGATCAATCACCGCACCGTCGGTGGTATCGATGATGGGTTCGGGCGGTTCCGGAACTGAATCATTGGATTCTTCCCCGGGGGGCTCATCCATTATCGGATTACAAGCGGTCAATCCGGCCCCGGCAGGAACAATCAACGCGCTGCCGAGAAAAAACAGGAAAAGGAAGGATACCGGTAGTCTCATAGTTTTTTGTTTTATATGGTTGTGCTGCATGTCAGACAGGTGGTCACTCTTCAATGAAAGTCTCGATGGCATCTCTGTTAAAATCGGGCCAGGGTTCTCTGCCCATGCCGATCCAGGCTTCGGGGCCTTTCGACTGATTTTTAGTTACCGTACTCCCTTCCCCGTTGGATAAAACAGCCTGGCCGGTGAAAAAATTGATGTTGTTGTAAGCGATGGTATTAAGCCTGCAATCCTCCTCCTCGAGAATCCCATGCTCCATGGGGACCTGATCCCCCCAATTGAAGATCGCATTGGCCACTACCTGGATGCTGCGTGTTTCCCCGGTCATAACGATCCCGTTTCGTTCCTCTCCGTCCTCTGCCCGGACTCCAGAGTCAATGACATTGTTGGCCGACACCGTTCCCCAGGTGACCTGATCCAGGATGATCCCGTGCCCGCGGTGCCAGCAGAAAATATTGCCCGTGATGTTGATCTCGTGCGAGTTTTCTACCACCACAGCATCCGTTTCGATCTGAAACGTCCGGCAGCCATTCACAAGTACACTGTTGCTGGTCGAATGAATGTAAATGCCATGGCCCTTTGTCTGAAATATCTGGCAATCGGAAATGTTCACTACAATGGCGTACCTGCATTCAATCCCGTTGCCCCCTCCATAAATGGTCAGATCGCTCACCATATTGGGCAGAAAATCCCCTCCCCTTCCGTTTTCCCGCAAATTCTCCAGAAAAATATTCGCCTGCTGATTGTCCACCAGCTGACAACCTGAGATTTCACAGAGAAAACAGTTGTTCTTCAGCTGAATCCCGTAGGACCCGAATCCCTGAACATGAAGATTTCTAACCAGACAGTCCCCGCTGTTATCCAGGACAATCCCCGCAAAACCCTCCCCTTCTCTTGCAGGTTCCAGGGAAAGATCTTTTACCTGAACGGCTTTATTATTCTTGCACAGAATCCCTGTTCCGCTGGAATTATCATCCGATACGATTATCATGGTCCCCCTCGATTTTCCCCTCAATGCCACCCGGTCCTTCAGTTCCAAAGGCCGGTTGAGAACGTACCGACCCCGCTGCAGACTGACCTCTCCGCCGGATTCGGCGAGTTTGTCGATGGCGAATTGAATGGCCTGACTGGCATCGGGAGAGTTGAAAAACACCTCGTCACTGATCTGTCCCCTGACCACATAACCCTCATCGAAGTAAACTTCAAGATCCTCTGCAGGGATGATGTATGAAGGGGCTGCAATCAGGGATATACCCGCCAGAGGTATCAATACTAATTGAAACAGGATCAGCCGTGGAGAAGCTGCCGGTATCCGGATCTTTAAACCGGGGTAGATGGATCGCATATCAGCGGTGATTAAATTGTTTTTTACACGTGTTCTTGCGAAAAATACAGAAAGTTTTGATAGTTTAAAAGAATTACTGATAAATCTTGCTGAAAACATCGGACTTCTGGAGCCATGGTTGCCACGTCATTCATTCTTCTTCCTCTCATCCATTCTTTCCTGAATTGTCTCAAATGTCTAAATATCTGTTCATTTTATCTATGCCGTTTCTGTAGCATAGCCCCGGAAGCCGCATAATGGCAGAAAAATTCGTCTGAAGCCCTGTTCAATAGTCAAATTTTTTGCATATTTAACACGTGTTATTCATTCATGGGGTCATCAACGCTCCCTCAATCCGATATGAAATGAAACCCTTGTTGCCATTGTCCTGCATACTGATCCTTCTGGGATGTCCTTCCCTTCTGCTGAAAGCACAGTGGGATCTTCCCGTTACCTTTGAAAATCCGGACGAAGTAGCTGTATGGAACAGTTTTGCCAACAACGATCTTCCCGACGACCTGCACCAGGTGGCAAATCCGGAGAAGGGAGGAATCAATGTTTCCGACTCCTGCTGCATGTTTACCATCGACTCCGCCGCCGGACAATGGGTCGGGAGCTGGTCCAATTCATACGGTTATGTAGCATTCACTCCCACCAGACATACCATGGAAGTTATGGTCTATTCGGATACGATCCACACCGTGGGCGTCAGGGGGCAGAATCCCCTGGAGCCCGGAGAAAACCAGTATGGTCCGGTCGGCAGGGCCACCATGACCAAAACCAATGAATGGGAATTGTTGACCTTCGATGTTTCCGGCGCATCGGGTATTACCTATTCTGTGCTCACCCTGTTTGCCGATATTAATGAGAACAGGACCCAGGGGTCTGTTCTCTACTGGGACAACCTGGGATGGGCAGAAACAGTTTCGTATACAAGTTCCTTGAAACCCCTGCTCATTGTTTACCCCAACCCGGCAAGCGATATGATCACGGTAAAATCCCCGTTGATGGAGCGGGTTGTACTGACCAACCTGCGCGGACAGCAAGTGCTCTCCATCGACAGTCCTGCCTCCGGCTCGCAAATCATCGACATCCGCTCTCTGGAACCCGGGATCTATATTCTGAGTGTATTTTCGGAACGAGAGGTGGTCCGGTCAAAAATCATCAAAAGATAACGATCGCTACCTGCGGACAGAAAGATGCCTTTTTAGCAGGAGGGCCAGACTGTCAGCAGTCGGTTTATAATCACGATCACCTATCAGGTTGAATCGTTCCTCCGGATCTTTGTGATGGTCGAACAACATCCTCCCGTAGAGGCGCCCTTCCCCGTCCTGCCATTCGGTGTACGCATACCGCGCGGTCAGAATGACCTCTGCGTGCCCAACTCTGGCGAATATCGCATCCTTTCCCTTCTTCCCGTCAGCTTTCAGAAGGCCGGCCATGCTCTGACCCGCCAGGTGATCCGGTAATTCAAGTCCGCACAGATCGACGAGGGTGGGATAAATATCCACGAATTCAACCAGTTCTTCCACCGGACCCTGACCTTCGATCCAGGGAACTGAAATGACCATGGGCGCCCTCAGCGATCGTCGCAGTGGATTGTTCTTTCCCCAGATCCCGAATTCTCCCAGGAAATATCCGTGATCCCCCACTATGACCACAATGGTGTTTTCGGAAAGATCCAGCTTTTCCAATTCCCGCATAATCCTTCCGATTTGCTCATCGGTGTAGGATATACAGGCGTAATATCCGTGCAGCAATCTGGTCCAGTCGGAAACAGGGATTTTACCGTTGGCCGGAATATTCCCGTAGTTCCGGAGCTCGCCGTTCCTGATCCTCAAAGCTAACGGCCAACGGGTTTCGCCACTGAAATTATCAGGAAGCCGGAACTCCTCAGGTTCATACAGGTCCCAATATTTTTTAGGCGCATTGAGCGGCAGGTGGGGTTTCCGGTACCCCACCGCAAGAAAGAACGGCTGCTTCTTTTCAGCAAGGCGGTGAAGATCCTGGATGGTCTTGTCGGTCACCTCGCCTGTGGGATACGCGTTGTCGTCTACTTCTAGTGTTTCCCAGGCAGGACCCATTTCACCGGTAGTTTCCGACCGGTACTTATAGCCGCGGTAGCTGTGATCACTATGGGAAGGATCCAGCCAGACCCAGAAACCCGGATGGGGTTCCCAGGGGATCTCGCTCCAGCCATCCATGCCGTCCATCACATTCCCCTGATCGTGGTAGACCTTTCCGTTGGATATGGTATAGTAACCCTGTTCCTTGAACAGCTGAGGCAAAGGGAGGATATCCGGCACTTCCACATCCACCATGGAACTGTTATCGACAAAGCGCTCCCGTGTAGGCCTCAGCCCCGTCAGCATGCTGCACCGGGAAGGGCCGCATACAGGATACTGGACGTATGCATTCCTGAATACTGTCCCTTCATCAGCCAGCTGTTCGATACTGGGAGCATAAACACCGGGATAGCCATAGCTGGGCAATTCGGGCCGAAGATCATCCACAATAATAAAAAGCACATTGGGTGAAACTTTTTCTTCTTCGGATGTTTTTGAATAGCTGTCTGTTAAATTGAACAGCAAGAGGACAATAACCAGAACCGGACCACCATAGGGTGTAAGAATCCGGCTACAAAAAACTCTTGTTTTGGGCATGGGAAATATTTTTTTTATTAATTTCACACGGGTGATATTTTTCGAAATATAGAAAGAAATCAACAATCATCGAATAACTAATACCGAAAACCATTATGAAAACACTCTGTAAGACTTCTGAAAACAGACCTGAATCCGGAACCCTGAGCTCCCTGTCAAGATGGAGCGCTGTAATGCTGATCTCTATCCAGACCGGCCTGCTGATTCCGGCCCTGGGGCAGGATTTCAATGTTTTCCTGGACGGGCGCACTGTAAAGGTGGAGGGAAGGTATGACCGCACAGAGCTTTTCAGTTCGCGCGATGCTTCCGAGGCCATCCAGTATGCGCTTGATCAGGTCTCCGAGACCGGGGGGGACATCCACCTGGGAAGCGGAAGCTTCGAACTGGACAGCCCCCTCCGTATTCACGGCCATACCAGCCTTCAGGGAAGCGGCAGGTCCACCAGGCTCCTGGTGACAGAACAGAACAGCGAAGGTGTGGGCATCATCTGCAAAGAGGCCAACGGTGTGGAGATATCGGATCTGCGCCTGTCTGCAGGAGACAACGAGAATGCCCGCACCGGCCTCATCATCGACAACTCGGGTGATGTGAAAGTGTTCAATATCTACTCGGTCGGTTTTGCCGATTACGGATTGTGGATGCGAAACCAGTCCTTCCTGTGCGAGATAAGCAGCAGTTCGTTTGCGGGGAATATGAAAGCCAATGTGTTCCTCGACAGCCTCAACTGGGGAACGGTCGGAAATTTCATCCCCAACCTGCTGGCAAACTGCACCATTTACGGCGGAGGGAAAGGCATCGAGTGTAACTACGTGATCGTTCTCAATATAGTGGCCTGTAACATCTATCAGACCAACGATTACGGGATCCATCTCTACAACGCCAGTAACAGCGTACTGGTGAGCGGATGCCGGACCTTCCAGATCAGCTCTCACGCAGTGGTGGTGGAAGACACTCACGAATTGAATGTGACCGGAAATATTTTCTGCTGGGCGCTGGGAGACGGTATCGTGGTCCGCAACGCTGCATGGGGCACCATCTGCGGCAACAACGTGATCGATAACGGCAGTTTCAACCCCGGAGGAGTTAATTTTGAGTCCCACTTTGAAGATGTGAAAGAAGAGATGCCCCTTCAAAACGGGATCACCCTGGAGGCTGTCAGAGGATTCAACATATCCAACAATACCATCTTCAACTGGAACCTGGCCCCTAAAATGAAATACGGGATCTATGAAGATGCAAAGAGTTATAAAAACGTGATCGAGGGGAACAATATCAATTATTACATGGATGCATCGGTACTATCCGAGGGATCGGAAACCACCGTGAGCAACAACGTTGAACTGGACGATGTGACCTATGTGGAGGTAGGCAATTATGCGAAGAGACATTCCCACGAAGGTCCTTTCAGGCCCGGCCGCATCCAGAGCTACCAGCCGGAACTGGTTGAGGAGTTTATCGAAAGCCTGAAATAACCTCTGATACAGAACGACTGCAATGATTCATTATGCCAAAAACATATTCTGCATAATACTGGCTTCTCTGTCAGTGTTGATTTTCACCTCCTGCGGAAGATCCGATCCGTCTCCCAACATCGTCTTTATCCTCGTGGACGATCTGGGGTGGCACCATCTGTCGAGCAACGGGAATCCTGTCTTCGAGACTCCCCATATCGACCGGCTCGCGGAGATGGGAACGAGTTTTTCCCAGGCCTATTCCTCTCCCCTCTGTACCCCGACAAGGGCCGCTCTCATGACCGGAAAATATCCGGGCAGGCTCCGGATGACCAGGGTTGGGGACGACTATGACCGGGGAAAAGCAGACCGGCCCGCGTGGTACAATCCGGCCAGCAGGCAGAAACCGGGGGATCCCTGGGATGAATTAAGTGTGGATGTGATCGTGGACCTCCCCTTTGAAGAAGTAACGCTGGCCGAGCTGGCCAGGGAGGCCGGTTACCGGACCGGATTCATCGGGAAATGGCATCTGGGTTTCAATGAATACTACCCCGAACATCACGGGTTCGAATGGGTATTCGGAGGTGATCACTGGAGCGACTATTTTGCGCCCTGGGAGGGTCACCGGACCTCCACCTATGAAGCGGAGCCCGGAGAGCACATAACCCGCAGAATTGCCAGGGAGGCCATTGGATTCATTGAACGAAACAAGGACGAGAAATTCCTCCTTTGCCTTTGGAACTACGGGATCCATACTCCGGTTGAGGGAGAGCCTGACCTGGTGGATTACTATGATTCGAAGATAGAGGACCAGAGCGTATATCACCCGGTATACGGTGCCATGGGACAAAGCGTGGATGATTGTGTGGGGGAGGTGATCAGATGCCTGGAAGAAAACGACCTCATGGAAAACACACTCATTGTTTTCATGTCCGACAACGGTCCTGTTACAGGTCAGGGTACAGCCGGCATCTACGATCCCAGGCTGATCCTGAACCGCAACACTGCCAATGATCAGATCGTCCTCAGTCATGAGCAGCACAGTTTGGAACAGCAATTCTCATGCAAGGCAGATACCTTCCAGGTAGGGTTTGCCCTGGCCGAGTCGGGATTGTATCTGTCTGAAGCCTCAGGCAGTGGAACGGTTCTGATGGCCGAGATCCTCGAGGCTCAAAGTCCTTCCAGAGTATTGAAAACACTCCGGATCCCTGCAGAACGACTGGCACCCGGAAGCTGGCAGTACATGCTCCTTGACCGGCCGGTGGAATCAGGGTCCTATCTGCTCCGGCTCACCCTGGTCGGGGGAGCGGAAGGTACAGTCGTTCCGCTCAAGTCCACCGGCGACAACTCCATTCCCGGTGCCAGCCTGAAGGCAGGCGGCGAGGAATTAACAGGAGACCTTTATATAAAATGTCTGCCTTCGGCTAACCCCCCTCCGAGATACGTGAGCCTTTGCAGCAGCGGTCCGTTTAGGGGAAGGAAAATAATGTTGTATGAAGGAGGGATCCGCGTTCCGCTGATTTTCACCTGGAAGGGGGTCATCGAACCGGGTAAGGAGATCACCACTCCCGCAGCACACATCGATATGCTTCCGACCCTGTCCGACTTCATGGGCCGGACAGTGACCCATTCTGTGGACGGCGTGAGCCTGCACGATCTGATTCTGAATGGCGATTCTCTGGAAAACAGAGAATTGCACTGGCATTATCCCCATTATATGTATTCGAACGGCGGGGAGGCCATTCGAGATGACAGGTACAAATACATCGAGTTTTACGTGGACGGAAGGAAAGAATTATATGACCTGGAGCTGGACCCGGGCGAGCAGAATAATCTAATGGAGGAGATGCCGGAGACCGCCGAGCGGCTGAAGAAAAGGATGTATGAATGGCTGGATGAGATTGATGCCTCCATGCCTGCCCCTGCCGTTTCTTCTGATAATTAAACAGGATGACAAAATGATACGATCTGCAACTGCAATTATTGCGCTATTCCTGCTTACTTTTTTTTCCGGGGAATCAAAGGCTGAAAAACCACCCAATTTCATCATCATCTTTGCAGACGATCTGGGATACGGCGATCTGGGTTGCTACGGCAGCACGGTAAACCCTACCCCCCATATCGACCAGCTGGCCAATGAAGGAGTGCGGTTCACCGATTTCTATTCGGCAGCCCCCCTGTGCACCCCCGCCCGTGCCGCATTGCTGACCGGGAGTTACCCGGTCCGGATCGGAATGGCAAGGACCCATAAAGGGGAGTGTGTCTGCTTCCCTGTGGACGAGACCGGTCTCCATCCAGACGAGATCACCATAGCCGAGCTCCTGAAGGATGTGAACTATGCCACAGCCCTTATCGGAAAATGGCACCTGGGAGATCAGCCGGAATTCTTCCCGACAAAACAGGGATTCGATCAGTACTTCGGTATCCCCTACAGTAACGATACCGGGAAAGGCTGGTTCGGGCACCGGGGAAAAAGGCAGCTTTATGAACATCCGGTGGTGCCCCTGATGCGGGGGGACAGCGTCATTGAAGCGCCGGTCAAACAGAACACCATTACAAAACGCTATACGGAAGAGGCCATTTCGTTTATCGAAACACATTCCGGCGAACCCTTCTTCCTCTATCTCTCCCATACCATGCCGCATTATCCCCTGTCGGTGAGCCCGGAATTCGAGAACAAAACAGGGAACGGGCTCTATTCCAATGTAATCGCAGAACTGGACTGGTCTGTGGGTGAGATTGTGGAAGCACTTGAGGAGAACGGCCTTCGTGATAATACCCTGCTGATCTTTACCTCGGACAATGGCGCCACAGGCGGATATGGCTACAATACAACCAACGCTCCGCTATCGGGGCATAAAGGTTCTGCCATGGAAGGAGGAAACAGGGTTCCGATGATCGCCTCCTGGCCGGGAATCATCCCTTCAGGGGTGGTTACCTCCGCAATGGGGTCCGTCATGGACCTTCTGCCAACTTTTGCTTACTATGCGGGCACCCTTCCTCCCGCCGACCGGGTCATTGACGGGAAATCCCTTCATGAAGTCCTTGATCGTCCGGAGGATGCCGAATCTCCTCATGCCTGGTATGCCTATTATGTGACTGACCAGTTGCAGGCCATACGGACAAAGGAATGGAAACTCCACCTCCCCCTGGTACACAGTTACACCATGTGGGCGAAGGACGTCGGCCCCGTCGAAGCGAAGCTGTACCGCATCAGTGAGGATATCGCCGAGGAGAACGATCTCTCGGATGAATACCCGGAAATGGTGGAAACGATGCAGGTTTACGCGGAGATGGCACGTCAGTGGGTCGGGGACCGGAACCGGCCCACCCCCCAGTCCAGGCCGGCCGGATATGTTGAAAAACCGGTCCCGCTTCAGAAGACACCATGATGGTTCCCCGTAGTTTCCACCTGCTTCCGTTCCCCTCCTTCGGCGGAGTCTTATTGTCCTTCCTCTTCCTGGCTGGTAGTTGCGGCTCACAGCCGGAAAGGCTGGTAAAAGAGCCCGAACCCGTTAAGCTGGTGGGTGGATTCGGGTTTGCTGAAGGTCCGGCTGTGGATAACGAAGGAAGGCTATATTTCACGGATATTCCCGGTAACAGGATATACCGGTGGACGCCGGAGGTGGGGCTCGAACTGATACGTGACAGCACCGGCTGGGGAAACGGGATGTGTTTCAACGGTAAAGGCGACCTTATTGTCTGTGAGATGACCAACAGGAGGTTAACGAAGATCGACACCAGCGGGGAGTTGCTGGAGGTCCTGACCGCTTCGTACATGGGCAACAGATATCACAGTCCGAACGATGTCTGGGTGCATCCTGCCGGAGGGATCTACTTCACCGATCCGGCCTATTTTGCAGAAAAATCAGAAATGGAAATGGAGGTGGAAGCGGTATATTATATCGACCCGCTGAGCGGGAAGGCGACCCGTGTGACGGGGCATCTGGTCCGACCCAACGGACTGGCGGGGACCAGTGACGGCCGGACTCTCTATGTGGTATCGGATACGGTTCACAGGACTTGGAGATTCAGGATCATGCCCGATGGTTCACTCGAAGAGAAGGAACTGTTCGTCGCCAACGGTCACGATGGCATCACCCTCGATGAGCGGGGCAACCTTTACGTGGCCAACCGCGACAGCCTCTCGGTGGATATCTACGATTCCCGGGGTAAGTTCCGGGAACGGATCCGGTTTCCGGAACAACCATCCAACGTGTGCTTCGGCGGATCGGATGGCAGGTTACTGATCGTTACGGCACAGAGCTCGGTCTATGCGGTTGAAATGAATATCAGCGGTCAATAGTAGCTCCCCGGACCTGCGGAGTATCATTCATGCCAATGGTCTCCATGCTGATCTCACCGTTCTCCCATACTATGATCCCGCTTTCCAGCAGGGGCACATTCAGACTATAAGAGGGGCCCTCCAAGGTAATCGAGGAGGGATCCGGCCCATGGTATGCAGCCGCGACCTTATCTCCTTCCGGAGACCGGTAGAGCCAGGCGGTACCTTGACCGTCCCACCGGAATTCCGTATCGACGAGCCGAATGTGACCCGTAGTGTCCTGGCGCGCAAATTTACTGTCGAGCATGGCTAGGGGAACAGGTCCCTTCTCTGTCCACCTTTTCGAAGGTTTGAACCAGTCGAACAGATCCACCTCCATTCCCAGCGAACGGTCATCCCGGCTGTACTCCACACTCCATTTCCTGCTGCCGGTTCCTGTAAAAGTGGATTCCGGGTCCGACACATCGGTAACAATTCCCGACCTGATCGCATCGGTAAAAGCAGCCCCATCGGCATAATCTTCCTTGCCGGCAATTTCGGCATAAAAACCGCATTTCGGATAACCCTGAAAGAAGGTCCCCGGCCAGGCCAGTTCCCAGAAAGTTTTTTCAGGTCCGTCATAATTGTAGAGTTCGATCATCAGGTTACCTTCATGCTCCCTGACGCGTACCGGACGACCGCCGGTCGTCTCTCCCAGATCGGTCAGGGAAAACGGCATGAATCCCACCATGATCTCACCGCTTTCCAGAACGACCACGGATTCAGGTCCGGCATCCTGGGGCAGCGTCCCCGCCAAACGCCCGTCGATCCATGTCCTGTCAGCTTCAGGATCCCAGTGGGGGACCGCGATTACCGCCTTGGCACTGTGGTGTCTCTCCATCCCGCCCAGGTAGCGGGGTATATACAAACCTATGGCCCGGTTCCCGTCCTGCACTCCCTGAAAATGTCCCACATCCGGGATCAATCCCCTGTTCCCCCTTCCGGGACCCGGAGAAAAATCTCCCAGCCAGTGGTCGTCCAGCACGTAACGGGTGTAGACGATCCCGGGCTGTGTCTTCTCCGGCCGCTTGTAATGAATGGTGAAGACGTTGGACTGCCATGCAATATATACGATGTCCTGGTTGAACATATTCCTGGAGGCGACTCCGAAGGAGTAGTCTTCAGTCTTGTAGGTAGAGGTAAAGATTCCCTCATCCCTCCCGGAGGTCTCGATCACCTGATCGGGCCAGGTGGGATACTCGATCAGACCTTCGACCCAGGTGGGCACCATCCCCCTGTTTATCCAATTCTTCATCCAGGAGGCTTCCCCGCCGCCGGTTACCTGGCCATGGTAAGCCCGTCCGTGAGGTCCGGCCAGACGCCCGGTGGGTGTGTGGACATGCAGGAAGGCACCCACACTCATCCTGCCAAGGACAATGGCCGATCGGACCCGGGTATCTTTATCATTTACCAGCTGGTTCAGGGTAGACATGACATTCACTGCGACATAGGTATAATAGGGACTGTTGTATTCGTAATTTCCCCCGGAAAGATCCGTGAATTGCATCCAGCCTCTGAGCTTTTCGTAGCCCCGCTCCGCGAGCACAGGATCATTCAACAGTTCCCCGCCCAGGCAGGTGTTGGCGATGTCCTTGATCACGATGTTGGTATATTTGTAGTGGACATCGATATTCCGGATATTGATCAGTGCCATCCGGATGCTTTCGCGAAGCTTCTCCCTCACCTCCGGGGCCAGCAGTTCTCCGTGCCGGATCATCATCGGGATCACAGCAAACATCACAAACTCCACGGCGTTCAGGTCCTCCACCGGTGTTTCCAGTTCCCATCTGAAAGCCCCGTAATAGGGGGAATCCGGATCGGTGACCTGGCATGAGAGGAGTCCGGGGACGATTTTCTCTGCATTCCGGATGTCCTCTCCGGTTCCGTTTTCCAGTAACCGGGCACACCATTCTGCGGCATCCTTGGCGGCATGAAATTGTTCACCATCCACCGTATGGGCGGGCATGAAAAGCTCATAGTCGAAACTATCCGGCAACTCAAGGGGCGTTTTCTGGGCATATGCCTCACGTACCGAGAAACCGGCGGTAAAGCACAGCACCAGCAACCCAACCTTCAGGTATTTCACAGAATCTTTCATCGTGGCTGGTTTTCTATAGAACATATGCCGGCGGATCGAATGCTTCATACCGGTAATGTTCCAGTTTCCCGTCCGATCCCTCTAGCCTGGATCTGAATTCAGCAAGTTCATCCTTCGACATGGGAGTAAAATTCAAAGCAGTGGCCACATTTTCCTGCATGATGGGTACCGAGGTCATTCCCGAAGTGACCGTCGCAATATCCTGGCTCAGGGCGTACCTGAGTCCTTCGGCCGGTGTGGCGATATCCCTGTACCAATCCCTCCCGTAACCATTCGATTTCATGGCGATCACCCCGATGTTCTTTTCATTGCAGAGGGGCAAAACATCCCGTTCGAAACTTTTCCCGGGATGATTATAATCTGCCAGATTGATAGGCAACTGGCAGGTATCCCATTCGAATCCGCGCTGGATCATTTCCAGGTGGGCCTCCGGACTGGCATGTCCCGTAAATCCGATGTACCGGATGAGACCCTCGTCCCTTTTTCTCTCTGCCCATTCCAGCAGACCCTCTCCGTAGACAGCATCCACATCCCCTTTCCACGAACCGATGGCATGGAACTGCATCAGATCGATATAATCGACCTGAAAGCGCTTCAGACTGGTTTCAAGCTGCTCCTGGAGGCGGTGCACCCTGCGTCCGGTCAGCTTGGTCATGATCATCGTCTTCTCCCTGTACCCGTTCTTGAGCGCCTTTCCCATCATTTCCTCACTGCGTCCCTCATTGTATGAAAAGGCATTGTCGCAGAAATTGACCCCGGCATCGATGGCGCCTCTTACAATACCGATCGATTCCTGCTCTTTGATATCGATGTGCCCGTCGGCTGTCTCAATCCATGACATGTGTAGGCCGCCGACGGTCAGAAGGGATACCTTTTCCCCTGTTCTTCCGAGTACCCTTCGGGCCATATTCCCATTACCGCATGAGGTCAGCGCACCAGGAGTCAAAACGGTGGCCAGCACGGCTCCGGAGGTAACTTTCAGGAAATCTCTCCGGTCGATCCGGTGAAAAGCCGCTTTTTTCATCCCAATTCTGCCGGATGGCTTTTTATATTTCATAATTCAAAATTTTACACGTGTAAGGTATACGATATAAAACAGAAAACAAAATAAATCGATGGTGGATGTACTTCATTTCAAAACTCCTGATTAACAGATAAGGCATAGATATAGGCTCCCAGGGAGATCGCCCGGCTGGCGCCCAGTTTTGAAATCCCCAATCCGATGCGGGGCATGTCGTCGATATAGACCGATTCTTCTGTGAATGGCACCGGGATATGCCGGGGTTCGCCATTTAAAAATGTCTCCAGATCCTCCTCACGGTCCAGATAGAAAGCTTTCTGAGCGATGCGGGGATGCTCCACCCCGTCCAGGTGGAAAATGGTACCATTCATTTGATTCATGATCTCCGGCATCATCAGCGTACAGGCTCCGCTCAGTCCCCCTCCGATGACGATCAGACCGTCCACCAGTACAGAGGTATTCGCCAGGGCGTCCCCGACAATCTCGCCGGTGGTCCTGAACGCCTGAACGGCTGCCTTCTTATCTCCTCCGGTTTCACCGGTGGCAATATGGTATATCTCCCTGGAACCGGGCACTGCGCTCAGGGGGACCCCGGAATAAACGGAATACATCCTGCGTATCTTTTCCTGACCCACCGAAGCATCGGTGCACAATTCGGGAAACAGTTTATTCCTCATCAACCACAACTCTCCCCCGTTGCTGTTATCACCGATGTTGAGCTGACCGTTGACCATGATTCCACATCCGAAGCCACTCCCCAGGGTGATCCCTGTCAAATTCCTGAATCTCCTGCCGGAGCCGTGTCGATCCAGTTGCTGGTTCACCCATGGAAGAAAACCGAAAACATACTCTCCCAGTACAAAAAGGTTGGCATCGTTGTTGATATGAACCGGGATCTGAAAACGGTGCTCCAGAAACGGACCGAGGGCCACCCCTCCCCTGAATGCAGGGAGGTTGGGAAGATCGCCGATAATGCCATTCCGGTAATCGGCAGGCCCCGGGAAGGCAAAACTGATGGCGTGAATCTCCCGGTCCACCTGCCGGATGATCTCACTGAATCCGCTTTCAATACTGGTAAGAATAGAATCCAGGTCATCCGGCCTGCAGCGCAGTTCCAGGAAATCAATGATCTCGCTGGCTCCTTTCATAGCACTGAAAACCAGATTGGTGCCACCTGCATCAAGGGTCAGGACCACTCTATCGTCTTCTTCGTAGAAAGATCTGGGCCGAACGATCATAAAATGGTGTTTTGTCGGGATAATATCATCATGAATCAGGTCATATCATGAAAAGTTCGCTGAATAATCTCATCCTGAAGCTCTTCGGCCAGTTCTACGAAATATGCGGAATAACCGGCAACCCGGATGGTCAGTCCACGGTACTTCTCCGGATTCTTCCTGGCATCCAGCAGAACTTCCCTGTTCACCACATTGAACTGGATGTGATGGATCGGCAGCCTCACGAATCCCTTCAGAAAACTGGCAAATTTCCTGAGCCCTTCTTCAGACCGAAAGAAATCGGGAAGGAATTTCATGTTCAACAGCGTACCATTGCCGGCGATCCCGGAAGGGATCCGCGAAACGGATGCAAGCACTGCCGTGGGCCCTTCCAAATCCTTTCCGTACATGGGCGAGATCCCTCCGTCGGCCAACGGAGAGCGCGAACGCCTCCCATCCGGAGTCGCTCCGACGTTCTGCCCCATAGGCACATGGGCCGATACGGTATAAAGCCCCATGGTATAGTCTCCGCCCCGGTAATTCTTGAACGATCTCAATTTCTGATAGAAATATTCCACCCACCTGGCACCAAGCAGATCGACCCATTCCACATCATTCCCGTATTTTGGGGCCCCCTCCAGGCATTCCAGAAGCAGATCCTCCTTCCCCTCAAAATCCCGGATCAATGCTTCATGGAGCGCTTCTTTTCCGATCCGGTCCTGTCCGAAAACCAGGGATTTCAAGACTGCGAGGCTGTCCGCCACGTTGGCGACCTGTATGGCCTGAATTCCCGAATAATTGTAATGAGCTCCCCCTCCGGTTACATCCACACCCTTCTCCAGGCAATCTTCCATAACGGAGGAGAGCAACGCAGACGGCAGATGTTCCTGATGGGCAGCCTCCACCACTTCACAGGCCTTGATCATTCTGCCGGTAAAATGGTCAATCTGTCCGGCAAAAGCCGTTTCCAACTCCTCATAGTTCCGGTAATCCTTAAGTGAACCTGTCCGAGGTCCGGTCTGTTGTCCGCTTAACATGCACCGACCGTCGTTCAGGGTAAGCTCCAGCACCTTCACCAGGTTGAACATGGCCGCATCGCTCCATCCCAGTGATTTCCCCTGACAACTCAGCTCCACACACCCCACTGCTGCGTAATCCAGCGCGTCCTGCCGGTCAAACCCGGCCATTTCAAGGGCAGGTACAACGCTTTCATCATTCAAGATCTGAGGCATCCCGCTTCCCAGGCCGATCACCCGGCTGCATTCCCTCACGAATTCGTCCGGGGAATCCCTGTGGAGGCGCGCAGTCAGATTGGGCTGAGGCAATCCCACGTGATCCTGTGCCTTCAGGAACAGGTAGGACAGGGTGTTGGTCGCATCCTCTCCCTCTGAATCCTTACCGCCCAGGGCCACGTTGAATCCAATGGGAAATCCCGCAAAATACCGGGCGCTGTGGGCGTTTCTCATATAAACGATCTGATTGAACTTGATGTAAAGGGATTCAATCAGTTCCAAGGCGGTGGCCATATCCAGCCGTCCCTCTTCCAGGTCCTTCTGAAAATAGGGGAAGAGGTACTGGTCCATCCTTCCCGGCGAAAAGGAGGAGGCATTGGACTCCATATGCAGCATCACAAACAGGAACCAGACCGACTGAAGAGCCTCCCTGAAGGTGGCGGGCGGTCGCTCCGACAGCTGGACACAAACCTGCCGGATCTCCCTCAGGTTTTCAATGATCGCCTGATCGGTCTGTTTTCCCGCTTCGTGTTCCGCCAGGGCCCCGTAGCGGCGTATAAACTCCACGGCCGCCTCCATAACGAGGATCACACCGTCATAGAAACCTCTGTTGCCTGCGGGGTTTCTGTCCCTTGACTCCCTTGCCTCCCTCAGGATTCCCGAAGGCCCAACGGTGAGCCATTTATTTACATGGGGACAAATATGGCCCTGGGCATGATCTTTCTGGTTGATCTTGAATACTTTCTCCGTAGCCCGCAATTCCTCTCCAATCTTGCTGTAGATCGTATCCTCCAGGGTTTTGCCTTTCCAGTAGGGTTCGATCTCGGACAGAAACTCCCTTTTATCGGCGCGCCTCACCTCGAACGGATCCTGTGGCCGGTCGGGCAGGGTATCCAGTTCCCGGGCGATCCAGGAAATCCCTGCCTCCGGGAATACCACACCCGCCCGCATTCCGGGAGTACGGTTCCCTACCAGCAACTCTTCCGCATCCAGGGCGATGGGCATCTCACGGAGGGCCGCAGAAAGTGATAAAGCTCGTTTTAACGTTACCGGAAGGGCCTCATTCTCCAGGTATACCCGGGTTATGATCCGGGCCTGGTCTATGGACATAACCATAGGACAGGAAAGGGTTTTTTCTCTGAGCGAACCTATCCTCTCTGTCCTGGGAAGATTCCGGATTGATTCCAGCAGCTCCATAACGATTCGATTTCTAAAGATAGAGTTTTTATGAAAACATTACACGTGTTCTGCCTAATGTTTGTATATTGCTTCCTGCATGGAAAAGCTCAGGAAATTCTTTGCCTCCCTCGGACCGGGGGTTTTTATCATCGGGTATGTGGTTGGAACCGGAAGTGTCACGACCATGGCGACTTCCGGGGCCAAATACGGGATGTCCATGACCTGGGCGTTGGCTCTTTCCTGTTTCTTCACCTACATCCTGATCGTCAACATCAGCCGGCTCACTATTCTGTCGGGCAACACCCTGATCCATCTGATCAGGTCCAGGTTCGGCAGCCTTGCCGCCGTAGTTATCATGGCCGGATTGATGATTACGGTGATCGCTTCGGTGATCGGGATCACGGCCATTGCTTCTGATGTATTCCGGGAGTGGACCAGCTTGTTCTCCCCCACAGGGGTTGGATTGCACCCTGCCATTTCCGCCATTCTGATCATTGCCATACTCTATTACCTTTTCTGGTTCGGAAAACACCGCTTTTTTCTGAGAGTAATGTCTGTGATCGTGGCCCTGATGGGAATCAGTTTCATCGGATCCATGTTTTTGGTCATCCCGAGTCCTTCAGATATTTTCCGGGGAATGGTTCCGGGAATCCCTGAAGGATCGGATGCCCACCTGATCCTGGCTGGCCTGGTGGGGACCACCATGGCCACCGTCGTATTGATTTCCCGGACATACCTGGTCTCAGAACAAAAATGGACTCTGAAAGATCTGAAAATTGAAAACAGAGATGCCATAATCTCCCTGGTGATGACCTTCGTAGTGAGCGCATCCATCCTTGCCGCAGCGGCCGGGACCATGTACCCCAGAGGAATTGTGGTGGACCGGGCCATTGATATGGTCAACACACTGGAGCCGATCGCCGGACCGCTGGCTTCTTTCATTTTCGTTTTCGGAATCATTGCGGCAGCTTTTTCCTCATTGTTCCCCAGTTACCTGATGGGACCCTGGATCATTTTTGACTACCTGAATATCCCGCGAAAAATGAACCGCCGATCGGTCCGTCTCGCAGTGCTTGGCATCGCTTTCCTGGGTCTGATCGTACCGGTATTCCACGGAAACCCCGTGGTGATCATGATCGCCTCCCAGGCAGTGAGTCCGGTGCTGATGCCCCTTCTGATCCTGTTTGTCTTTCTGCTGATCAACAACAGGAAAATTGTCGGGGACTACAAGAATCCATTAATCCTGAATATCGGTCTGGGGCTGACCTTCCTCTTCTCCCTGTTCATGGCCTACACGGCCTTTCTGGGTCTTTCCAGGTTTTTAATGGGAGGGTAGGTGAATCCGGCCACTTTGCTTTAGCAACCTGCGGCTCCTTCTGGCAATTTCTCCGTCATGAGCTGGAAGAGTTGTACCGGGAAGGAGAAAAACAGCGACGGATGGTTCATTGGTTATACTCCCGAAATGGTGGCCGGAGCATGGGTGGGGGGCGATCTGCCTCAGGTACGTTTCCGGACACTGGATCTGGGTCAGGGTGCCCACACCGCACTGCCCCTCTGGGGGCTCTTCATGCAAAAGGCTTCAA
>CAZOHA010000010.1:0-24665 GCA_964579515.1 uncultured Bacteroides sp. | reverse complement strand
CAGGCCCTTCGAGGAGTTGCGGAAAAAGGGCTTCTTCAGGAGGCTGTTTGAGCGGCGGAAAAAGAATAAAGGATCAGCGCCCTGAGGCATTTCTGAGCTCCATTCTTCTCAGCAGTGCCTCCAGGTAATAATAGTCTGCATAAATAATGGGCACATCCACCTCGGAGTCCCCCGGCAGATGCCCCACACTGTGATCCAGCAGGAAGGGTACCGGTTTTTCCGTATCGAGCGCATAGGTGGTGGACAGCGCATGCAGGATCTGATCCGCTGCCTCCAGATACTCCGCTTCCTTTTCCGGGCGATCTCCGGAGAGTTCATAGAGCGCCGAAGCAGTGATGGCGGCCGCCGACACATCCCGGTAGGTATCGGGCCGGCCGGGAGCATCAAAGTCCCACCAGGGCACCTTATCCGCAGGCAGATGGGGATGTTCCAGGATGAATTCAGCGATGGCATCTGCCTGGTCCAGGGAACGTTCGTCCCCGGTTTCCCGGTAGGTCATGGTAAATCCGTACAATCCCCATGCCTGTCCCCTTGCCCATGCCGACTCGTCGGAATAGCCCTGGTGGGTGTTTCGTTTCATCACCTCCCCGGTGACAGTGTCGTATGAGATAACATGGTAGGAGCTGTTATCCTCCCTGAAATGGTTCTTCATCGTGGTTTCGGCGTGACGAACCGCGATATCGTAGAAGGTAGAATCACCGGTTTCCTCTGTGGCCCAGAACAACAGTTCCAGGTTCATCATATTGTCGATGATCACCGGAAACTCCCACTTATCGCGGTTGAAATCCCAGGAGCGGATGCATCCCACCGCAGGATTGAACCGTGTTGCCAGTGTCCGGGCACTCTGCACCAACACCTCCCGGTAAACAGGATTGCCGGTGAGCCGGTAGCCGTTCCCGAAACTGCAGTACATCATAAATCCCAGATCATGAGTGCCGCCGTTGTACTGCTGTTCTACAAGGTTCATGGTGTAATGATGAGCGGGTGCCAGCCAGGCGGAATCCCCCGTGTAGTCATACATCATCCAAAGGATTCCCGGAAAGAACCCGCTGGTCCAGTCCCGGGGCGGCACCAGGCCGATCTCACCATCCTCCATATTTCTGGGATTCAGCGAGGTATCGTTGAGATACTGAAGGGATCGTTCCAGTCTGGAAGCAGCTTCCTCGAGGATCTCAGCATCCGCAGGGCCTGCCTGCTGGTCAGAAGAACAGCTCCATGCCAGCATTCCCGCGAGCAGAGCGATCAGGAAGAGGTTTTTCTTCATAAATACTTATGACTTTCTGGTGCAATCGACTAAATATAACCAAATTGTTTATTCTTTCAGTTTTCAGAACTTTTCAGGGCAACCCCGTCAGAGTCCTTCTGTCCTTCTATTCAAAAGGCTCGAACTGCGCTGATGCCTCTGCCCCTTAAGATATTACTGTCTACCGGATTTCCGCCGAAGAACCGCCCGGATCCGGGCGGTACTCAGGCTTACACCCTACATTTGAATTGTAACCATCCACAAACCCCAAACAATGAAACCCAGCTATATTTCACTGATCACATTCGCGCTCACCGCTCACCTGCTCCCCGTGAGCTCCCAGGAGCTCACCCAGGTGGTCCGCGGGCGAATCACCGACCAGGAGTCCCAGGCACCCCTGCCGTTCGCCACCATCGCGGTGATAACCACCGATCCCCCCGTGGGAACCATCTCCGGTGAGGAGGGTACTTTCCGCATCGAAAACGTTCCGGTGGGCAGGCACGATATCCATATCACTTACACAGGTTATGAAACCAGGAAGATCGCTGAGATGATGGTCTCCACCGGTAAAGAGGTGGTGCTCGACATCAGCATGAAAGAGCAGATCTCCCGGCTGGAGGAGGTGGAAATCAAAGCCTATACGAAAAAGGATAAACCATTGAACAGCATGGCAACGGTGAGTGCCCGCACCTTTTCGGTGGAGGAGGCCCGCCGGTACGCCGGGGGATTTGACGATCCGGGCAGGCTGGTATCCTCCTTTGCCGGAGTCACCACGGAGAATTCAAGGGACAACACCATTGTGATCCGGGGGAACTCGCCCAAAGGGTTGCTGTGGAGGATGGAGGGGGTGGAAATTCCCAATCCGAACCATTTCGCTAACATGGCCACCTTCGGCGGCGGCGGAGTTTCCGCTCTCAGTGCCCTGGTGGTGGGCAACTCCGATTTCTATACCGGCGCGTTCCCGGCCGAGTATGGTAACGCGGTCTCCGGAGTGTTCGATATCCGGCTGCGCACAGGGAATAATGAAAAACATGAACACGCCTTTCAGCTGGGCACCCTGGGGGTCGATATCTCTTCCGAAGGCCCCCTGGGCAAAAACACCCGTGCCTCCTACCTGTTCAACTACCGCTACTCCACCATGGGACTGATCAAGGTGTTCTTTCCTCCCGAAATCAAGGACTTTGTCCCGGCCTACCAGGATCTAAGTTTTAAGATCAGTGTTCCCACGGAGAAGGCCGGTATTTACTCCCTCTGGGGACTGGGATCGGCCGACCGGCAGTCGCAGGTGGCCGAGAAGGATACTTCTCTCTGGGAAACATACGACGACCGGTTCAGCGGCAGTATCGGTCAGCAGGTGGGAGCTCTCGGACTCAACCACCGGTATATCTTTAAAAAGAACGGCTACCTGAACACTTCGGTGGCCTGGACCGGAAATGCCATGCAGTATGAAACCCGGGTACTGGGGTACGACCTGCTTCCATACGACAATGATTTTATCGATGCAGTCAATTACAAGTATACCTTCACCAGCGTATTCAACCGGAAGTTCAGCGCACTGCATTCCAACCGCACCGGCCTCATAGTGGATAACATGCATTATAACACCCTCTTGAAGCATGCTCCGGCCTACGGAACGGAGCTGATCACCATCAGCGATGAACAGGGCGCCTCCAACCTCTACCAGCTGTTCACCCAGTCGAAATTCACCCTGGCCGGAATTGTGATCATCAATGCAGGACTGCACGGACACTATTTCGACCTGAACGATGAATGGGTGGTAGAACCCCGGATCGGACTCACCTATTCGCTCGGTCATGCGAATTCAGTCAGCCTGGCCTACGGAAAACACTCCAGGGTGGAGCCTCTGAGTTTTTACTTTGCAGGAGTGTATGAAGATGAAGGGAAGATCTACCCCAACAAAGAGATGAAGCTGCTGAAAGCACACCACCTGGTGATGGCCTACGACTGGAGCATTCACCCGAACCTGAGACTGAAGATCGAGCCTTACGCCCAGTTCCTTTACGATGTGCCGGTCATCGCCGACAGCAGTTTCTCGACCATTAATTTCGAAGCCGACTGGTATTTCAATCAGCCGCTGATCAACACCGGGACCGGCTGGAACGTGGGGGTCGACTTCACCCTCGAGCGGTTTCTGAAGAACGGCTACTACTACCTGTTCACCGCCTCTCTGTTCGATTCGAAATACAGGGGGGATGACGGGATCGAGCGCAACACCCGCTTCAATACGGGGTATGTCCTGAATGCGCTCTACGGAAAGGAGTGGACCCTGGGGGCCCGGCAGAACAAGATCCTGGGAGTGAACTTCCGTATCAACTTCACCGGCGGCAAGCGTGCCACACCGGTCGATCACGATGCATCGGACGCCATCAGCGAAGTGGTCTATGATTACTCCCGGCTGTATGAGGAGCGCGAGCGCCCCATCACCTACGCCAGTGCAACCCTCAATTACCGGGTGAACAAGAAGAAACACTCCCGGATCCTCTCGGTGCAGATGATGAACCTTTTTCTGACCAAGGAGAATTACGGGTATATGTACAACCACCGCGAAGGCCGGGTGGAGAAATTCGAATTCGCAGTGCCGGTGCCGAATATCAGCTACAAGATCGAGTTTTAGAGCCTCACAGTTGGAAACAGCCGGGTTTCAGGCTGCGGATGCCGGATGAACATCTACTGCAGTATCACCTTTCTGATGCTGATCATTCCGCGGGATTCCAGCTGGATGAAATAGGCTCCCGGTGCAAGGGAACCCCGGTGCCAGACCCTTTCATGTTTTCCCGCCTCCAGGTGTTCCCGGGCAACCAGGTCTACCGGCTGTCCCAGTGAGTTGTAAACCCGGATTTCGGCTTTTCCCGGTACTGAGGTGCTGAACCGGATCATCGCTTCACTTCCGACCGGGTTCGGCCGTACATTCTCCAACCCGAATCCCGTCAGCGCTTCCCGCTCCGCGAAACCGGTTCCGGAACCTGCCTCTGTCAGAAGGTTCAGGCTCCATCCTTCCAGCACCCGGTTGGTGCTTTTCTTACCGGCACCACCGTAATCCGTAACCGTCAGCGTCCAGTCACCGATGGGCAGGTGGTTCAGGAAAGGGAGCAGGGGTTCAAAGGGCCGGTACAACCCTGTATATGGAGCATATCCCGCCTCCACAGGAGTCTCCGCCACGTCGGCCAGGGTAGTGCGGAGCATATTTTCACCTGAGTGTTCCGGACGGTTCACCAGGATTGAAGAGACACCTGCATGTTCCAGACTGATCTCCAGATCTCCCACCGAAGGGTGGATCAGAGAATCGATCGTAACCGTCAAACCAGTGGTTCCCGAAAGGTCGCCGCTGACACTGATCACATCCTGAACGGGTGTGCCTGCGATGATCTCCAGGCCCAGGCCCTCTCTTTCCATCAGCAGACTGGTACGGTCCGAGCTGTTGTCCAGCTTCATCACATATACCCTGGGATCCTGGGATGAGAACTGTGAAGCACGTCCGGCCACCACATAGCCAAAATCGGAAGTCAGGATCGCATCCCGAATGCCGGCATACTGAAAATCGCCGTAGGATTGCATCCAGAGGGAATCACCTGTCTCTGCATCGATCTTCAGAAGCACCATTTCGGTATGCATGCTCTGGTCGTAAGCTGTACCCGCCACCAGCAGATCGCCATCTCCCGATCTGAGGATCTTGCTGGCATAATGCCTGGTGGGACCTCCGTAAGTATGCTCCCATACCACCTCTCCGGCGGTATCGGTCCTGACAACGTATATCTGGTCCCGAAAATAAGAAGTGCCGGGTACCTTCACCCCTGCGGATCCTGCCAGGTAAACACCTTCCCCGGAAACCAGTGCATCGGAAAACTCGTCCGAGTCCACATCCCCGAAAAACCGGGTCCACTCCACATTGTAATCCACATCTATTTTCTGAAGAAACAGGTCAAATTTACTGTTGCTTCTGAAGGCACTCCCTCCCAGAAGGTAACCGTTCCCGAATTGCCGGATCCAGCGGGAATACCCGCTCTCTCCCACCGGAATGACCTTGTAGAACGGCATATCCTCATGCACATAGTTTCCTTCCTTATCCTTCACAAGCGTGGTTAGAAGAGTCTGGTCGATCCCCCCGCCTTCCTCCCGGTAGGAACACGCAATAATGTACCCGCCTCCGATGGCTGGCTGAATGCAGCGCCCCGCGATGTGGTGCAGGTTGTTGTTATAATAGAGCGAGTCGAATTTCACGATACCCAGTCCGGTGACCTCCATGAGGAACAGGCCGGGCGGCGTTGTTGCATCCACCAGGGAGACATCCCTGTACCCGGTGATCAGGTAGGTGATATGCGGCATCGGTGTGATGATCATGTCATAGGCTTCCTGGTCCCAGGGAATGGAGTCCACCACCCAGTTACCGTCCACCAGAATACTCTCCACGGTGTATCCGGTAAATACCTGCTGCATCCAGATTTCACGCCCCTCCTCATCCACCCGCATCACCAGTACCTGGTTGTGCCCCATGGTCGGTGACTGGATATGGCGGCTGCCCGTCATCACATACCCTCCGTAGGGAGATTGTTTAATGTCGTTGGCTGTATAGTTGCCTGAAGTGTAGTCACCGGGGAAGAATTCAGCCCATACGATGCCGGGCATCTGTGCGCTGGAACTGACGCATAGTAAAAGGAGGTATACTGGAAGAAAAACAGGGAGGAAGAATCGTTTCATGACCGGGGTGTGAGATGGTTCTTAATCAGCTGGGTTCGCACAATTCTGCCGGCCCGGCAGAACGATTGAGAGGGTCCAGATACAATTTACTAAAAAACGGGTTACGGGCAACATGGATACTCAGGACAATCCCAACCTCTTCAGGCGCGAATCCGTCAGATCGATCTATTTCGATTGCACCTCCTCCGAAAGGAAACTCTCTTTACCTGCTGTGAAAAGAAGCGCTCCAATTAATGCTATGGAGGTAAAAACCGTAATTTTAATCCAAAATATCCCGGCCCCATGAAAAATACTCCGTTCACATTGCAGGATCGTCCGCTCAGGATGCTTCCCCTTCTTCTCATCCTTTTCATCACATGGTCCTGTCATCGGCCGGAATCATCAGATAGTGGCGACCTTCCCCGGTCCACCCCCGAAGCCGAAGGGGTCCGCTCCTCATCCATTATCGAATTTCTGGATGCGGTGGAGTCCGGAGATCAGGAATTGCACAGCATCATGTACCTGCGTAACGGGAAGGTAATCGCCGAGGGATGGTGGGATCCCTACCGTACCGATCTGAAACACACCCTCTACTCCACCAGCAAGAGTTTTACCTCCACCGCCATCGGCTTTGCCGTAGCTGAAGGGTTACTGACCGTGGATGATCCGGTCATCTTCTTCTTCCCCGAACAACTCCCCGACTCTGTTTCTCCCCATCTGAAGGCGATGACCGTAAAACACCTGCTCACCATGAGTGCCGGCCAGGATCCTCCGATGGGACCGCATAATTTACTCCCGGGAGAAAGCTGGGTCGAAGCTTTTCTCCGGTACCCGGTCACCGAGGAACCGGGCACGGTATTCATGTACAACTCCATGGCAACCTACATGCTTTCGGCCATCATCACACAGGTAACCGGCCAGACCGTTCTGGAATACCTGAAGCCAAGACTCTTTGAACCTTTGCAGATCGATGGAATGGATTGGGAAACAGATCCGGAGGGCATCAACAGCGGAGGCTGGGGTCTGCGCCTGAAGACCGAAGACATGGCCAGATTCGGACAGCTTTACCTGCAAAAAGGGAGCTGGAAGGGTGAACAGCTGCTCCCTGAATCGTGGATCGAGGAGGCCACATCGAAACAGATCGATCAGGCACCTCAACTGTCTGAAGAAGAAAGAAAAGGAAACGACTGGGTGCAGGGGTACGGCTATAAATTCTGGAGATCCCAGCATGGGTATTACCGGGGCGACGGGGCCTTCGGACAGCTGATCGTTGTGCTGGAAGATAAAAATGCGGTCATTGCCGTGACTGCCGAGGCCAGGGATATGCAGGCAGAGCTGAACCTGATCTGGGACCACCTGCTGCCCGGGCTGACTGAAGAACAGCTGGAGGAGGATCCCTCCATGCTGGACGCCCTTCAGAAGAAACTGGAATCCCTGGTATTGCCTGCACCCGATCCTGGGTCGAGACCTCCAATGCAGGACACCATAGCCGAAACATTTTATGTCTTTGATCCTGGCGAGAGGAACGCGGTAAGCGGGTGCACTTTCAATTTCATTGATAAATGCTGTCTATGTTTAATAACCGATACGGCAGGAGCCGAACACACCATCGAGCTGGGTATGGGAGAATGGATCGAAGGTGAAACCATGATCCCGGGGCCTAATTTGATCCCATTCTACGAGACCAATGCCGATGTGTTGCTTCCGGCCAGAATCGCCTCCGCCTGCAGCTGGAAAGGCATGGATACCCTGGCACTTACCGTCCGGTACATCGAAAGCCCCCACAGCACCTATTACACGTTCGCCTTTCACGGCGAAAAGGTCACCCTGCAAAGATCCGCTTCCATGGGGCTGTACCGTGGGATTCCTGCTGTTTCAGGCAAAATGCGTGCAAACTAGTTCTAATAAAGAGATCCATGAAGCCATATTGACTCACATCCCATAAGTCAGTAACTTGCAATAAACCACCGGACACATGGCTATCTGGTCCTCCGAAATCAGGGAGCTGGAGAAACTCTATCCCTCCATCAGGGAGACTCATCCTAAACTCGGGAAAGAGCTTTCCAGGCTGATCCAGACAGAGGATGAAAACATGGCCCTTGTCTACGCAAGGCGATGCCTGGAAACCATTGTTACCGACCTTTGTGAGTGTGAACTCAATCGGCCCCGTGGATCAGAACCCCTGAAACGCATCATGGACAAGCTGAACCGGGATGAAAAGGTCCCTCCGCACATCATCGCTGCGATGAACAACATCAACAGCCTCTCCACCTTCGGTGCCCACCCCAAGGAGTTCGATCCTCAGCAGGTGAAACCGGTACTGCTGGACCTGCATACCACGCTCGGGTGGTACATAAATCATAGGGAAACCCGGAAAGAATCGGCTACAGTCAGTGAGACAAGGGATGACCCGGCGACATCTGTTTCCGTTCCGCAAGAGACAACCTCGCGTTCCAGAAACCGGCTCTTCATTATTGCTGCAGGTTCCCTGGCGCTGGTCTTCCTTGTAGTATTGTATTTTCTGAAGAGTGGTTCCGGAACAGAAAATAGATCCGGCGTCGATAAAGCAATCGCTGTGCTTCCCTTTAAGAACGACAGCCCCGATGAGAAGAAGATGTATTTCATCAACGGTACGATGGAAGCTATCCTGGACAATCTCTGTAAAATTGAGGACCTGAGGGTGGTTTCCCGTAATTCGGTTGAGCAATACCGGGACCATCCGAAGACCACCCCCGAAATCGCAAAGGAACTGAATGTCAGCTACCTCCTGGAAGGAAGCGGTCACCGTGACGGAGAGTCCATCCGGCTCTTTGTACAGTTACTGGATGGGAAAAATGACCGCCATATCTGGTCAAAATCCTTTGTGGCCGATATTTCGGAGATATTTGCGATACAAAGCGAGATCGCACAGTCGGTGGCCTCAGAGATCGATGCCATCATCACTCCGGAGGAGTCAAGGCGTATTGAGAAAGCACCCACACAGAGCCAGATATCCTATGATCTGTTTCAAAGGGCTTCAGCTTTGTTTAAAACGATCCGTTGGAACCATGGCATCGACACGGAGTTAGTTGAAAAGACTGAGCGGTTATTGAAGACGGCTCTTGAATATGATTCCACATTTGCCATCTGTTATACCTATCTGGCGGCTTTACATACTCACAAAAGTCAACTGATCCCTCCACCTGTCCCCCTTTCTTATTTCGACAGCTCTTTCCGGCTGATCGACCTGGCGCTTAAGTATGATCCTGAGTTGGCTGAAGCTTATATAAACCGAGGAATCTTTTACAATAACATCGGGGACCCGGAAAATGGGCTGGCCGAATTCGACAAGGCCATATTGTTCGATCCGAATAGCGCACAGGCACATCATCAGAAATCTGTATGGAATCAGAATTACCGGTACGACCTGGTCCAGAGCCTGGAAAGCAGGTCTATGGCATATCAACTGGAGCCAGTGGTAGGTCGCTCCCGTGATCTTTTTTCAATGGCTGCTGCACTTATCTGGGCCGGATTTCCGGCGGAAGCGAGGGTGGTGCTCGACAGATGGAATGAAACATCTGATAATCAATGGGGTTATTTTTTTCAACTCGGTTTAAACGAACACTATCAGGGCAACTATGCGTATGCCCGGGATTACTTCCTGAACGCATACAGGGAGGACAGCACGCAGCTCAGAGTTGTTTACAGACTGGGTGAGAACTGCATCTTTCAAGGCAAAAATGAAGAAGCACTGAGATTCTTCCATCAATACCTGGAAGAAATCGATACCGGAATCAGGGAATACCATTGGCCTTATATCGGGTATGCATTTCTCCAGAATGACTCTGTGCAGAAAGGAGAGCGATACCTGAACCAGAAAATACAGATTCTCCTGCAGAAGAATGAAATTGGATTGGGCTCGTCGCATTCGTGCGGGTGGACCTATCATTGGCTCGCACTTTGCTATGCCGCTCTGGGTAAAGCAGATCTGGTGGTGGAAAACCTGCGGGTCTCCACCAGAATGGAGCGCCTGCCCTTATGGATGATCAACGAACTGGAAAACTCCCCGATCTTCGATACCGTCAGAGGCGATCCTGAATTCCGGCAGATTGTCAATGAAGCCCGTGCCAAATACCAGGCCGAACACGAACGGGTCGGACGGTGGCTGAAGGAGCATGATGTCCTGCAGATGATCCTCACTTAATCATAACCCTTCCTTACAGGATCATCATTCCGACACTACCTCCATCACCCTTTCTTTGATCTCCAGCGGGGTGGGATTCAGTTCGGAGGTGGTGAAGTTGCCCCGGTCGGGATCGATACGGTCGAAGACCATCTTGTAAAGGTGATAGATGATCTTCAGACTCAGAAAATTGTTCCCCTCCAGACGGTCGGACAGGCGGTCCATCACCTCCAGGGTCCGGTCGTTGAAATACCGCGCATACTCCAGATATTCCCGGATCACTTCCCTGAATGAATCGGGGATCACTCCCGTGGAAGCGATGACCTTGAGATCGGAGGGTTGCAGGCGGTGCCTCTGCAGAATATCGGTGGCAAAGTAGTTCAGGTTGCTCAGCTGGTCCTGCTGGAAATCGCGGATGATGTGGACGATGTAGCTGAAGAGGGCACACGGCCTCGCAGCTTCGATCACATCGATCCCGGGAGCAATGTATCCGTTAATGCCCTCCCGAAGGCAGCAGAGGTGCATGAAGATCGAGGCCGGAGCCACGGAAGCCCCTTCGGAATACTCCAGGAACTGGTCCAGGGTGTCGAAACCATCATGATCGATATCGAAGAGCATGGACCTGGCAAAGTTCTGAAACAGAGGCAGAGGGATCCTGAATCGGGAAACCGTTTCCACCAGCTCGGAGTAAAACGGGTCCGCTTCCTCCATTTTGTCCAGGCAATCGATCCAGTGGTTCACCTGCTCACTGAGCTCATCCCTCTCCAGGCAGCTGATCTCCTTTCCCAGCGCCTTGCGGTCGTCCACATAATCATCGATCATGCGCATGAACCTGTAACAGACCTTGGCGGCATGAAACCGGCGGTCGTCCCAGAACCGGGCGGCGATCAGAATATTGGGATGCTTGACGATTTTCTCGAAGTCGATCTCATGTATGATTTGCTGGATTTCTTTATTCATGGGAATTTGAAATTGGCAGGATTGTATCTATTGTAGTTGTTCTTTCTGTATTCGTTCCGAGACCAGCTTTGCGGAAAGCAATGAAAGTGGCATCCCGCTGCCGGGTTGCGTGCTGCCCCCGGTGAAATAAAGGTTCCGGTACCTCCGGTGGTGATTGGCCGGTCTCAAAAAACCCATCTGCAATAAATTATGGGCCAGGCTGCCGAAGGTGCCGCCCCGGGTGAGGTTGAATTCCGCCTGCCACGATTCCGGGGTGAAACAGATCTCGGAACGGATGTGCTCCCCGAACCGCTCCAGGCCTTCCTCCTCCAGCCTTTTGATGATGCCCTCCCTGGCTCTGGATTTGATCTCTTCCCAGTCATAGGTCCGTTTCTCATCCAGGTTCCCGGTATGTACGATGGCGGTGATGGAATCATGTCCGGGCGGAGCAGCCGTCGGATCGGTCCGGGCCGGAGAATGAACATAAATGGAGGGTTCCACGGCAAACCCATTCTCCCTGAATATGGTATTGCAGCTCTCTTTGTGTTTCCGGGAGACAAACACCGTATGGTGGTCCAGCTGGTCATAAACCTTGTCGACCGCCCAGTGGAAGGCCATGGCCGAGCAGGAGTACTTCTTCCGGGTCAGCCGCTTCGCCATTCTGCTTTCAGGCAAAAGTTTATTATACACAAAGGGCACATCGGCATTGGATATGATCATATCGGCCCCGTGGAAAGCTCCGCCCTCCAGCTCAATCCCCCTGGCCAGGCGATGGTTCACATCAATCCTGGAAACCGGAGTGCCCAGATTCACCTTTACTCCGTTCTCTCTGGCAACAGAGAGAAGGCTCTCCGCCACCCGGTGCATCCCTCCCTCCGGGAAATAGACTCCGTCGGAGATCTCCATAAAGGGTAAAAAGGTGTACATGCCGGAGGCCGCCAGTGGATTCTGTCCCAGATAAAGGTTCTGAAAGGTAAACAGTGCCCGCAGCTCATCCGATTTGAAATACCTGCTGATATACCGGTAGTGGTTGTTAAAAGCCTTATAGTTCATCAGCAGAAAGGGGTACCTGATCAGCGAGGGATCGAGCACCCGGAAATAATTGCGGTCGATCAGCTGCATGGAGTTCTCGTAGATGTGGAATCCTTTGTTCAGCAACTTCAGGAAACGTCCGTAGCTTCCTTTCTCGATCTTCTCGAACTGCTCCTGCAGGCTGGCCAGGTCCGAGGTAAAACGGATGGCCGTTCCACCCGGGAATACCACTTTATAAATGGGATCGATGCGGTGCAGTCGCATCATCTCATGCATCTCTCTGCCGGCCAGTTGAAATATACTTTTATAGATCCCGGGCATCATCAGGAAAGTGGCACCCGTGTCGAACCGGTAGCCATCCATCTGAATGCTTCCGCATCTTCCTCCCGGGTAAGGATTCTTTTCGAAGATCGTCACATCGCATCCCTGCCGGGCAAGGATCGCAGCCGTTCCGATCCCGCCGATACCCGCACCGATCACGATGACCTTCTTTTGTTTCGTCATGGTAGTTCAGTCTCCTTTTATGGCCACAAGATATTTCCTGAAGGAGTACGTTCAGAAACAAAATCGGTAAACCGTCGGGAATTAACGGTAAAGTAACATGAAGGCCGGTTCAGTGCATTCTCAAAGGCCTGAACACTTTTATTCAATGTATTGAGTAATTTTACTCATTGTATTGAGTAATCTGTGATCGGGTGCCGGAAAGGAAGGTATTCCATGGCAGAAAATCCTGGAAATGGATCCTGTTCTGCTCTTCGAATAATTGAAAACACTCTAATCATGCTGATGGTCCACCCCCTTTGGCTCCAGGTGGATGGTGGCCCGGATCTCCAGCTCCCTGTAGATCCTGGACTCAATTTTCGTGGCCAGTTCATGGGCCGATGAGACCGGCATCCGGTCGTCGACCTTGATGTGAAATGTCAGCTCCTTGCTGCTGACGTAGTTATGTATGTGATAATGGTGGGGGGACACATCCGCATCAGCCAGCGAGTGCACAATATCCTCCACCTGAGCGATCAGTTCCTCACCGGGCTGCTCACCAAGCAGAATGGTAATGGCCTCTTTAATGACTTCGTAGGCGGCATAAAACAGCATCAGAGCGAGGACTATACCCAGCACGCTGTCGATCCACCAGAAGCGTTCCGAAAAGAAAATTCCGATCAGGACGACGACCGAGGAGAGCGCGTCGGTCCGGTGGTGCCAACCGTCGGCCCTGACGGCCAGATTATCGGTTTTCCGTCCGACATAAAAGGCATACTGAGCGAGTCCTTCCTTGACCACAATGGAGGTAATTACGGCAACCAGAGCCAGTGTTCCAAAATCAGCCGATTCCTGATCCCTGAACTGAATGATGGCATCCTTCACGAAATCGTATGCGATGATCGCCAGCAATACACCGATAAAGACCGCGGCGATCTGCTCCCACCGCCCGTGTCCGAACGGGTGTTCTTTATCCGGTTTCCTGGACGATAACTTTGCCCCTGCAATAACAATGACAGAGCTGATGGAATCGGAAAGGGTGTGCCAGGCATCAGCCGTCAGTGCAATGGAGCCTGAAACGATCCCCGCCCACATTTTGAGCACAAAAAGAGAAGAATTGGCCGCAATGGACACCATACCCTCCAGGTAGCCGGCCTTCTTTTTATCCATTCATTCCGAATTTTACTGGATCGGTACAATCAATATATACCAATCGACTGGTCAGCAGGATCTTTGTAAAGATAAACCATTCACCAGATACTCCAAACCCAAAGATGGGCTTGGCTATCTCCGGACTGCAACAACAGAATTGTATCCTGTTCCGTTCTAAGGATAAACAACCATTCAGCTAATACCCGTTGATCATGAAAAAGCTCATTCTGTTGCTGGTGTTTGGTATGGCGATTACAGGATACTCCCAGGTGATCCCCGGAGAGGAATTCAGCATGATGGTGAAACAGGCCCTGGAGGAGGGCCAGGGGGCCCACGAAAGTGTGGTCCGGTCCATCAACGAGGAGTTTGCCACCTCTGTGTGGGGTAAGCCGATCCGTATGAATGATGCCGAAATCGTGCGCTTTCTGCAGAAAAGCAGCGGTGAAAAGGTGTCTGCAGGTATCGATCTGACCGGTCAGGCCGGGAACGGCTGGGTCTATGCATACGACCAGCAGGCGGCCGCAGACCTGCTGACCGGCCAGGGTGTCAATGTGGCTTCCTCTTTCAATACCCTGATGATCACGGCCAATCAGCCGCTGGTCCAGATCGAGCATCAGGAGGATGGAAAGAAAACCGTTATGGAACTTCACTGTCCCACCCAGGAAGTGCTCACCAGGCTTCGGACAGGCAGAAAGCAGAGCATCGAATTTCTGATTACCGGCTTCAGAGGAAGTTCCTCCGGAGCTAATAAGGTGACCGGGATCCTGACCAAAGTCAACGACGAGAAACAGGTATCCCGGTGCGCCAACGGCCATGAATTCGACAAGGCCCTGGGCTACAAGTTCTGCCCCACCTGTGGCGAGCCGCTGAAGTAGCGTTGGAGGCCCATTCCAGACCGGATCCCATTCGTATGTGATTATGGAAACGGACAGAGCGGACCTCAGGAGCAGCGTTCACTGCACCAGAGGGGCCGGGCCTCCGGAGCATCTGCTTACTGAGCCTTACGGACCGGTTGATCCGGCGACAGATCATACCCGGGATCCAGTTCCAGGCTATCCCGGTAAGTGGCGGAGCCCCTTTTGTTCAGGCTGCTGTGGTATTCCGTAACAAAGTCCTCGATCATACCGATCAGTTTGCTTTTGGAGACATAGGGAGACTGTTCCAGGAGGGAACGGATCTGCGACAACACCTTCCTGTGATCCAGCCAGGCCACCTCGGCCACCTTCACTTTGGGATTGTAGGTGGGAAGGGTCTTCTCTTTCACCGTGCGTAACTGCTCATCCAGGATCTCCCCCGGACGCAAGCCGGTGAACTCAATCCGGATCTCTTTTTCGGGTACTTTGCCGTCGAGACGGATCATTTGCCTGGCGACCTCCAGCACACTGAAAGGTTCACCCAGGTCAAACTCAAAAATTTCACCGCCCAATCCCATAAAACAGGCCTCCAGCATCAGCTGACACGACTCGCGGGTCGACATGAAACAGAGCCTGATCTCCGGATGTGTCACTGTAACAGGCCCACCTGCCGCTATCTGTCCACTGAACCTGTGAAAAACCGATCCGCCAGACTCCAGCAGATGACCAAACCGGGTGATCACGAACTGCGTCCGGTTGCCGGGGGTCATGGACCTGGCCTGAAGGAGCATCTCGCAGATCCGCATGGATGCTCCCATCACATTGGTCGGATTCACAGCCTGATTGCTCGAGACCATCACAAACTTTTTCACCCGGTGCTTCATGGATAATTTGGTGAGCACCTCCGCACTCCCCACGTTGCTCCGGATGGCCTCATGGGGATTCTCCTCCATCATGGGCACGTGGTTGCTGGTGGCGGTGTGAAAAATGATCTCGGGCTGGATCTCCTCGAAGATGCGGTTCATCATCAATTCATCCGTCACATCAGAAAGGATGCTACGGACCGGCGCATTGGGATACTCCTCCCTGAGTTCCTCCTCCAGGTCAAAAAGGGCAGTTTCATCCCGGTCGACCAGGATCAATCTCCAGACGGTATACTGGCAGAGCTGGCGGATCAGTTCAGCGCCGGTAAACCCGGCTGCACCGGTCACCAGGATGGTCCTGTTGCGCAGTCCGTGGGTGATCATCCGCGTGTTGAGTTTAACCGGACTGAAGGTAAGCAGGTCCTGAAGTTCCACTTTTTTCAACTGGTTGAGCTGAAAATTCCCGCCGGGCCAGATACTGACCGGCGGCACCTGGAGCACCTCCATTCCCATCTTCACGGCCTTCCTGAGGATTTCACCCTTTCCGGACGGGGAAATATCGCGGATGGTAAAGATCATCCGGTTCACATTGAACTCCTCCAGGAAGTCACGGGTGAGTTTGGCAGGATCGATCACCGGGATCCCTCTGATCCTGTTGCCCTGGATCAGGGGATTGTCATCCAGAAAGGCCACGATCCGGTACTGACCCATGCGGTCCTCCCCGATCACCCTCTGCACGACCATCCCAGACGTACCGGCTCCATAAACCACCACATTCGTTGTAAGTCCTGTTCCGGCTCCGTAGAGGTCATCCAGACGACGTATCCAACTCCTTACCACTACAAACAGGACACCGGCAGCCAGGCCATAAATGGCCAGCAACGCTCCCACGGCGAGGGCCGATAACCGGAAGCCCGGAAGGATCAGGTGGCCAAGGACCAGAAGAAGACCTGCCCCTCCCGTTCCCAAAAGAATAAACCACCACCCGTTCAGCGATTTCCGAATGAATGCTATCCTCTCCTGAATGGGGTGGAGCCCCTTTACCGGTATATGGTTTTGCGGCATTGCTACAGATTCAAGTGCTGTTTTAAAACGACAAAATTCCCTGCGAATTGCAGAGAATACCCAGGGAAAAATACAAAAACCGGAGTTGATTGTTGCAGCCAGGCACCGTGCATTTGATCAATGGATCGTATTAGGTGACCTTCTTCCAAAAAGAGACCGTGCAGGAAAACCCGGCGTTAAAAACTCTCTGCTCCGCAACTCTGCGGATTCAATCGGCCGAAAGAAACATTCAGCCCGAACCTGTCCCATTTGATCAAAAACAATCGTGGATTCATTAATTTTGTCGTAAATCTTGTTCGAAATGTCCTACAGGTCTTCCAGATCAAAAACCCGTCCGGCGGATCCCATCTCGCCGGAGTGCAACAAAACACCTTATTATTCAAAGGAGGAAGCCGAAGATATGATCCGTTATATTGAAGAAAACCGGGTTGTCAGGAACCTGCATTCCTACCGGTGCGATAACTGCGGGTTATGGCACCTGACCAGCCGGGCTGAGCAACCATGAAAACCAACCGGCAAAAACATACCCTGAGAATCCTGGCCGCATTACTGATCTCAGTAGTTGCCATCATCATGGGAGGGATGATCTACGTGCTGTTCCGCACTCAGGAATTCCGTTTTTTCCGTTGGGCCGAAGCGCTGGGTGCAAGACAAATTCTGTATGATTGGAGAAATAATTTCCTGAACGGGTCTCTCCAATTGCCCGGATGGGTGGTCTACTCCCTCCCGGAAGGGCTGTGGGCCTTAGCCTATGGTCTGTTCATCGCTACCATATGGAACGGACAGCGTGGCTGGATAAAACATCTCTGGATGGCCACTGTCCCATTATTGCCTGCCGTGTATGAGCTTCTGCAATATCTCGACCGGATCCCGGGCACCGGTTGCCTCACCGATCTGCTGGTGGGACTTGCGGGTGGAGGACTGGGTATTTTCCTGGCCCTGATTCTCATTCCTGACAGTCGCTCACCGGAATCGGGAACGGCGAGAACCCTCCAAGGACGGAGGCAGCGACCATTTGACTGACATGATCTAATTCCGTAATTTTCCTGGTTAATCACAACTTTGTCAAACCATTTGACCCCATGAAAACGAAATCCGGAAGGTCCTCCTTCCTGTATTCTGTTGCATCTCTGTCTGCACTCATTTGTTACCTGATCCTGGCCACAGGATCGGAGGATTTGTTTACAGCCTTCGACATTGAAGTTCAAAAACGTATGGTGGGGATCGGCATCTATGAGGAGATAGAGACCCACGAGTTGGAACCGCATTCCATTACCAGAACAGGACCTCAGGATGACAAGGGAAGATGGAACGGATGGATTCTGATCGAATACCGGAATTCGGACTTCGAACTTATTTATGATGAGAGAGTATACATGGTGCACGGACGAAGGAACGGGTTGTGCACCCGTACCTACCCGGACGGAACAGAGGTGGAGGAGCATTATCTGAACGGAATGAAGATCGGGCTGAAGAAAGCCCTTCCTGCAGGACCGGCAGAAGGTCCGGCATTCGAGTTGCTCCGGGACCGGTATCCGTGGTATTTGTTCATGCTGGAAGCCTTCGGATATAACGCCGGTTTTACGGAGCAGTATCTGGATACCCTGGAACTCCTGCTGGGGACCTATACGTTCGATCCGGCCGATTTCGATACCTATTATGAACAGGTGGTGGATACACTGGGTGGAACGGCATACAACAGCCTTGTACTGAAAAGCAACACTTTGACCGGATCCATCGGGATCAGGAATATGAAGGACGATGAACTCCGCCAGGCTGTGATCGACTATTACCGGACCGGGAATGCTTCCCTGTATAGTATTTTAATTACTACCTACCCTAACTATGTGCTCGAGATGAACAATTCGGAGATCAGTCTGACCGATCTCCAGGCCTTCTGCAGCGACATGGAGGACTCTTTATCGATTTTCGGGAGCGTGGATCCGGAAGATGACTTTTTCGTGGATACAGCCGATGCCCGGTTCTATGCAGCTTTAACCTCCTTTGTGAATACCGACCTCAAAAAATCAGTCCCGGCATTGCAAGGCGATTACCCGGAACGGGCATCCCTCACAGAACTATCATCTGTCCGGAAAGAGGCCGGCATGCTGCACGATCCGCATCATGGGATGGCAACACCCGGTGATGTGGCCGGAATCGCCCTGAACAATATCATAGAGCTGCTGCTGGAGGGAGATTATATCAAACAGGTGGTCAGGGATGCATACATGGCAGGTGAAGGCATTCCGGGTCTGCCCACGGCCGGTACGGAATATATATCGGGACCCTCCGCCACCAGCGCCAATCTGGGCGGATATATCATGGAAGATGGCGGAGCCGCAGTTACCGAACGCGGAATAGTCTGGGCCGGTCATCATACTCCCACCCTGGAGGATCAGGCAGAAATATCGGGTACAGGAACGGGCGGATTCACGGTCACCCTTCAGGGACTGACCGAAGGAAACAACTACTATGCCAGATCCTATGCCGTAAACAGCGCCGGGACTGCCTACGGTAACCTGATCAGCTTCAAGGCACAAAGCACCGTCGGAACAGAAGATCAGTTATGGGATGCTTTTACGTTTGAACTCTTCCCCAACCCCGCCTCTGAGATGGTCCTGCTGAGAATGACAGATCCTCCTGAAGGCACTCTGGAAATACAGGTGCTGGATATGAGCGGAAGAATCGTTTACCACCGGATGATGCCGTCATCAGGGGATAAATCCCTGGAATACCGGTTCGGGTTACCGGGGATCGCAGATGGAATCTACTGGTGTCAAATTATCAAAAACGGGGACCCGGTGGCAGTCAGAACCCTTCTGATCACCCGGTAGCTCATTATCCGAGCTTCGATTGCAGGATCTTTCTCAGGTTGGGCTTATCCACCAGCCCCGATTGTCTCCACAGCAACTGTCCCTTCCTGAACAGCGCCAGGGTGGGAACGCCCTGGACCTGGTAACGGCCGGCAATTTCAGGATTCTTATCCACATCGATCTTGATGACCCTCAGTTTGCCGTCCATCTCACGGGCCAGTTCGACCAGAATGGGCGACTGCATCTTGCATGGTCCGCACCATTCAGCATGAAAATCGACCAGCACCGGAGTACCGGAATTCACCAGCGTATTGAAATTCCCCTTCATGGTTTTGTACAGAATATTTGGGAACCGGGTGTTCAAAACCCATGCCATTGGCCCTGATTCAAAAAAAAATCAATCTGCAGGTAGGGTCAGTCCCGGTTCGTGCGGTATTGCCATGAGAACGCACAGAATCTTATGAAGACTGAAACGTAAAACTGGAAACGATGAAAACAAAAGGATTGATTTTTTCGGCATTGGCCGGAGCGGCTTTACTTTTTCTGGCCGGTTGCGAACATCATATCAACGATCCGGCCGGTGAGGGAAGACTCGTGGTAAAGATCACCGATGCGCCGTTCCCGATCGACATGATCGAGGAGGCCAATGTGACCATCACCAAAGTGGAGATCCGCAGCGACAACGACACCACCGGTTATCCATTTATCACCCTTTTCGAAGGTTCCGAGGAGTTCAACCTTCTGGAACTGAGGAACGGGGTCACTGCAGAGCTGGTCGATATGGAGATCCCTGCGGGCGAGTATAATCTGATCAGGCTCTATGTGGAAGATGCGAGCCTCACGGTGAAAGACCATGGCACCCATTCGGTGAAAGTGCCGAGCGGAGCTCAAACCGGAATCAAGATTTTCGTGAAGCCTTCTCTGGTGGTGGCGGGAGGTTTAACGGCAGAAGTGTTGCTGGATTTCAACCTGGAAAAATCCTTTGTCCTGCAGGGGAATATCAACTCTCCGGCCGGGATCAAGGGATTTATTTTCAAGCCGGTGATCAGGGCCGTGAACAATACCACTTCCGGGATCGTGGAAGGGGTGGTGATGAATACCGACTCCCTGCTGCTTGAGAATGCCGCTGTCTGGATCGAAAGGGACACGGTGGTTGCCTCTGCATTCACCGATGAATTGGGATATTATGCCATTCCCGGTATTCCTTCCGGAACCTACAGCATGTATGCGGTGCTGGAAGGATATGATACCGATTCGGTAACCGGGGTAAAGATCCTGGAGGGCAATCTGACCGTGCAGGACTTTATGCTTGCACCTGCTGAAACCGAAGCCGAAGAATAAAAAGAGGTATCCTTCTTTCATGAGGTATCGTTCTTTCATATTGTGTAATTTCACGGGATCATCATCCCGGAGGTAAGACAGCGTGACAGAAAAGGGTTTCAGAGCCTTGTTCGAAGCACATTTCGAAGATATCAGGAGATATCTGTTCTTCCGGTCGGGAGATACCGAGCTGTCGACCGATGTCGCCCAGGAAACCTTTCTCAGGGTCTGGGAAAAGAAACTGGATCTGAAACCCGGCAGCGATGTGGCGCTCCTTTACAAAATGGCCGGGAATTTCCTGACCAGCCATTACCGGAGAGAGCGCATCGCAAGGAGAGTTCAGAGTGAAATGCAGCTGGAGCTTCAGGGTGATGACCGTGAATACGATATCCATTACAAGGAATTGAGAGACCGGTATAAGAAAGCACTGATGAGGTTGCCGGAAAAACAGAGGGTGGTTTTTATGATGAGCCGGATGGAGCAGTTCTCCTACCGGGAGATTTCCGAAAGGCTCGATATCAGCGTGAAGGCGGTGGAGAAAAGGATGAACCGGGCATTGAACTATTTACGCACTGAACTGGAGGTGGAATGAGCCATTCCGAAAGAAAAGAGAAAAGGCATTCCGGTCTGCTGGAAGAATCTTCCGCATTGTTCGAGCGGACAGAGATTCCGTTCGAGAGGAGCAGGGAGGAGGTCTGGAAGGATCTTTCAGACAGGTTTCATCCGGAACCTCAGATGGAGGTCCCCACCAGGAAACTCTTTTCGGAAGACAACCGGCGATGGATCGCGGTGGCCGCATCACTGGCCCTGCTGATTTCGGTGGGGGCCTTTCTCCGGCTCTACCAGAGAACATTCGTTTGTCCTGCCGGAGAAACCGCCGAACTGCAGCTACCGGATGGTTCGGTGACCGAACTGAACTCCGGAACCACCCTCTCCTTTCGTCCGCTCTGGTGGCCCTTCTCCAGGGAAGTCCGTCTCGAGGGTGAAGCGTTTTTCAATGTGAAAGAAGGAAAACGTTTCGAGGTGGTGACCTCCCCCGGAACCGCCGAAGTACTTGGTACCACCTTCAATGTGCTGGCAAGGGAGGAGCGGTTCAGCGTCACCTGTCACAGCGGCCGGGTCCGGGTGAAACCTGCCTCTGCCGAAAATGCTGTCACCCTTTCCCCCAATGAAACGGCCGAATTAAAAAGCACGGGAGAACTGGAGGTCAGGAAGGTGAGGGTGGATCCCGCTGTGCCTTCCTGGAAAAGCCAACTGATGATGTTTACCTCTGCTCCGCTGAGGGAGGTATTCGACGAAATCGAACACCAGTTCAATGTCCGCATCGAAACCCCGAAGCAATTGAATCATATCTATACGGGTAATTTTTCCAGGGACCAGCCCGTTGAGAATATGATATCTTTGATCTGTCGGCCATTTGGACTGGTGTATGAAAAAAGAGCAGGATCGGAATACCGTGTTTATCCGCCGCCGCCGGATTAGACCCATCCTCCTTCTTTACTTTGCATTTCTTTCAGTTCCATTATCTCTGAATGCGCAGCAGATCCGGGTGGATGCCGATCAGGAGCCCCTGAACCAGGTGCTGATCGGGCTGGCAGAAGCGTATGGAATTCAGCTTTCATTCGATGACAGGCTGCTATCGGAATATCCCGTCACCCTGAATCAGAGCTTTTCAACACCGGAAGAGGCCATCGCATATCTGCTGGAACCACTGCCCCTGGATTTCCAGAAAAGTAACGAGGTATATATCATTTTCAGTGCAAAACCCGAAAGTGAACCGGTAACGTTCCGCCTGTCCGGACGGGTCACCGACCTCTTTACCGGGGAATCACTTCCCTATACCCATCTCATGATCAACAGAAAGGGGCTGACCACCGATTTCAGCGGTCATTTTTCCGCCACCTCCAATGATCTTCACTCATTTCAACTCAAGGTCTCCCATCTCGGATACCACATACTCGACACAGTCCTGCAGGCCGGCCATGACCACGTCGTCGGGCTCACCCCGTCTCTATACCAATTACAGGAAGTGACGGTCCGGGGGAAAGGGATCGAACGTTCAGGAATGGTGGGAGAAGAGGCCGGAGCGATCCGTCTGAATCATCAGATCGCCTACAGGCTGCCCGGGAACGGCGACGATGCCCTGTTCAATTTCCTGCGGTTGCAACCGGGTATTATGGCCGCCGGTGAGCAGGCGAGCGAAATGCTGATATGGGGCGGATATGCCGGTCACAGCCAACTGCTTTTTGACGGTTTCACCATCTTCGGACCCCGCAATTTCAATGACAACATCAGTTACGTGAATCCATACATGGCCAAGGAGATCAGGGTGCTGAAAGGAGGATATCCGGCCCGGTACGGCGATCGCGTGGGAGGAATCGTGGAGGTCACCGGGTTCGAAGGCAACAGGTCTAAACCCACATTGAACCTGAATATTAACAACATGACAGTCAGCGGTATGGCGGGCATGCCCGTTATGAAACGGGCAGCGGTTACGGCTGCATTCCGTCATACGTACTACAATCTCTATTCGGCCGAAGACCTGGGCATCCTCTCCGGCAGGGATCAGGGAAATCCCACTACCGGGGTGGATGTCACCGTAACCCCGGACTACCGTTTCAGGGACGCCAATCTGAAATTTGCCGGGGCAACCGGGAAGGACGATCCCTATTTTATCAGCCTCTATTCGGGCGGGGACCGGTTTTCTTATCAGCTGCAGGAGGATAAAAACGTCGTAACGATCGACCTGAATACCAGGGAACAGAGCCGGCAGCTCGGGGGAACCGCTTTTTTCGGGAAAACCTGGAAGAACGGTTCGCGCAGCAATTTCTCACTGAGCTATTCGGGTCTGGACAGAGAACTTTCGGAATCCCGGAATATCTTTCACAAGCGCCACAATTCCACGATCGCCACCGAACAATCGAATTACACGAACAGCGTAAACGAGATCCTTTTCAGGAACATCCACCATTTCAATCTCCGGGAACGGCATCAACTGGTGGCCGGTGTGGAATATGTCCGTAACGCCATCGTGCTGCTGCAGAATTCCGCGGAGATAATCTCGGACGGACTCAGCGAAACGAGCCGGATCAACCTGTTTGTGCAGGATGAGTTCGAACTGCTCCCCTCTGTCACTGTAAAACCCGGGCTGCGGATCGACCAGCCTTTTCACCTGAAGCATCCTTACATTCAGCCAAGGTTCCTTTTTACCGTGAAACTCTCCGATCACTGGAAATTCAACGGGGCATGGGGGATCTACCGCCAGTTCATCGCCGAGACCTCTTTGCTGGACGATCTGGGCAACTACCGGTATTTCTGGGCCATCTGCGATGAGGAGACGATTCCCGTGCTGAAGGCGCAACACGCAGTCGGAGGGATCCTTTACCAGAGGGACGGGTTCACCCTGAGTATCGAACCCTTCTTTAAGACCGTTCAGGGTATCACCCGGCTGGTGGAGGCGGAGGACCGCTCCCGGGAGGTCTTCCGGGGCCGTGGCAGGCAATACGGGACCGATTTCCTGGTGAAGCAGTACTTCGGCCGGCATGAAGGGTGGGTCTCCTATACCCTGAGCAGAGCCGTGGAGTATTTCCCCTATTTCACTACGACCGACTTTGTGGAAGCCCCGCAGGACCAGCGGCACGAGATCAAGGGGGCCCTCCTGTTCGATTTCCGCCCTTTTTACCTGTCGGTGAACTATGTCTATGGGTCGGGGCTGGCCTACGGTACCACCCTGTTATCAGGAACCGAAGAGCGGTACCCTTACAGCAGGCTCGATGCAGCCCTGATCTACAGGCTCAACCTGACCAGGGTCCGGATGGAAGCCGGGATCTCCGTCCTGAATGTGTTTAACCGGGAAAACATCAAGTACGCCAACCTGCTGGAGGTCCCCGACGGGCAGTTCAGCAGCCTTTCGGTCCATGCCGAGGCCGTCCCCTTCACCCCCACCCTGTATCTGAATGTGGCATTTTAGAACTAGCCCCATTTTGTTTTCGCCCCGGGCAGTCTTCTTCCGTCGATAAATACCTCATCGAGCCGTTCTGTAAAAAA
>CAZOHA010000009.1:0-94101 GCA_964579515.1 uncultured Bacteroides sp. | reverse complement strand
TGTTGTGGCAGGAGATCAACATCCCATCCTTGTGTACTCTCATCGATAGTTACGCCGGTATAAAAACATTGACTGGGTTTGATTATTTGATTATTAGTCTGGAGCGCTGACGGTAGTGCCCGGTGGTGATATCGAGGAGATAGATCCCCGGCTCCAGGGAACCGGTATTGATGGTATAGTGTCCGCTCTTTCCGAGATATCGGAGCTCCTGTTGTTTCCGGACCCGGCCCGAAAGGTCGATCACTTTAAGGGAAGCATTCCGGAAGAAGGGGCCCCGGTAATCCAGGTAGAGGTTGGACGAGGCCGGGTTGGGATAGGGGGTGAACCGTTCCTCCATCGGAGACTCGATGGTGGGCAGGGGGCCGGTTCCGGTCACCTCTCCGCAGGCGGCAAAGCGCTGCACCGGAGCCCATGCCTTGTTGTTATCTTCCCGGTTCTCGGTCATTTTTCCCGCCGGATCGATCAGTGCATACATGCGGTCGTTCCGTTCGAAACCGGCCACCCATTGGAACCGGAGCATGGCATAGTTCTGATCGCCGATCGCCTCTCCGGTGGGAAAGACCGTGTTCCCTTCCACATCGGAGATCAGGCTGCCTCCCCGGTCCGGATCGCCCAGGTAGAAGGAGACCTCCACCGGCTGGTCCGTGGGATTCAGGCTCAGGTTATGGATGACGGTGGTGACAGTGACGGTGTCGCCATTCACCGGGATGGCCGGGTCGAGCATAATGGAAGGGGTTTTCAGGTACTCCTCCAGGTCAGTGATCCGGTCGATCTCGTTTTTCACCTTCAGCGAATCGAGCCGGTTGGGCAGAAGGAACCCGGGATCCTGCACACTGTAGTTCTCTTCCCAGAAACTGCCCGCACTCAGGTCCACCATATAGTCGACCACCATGGAGCCGTTCTTCGACCAGTAATAATAGGGTTTCACCTTGTATTCATAACTGTTTCCCGCCAGCTGGCTGCCGGTCACTTCGATGCCCAGGTTCTGACCCGCCCTGATGGTGTGGGAGCGGATGACCTCCTCCTCGGCCACCGATTCATCTTCCACACCGATCTGGATCCCCAGGAGACTGACCCCTCCGCTGGGCATGGTCTCCACCACGTTTTCCACGCTGACATTTGAGTTCTCAAACTCCTTGCCCCAGGTGATGCTTTCGGTATAGGAGGAGTTCAGATCCAGTTCGTGTTCGTTGGCGATGGAGATAATTTCGCGGATGTCGGGATTAACTTTTTTCAGCTCTTCCGGATCGCTGTAAAATTTCCGGTACGAGAGCAGGTTTCCCGGTTCATGCAGGCGCACCAGGCCCGACACCTCCAGCACTTCCCGCCCCCGCAGCCAGTTCTCCTCACTGGTGGTCTCAGGGATCAGGATGACGATCTCGCCCAGCAGTTCATCATATTCGTTGTAGACCGGGTACTCCCACCGTTCATAATCATTCACCATGGTCAGCAAGGCATCATCCCGGCTAAAACGCCGGTCCATCGATTCAGTCTGGAACCGGGAGGTGCTGGTCGATTTCCCGATGGAGGTGGTGCTCCGGTCCACCACCACCTCTTCCAGGTCCCCCCCGAAATAGTGGGAGATCTCCACCGGCGACATGGAGACCCCGTTTCCTTTGACATTCAGATCCACCCCGGCCGTGAACAGTGGATCGAATCCCCAGTCGCCCGTGCTGGAACGTTGGAAGGAGTATGACTCCTCGCTGTACTCCACAGTCGATTTCTGCACGCTGCTCTGGCAGTCGTTCTGTCCGAAACATTCGTTCACATCATGGACCACGCCGTCGATATAATCGAAATGGACGGGAGGGGTATTGAGAACCGTAATGGGCCGGATCACGTCGGTGAAGCAACCCAGGCTGGTATACTCCCCGATCCGGAAAAGGTCCCCGTCGAAATCACTCAGCGACATGGCAAATTTCCTCTCGTTGTAGCCGGGGGTGTATTCGAGACGCTCGAACTGGTAGGCCTCCTCGATCACTTCCGAGTTCAGCTCATCGTCGAACGTATAGATGAGGATATTGAAGTTCTGATAGCCGCTGGATCCCGGAATATAATTATGATTGACCGCCACCACATCGTCCCGGTCATCGCCCGTTATATCAGCCACATCGAAGAATTGTACCGCCGTCAGATTCTCATCGAAGCTCTTCACCTCGTTCTCTTTGTCCAGGTATTCCAGCTGGTTGTCAGAGACGGGCTGATAGATCTCCAGACCATCATAACAGCCCAGGAGGATCTCGGGGCTGCCGTCCCCGTTCAGGTCACCCGACTTCATCAGGATCTGCCAGGCATACCCGGAATTGTGGCGTCCCGACTGCATTTTATCGGAATAGAAGGCGATCCTCTCCAGGGGATCCGCTTCCCCGGTCGAAGGATCGTCCATGACTTCTGCGGTATACAGGTAGGTATCCGGCACCCCCTTGTTGTCGATTTCGTTCTTATTGAATGCCAGTACCAGTTCCTCTTTTCCGTCGCCGTCATAATCGACCGCGGTCAGGGCCACATAACTGAATGCGCTGGCATCATGGGCCAGTGAAGGTTGCAGTTCAGCAGTGTTTCGCGGCCGGAACTGATCATCGAAGTCATACACTCTCAGGGTATAGGCAGACGGATCGGCATACTCTTCGTACCCCACCACCAGTTCATCATCTCCGTTTCCATCCAGGTCACAGAGTTCGACCATGATGTTCTCCCCGCCGGTCAGGTCAGCGATCACCGATCTTAGCTCGATCCTGAATTCCGAATCGAAACCGAATATGGCGATCCGGGCGGTATCGTCCGAAAAGTTCCGGAATCCGGCAATGAATTCCCCGGTTCCGTCACCATCCAGGTCTCCGAGTATCAGGTTCTTTCCGGGGAGGAACCTGCCGTCGGACCTGTACATGGTGCGTTCGGTATAATGGAGCGAAGTGGTCCGGTTGGCCAGCACCAGGTGCAGCGAATCATCGTCTGCGGTATAGGAGTAGAGGTAATCGGCCATGTTATCGCCGTTGAAATCGCCCGAGATCACATCGAACTGCCGGTCGTAATAGCTTCGCTCGAGGGTATCCGCGGTTCTCTCCGCTCCCCGGATACGGTCTCCCTCCTCAAATCCCTGGTAATTGAATTTCAGTTTGATGTTGCGTTCCCGGATCTTTGCCCCGAAGGTGTTACCCTCATCCCATACCAGGATGATCTCGGAACGGTCGAACAAACCGGTGGGCTGCAGGGGTGGTTCCTGCCCCAGCACAGTTGAACCAATCATGATGGCGAACCCCGGAAACAACCTTGACAAGCTTCTCATAATGATACCTTTCTCCTAACAGGACTCAAGAAACAGCATATGCCGGATATCCGGCTGGTTTTTAACATAATTGACATTTTGAACCATGGGTCCGCCCACTTGTTGAATTCATATGGAAGCATCCAAAACACTCATTACAGCCTCGACGGGGAATGTGGGACAATGGCTTACACGGGCCCTCCGCCGGGAGGGAATCTCCTTTACCGCGGCCACCAGAAATCCGGAGAAAGCCTTTGATAAGTGGGGATTCGAGGCACCCACCGTCGATCTCGATTTCAGGGTCCCGCACAGCTTTATTCCGGCCCTGGAAGGAAAAGAACTCCTTTTCCTCTGCGGTCCTTCAGCCACTCCCGGTGCACAGCAACTTCTGATGCCGCTGGTGCAGGAAGCCGTCAGGCAGGGAGTGAAGCATGTGGTGTTCATCGCCTCCTATCCCGATGTGATGGAAGTCATCCGGCAAAGCGGGATGGGCTATACCTTCCTCAGAGGGAATTTTTTTATGCAGAATTTCGAACTGTACCAGACCGCCGATATCCGCGACCACAACCAGATCTTCATGCCCGCCGGCAAAGGGAAGGCCCCCTTCGTGCACACGCGCGATATCGGGGAGATCGCCGCAAAGGCGCTGCAGGACCCCGGTCGTTTCAAAGGAGAGACCATCTATATCACCGGACCCGAATCGATGGATCATTACCGGGCGGCGAAGATCTTCTCGGAAGTCCTGGGACGGAAAATCGAATACCAGGAACCCGATGACGATACCTACCGGAATGTTATGTCGGAACGCGGATTTTCTGATGAATACATAGAGGCCATGATCCAGGTGTTCGGAAAGATCAGGAAAGGGCAGGTGTCCGAAACCTCGGACAGTGTCCGCAGGATCCTCGGCAGGGAACCCGCCACCCTGGAAGAATACGTGAGAGAGAAAAAAGAGTTCTTCGCGTGATCCATCCTCAGAGATAACGATGACTTTCACCCTGCCTCTGTAGTTTTTCGTGGGTCGCCTTGATGTGGATAACGAGGATTGGCACGGGTACCGGTTCGACCGGAAACTGCTGGACCTCTTCTGCAGGTCTTCAGGGCATACCGGCTGCGCTATTTCACAATGCTCTCTTTTCCCGAAACAATGATTTTTCCGACCTCAATGTTCCCATGCGCCACCTGGAGGAACGGCGCTCCTTCCTTCAGGCCCACATTCCCGAACCCGGTTCCGGTGCTGAGGAACGAGGTAAAGTCTCCAATTTGCGAATCGATATAGAGTGTCTTCTCTACAGCATCGTACCTTACACCGGTGAGAGCCTGGAGAAGGGCGTAACTGGACATGGCCCTGGCATACCAGTTCCCGAATTCGTATTCATTGAAGGGATTGCGTATTCTGCCATCATACCGTTTCCTGGTAGTGCGGACGATCTCCAATCCTTTGGCAACTTCACCCTTCATGATCAGGTGCCCTGCCACCTGGTATTCGATCCCTGTCCATACCTCGTTACTGTAGATGAATGGAAGACTGAACCGCCCTCCCCGGGGCCAGGTACATAGCAGCAGGCCTCCCTCGTCCCCGATGGCGTAGGTCGCCCGCTGCGGATTGATATGGTCGGACAGGTTCAGTTTCAGGTTATAACTGTGCACGCTTTCGAGATGACTCTTTACCTGGTTGTTGTTCAGTATTTCGGGCAGACCACAAACGGATGCCAGCCACATGCCCAGAACTCCGTCGGATAGACAACCATCCCCGTATTGGTACTTCGGACCTTCCCTGGCCATCAGTTCCAGTGCCTCTTCCGAGTAACTGGTCCGATAGCTTTTCCAGGCCGACTCCACCGGACCGGGGGAGCGCAGTCCTTCGGTGGTCACTTCCTGGATATAGTATTCACCGTTGAACAGTTCAGTTTCCATATATACTTTTCCCTTATGCAACAGGTTCTCGTAATCGTCGCAGGCAATTCCGGCGGCCCGGCTCATCTCGATGAAGGCGGTCAGAGCTCCCAGGTAGAAACTGGTGATCATGCCGTTGGGTCCCCAAAACTCTATGTCATAGGTATTGTGCTGCGGTTCGGCGGGATATCCTTTCCTCTCCGGGTCCCAGGTCCCGATGCAGTAATCCAGGCTTTGCCTGACCTGCGGATAGAGGGAAATCATCCAATCGGTATCACCGCTGATCCTCCAGTCCCGGTAGATTTTCATGATACCGCCCAGCTGCCCGTCGGCAGCCGCGTGGAATTGGTGGGTCGTCGGTGAGATGGGCAAATTCGTTCTGAATCTCTGATGACCGGCCTCATTCTGGCTGACCAGGAATTCGGTTTCGCGGAGCGTGCGCTCCAGCCCGGGAAACAAATGGGGGATGGCCTGGGCGTAATTCCAGACGTGCGTACAGGTACCATGGCAATTTCCTTCACGGTCACCGCAACCTTCCCAAGCCCATAGTCTTCCGTCTTTCTGCCTCAATATCGTCGGGGACTTCAGGATGGTAAGGTTTGCGGCGACGGCTTCTACCACTTCGGGAGGGAGAGTGGAGGCATAGAACGCATCTCTGAAGCGTTCACTCCTCTTTCTGAGTTCTCCGGAATTTTCGTCCCAATAATCGATGACCCCTTGCAGGTTTTTGAACCTCCCGGTATACCAGGCCCTATAGGTAGGAAGGCTTTTTGTGTTTTCCGGAAAATCCCCGATGGATAATTCACTCTCCGGCATGTACCAGCAGAAGTTCAGGACAATGGTTTTTTGTTGACCGGGGTCAAGGGTGAAGGGAACATAGATCGAAGCCCCCATCACAGCCTCCTCCTGTGGAGGATTCTGCGGCATCGCTCCTGCTTCAATGTTTTTCCAGAGTATCATATAAGGATCAAACCATTCACCCCTGAACCAGCAGTAATCGACTACCGCACCGGGCTCCCGGGTGTATACAGCGAATCCCGACAAGTCCGAATCCTCCCCGCATTCGGCATTCTCCAACATGATGAAACCACCGGGTGTCTCCCGGATGGGTCCGGCCCAGTCGACCAGAATGTTCCTTGAATTCCAGGAAAATGCCGATTCCAAAGGAACTCCGGAGGTATTGGTGAAGGTATATTCCAGGACTCCTACGGGAAGACCGGAATGGTCCGCATCGCCCGGGATGAAGGGGTTCCAGCCAGTAACGGTCGCCTTCACCGGCAGGTCGTTATCCTCCAGTTCGACCTCTCCGAACGGAAACCTTGCCCGGAACCTGCCCCGGTCAAATCTGGGCAGTCCGTAGAGCTTGCCGATAGCACCATCGCCTGTTCCGGGTGGACCGAATATTTTCCAGCTGGGTACCGGGGCCTCTATCACCCTGGCCCCTGCGGGATGTCCCTTTACCGACAGAGCTGCAAAACAAACCGGTTCGTTGTGCATTTCGGGTTTGTGGCGGACCGAAAGGTGCGAGATCGAGCCAGTCCCCTCCAGGCAGAACATCCCCGCACCGATACCGCCGATGGGGAATGCCACCCTGGACAGGTGCTCACCCGAATAATACCCGTTGAACGAGTGTTCGGAAGGGTTTCCCTGACCGACAACAACAGCAGGAACAAACCCCTGGACGGCTAAAAACGCTATCAAAATGATTGGTGAGATCTTCATACTGTGGCTTAAATTAATGAATGATCAATTGTTTTTCAGGGTTCGGGCGGGTTTCCCGGACACCCGTATTTCCTCCACCGGCCAGGGAGATATCCACCGGAGGGTTCGACAGGTAGGCCCCGCGCGTAAAATCGGGTACATCCACAGGATGCGACCTGTTGGCCACGGACCATTCACTGAGCGGGGCGATGCTGCTCCAGAGGGCCGCATCGTAGACGTCCTGGTCGAGCGGCAGCCCGTTACGCAGGCAATCGACCAGCCTCCAGTCCATGATGAAATCCATGCCCCCGTGTCCCCCGATCCTTTTCGCGATCTCCCCGATCCTCCTGACCAGTTCCGGGCTATATTCATCACAAACCTTTTGCATCTGCTCCCCTTCGAACCATATGTGACCCTGAGCAATCCGTTCCGGGCCGGGCCATTTACGGGCGATCCCCCGGGTACCGCTCAGCAGGTGTATCCGGGAATAGGGGCGGGGAGAGGTGGTGTCGTGCTGGATCATGATGGTTTTCCCCCGTTCTGTCCGGACTGTGGTCGAATTCATATTCCCGCGGAAGGATTTTCCGGCAAATTCAACGAAATTGTGATCCTTTGCCGCAAGCCCGGATGCCATGGCTGACAATTGAAAATCGTTGGTCGACATGGAGGTCATGTAATCCATGCGGTCGCCCCGGTTGATATCAAGTACCTGACATACGGGTCCCAATCCATGAGTCGGATAGAGGTTCCCGTTGCGGGCCTGATTCTCTCTCAGGCGCCAGAAGTCCGGGTAATATCCTTCCCTGTTGAACAACAGGCTCCGGAGATCGTGAATGTAGGCTGCCTCAGCATGTACGATTTCGCCGAAAAAGCCCTTTCTGGCCATGTTCAGAGTCATGAGCTCGAAAAAGTCATAGCAGCAGTTTTCAAGCATCATGCAATGCTTCTTTGTGTCCTCAGAGGTTTTGACCAATCGCCATGCATCGTCAATGGTAGTGCATGCGGGCACTTCCACTGCCGCGTGTTTGCCGTTCTCCATGGCGGTTACCGCCATCGGGGTATGGGTGTCCCAGGGAGTGCAGATATAGACCAGGTCGATATCCCCTGCTTCGCAAAGCACCCTCCAGGAATCACTGCTTCCCGCGTGGATCCTGGCCGGAGGAAGCCCCGACCTTTTCAGGATCTCCTGTGCTTTTTCGGCCCGAGCTGGCACCAGGTCACACAATGCTTTGATTTCGGTCCCCCCGATCTGTGTGATCCGTTCCACGGCAGCGGGACCACGCATTCCAAGACCGATAAAGCCTATCCTGACAACATCCATCGGAGGGGCAGCATATCCGCACATGTTGAAGGACCGGTTATGTCTGACATCTCGCCCCTTTTCAGCAGCTGCGGGCTGACCGGATGGTTCCTGTCCTCCGGAGCGGCAGGAAGCCAGGTATTTACCAGAAAAAAACCCGGCTCCGGTTATTCCCGATAATCTCAGAAAATCGCGACGATTGGTTCTCATGTCTTATCTGTGGTTGATAAAATTTTAACGAAAGTTTTGTTCCGGTAAATATACCGGAGGACCAGGTAGAGAGTCCCCATCCGATATGGCTGCCCATGATCCGGAACATGTCAAAACCACGGAATGTATCCACCGGCACGACCCTCCCTTTTGACGGAATGGAACTGTTCCGGACCCCTTTTCTCTCAATTGTTTCACAAAAAACCATTCTTTTTCAGCTATCGCAGTGTGAACGGCTTAACTACCTTACCCAGATATAGTCAATATGAGCTGTTTTGATTCCGTCGGCATCCTGCATCCTGACCAGCAGTTCGTTGGTTCCTTTTTTCAGCCGGACGGGTTCGGAAAAATGGTTTTGCAGGACGTGCCTGCCGGACAGGAATAAGGGCAGTGATTCTTTATCATCGAAACGGATATCCTCTCCGTTCAGGCTGAATGTCAGGATGCCTCCCAGTGGACTTTGGGCCAGAGTCAGCCCGATCCTGGAGTTTTCAAGGGTTACTCCCGAGGGAATAACAAGCCTTAAATTGTCGGCAGCACTAACGGGAACCCAGGTCAAAATGGCCTCCTCTGCCCATATTCTGCCTTTCGAAACACGGAAATTGCCGCTTCCCGCAACACAATCCTCAGCCTTTATGAATGACCATCCGCCACTTCCTTTATGAGCCACCGGCGACCAGGGTTGATAGGTAACCTCCCGGAGGTCCTCCGTCCGGATGCCTTCCGGTTCATAGGAGGCGGAGGGCAGTGCATAAAAATAGGCGATTCTTCCGTACGAAAACCCGGGGACCGTGCCATGGTGGAGGAGTTCCATAAAGAACGAAAGCTCTTCCCTGAAAGGAATATCATCCGTGATATGCCACCTGTAATTGGCCACGTAGCCCCGGTTGCCTGGACCATCGTTTCGGGGTTGACCGCAGTAAGGGTAGGAGAATATCTCCCGGGAAGACCATGAGTAATTGAAATAATCCTCTGAGCCCGTCCCGAAGAAGGATGGGGTGGTCTCATTGTCAACATAGATCTTTTCATCTCCTTCGCCCCACCAGTTGCCCCAGGAGGTGGGTATGTGGCTCGGATTATACAGGAAGGCTGCCGCTCCGACCAGCCTGCCGTTTCCCCGGACCCGGAGGTAGGGGATATCGATGGTGTAAGGCATGTTTTCTCCGGCCGTCAGGTCATGGGATACGCTCCACGCAGCATGCAAATGCATGGATTCCCCTTTTTTCCATCGGTACGAACTGGTTACCGCCCGGACGGTCACTCTCACCTTCCCTGGCGAGTGATTCTCCAGGACCATGCGGGATGATCTGCGGAAAGGCATGATGAACCTGCAGATCATCGTGCTGTCGGGCCGGACGGAGAAGGGCAGCGATTCATGAGGGTTCAATCCCGGGGCTGCGGCGAAGAAATCTCCGGCGGGCGCACTTACCTGTGGCACGGCCGCGTCATCGAAGTAAAGCTTCAACTCAAGTTGCCGGAGGGCGTTTTCAAAATCGTCCGCTTCAACCTTCAGGGTCAGGGTCTCGATGGCTCCTGGCCCTTCCAGCAGCAGCATTTCTCCCGATCCGCCCGGATGGAGGTCGATATACTCTTCCAGGAGGTTACCTTCCCCGGATGGTGCAGGAGGCTCCGGTTCAGCAAGGCGGGCCCGGATCTCCTCCAGTTTGCGGGCATATCCTCCCGCACCGGCGGCAGCAAATGATTCTATCTGCACCGAAGGATCATACTTTCTGATCCCCACGTGATAGAAATGCGCTTCATCGATGTTCCCTTTCCACTCGATCCTGCAGCCTTTTGCAAAGGGAACCGGCAGATAGGAGGCATCGAACTGGCGAAAGGTTCCCCTGAAAAGCTCCGAATCGTTCACCCCGGCCAGAACTCCCACCGGGTTATGGAAAAAATCGGCTGCCTCACCTTCAAAGAACGGTACTTCATTATCATCCAGGAAAAACCTTATGCTGCCTGTAATGGCAGCGCTCCACAATCGCTGGATGACTCCTGGACCCTGGATGTCGCAGATCAGGTATTCCCCGATGCCGCTGCTGTCCGGCGGTTTCAGGATGGCCTCGAAGCCCGGCACGGGCTCTCCGCCGAATCCATCCTCGTTGGCAAACCAATAATCGTCTCCCGGAATCCTGCTGCGCCGGTCATAGGATGAGTACTGGAGGGCTGTATAATCCAGGTCACCAACTGTTGTCAGCCGTCCCAGGTCGGTCATCTCCTTTAGGAGATCATCCATGGTAACCTCCGGCCGGGTCCCGTTGCAGGATGCCAGGCAAACGGCGAACGAAAGAATGCTGTACACTATTCTCATATCTCTCCTGTTTTCATTGATGGTTAAAGTATCGTAAGGCGTTTCCGAACCAGATCTTAACCCCCGCTGCCCCGGCCGCCATGGACCTTTTGATATGTTCGATAGTCCTCCCGCCGAATCCCGGCCCATGATTGGTACCGGTGGGGAAAGCTGCAAAAAATGCATAATCGCCTGGGTACGCCCTGTGGATGGCCGTCGAAAAATCGAACTGGTCCCCGATGGCAACTTCTTCCCCTTCCCATATCGGCGTGATCAGCCTGAACCCGATGGAACGGGCATACTCTATCAGGGCCGGATCCATCGTCAGATAATGAAAATGTGCATCGATCTTTGGGACCCGTTCAAAATTCTGTGAAGTATAAAATGCCGGGTTTTGATGGCAGGAGATGCACAGCACCCCAGGACCGGGAGGAACCGCACAGGGAATAACTGTCTGGTGATGGATCTTCTCATTGGTTGACAATTTTTCGTACGCTCTGAATATCAGGTTTGATATTGGTCGAAAACGGAGGGATTGCATAATAATAGGCAGTTAGCGCATAGTTGATGAGGACGGAATCCCAGTGCCACAACTCCATGTTAGCACTGATGGAAGAATCGAAGGGGATGGCGTCAAGTCCCCGTTGCCTGGTATTCAATACGATACCCCGTCGCATGTTGCCCGAACCGGTGGGTTGCGAGATAAAGGGGTGTGAGAAGGCTTCCTCCCTGGCGAAGGAATAACCGTAATAATCCTCGGTGCCCGTACCGAAGCTGGACGGGAACGCTTCGCCGTCCACAAAGATCTTCTCATCTCCTTCACCCCACCACATCCAGCTGTTGTTATAAAGAAGGATGAGGTCACCCACATAAACGCCCTTTCCCCGGAGATCGACGATATTCAGATCGTAGGGTGCATTGTTTCTGTCCCGCGAACCGATTTGGTTATATTCATGCCAGGAGGCACCGAAGTACATGCTCCCAGGTTGCCACAGATATGGGCTGGTCCCCGTTTCTCCGGAGATCTCCACAGGGTTGGTTCCGTGGTTGAGGAACGTGATTCTGCAATGCTCCCTGTAGGGCATGACCCAGTGAGACTCCAGGTTTCCCCTGTCGTCGGACCGGGTCATCCGGGTCCGGTGGGGTGACTGGGTATACCCGCAGCCGAAGAATTCACCGACCGGGACCCATACCGTCTCCATGCTATCGAAGGCGATCTTCAGGACGGTTGCGCGCAGGGCCTGCCCGGTATCATCGGAGTAGAAACGGATGCTCAGGTAGTCCAGGGCGCTCTTTTTCCGTTTAAGATCAACCACCAGGGAATCTCCGGGTGGAATTCCTCCGGCAAAGGACTTCCTGTCGGCGGACCGGGTACCATCGGACAGTAGCTTCCTGCCGGTCGATTCGATCAGTGTCCTGACATTTTTCAGGGATTCCAAGGTAAAGGACTCCACTTGCGTATTCCCGGTATAGAACCTGCAGCCGATATTGTAGAATACATCGGGCCACCAGTAGCCTTCCGGAACGGGGGTGCCTTCGTAATCGAAAAGCCGCCGGAGCGAATCGCATTCGTAAGTCACCTTGCAATGACTGTTGAAAGGGATGGGGAAGTAGAGATTATGGTCGTAGTCCCGACCTTCCTCCCCGATGGGTGCACCCTCCTGGACCGAGGCGGAGAAGGGGTACCCGGCAAGCAGGCCCCCGCTCAGCAGGCTGTCGGGCCTGCCTTCGATGGCCGGGACACTGCCGTGATCGATGTAGATCCTAATGATGCCGTCCTGCGCTTTGTAGAAGGTCATCCACCACCGGACAATCACGCCCGGGCCTTCTGCTTCGAGCATGACAAACTCGCGCCTTCCCTCATTGTACTCAACCCCCAGAAAATGGGACATGTCCTGGTTGGCAAACCAACCCGGATCCTCCGGTGAAACAGATGCCCGGTTGTAACTGCTGAACTGCTTATGGATAAACTCCGGCCGGGGATATCGGGTCAGGCTTTCGCGGTCAGACATCTCCTCGAGCAATGATGCCAGTGTCACCCGGTCGGCCGTGCAGCTGAGAAGGCACATACCGGCCAGGAGTGCGTTTATGGAAAAAAATCGGACCGTTTTCACCATCCCGGGTTCTGAAACAGGTTATCATTCAGGGTGATCTCGTCGCTGGGAATGGGGGAGAGGTAATCTCTCTCCGGATCGAATCCGAATCCCCCGGGGAATTTTTCCCGGTACGGATCCAGGAAACCTTCCTCGTCGACGAATACATTGTGGCCGATGATCACGGTAGGAACGCCCAGATAGTCGAAGTAAGTGTCTTCCAGGTTCGAACCGATATACAGGATCCCCCGGGGACGTTTCCCCACGAACAATTCATGGGCTCTCCATCGGGCCAGGTCGTCCCAGCGTAGTCCTTCAAAGGCCAGCTCGATCCTGCGTTCCCGCCGGATCTCGTTGATAATGGGTGAAAGGGACGGAAAATCCCAGTCGGGGTCGGTGGTGATGTTGTTGAGTTCCATGGGGATCATCCCCACCCTCCCCCGCAGCCGGTTCACCGTAATATCCAGGTCTTCCTGGGTGATGGTTCCCAGTTCGGCTTTAGCCTCTGCATAGATCAGGAGGGCTTCTGCATATCTGAAAAAGATGCAGGCCATGGTTCCGCCCGAACTCAATTGTTGGGAGAACTCCAGGTTCGCGCCCTTGTATATGCAGTAGCCAGTGGTGGACCTGGTCTGGCCGCTGCCGCCAATCGGAGGTTTTTTGAATTTCAAATCGCTGGTCCCCCCGGGTGAGTTGATGGTCACATCGTCCCCGGGAAGCAGGATGGATTGGGCCAGCCGCGGGTCCCGGCCTGAGGCTACCGCCTCCAGGGAATCGTACCCCTGGAAGAGCGGGCTTACCGATATGGGCATGCCGTCCGTACAGAGGTAGTCATCCATGAAGCTCTTCGAAACACCGATGTCTCCACCTCCGAAGGGGAGGAACTGGCTGCAGAAATGATACAGTCCCAGCCCGATGTCATACTTCTTCCAGAGGAGCACCTCCGGGTTTCCTGTATAATCCAGCTGGTTAAAAAGGGAGAAGTATTCTCTGCCGGCCTTTCCCCGGTGAAGATCCAAAGTGTTCATAGCCATCAGCTGACTGACCGTTTCAACAGCCAGTTCCAGATACGTTGTCCCGTCCCTGTCCGGTACCCCGAAGGGTGTATTCATATGGTATTTTTCCCAGGTTCCTTCATACAGGCACACGCGGGCCTTGAAGAGCATGGCCGTCTCTCTGTTCAGCCTGAAAGGTGTGGCATCGCTTCGTGGTTGAAGATGCAGGATGGCGGAGTCCAGGCATGCAATGACCGAATCGATGACCACATCCCTCCGGTCCCGCGGGGCATAGAGTTCGGGTGATTCCGTATCCAGGGCGTGGGTGTACCAGGGGACATCGCCGAAAGCCTTAACTTTCTCGAAGTAGAGGAATGCTTTGAAGAACCGGACTTCGGCGATATAGACTTTCTTCTGCGCGGCCTCCACCGGTGAAAAATAACAGTGATCCAGGAAATAATTGGCCTGTCTGATGTCGGTCCAGTCCCATCCTGCACCGGAAGCAGGTATGGTCCGAAGCCCCGCCAGCCTGGTGTCTTCCTGGTAGGGAACCAGGTTGTCACTGTTGCGGTCGATCCAGAAGGTGCCTCCCCCGTAACTGGAATGGGAGGGAAGCAAAGGGTAGAACCGGTTGGCATATAGTTGCAGGTCATTGGCTGTAATGAAGAAGTCCAGGGGTTCGATCTCATCGAGAGGGGGTCGCTCCAAAAAATCCTCGGAGCACGAGGAGTTGATGATCGCAACCATGAACAGCCCGAATATTATTTTCATCTTCATCATGATGTTGTTTTCTGATTGGTTAAAAAGTAATGCTGACTCCTCCCGAGAGAACTTTCTGCAGGGGATAGATGTATCCGTTGGCATCCCTTCCACCCGTGGCCTCCGGATCGAAAGCCTGGAACAGGTCAGTGAAGGTCAGGAGGTTTTCACCGCTGACGAATATCCTTAGATTCCGGATGAAAACCTTTCCGGTCAGTAAAGGCGGGATGGTATAGCCGAGCTGTAACGACTTCAGGCGGATATAGGCTCCGTCCTGCAGGTACCGCGATTGAACCTGCTTGTTCATGGACCCTTTGTTCATACGGGGGATCGGCCAGTATGCATCTGTATTTTCAGGTGTCCAGTAATCCATATGCTCTTCGTAAGCTGTAAACCACCACTTTCCGCCAGCACCCCAGAAGATCGGGCTGCTCAGCCAGAGGTCCCTTTTCCCGATCCCCTGCCAGAGCATGTTCAGGTCAAAGCCGTTCCAGGCTGCATTCAGGTTGAGGCCAAAGGAGAACCTGGGGATCGAGTTGCCGATGATGGTCTTGTCTCCGGGATCCTCAACCGTGTTCCGGCCGATGTCAAGCTTACCATTTCCGTTCAGGTCGGTATAATGAATATCACCGGCCCGCGGTGTTTCCGCGGAAATATAGGACTGGTCAACCGCCTGTGCCTCCTCATCGGACATGAAAAGTCCGGCCGTTTCAAAACCCCAGATCTCCCCGAGTTCCATTCCTTCGTAGTACGGTGCACTGAGCAGGTTCTGCGGATTGTAGTACCTGGTGACAGTCGACATGGCATCGGATAGAAGGAACCTTCCTCCGTAAGCCAGGCTTCCGATCCGGTCCTTCCACGAAAGGGTCAGCTCGAAACCGCGGGTACGGAGATTGGCATTGTTGGTCCTGGGTACGTCAGTTCCCAGCACGGCCGGGAGTGATTCCACTGGACCCAGCATGTCAAAGGTATTGCGGATGAAATAATCGAAGGTCAGGTTAAGCCGGTTACGCAGAAATCCGGCATCGATCCCTGCATTGCTTGTATTGACCTTTTCCCAGGTGAGACCCGGGCTGACCAGGCCGGCCATTCCCACGTAGCTGGGACGTTCATCTTCCATGATGTAGGCCAGGTTCGGCTGCATCGACAGTCGCTCGAAATAGAGGTAATTTCCCACATCCTGGTTACCCAGCACTCCGTAGGATAGCCGGATCTTGAACAGGTTCACGATTTGCGACAGGGGTTCCCAGAATTCCTCCCGGGAAAAGATATAGGCGGCCGAACCTGAGGGCAGTACCACCCACCGTGAACCTTCAGGAAATTTGGAGGAACCGTCGTACCGGGCCGAAAACTCGAACAGGAATTTCTGCATGTAGCTGTAATTCAGTCGCCCGAATAAACTCCTGGTCGCATAATGTCCGATGGAGCCCCCGGTTTCCTGCCGGCCGGTAGCCGAGTTAAGTGAGGGGATCCTGTCGGTCACCAGGTCATAGCGCCTGACCATGGTCGATTCGTACCTGGTAAGTTCCTGTTCGAAACCAGCCAGAATGGTGAAACTGTGGTTGCGGATCTCCCTTGAAAAGGTCGAATAGACCTGGGGGGAAGTGTAATAGCTGACAAAATTGCCGGTTGCAAAGCTGTTTTCAGCTCTCAGGTATATCGGTGTCCCGTCGACCAGTGTGGTGGGTATTTTAGCATCGTGGTTGGAGGAGCTCCAGCCGTCCATCCTCCACCTCAGGTTGGAATAGATTATCCAGCCTTTGACCGGTTCGATCTCAAAGCCCGGGATCATGCTCAGTTCATTGGTCTTTTCACCATATCTCCCGCCGACTTCACAATAGACCATCGGGGCCTCCCCGTTGGGAGTACCATCGGGGAAATATGGCGCATCGGTCGGCCATGCCCGGGCCAGGTAGCTGTACATCAGATCCTTGTCAAAGCTCGGCCGCTCAATGTTCCGGGTACTGAACCGGCTTGTGAAATTAAAACGGAGCCAGTCGTAGATCCGTGTATTCACCTTGGAATTCAGGGTATACCTTTGGAAGCTGTCATCCCCGAAATTCCACAGTCCCTCCTGGTCGAACCCTGATCCGGAGATGTAGTACTGTGTCCTCTCGTCGCCCCCGCTGATACTGAGGTTATGGGTCCTGTTGGGCACCCATTTCTTGTAGCATTCATCATACCAGTCGGTATTCGCCCAGGAACCGGTTTTCAATAACCAGAACTGGGGATTATAGGGGGAGGGAATGGTCCAGTAGTCAATCTCACCTTCCAGGTACTTATCGATATTGTCCAGTATGGCTTTCTGAAATTCGGGAGCACCCCCGTCATTCTTGGCGGCAATGTTCATGTAATCTGCAAACCTCCTTGAATTGACGGTATGCGGGATAATGGTGGGTGCAGCAAATGAGAAATTGTTGGAATAGTTGAGGGAAAACCCGTCCTTCCGCCCGCTCTTGGTGGTGATCAGCACAACCCCGAAAGCAGCCCTTGCACCATAGATGGAAGAGGAGGCTGCATCCTTCAGGACCGAGATGCTTTCGATATCTTCCGGGTTGAGGCTGTTGATGTCCTGTTCCATCCCGTCGACCAGGACATAGGGTTCTCCGCCGGTAATGGATCCGACCCCCCGGACGTTCATGTTCAGGGTGGCTCCCATTTCCCCTCCGCTGTTCCCTACGGAAATGTTCAGGCCCGGCAGCGATCCCTGCAGTGCCTGGGTCAGGTTGGCCACGGCACGGTTTTCGATGTTCTCATTCCCGATGGCATCCACGGCCCCGGAAAGGTTGACCTTTTTCTGGGTCCCGTATCCGACCACGACCACCTCCTCCAGTTCTTCGGTCAACTCTTCCAGGATGACCCGGACATTGCTGTTTCCCTCGAAAGGGATCTCCTTTCTGTGGTACCCGATATAGGAAAAGACCAGGATACCGTTCTCGACCGGGACCTCCAGGCTGAAATGTCCGTCCGGTCCGCTGATGGTACCGGTGGTTGTGCCCTTCAGGACGATATTCACCCCTGGCAGCGGAGCCCCGTCGGCTGCCCCGGTCACCTGTCCTGTCAACACCACCGGCTGGAGCAAGGTCACTCCGCTACCCAGCGCATCAGGTGTCATTGCGAGCAGAAAAGCAACGAATATTCCCTGAAGCAGGTACTTTACCTTTTTCTTATTTCGCTGTTCCGTTAGGTGCTTGCATTTCATTGTTCGATGGTTTAGCTGGTTGTGTCAATAAGATTTTTCAGATAGTTGCAGGGACTCCTGCTTTTCCAGGTGGAGCATCACCTCCTTTCGTTCCAGCAGGGCCGGCCGCAGTCTTTTCTCTGACATGAGGACCAGCTGGTCCCCGGCGTGCTTATTCCCCGGCTGGGTCGCATTCCCGTATGAAAGCGCCACCATGGCCCTGGTCTCCGGCCCGAATTCCACAATGGCGGTGAAGGTCTCTCCCGCAACAGCCGTCTTTATTTGGTCGGAACCCTCCCGGAAGTAGATCGTCCGGAACAGACCGAACTGGTCACCCGGTCCGCCGTTGGCGGGAAGATCGATCCCGTTCATCCTGAACCTGTGGACCTTACCCCAGGGGATATCCAGGGTGCCGTACTTCGCCAGTACTTCACCGGCAGCTTCTGTAAGCAATTCCACTGCTTTTCTCCTGAGCTGGATCCCGTCAGGGGTTTCCAGGGGAGCTTCCTGATCCCATGCATAGCCGTACATCCGGTGGTCTATTTTCTCCCACCAGCGGGCGAATAAAACCGCACCTGAGCTGGATACTTCCGTCTTCAAATCCCACTCTTGGAGGACCCGGGCAGCCTCGTTCGCAAGAGGTTCGGGATATTCCTCCACTGCCAGCAGCAGGTCGTCCAAAAACCTGTGTGCGGCCTCCATTTCGGTGTTATGCTTGACCTCCACCAGTTGATCGAAAGAGATCGCCGGATCATCCTTCACCAGGTTGGTGGCCCTCTGAGCCCTGAGTGAAAAACTACTGGATGAAAAATAGGGCGGGTAATCAGCAGGGCTCAACAGGAAGGGAAACGTACAGCTCCAGGGCGCATCGTTACAGTTCTGGATAAATCCCGTGGCGGGATTCTTCAATTTCGGCAGGTCCGCGTAGGGATGAGTCCGGGTCCAGAGGAATTCAGAGTTGCTTCCGTCGACGGTGCCTCTCCAGAAGGTATAATCCCCGGTATTCCTTACCGGTATATTGCCGTTGAACAGATAAAATATATTGCCGTTCCGGTCGGCATAGATAATATTAAACATAGGGATCTGCATTCGTTTCAGTGCCGATTCGAACTCCTCCAGACTGCCTGCCCTGCCCATATCGAAATATTGATTCATCAGGCCGGTATTGTCAATTCCTGCAATTCTTACGGCATATGCCCTGTCGGGTGTGTTTCCGACGACCGGACCATGTATCGAACGGAGGAGTTCCAGGTCCTTCTGCCCGACCGTCCCGTCCTCCATTAATACTTTGATCGTTACAGATCTTCTTTCAAATGGAAGGGTATCCCCGTCAAACAGGTAGGAATGATCTCCTGCCAGTCTGAGCTCGTACCGGTCTGCCGCATCGATGGGGTTGATGGTATGCGCCCAGCCGAGTACCCGGTTGAATCCCATCACAATGGAAGGCATTCCCACCAGAGAGATTCCGTATACACTGTATCCCGGGAAGTTCAGGTGGGATTCGAACCACATAAAATGGTCCTGCCAGGGCAGGTGCGGGTTGATGAGCAGCATCGCGTTACCCGATGCCGATTTCATTGGTGCGATGGCCACCGCGTTGGATCCCGCCGCCGCCATCCTGTTTGCCTTTGATATCTCTTCTCCCGCCAGGAACTCCAGGAAAGTAACCCTCAGAACATGACCGATCACATCGATTGCCGAGACGGGGGCGATATTCCTGTATGCTTCTACGATACTGCCTGGATGTTCCAGGAGGTAATCATTGATGCCTTCTGCAAATGCATCCAGGCAGATGCGGTAATCCTCCGGCTGATCAAGGTAGAATTCAGCCGATCTCTGCGGAAGGTCAAAGAGGTGTACTATGCGGTCCGAATCAATGTATGCTTTGCCTCCGAACTCAGAAGCCCGGCCCCGCGCCTGTGCATAAAGCTTCAGGATCAGGTCACCATGATTAGTCATCTGTGCCCGGCCGAATGCATAGAACAGCTCCCGGGCATTCTTCGCATAAATGTGTGGTACGCCGTATATATCCCACAGGATCTCCGTCCTTTCATTCGCTCGTCCCGTGAAACCGCAGAGCAGCAGGGCCAGCATGGCGATCCATCTCAACCTGAACCTGAAGGCAGGGCGGATCTCTGGTCTATGTGGAATTCTGTTCATTTCGCCTGTGGTTTGCGGATTAAAGCGGCGTAAAAGGCGATCACCATGAATGCAGCGGCAGGGACCCAGTAGGCAAACCTGATGCTGCCCGCCTGGTCGGAGACGATTCCCTGGACCTGCGTCAGCACCGCGGCACCTGCGATGGCCATTATCATGCCGGCGCCCCCGATCTTTGTATCGTCACCCAGGCCTGCAATCCCCAGACCGTAAATGGTCGGGAACATCAGCGACATACATCCGGAGATCCCCACCAGAGAATAAATTCCATATACTCCATCTCCGTAAATAGTCACAAGACTGCATATGAAAGCAACTACGGAGAGGAGCAACAGGAGTTTCCGGGGTTTGATATAATTCATCAGGCCGGTGAAGGTGAATCTTCCTATGACGAACAAGATCAGGGAAAGGATATAGTAGGTGGCTCCTGCCTGTTCCGCGGTGCGCGGCAGGAATGCCTTGATTCCGAGTGATTCGCTGAAATTATAGAATCCCGCAGCCAGAGGTTCCCTGTTTCTCAGCGCGGAGATGATCGCATCGGGCGAGGCATTTTTTCCCAGCCCGGATACGATGGCGTCAAACTGCAGCTGATTCATGGCATACCGGATGATGAAAGACCATACAGCGATCTGGGCGCCCACGTAAAAGAACTGTGCGACCACGCCCCAGATGTAGTTCCTGTTTTTCACCAGCCGCCCGAAGGTTCTTTTCAGATCCAGGCCCTTATCTCCTTCCTTCGCATTGGGCATCCGGGTGAAATGGATGGCTACCAGGATCGCAACCATCACAAAGCCCAGTCCCAGGTAGGTTTTGGTGACGGCATTCAGCTCACTGCCCTGGATCAATACCAGCTCTGCCGGGGGAAGGGCATTCCTTTCCTCCGCACTCAGTGTACTCAGCTGCGAAAGCACAAAAACCTGGCTAAGTATGACCCCGGTTATTGCCCCGAAGGGATTGAAGGACTGTGCAAAATTCAGACGCTGCGTACCTGTCTGCTCGGGACCGATGGCGTAGACGTAGGAATTGGCAGAGGTCTCCAGGATGGAGAGCCCGGCGAACAGGACCACAAGTGCCAGGAGGAACATCAGGAAACTGATGCTGACGCTGGTTCCGGCCATGAGAGTGGCCGGATAAAAGAGGAACGCACCTGTAGCGTACATGCCGAGTCCGAGCATGACCCCCGATTTGTAGGTGTATTTTTTGATGAACAGGGCAGCGGGTATGGCGAAACCGCCGTATCCGAAAAGATAACAGGCTACCTGGATCCAGGCTGTTTTCGAATCGGTAAGGCTCATGATCCGTTTGAAGGCGGCGAGCATGGTATCCGTCAGGTTGTTTGGGATTGCCCAGGCGAAAAAAAGGGAGGTTAGAAGGATGAAGGGCCAGACAATTCCCCGGGGTATCATGGGTTGCTTTTCCATGGATGGAGGTTAGTCGTCAAATTTTTCAGCGATGGTATCCAGATCCAGACCAAACAACTGGTCAACAAGGCGGGACAGGTGCTGTTGATTTCCCTGCACATGGATGATCCTCTGCTGATGTGTAAGCGATTCTCCCGGCCGGAGCTCGGCAGCGGGGGAGGAGGTCTCGATCTCATAGAAAGGGCCCATGATGGAACCATCCTCAAGGGGACCGTCATTGTATGCATTGATGACATCCCCGTCGTAGGGGTCGGTCTGATGACCCCATGCCGAATTCACGTACCTGCCGGGAACAGGAGGTAAAGATGCCCAGACCAGAGTCAGGATATTTCGTTCGGCATCATAACTGCCGCACAGTTCCCTGGCCCTTCCGGCGGGCACACCGATCTTGCTCCGGTATTTCCCGTCAATTTTGAAATACACAACGCCGGGATCCGTGATCAGTCTGTCCGGAGGCACTTTTCCGAAATAATCATCCCTTACGACCTTTTCCCCGGCTCCTTCCTGATAGGGTATGAAAACAGTCGTAGCCGCTGAGGGGCTGAACATGCTGAGCATCCAGATCGAAAGCAATCCGTCTTCCCTGTTCCATGCCTCCTTTCCCAGGTTGGTAATGGAATTGTCGGATTGATAGGCAACCACTTCGAGACCCTCCTCGGAGAAATCGGCGTTAAATAATTCCTGCAGGGTATCTCCCGGAAGCAGGGTCACCGTGCGTTCTATCCCGATGTGAAATTCTGTCCCCGAAGCATTTGTCAGTGAGATGGATTTGACAAAGGCTGCCCTGGCAGGACCGGACCGCCTGAGCTCAAAAGGTTTTGTATCCAGTTCGGCCGGCACCTTCCAGTTTTCGAACTCCTGCTTTTTTCCCGCTTCAAAATAGATGGAGTAGGGACCGCCTTCCGGACCAAGCCAGAAACGTTCTTCACCGCCCACAGGATTGAACTGGTCGTTCATTTTCCCCGACTGGATCAACCCGTGATTGATCCAGCCAAAACTCGTTCCGCTGCCACCCCCGGCAGTTGAGGTCATCACCCGGCCCTGGTATCCCGGGGACAGAAGCAGGGCGGCACCTGATGAATCATCTGTCAGTTCTACTGTTTCGATATGGTTCATTTTCAAAAACGCCCGATCGTACCCGTAAGTCCCCTGCCTGAATCCTTTCAGTTTTTCTGCCACCTTATCCGTGTTTTTTATTTCCGGAGATACGCAACCTGCTGCGATGATCACGAAGAACATTTCTACCAATCTTTTTTGTATGAATAATTTGGCATCCATTTCCCGTTGATTTTTATCCGTACAAAGGCCCATATCCTGTGCATGCCCTGTAGTCAGACCCTTCGGGATCGCTGCCGAACGATTTCCATGATGCCGGCCTGAAGATCTGTTCGTCCAGGATATTGTGCATGTTTACAGGGATGCGTAGCATGGAAGCAAGGGTGATCAGGTCTGCTCCGATGTGTCCGTAAGAAATGGCCCCATGGTTCGCACCCCAGCCTGCCATCACCGAATAAACGTTCCTGAACGGTCCCTTCCCGCTGATCCTGGGCACGAACCAGGTAGTGGGCCAGGTAGGATCGGTGCGATCATCCAGTGCTGCATGTACTTCATCCGGAAGTTCAATCGTCCAGCCTTCAGCCAGCTGAAGGACCGGGCCGAGACCATAGACAAGGTTGATGCGACAAATGGTCACCGGCATCTGACCTGCAGTTCTGAACTGTGAGGAGAAACCACCGCCCCGGAAATACCCTTTGCCGGCGGGGTACCAGGTCGTGGCTTGCAGGCACGCCTCGACTTCTTCGGGAGTGACTTCCCAGAAAGGTTTCATAACCGGATTGCCGTCCGTGTCCTTTTGTCGTGCGGTGGCATCCAGGGTGGTCGATCCGGAATTGATCAGGTGAATGAACCCGTTTTCAGCCAGTCCGGACAAGCGGTATCCTGTCACCCGCTTCACGGCTTCCGGACTCCAGTAAGTCCGTACATCGGAGAAGATCTGAGCGGTATTGGTCAGCAAATGACCGAACAACATGGAAACCCCGTTCAGGCAGTCATTTTCCGTAGCGAAGATGTAGGCCTCCCTGGTGCCGTTCCAGTCGAAGGAGGAATTCAGGATCGCCTCGGCAAAATCGCCGTTAGGGTAGAAATCGGTCCACTGGCGTTGTCCCTGAAAGCCTCCCAGGAGTGCGTTCTTCCCCCTTGCTTCTTCTCCATAACCCAATTCCGACAATGCAGGATTTCCGGTCATCATGTCACGTGCGATCAGTGTCATCTTTACGACAGTTTCCCACTCCCAGTCTTTTCTGCTCCGGTCCGAAGGCTCCGGATTAAGGTCTTTCCCTTCCCTGCACTTCGCCCTGGTCCATGCCAGGGCTTTCTGATATTCCTTTTTGTCATAAATGCCGAGCTCGATCCGTCTGATGATTTCGGACATATCGACAAATTCCGTGCGCATACCCAGGTATCGTTGGAAAAACAGGGGATCGACCATGGACCCGGCAATCCCCATGGATGCATAACCCAGAGAGAGGTATGATCTTCCTTTCATTTGCGATAATGCAAGGGCGGCCCGGGTAAATCGCAACAGTGCTTCCCTGACATCATTGGGTATGGTGGTATCATCCCTGTCCTGAACGTCCTGCCCGTAGATGCCAAAGGCCGGCAGGCCAAGCTGGCTGTATCCAGCAAGTGCAGCCGCCAGGTAAACTGCACCGGGACGCTCGGTGCCGTTGAAACCCCAGATCGCTTTCGGGATCAATGGATCCGTATCCATCACTTCGGTCCCGTAGCACCAGCAGGGGGTTACTGTCAGCGATACGCCGACTCCACGGGAGGCGAACAGATCTGCGCATCTTGCAGCGTCGGCAGTTCCACCGATGGTGTGAGAGACCACGCATTCCACCTTCTCGCCTGATGGGAACCTGTAATTCTCTTCAATGCACCTGGCGGCAACCCTGGCCATCTCCATGGTCTGGTTCTCCAGGGATTCACGGACACCCTTTTCCCGTCCATCAATGACGGGACGGATCCCGACCCGCGGCAGACTGACTGATATTCTGTTCTTCATCTGGTAATATATAAACGTTTAAACAATTTAATCAGCAGTCCTTCCCGTCGCGGATGATCAGTTTCGGGCTTAGTTGAATCTTGGTGATCTTCCTGGAGCCCCTGATCAACTCCATCAGGACATGAACACTTTCCTTTCCGAATACCTCGAGCGGCTGTTCTACGAAACTCAGGGGCGGATCAAAGAGATCAAAGCTGTCTCCCCCGTCAAATCCGATAAAGGAGATATCATCCGGGATTTTCAGACATGTATTCCTGATGGCGCACAATCCCGATACTGACAGGGCATTTGTTGCAAAAATGAATCCTTTCGCCCTTGACCGGTCCGCCGGGATCTTCCTCAGGATCATTTCCAGTTCATTTAAATGGTCATCACCATACCCTATCTCATGTACCGTAATATTTGCGGCCAGTCCGGAGGCTTTCATGGCTTCCCGGTATCCACGGATGCGCTCACGCATATGGATGAGCTTGTTGGAATATGCGACCAGTGTTATTTCTTTGATATTTTTCGAGGCCAGGTGCAATGTGGCATCGTAAGTAGCCTGGAAATTGTCCAGGCAAATGCTGCAGGTATTGATTTCGGGGAAGTGTCGATCTGCCAGTACCAGAGGGATCCCCGCCCGGACAAGGTTCCTGATCTGAGAATCACATCCTTCGGCCGGCACAATGATCAATCCATCCACCTGCCTGTTCAGCAAGGAATTGACAAGCGCCTCCGATTTTGATGCATCTTCATCCGAACTTCCGAAAATAACCGTGTAACCGTTGGCTGCAGCCTCATTTTCCACTATCCTGGCCATCTGGCTGAAAAACGGGTTGGCTATATCCGCCACGATCATGCCTATCGTACTGGAGGATCTTTTCCTGAGACTGCGCGCTATCTGGTTCGGCTGGTAATTCAACTCTTCGGCTGATTTCCGGATTCTTTCCGCGACCTCCTTACGTATCCGTTTTTCTTCTTCCTGCCCGTTCAGGACATAGGAAACAGTGGCGATAGAAACGCCTGCTTTCCTGGCAATATCTTTCAGCGACACCCGCTTCTCCATGTCATATATATCTTTAACCGACTCATTAACCCCAAAGAATACAATACAGGACGAAAATACGTTTAAACGATTAAATTATCAAATTTATACGGCAGGAATTTTGTCTAAATTCGTAAGAAACATATTATCAGTTGTATATAAGAATATTATATCGGTTGTATGAAATCTAAAGAGGAAAATTGATTTGATTGTTTTTGGATTCATTGATCAGTACGTAAGAGCCATATATTATATACTGACTCAGGATAATGCGGATAAATATATTATTAAATATCAGGAATACAGTGATATAATTAGATATCGTTTCACGAATTCACTCTGGGTTCTGACTCAGTAAAAAACGGTGAGGAAAAATTTGCTAATTTAAACGATTAACCATATATTTGTCCAGATTCGAAAATTACAGGGTAATTAACTAAACAGATTCTACAATGAAAAAGCATCATTTTTTCCATGGCATGATAGCAGCCCTATTCCTCCTCGTGCTGAACTCATGTGAAAAACCGGCTCCAACAGCTGATTTTACCTATTCGATCGAAGGTTTGACAGTTACCTTTACCTCGGTGGTGACTGAGACAGACAGTTATTTATGGGATTTCGGGGATGATGAAACCAGTACGGAAGCCAATCCGGTGCATTTATATACTGGAGGAGGTGATTTTGAGGTTACACTGACAGCTACTGGCGAAGGCGGGACTGATATCAAGGAAGAGACGATCACGGTAACACCCAACCTGGATGACATTAAAACCTGGCTGACCGGCGGGGCGGGTGACAACGACGGAAAAACCTGGGTGCTGAGTCCATCCTATACAGAGGGTGTCGATGGAGGCAGCGGTGTGGAACCAGATATGATGATATTGTTTGGCACAGTACCCAATTTCCTGACCGCCATAGGCTTTCCCGATGAGTATGCAGACGAATTCACCTTCTTTCATGATGGAAGTTACGTGGTTGACAACAAGAACGGTAAATCCGTCGCAAACCTGATGGCTGCGCAGTTCGCTGGATTGGGGGGTGAAATCGTTCAAACAGATGGGGGGAACGATGTTGGCCTCTGCACAAAAGAGTATACAGCTCCAGAGAGCTCGACATGGACCCTCCATGAAGATGACCTTGTGATCCAGGCAGCTCCCTATGGAGGAACCGATGTCCCGGCGACAACCTACCAGGTTACCTTCTCCGGCAAGAAATGGATCGAGGTCACGGATGGAGCTTATTTCGGAATTCTCGATTATCCGAATACGCGGAAATTCATAGTGAAGTCCATCTCCCCCGAAAGTATGTCCGTGGCCATATTTATCAGCGCTTACTGGTCCGATCCCATCGATTCGGGAGGGTACCCGACACTGATGTACCATATGACCTTCGTGCCGAAGTAATTACTGAATGGCCCGGTCACAGGAATAAATGAAACTTTCGAAAAGGCGCCTGGTGTTTCGCGTGAATAATCGTGATTAACCGGGTTCCTTTTTTTCTATAGATAAAGGCATGAGAAGAGCCAAATACCTGCAGCGGCTTATCCTTTTGGCCGCAGGTCTGCTGATCCTTTCAGCTGCGATGCCGCAGGCAGGTCATAGAGAGGTCCTCATTCGGATGAAAGATGGAGTCTCCCTGAGCACTGCGGTATTCATTCCGAAGGGAAAAGGTCCCTTCCCGACCATCCTGGTGCGGACTCCCTATGACCGGAGAGCCGATGAATGGATGGGGAAGGTGTTCAACCTTTTCCGGATCGCCGTTGTGCTGCAGGATGTCCGAGGAAAATTCCAGTCGGAGGGTGCATTCTATCCGTTTATGAACGAACGTTCCGATGGCCTGGTCACTCTCCAATGGATCAGGGATCAACCCTGGTCTAACGGGATTGTGGGAGGCTACGGGGCCAGTTATCTCGGGATCACCCAGTGGGCAGTTGCCGATTCGCTCGATTTCATGAACCTGCTGGTGAGCGGGGCCAACCTTTACGAGTTCCTCTACCCGGGCGGACTCTACTCTCTCCAGAGTGCACTTACCTGGGGAAGCGGAGCCGCTGACCAGAAAAGCAACCAGGTCGACCCGGAAAAACGGAGAGCCGGATACATGACGCTGCCTGTTTCTGCAGCCGATGATTCCACCATAAGGGATATCGGTTTTCTGAATGACTGGGTGATGCATGAAGAGTACGATACATACTGGGAGCAAATAAACTTCAGACGGAAATCAGACGCCGGATTGCTTTCGGTGGCCGGCTGGTATGATATATTTCTTAAATCACAAATATCAGATTTTCAGTTACATGAAGAGGGGGATTCTTCGATTGGACGAATGATCATCGGGCCGTATTTTCACGGGTTGCCCGCAGAACAGAACGATTACGGAGGGGAAAAGAAAACCGGGAAACCGGCCGTTTTATTCAAATACATTCGAAAGTCACTGAAGGGCAGGTCACCGAAACTCCGGTCCCCGCTGCATGATACCCGGTACAATTTATTTATAATGGAAAGGAATGAATATGTGGGGTCTGATGTCTGGCCGCCCGAAGAGACCCGGGAGATCCCTTTCCACCTGGGTCCCGGTGGATACCTGGAGGAGCGCCCTTTCGAAGATCAGGGACACCTGGTCTATCATTACGATCCTGGTGATCCGTACCCGAGTATCGGAGGTACAGCCCTGGGCGACAGCATTGGCCCTGCCCGGCAGAATGAGAATTGTTCCCGATCCGACCAGCTGATTTTCACCAAGGAGATAGAGGGTGAACCGCTGGTTCTGCTCGGATCCATCCGGGCCGAGCTATGGGTTTCGAGTACTGCTCCCTGTACTGATTTCATTGTTTGCCTGCAGGACCAGTTTCCCGACGGTAGGATCATCAATATTCAGGAAGGAGGCGCCAGGGTTAGTATAAACGGTCAGGACCCTTTGAAGGCAGAAATATCTGTCTGGGCTACAGGATACCAGCTGAACCCTGGTCATACTCTCAGGGTAGTCATCACCTCCTCTTGGTTTCCACGGTTCAACCGAAGTCTGAATGCCTGTGAACCCATCTACACTGCTACTACAATAGAAAAAGCTGAGCAGACAATATATTTCGGAACCGATAGATTATCAGCAGTTTATCTACCTGTTTACCAAGAAAACCACTAGTTGGTTCTGCCATTTCCTGAGGACCTGAGCCAATTACATGAGGGCAGGAAGAGTAACTAAGTAAGGGAGAAAAAAGAGCTGTTCACGTGATCCATCCGGAGAATCAAGTCTTGCGGCCCTCAGGGCCGGATCCCAGCAAACCACAGGTCGAATCCTCCCATACCCCCTTCCCGGTTCGATGAAAAGACCATCATGATCTCATCCGGGGTCACCCCCTCATCGATCAGGACGGGCCGGTATTCATCCGCTTCCGTATTCACAGAACCACCGAAGTTGACCGGCGGCCCCCAGGCACCGTTCCCGCGTATAGAATAGTAGAGATCGAAGCCACCGAAGCCCTCTTCCCTGTCCGAGGCAAATACCAGAAGATCACCGAGAATGAACGGACATTTATCCTCGCCCGGACCCGACAGAATAGTATCCCTGATGATCTCAACGTGGGCCGTATCGCTGAGGATCTGAAGCAGATCCCGGCTCCCTCCGCTCAATTCCCGGTAGAACAGATCATAGCTCCCGTTTTCCCGGTCCGAACAGAAGTAGAATTGACCGTTAACTGTATCAAGTGCAGGGTAAAGATCATTCGAAGCCGAGTTGAGGTAACGGACCGGTGAGGGTTCCGAAAATCCGGGATCCTCCAGGTCAGAGGTATAATAAATATCAAAATCTCCTCCGGAATCGGATGCCCAGAGCAGGGTGAACCGGAATCCTGTCAGGGTGTATTCGGTCAGAAGGTTGGGACCTAATTCGTTTCCGTTGGTCTTTATGAGGGAGACAGCGTTCTGAATGACCCGGTAATCTTCTGAAAAGGTTCCCCAGTTGCCGTACTCGTTGGTCACCTTCAGCTTCCCGGTTTCTTTGCTGAAATGCACATTCATGGGCCGATAGATCACGTCGAATTCCCCTCCCTGGCTGTTCCGGTTGGTGGAAAAACAGAACGGTATCAGCCACCCCAGACTGGGAGCGGTAGCGTTATAGTCGTCAAACTCTGTGTTGAAATCTTCCAGGTTGACCGGATGATCGGGGAGATCCCCTTCATTGTATTTATACCCATATGGCCAGAGCCAGTCACAGGAGGGCATTAAGAACAATCCGGTTATCAGGATCAACGGGATCAACCGGCATTCGGGGAGTGCATTCATAAAGGGAAGCTTATAATTCAATGATGCGATGATCGACAAAAGGTTGCATTTTTCCAAAAAAATACTGCCAATGGCTCGGATCTGACCGCTGCTTCGTCCCTGATCGTGAACAGGAGTGAAAGAAATCCGTTATTTTTATACGTCTAACCAAATCTATTTCGCCCCATGTACCCAAAAGTAAAGTTTTTCGCTTTGATTGGAACGGTTCTGATGATTTCGGGATGGATCTCCACGGCTGCTCAGGATGCCATTCCCTGGCTGGATGATTACACCGGAGAAATGGAGATCGGGAGCGATACCTACCAGTATGAATTCACCACTGTGCACGGGAACGAATGCAAAGTGGAATTCGAGGAGATACTCACCGACAGGAAAGGCGACACTGAAAGGCGTTCATGGATCTTCTATCTCTCCGACATCGATCCCTCGGCCATCCGTTTCGATGCCAGGGGGAAATCGATTGAATTGACCATGGAGACCAGGAATTCTCAGAAATTCATAACCTATTACGAGGAGGGTGAATTCGAGGAGCATACGGATGAGATCGAGATGTATATGAACGAAGTGGACCTGACCCGGGGTTTCATAGAAGCGTTGCGGGAACAGATCGGGAATTGTGATGCATCCCGGATCGCATGGGAAAACCGGCAGGCTGCTTATGACTGGCTGAAAGAGTATGTCGGCGAGGCGGTCGATGACGATATTCAATGGGAACAACGTTTTCAGGCCGGAGAGAAGCCTCACCTGGTAAGGCTATCCTCCACCTCCACCGACGACAAGGGAGAGCAGGAGTCGTTCGAATACCTGTTCGATCTCACCGATATCGAGCCCTCTTCTGTCCGTCTTTCCGTTTCAGGCAGCTCGAAGTATGTGGAGGTCCCGGTCAGGGACGGTAAAGATTACATCGAGGTCCATTCCTCCGGGGAAAAGGAGTATACCGATGAGGTGAGAATCTATGCCAGTGAAATCGATGTAGCCCGGCAGATCGTACATGCCCTCGCCTATGTTATTGAGAACACCACTGTCCGGCGACCCGAATGGAGCAGTTATGAAGAAGCTCTGGGATATGTGAAGGAACACCTGGGAGAGGTGAAAGCGGGCGATGACATTTATTCCCACAGTCTTGAATTTGAGGATTCTCCCTCAGGGATCGTCGATCTTACCGTGGGGGAGACGGATTCGGACGGGGAGACTGAAGAGATGACCTATTCGTTTTACCTGGCCGACATGTCGGATAAGCTTGAGCTGGAGGTTTCAAGAGATGAGATTACCGTGGAGATGGAGACCCGGAACGACCGTGATTTCATCAAGGAATCGGAAGGCGATGCGGTGGAGGGATACGGTTCCTCGCTTGAGTTTCATGCAGACGGCATTGATATGGCCAGGAACCTGATCAAAGCCTGGGAATATGCCATCGGACAGAGTGAGGAAGATATCGCAGAATTTACCACAGCGGAGGAGGTAAACGGGTGGATGATGCAGAACCTGGTTCCCTTATACAGGGAAGGAGAGAAGTATGAGCAGGAATTCTGGGTGGATCCTGAAATGGAAAACCGGATCGAGTTCACCCAGAAACTGACCGAAGATGACGGAGAGATCACCGAAAACAGATATCTTATCTATCCGGAGGACCTGGTGCTCGACGATCTGGAGATCAATGTGAGCTTCGGCAGGTTGAATGTGGATCTTGAAACCGGTAAATTCGATTACATCAAGAGTTTCGAGAACGGACAGCTTCAGGATTTCGAGGATGAAGTGGAGGTCTTTTTCTCCGATCCCCTGGTGGCAAAGAATTTCATGGCTGCCATCCGTTTCCTGAAGACCGACACTTCGGCCGTTCAGCCGCCTGTCACCGGCCGGGATGCATCACTCGCTTTTCTCATGGAGCATATAACCGACCTGGAGCTTGCTGAAATGAAATATGAGCAGCTGCTGGAGATCACCGATGAAGATAACTGCAAACTCAGCTTCAGCAGGATCGAGTCAGATGACGACGGTGTCAGCGAAAAGTTTGTCTGGGAGTTCATCGCTTCCGATATCGACGGGGGAGATTCGGATTTTTCGGTCGACGGTGAGCTCGTTGAGGTCCACCTGAAGACCTCCGGCGGGGAGGATCTGATCAAGCCCTACGAAAACGGCGAGGTGGATGATTTTGTGGATGAGTTCACCGTTTACACCGGAGACATCCTCATGGCCAAAAGGATCCTCCAGGCCTTCGGCGCGCTGTCGGAAGCCTGCGGCGATTAAGTAAGTCCCGGTATGCGGGAGGTCATCCTCTATTCTGCGTCCAGCCTGGACAGCTATATCGCCCGGACCGACGGTCGGGTGGACTGGCTGGAATATCCCCGGTTTACTCTGCCCGGGGAGGATTTCGGATATGAAGAGTTTCTGAAGAGTGTGGATACCACGCTCATGGGCAATAACACCTATCAGCTCATTCTGGGATTCGGAGGACCCTTTCCCTACCGGGATACCACCAACTATGTTTTTTCCCGCTCGACCGGATGATCCTGGCGGTGTTTCCGCTGGTCCTGGGCTCCGGGATCCCGCTGTTCGAAGGATCCCCTGCCGAATCCGGGTTTCGCCTGGAAGACTGCCACTCCTATCCGAATGGCGTGGTGAATCTGGAGTACACTCGCAGTTGAGTGGTGCAGCTGAAGTACGTTCGCAGTTGAATGGTGCACCTGGAGTACATCCGCAGTGGAGTGGCTGCCCCTGGAGTATGTTTGCAGTTCAGTGGCTGCCCCGGCAGTTTAGGCGGCGGGGCTTGTCTTCAGAACAATAGGACCAGCTGCAGGCTTAAATCCAGACTGCTGAGTGACCAGTAATCCTCTTCGTCAAGCTCAATGGTTTGGGTCCTTCCTCCGAATTCCACTTCATATTCAGTTAGAATACCTCCGATAAAGGAGGCCTTAATTCCAATTCCCACATTTTCAGTCAGATTATTATGATAACCTGCATCCAGTGAAGCCCCCCAGGAATTGCCGTATATACTGATCTCTTCTCCAAGTTTTCCATGATTGTAATATCGGAGCGAACCAAAGCCCAATCTGGAAGTGAATACCTGTTTTCTGTCAGCCGACACCGTTCTGAATGCATAGGCCGGACCGATATATGTGATGGCAATGTTGTCCGCCATTTCACCGAAATACGGTTGTCCGCCGGTGCTTCTTAAAAGAGCACTTTCCATGGAGTTGGAGGTGAAAAACCTGTTGTATTTGAAACTGATCCCGGAATTGTATCCAAAAAACAACGAGGCATCAATCCCCATGTTCCAGCCATTTAACATCTCCTCCTGATAGGAAATGAAACCCAAATCCTGATGTATTTCTGCCAGCCAGCGGCTGTAACCACCTTTCAAATCAAGCGACAATGTATACAAGTCGGTTTCGTTTCTGATGTCTTTCAGCTTTCTGGTATAATACCGTTGATCGTACGATGCGACCTGGTCCCTGGGAATAACCGAGCTAAGTTGTATCCCTGATTCATCTCTGAAAGAGTAGAATACCTGTTCCCCGGTGATCCGGTCGATCTTACAGTTAATAGAATCCCCCCCTCTGGTCACCACCAGGTCCTGGGCAACCATGGAGGTCAAAAGAAAGAGAGAGAGAGTCGAAACAAGAAAGAATCTCATAGTCAGGGTGCTTTGTGATGGGTTTTTTGACTTCTGTTTTTTTTACGCAGACAGGACAGAAAAGTTACTGCAACATTCCAGGAAAGAGGGCGTATAGAAGGACATTATCCACCTCTGAAAAGCAATCCTATGAAAGGCTCGGCAGGATCCTGGTCAGGGAGGAGTTGAACCATGAACCGGGGTTCTTTGTTTTTAACTGGAACTAATCGTTAAGAGATGAAACACCTCTTCGCCGCAGGCATCCTTCTCTGCTCCCTTCCTCTGCTGAAATCACAATCAGTATCCACTTTATATGGCGAGGTGACCGGTCAGATGAACGGGGAGGTATTCGAATTTCTTGGTATCCCGTTCGCTTCCCCGCCCGTCGACAGCCTTCGATGGAGGCCGCCGGTACCGCCGGACTCCTGGGACGAGCCCTATGAGGCCCTGGCATTTCCGCCGAAATGTCCGCAGAAAAAATTCGATATGGGCGACACTTCTTTTACCCTGGTGGGGCAGGAGGATTGCCTCTACCTGAATGTCTGGTCGCCCGATACCTCGGCCACACTCCCGGTGATGGTTTTCATTCACGGTGGGGGCAACCAGCAGGGCAGCTCCGGCGAGGAGGTGGGGGGACTGGTCCTGTACCACGGGAAGCATCTGTCCGGGAGAGGAAATGTGGTTCTGGTGACCATCCAGTACCGGCTGGGACCGCTGGGGTACCTGGTCCATCCGGGACTGGAGACGGAGAGTGCAGATGGCATTTCCGGGAATTACGGGGTATTGGACCAGATACTGGCACTTCAGTGGATCCGGGATAACATTGCATTTTTCGGGGGCGATCCCTCCAATGTGACCATTTTCGGGGAGAGTGCCGGAGGGGTGAATGTGGGGAACCTCCTGACCACCGAAACTGCATCGGGACTTTTTCACCGGGCCATTATCCAGAGTGGAACCCCTCTTCTGGGAGATTATGAGACGGCAAGGCAGGAGGGGATCGATTTTGTTGACAGTTTCATCATCGATGGGGATGACACTGAGAAGATCGCAAATATGAGAAAGGTGGACCCCGACAGCCTGGTGGCCGGCCTGGAGCATCCCACCGGAGGGGGGAAGGTGCAGCTGGCATGGCAGCCGGTGGTGGACGGCCGGATTTTCCGGGATCATCCTTCCGCAGTTTTCATGACCGGGAATTTCAACCGGATTCCGCTGATCGTGGGATCCAATGCCGACGAGATGCTTCCCCAGGTGCCGCCCACTGTCTACCCCTTTATGGTCTCGGCCATTCTGGATTCACTGGTGCCACAGGAACTCCTCGGGGAGGCTCTGGAGATCTATCCACCCGGTTCCACCGGTGAAGAAGCCAGAGAATCCTACGCAAGGATCCTCACCGATGCACAGTTCACTGTCACTGCCCGGCGGACTGCCCGGTGCGTGAGCCTGAACCAGGCGGAACCGGTTTGGAGATATTTCTTCACCCATACTCACAGTCCGAGCATCCCCATTGTGAGCGACTGGGGCTCTTACCACGGCATGGAATTACTCTATCTGTTCAATACATGGGAGGATTCTCCCCTGGCATTCGGTCCCTGGTATACTCCGCAGGACGACAGTGTTCAAAACCAGATGCTCACCTACTGGACCAACTTCGCTTATACCGGCAACCCGAACGGAGACGAAATGACAGTATGGCCGGAGTATGATGCGGTGAACGACTGTTATCTGGAGATCCGTGCCACACCCGTGGGGGATCAGTGCGGTTTGCGAACCGCTGAATCGGATCTGTGGGATAAAGCAGGGGGATTTGAAGGGTGTGCCGGATCGACCGGTACCGGCAGCTCCTTTGGCTGGACACCAGCCAGGGAAGAGACAGCGATTCGTGTCTATCCCAACCCGGCCATGGATCTGATCCATCTGGAGATCGATCCGGCCATCAAGGAATTCCGCGTTACCATTTTCAACCTCCGGGGGGAGCCTGTACTTTCCGTGGCCAACCAGAGACAGATCGATATGGCTTCTCTGCCGCCGGGTATCTATGCGGTACAGATGGAGAGTGAATCTTCCTCAGCCCGGTCGATAGTCATCCTCAAACGCTGACGCTGTTAGTATCCTCTGAATAACTTCTTTGGGAAGAATGCCCCGATTCACTAAATTTTCCGGGATCAAAGATGAAAGACAAGACGTTCATCGGTGCCGTTCTCTTCGGTATAACCATCTTCCCAGCCACAGGCCAGGAGGGATCGTTTTCTCCGGAGCTCCCCCTGGAAATCCACCAGGCGGACGATCTGGTCTTCCGGCCCGACAGCAGCCGGTTGAAAATTATCTCCACGGGACGTTTTTTTAAGGACCTTGAGGACCTGCCGCTGGAGGTCTATGTGATTTCCCACGAAGAAATCCTTCGAAATCAATATAACACCCTGACGGATGTGCTTCAGGCACTTCCCGGCACCCGTATCTCGCAGCCCGGGGGAGGGGAGCTGGGGGAGACTTTTCAGATCTGGGGAATGACCGGAAATCTGTATACCAAGATCCTGATCAACGGGGTTCCCATCAAACCCTCCGCTGTGTCGGGGATGCCTATCGGTTCGCAACTTCCTGTCAGACAAGCGGAAAGGATCGAGGTGGTCTACGGAAATGCTTCGGCGGTATACGGGGCCGATGCGGTGACAGGAGTGATCAATATCATCACCAAGGATGCCGGGCAGGATACCTTTGTACGGGGAGATGTGAGCCTCGGACAGGGGAACTATCACTATACCAATTTTATAATCGGGGGCAAGGGAGGCAGGAACAATAATATTTTGAAGTATGCCTTTTACGGCAGCAAATCGGGGATCGATGACCTGAAGATACAGGAGGGGTACGGGGATATCTACAATCCTCTAAATTATTACCAGTATAACGGAGAGACCTTTACCATTAATGGCACTGATTACTCCCCGCTGCAAATGGATGAAGAGTCTTTTACCGGTGCCGATATTTCTGTGCAACAATTCATCCATGAAAACTATGGTCCGGGTTATGAAGGTAATCTGACCCGGCCCGAAATGGAGGAGATGGGGTCTTCCTCGTATCAGGTAGGTTTTCATTTGAAATTCAGAGGATTCGGACTTTCCTACCAGAATATGTACCGAAGGGCGCACAGCTCCATCGGACTCTCTCCGGTTTTCTATAAGTACAACAATCCACAGAACTACTGGGGGGAGATTATTCAGAGGGCTCACATGAGCTACGATCACACCTTCAATAATTTCCGCTCCTCCACCCAGCTGAGTTTTCTTTCCTATGCCATGGACAACAACAGCAGCAATGGGGTCACCTTCTTTGGGAACAGGGACAAACTCTACCGCTATTCGGTATCCAACGATTTCTTTTTCGAGCAGACCTTCACATTCAACCCGGTCAGGAACCTGGAGATGATCGGCGGGATATCCTTCAACCAGTCGGGAGCATTGCCGGTGACCAACTTTCTCGCGGCCCCTTTCGATCGGGCTGATGTCAATCTTTTCAGGGTGCAGGTGGACCTCGATTCGATCGATGATGGTTTCGGATTCAATCCTGTATCCTATAATACATCCTCAGTATTTGCACAATCGTATTACCGTGCCGGCAGATTTCGATTTCTGGGAGGAATGCGGTATGACAGGAACAGCCGTTACGGACAGGCGCTCAGCCCGCAAATCGCTGTGCTGCACCGGACCAGCCCGCGTACCTCGTTCCGCGCTTCGGTGGGAAAAGCCTACAAGGAGCCGGCGCTTTCGGTCACCTATCAGTCGATGGCCTATCCGGCAGAGGACAACCGGGTGTATTACATGGTGGTACCCAATCCTGACCTGAAACCGGAAATCTTCACTACCCTGGAGGCAGGATTCAAAACTAAACTTTTCCGCAGGCTGGAGATCGACCAGACCTTCTTTCTTTTCCGTATCACCGATCACATCATACCGGAAAGATATGGAACCGACCAGCTGGGCCTGACCCGTGCGTCCAATGACAGTGTCAGCGTCTGGATCAATAACGGGGATGCAGTCTCCAATATGTACGGAAGCATGACCACCCTCCGGATGAAAGATATTATTGCAGCGATTCACCTCCATGCTGAGCTGAGCCTTACCTTCCAGGACAGAGAAGACCGGATCCCCAAACTGCGCGAAACCATAGCCGAGCAACTGAGCCTCACGCCGAGACATAACGGGAAACTTAATATTTCCATGCAACCGGTCGAAAGAATGTATGTACGAATCGAGAGTCACTGGATGAGCAAGTGGCTGAGACTGCTGATCCCTTTCGAAGAGGTGTATGAAGATCTTTTTGGTGATACCGACGGATACTACACTTTAAATGCTCTGCTGAGCTATGGTCTGAGCGACCGGCTGGATGCATATGTGAAGGCCACTAATGTTTTTAATGAGAAATACGGCAGTGTGAACGCCACCCTGCTCGATGAGAATCTGATCTACAATCCGCAACTGGGACGGCACCTCCGGCTCGGTCTGACATACAGGCTCAAATAAGTTTCAGATGCACTGGATGAAAACCGAACGTATGTTCCTGCTGCCGGCCCTCGTTATCATGGGATGGCTGGCCGGGGTAAACTCTTTCGGACAGGGGACGGACCGGCCGGACCCGGTGGGTGACTCGATACGAGTGTTGGAGCTTATCAGGGAAGCTGAAGCACTGGATGATTCCGGTCAGCCAGCCGCAGCACTCGATCCTCTCGGACAGGCACTGCAGTTAGCTATCCGCGGGAACATGGACAGTCAGGAAGCCATGATCCTGGAGTTGATCGGTGGCTTTTACCTGCAGACTGGTAATGCCGAGGAATCGGTCCCCTATTTTCTGAGAGCGGGAAGCATTATGGAATTTTCGGGGGACTCTTCAGGAATGGCAAGGGTATATGTGAAAACGGGAAATGGATATACCGCTGCAGAAGTTTTTGAAAAGGCATTGGAATATTACAGGAGATCAGATGCGATCAGTGGAGAGATTGGAACAATTACGGGTGATGAACTGACCGAAAAAATGGGAACGGCGGCACTGAGGAGCGGCCGTTACGTGGAGGCCATGGAGTATTATACCCGGTATGAGAAGGAGCTGTTGTTCCAGGACAAGGACCCGGTGTCTGCCTGGATACGAATGGTGCGGGCCGCCAGGGCAGGAAAGGATTTTGGTAAGGCACTGGAATACACCGGTAGATTGGTGTCGCACTATGGCAAACAGGAGCACACGGAAGAGTTGGCGCTGTTGGAGAACAACATGGGATTTTACCTGACTTCGCTCGACCGCTACCCTGAAGCTATGGATTTTTACAGAAGAGCCATTCAACATGCAGAAGCGGCCGGACTTTCGGAGGGCCGGATCTCGGAGATCAGGGCTAATATGGGAGTATGTGCCCGGAATATGGGGGAGAACGAGGATGCCAGGGAGTACCTGAATGCAGCTCTGGAAGGGATCAGGAAAGGAGGTTATCCGGCAGAGAGATCCCGGATTGAGCATCTTCAGGCCTTGATCTATTTCAATGAGAACGACCTTTATAATGCCGGGTACTATTGTGAGGAGGCCATTGAATCGGCTGAGCGGGCAGGCGATCCGAAGCGCTTGAGCGAAGCATGCCTGACCTATTCCAGAGTGTTGCGTGCCGGCAATGATCCGGTGAGCGCACTGGAGTATTACGAGCAGTATCTGGCCATTCGGGATTCCCTGCAGTTGGAAGAGAGGCTGAGGACTCAGCTGGTGGAACAACGACTCGACCGGATGGAAAGATCCGAAACCGATCTGTTGCTTAGGTTGAGGGAAGAGCGGTTGAGCGAACTGACGATTAACCGGCTGACGCTAAAACTGGAGAGGGAGGAGCAGGCCAGGGATCTGCTGGAAAAGGAGAACGAGCTCCGTAACCTGGAAGAGGAGCGGTTGAGGCAGTCTCTGGTGATCACTCAGCAGCAGCACCAGGTGGAGCAGCAGGAGCGGCAAAACCGGATCCTGGAGCAGGAGCAGCGAATTGCCCGGCTGGCCCTGGAACAGGAACAGCGGAAGCAGAAGGAGGCGGAACAGGAGATCAGGTTACTGGAGCAACAGCAGCGGCTTGATCAGCTTTCCCTGGAAAAGGAGAGGCAGCAGCGACGGGCGCTGATGGGGATCGTACTTTTGATGATCCTGCTGATCCTGCTGATCACCCTCAGCATGGTGCTTACCCGGAAGAAGAACAGGCTCCTGGCCAGGCAGAAGAGGGAAATAGAGGAAAAGAATAACGATTTAGAGCAGAAGAACGAAGAGATCAGCGCTCAGCGCGACGAGATCGAAGGCCAGCGCGACGAGATCGAGGCTCAGCGTGACGAGCTGGAGGCCCAGCGCGACCTGCTTTTCGACCAGAAAAAGGCAATTGAGGAGTACCACGGGGAGCTCATGAAGAGCATCGAATATGCCCAGCGCATTCAATCCGCCACCCTTCCCTTGCTGGATCCGGTCAGGGAGGTGGCCTCCGACTATTTCGTGCTCTTCAGACCCAGGGATGTGGTCAGCGGAGATTTTTACTGGATGGCCCAGGTGGAGGGCAGCACCGTTCTGGTGGTGGCCGACTGCACGGGCCACGGGGTCCCGGGAGCCTTTATGAGCGTACTCGGGATGTCATTGTTAAAGGAAATCGTCCAGAAAGAGTATCTGACCCATCCGGGTGTGGTGCTTCGAAGGATGCGGAAGGAGGTCATCCGTGCCCTGAGACAAAAAGGGATTCCGGGCGAGCAGCGCGACGGAATGGACATGTCGCTGGTGGAGATCATTCCCTCCGAGAATCTGGTGCAATACGCCGGGGCATACAATTCGCTATATCTGGTCAGGGAGACCGGCCTGGCACCTCCCGGCATCGAAGGTATGAAAGTAATGGAAGGAGAGGGGAATAACGGTTACACCCTTTACGATATTCCGGCCGACCGCATGCCTGTGGCGTTTTTCGACGTCATGGAAAAGTTTACCACCCGAAGGATCCCTATCGAAAAAGGGGATCGCCTGTATCTTTTCACAGACGGATATGCCGATCAGTTTGGCGGCAAAAGAGGCAAGAAGTTCAAATATATCCCCTTCAAGCGACTGATCCTGGAAAGTGCCGGCCTCTCCATGTCCAATCAGCACCAGCTGATGACCCGGACGCTGGACGAATGGAAAGGCGATTACGAGCAGATCGACGATATCTGTGTGATGGGGATCCACTTCTAGCACCAGGTGCCCATGGTTCCGTCCTGTTTGCCGGGTCCCGAGAACTGGTTGATTATGAAGATAGTGTCTAAATAAATGGCAGGAAATGGCAACAATGCCAAGTTAAATGGGTATATTTGCCATAAAGCCTGTCCTATGGAGATCGCCATATTACAATTCCGTCATTCGGTCATGAGCAGTGTTTTTGGTCCCTATGAGATGTTCCGGCAACTCGGCGAGTTGGCCACCACCTTCCATCCCGGACTGGAGATGCCCACCCTGGAAGTATCTATCGTGGAGGAACAAAGACTTGACCTGACTCCGCAGTTCGACCTGGTGATCATCCCGGCCATGCATTTTAACACGATCGACAAAGTGCTGCATCATTCCGGACATTTAATCACCTGGATCAGAGATCAGTATAGAAGAGGAGGGGAGGTGGCATCCATCTGCCTGGGCTCGTTTCTGCTGGCATCCACCGGATTGCTGGACCATTCTGTGGCCACCACTCACTGGATGGGTGCCGAGATGTTCAAAAGGCGGTTTCCAAGGGTATACCTGGTCGATGACAAGATTGTGACCGATTTCAACCGGCTCTATACCAGCGGAGGTGCGTATTCTTTCACCACACTGATGATCTATCTCATCGAAAAATATTTCGGACGGGAGCTGGCCATCCTGGCATCGAAGATTTTCCTTATACACCTGCATGATTCCAACCAGGACAGCTACAAGATCCTGAATCTTCAGAAGAGCCATAGCATTGAGCCGGTCCTACGGGTGCAGGAATACATTGAGAAACACGCCGGGAGGCCTCTTTCCATAGAGCAGCTGGCCGGTGTGGCGCATATGTCGGTACGCACCTTTATGAGGAATTTCAAGAAAGCGTCCGGAGAAACCCCCAATGTGTACATTCAGAAAGTCCGCATCGAAAAGGCGAAACGAATGTTAGAGTCGGGCCTCGACGGGATCGAACAGGTCAGCAAGGAGGCGGGATACAGCGATTTTGCCTCTTTCCGGAAGGTTTTCAGAAGGTTCACCGGCCTGAATCCATCCGAATATAAACGACTTTACGCCAGGGTTTTCACCGAGTCGAACGTGGCGAAATACTGATTATTGCAGCGATGGCTCGTACGATCGCAGCTGTCGTGAAATCGTCAGGCCACGGGAGCAGTTGCCAGACCCCAGACGGCGGCTATAAACAGCACGATCAAAAAGATCCAGAAAAACACACCAAATGCAATGGCTCCGGCAGTCTCTCTTTCGGTGATATCGGCTTCTGTTTCCGATACCACCGGTCTTTCCCTGGGAGACCTGGGTGGTGTGGCCGCTGCAATGATCAGCGCGAACAGCAGGATCACTATCAGCGCGGAGACCCACGGGGCCCCATAGATGGTGGGTCCGAACGGGACGATCCAGGCTTCGGCTGCAAGTCCTGCAAGGATCAGAATGACCAGAAAGGCCAGCAGGCTGCCCCAGGGTCCGGTCACCCTGAATACGAAGTAGAAAAAGAGTCCCACAGCAATAGCCATGGTAATGGCAACGAGAATTTCAGCTAGTGTCATGATTTGGTTTTTTTCGGGTTCTGCGCTGAAACCTCCTGCAAAAGCGTGCCAAAAAACGAAGGGCGACCTTACTGCGATGATTCCATCCGTTTCATCACCGGATTGGTGGCCCGGTTCCGGTAGCCGTGGATGGTGATGGCGATAAACAGCACCACCGCACCCAGAAGAGCGGTCCATTGCAGCGAGGGGATCGCTCCCCAGTGCCTGACTGCGATGGCCAGCAGCGCCCAGATCCCCACCGCTGCAAACTCCCGCATGTTTCGCGTAAGAATCATAAACAGGTTCACCAGGGTGGCCACGATGACCATGATGATCGCCCATGTAAGATCGCTGAACAGGAACTCCCATCCGGTCTTTTCCAGGTAGGCGGCCACATTGGCAATGGTGGCCACGGCGATCCATCCGCTGTAGAGGCAGAGGGGCCACCAGACCCAGGCAAGGATGGGCAGAGGGGCGTCCCACCGTTCCATGTTCAGCCTGATGATCAGGATGACCTGGGAGACCAGGATGATCAGCATCATGACCACCGAAATGCCCGTCTGCTCGGTGAGCCAGAACCAGATCCATCCCGCGTTGGCCAGGTTGGCTATGATGAACCAGGGACCCATCTGAGAAATAAAGGCATCGTCCCTTTTGGGAGAGAAGGCTGAACGGACCTGGAAGATCCCGTGGGCGATCAGGCCCAGATAGATGAGTCCCCAGATGGCGAAGGCATAGCCGGCAGGAGTGAACAGCGTATCGTACCGGTCACTCAGGCTGCCCACGCTGTTTCCGTTGATCCCGATGGCATTGGCGGCATAGTTCCAGATGATCACCATAACGATGACCGCCAGGTTGGCAATAGCGTATAATTTCCTCATACAATAAAGGTAAGGAATTCTCTTTGAACCTTTAAGGTGTCCCATTCACACCACACGACTGTCACAGAATTTCCCCAACAATCCGGCCTGTGCATACCCCCCGAAGCGCATTTTCCGGTTGGCAGGTGATTTGTGCACATCCGGAAAACCAAAGATCATGGCTGACTGGTTCAACATTATCATTGCCACGGTAGTTGCTCTTTTGCCCATTACCAATCCGGTGAGCACAGCCGCGCTGTTCATGTCCATTACCTCCGGAAAAACCCAGGAGGTGAGAAGGCGCCAGGCTCTCAAGGCCTCCGTGTACGCCTTCGGAATCCTGTTGGTTTTTCTCATTACAGGAACTCTGATCATGGAGTTTTTCGGGATTTCCATTCCCGGATTGAGGATTGCCGGGGGTATCATGGTCATCAGAGTTGCTTTTTCCATGCTGAAAGCTGAGGATGAAGAGATTCAGGAAGAGGCTCTGGAAGAGGCCGAGGAGAAGGCCGATGTATCCTTCACTCCACTTGCCATGCCCAGTCTCAGCGGACCCGGAGCCATTGCGGTGACCATCGGTCTTGCAGCCGGCACCGATCAATGGATCGATTTCACGGGGATCATTGTCGGGATTTTTCTGACCGTTCTGGCGGCCTTCCTGACCCTGAGGGCTTCCGGCAAGATCCTGAATTTTTTCGGGGCCACCGGGGTCAACGCGCTCTCCAAGATTATGGGATTTCTCTTACTGTGCGTGGGAATTCAGTTTTTGATTGACGGGATCCAGGATATCGTGGTGGCAGAAGGGTTTCTTGAACGACTGATCGATAGTATCCGGTCTGTATCTTAGCATGGCTTCCCCTTTTAGTACTTTTCCGGTTGGCAGGTGAGTTGCGTTCCTCCGGACCAGTGATGAGGCCGGTGCGGGAACATTGCTTTTTAAGGATTGTTTTATGGATATGGGACACGGAGCTGGTCGCACGAATGAAGGTGAACGGCAGATAACTCACAGGCGGGCCTTTATTATTGGCATTTCGCTGAATTTGATTTTTGTTGCCGTCGAGGTGATCTACGGGCTCATTGCCAATTCTTCCGCCCTGCTAGCCGATGCAGGGCACAATGCCAGTGATGTTCTCAGTCTGGCCTTTGCATGGTCGGCGGCCTGGATGGCCACGCTCAGGCCCAAAGGAAAGTATACCTACGGTCTCCGTAAAACCACTATCCTGGTTTCGATTGTGAATGCACTGATCCTTTTCGGGGCACTGGGGGTGATCGCCTGGGATGCCATCCGGAAGCTGGGAAAACCGGTCGATGTCGCCGGAGAAACAGTGATGATCGTGGCCGGGATCGGGGTGGTGATCAACACTGTCACTGCCTTGCTTTTCATAAAGGGCCGCAAAGGCGACCTTAATATCAAAGGAGCCTTTCTCCATATGGCGGCTGATGCCGGCATCTCTCTGGGAGTGGTGGTTGCGGGATGGCTGATCACCCTCACCGGCAACGGATGGATCGATCCTTTGGCCAGCTTTCTGATCATCGCGGTGATCGTCTGGAGTACCTGGCGGCTTTTCATCGATTCGGTAAATCTTGCCCTGGATGCGGTCCCCAGGCATATCAATCTGGAAGAGGTGCGCGAGTTTCTGCTATCCAGGGAGGGAGTGGAGGATCTGCACGACCTCCACATCTGGAGCATGAGCACCACACAGGTTGCCCTCACAGCACACCTGATCATGCCTCATTCTGCCGGTGATCGTTTTATCAAAGAACTGCAGAATCAACTGGAGGAGAGATTCGGGATAGGACACACCACCTTCCAGATCGAAGAGAAAAGCCTGGAGGATTGCCATCATGACTGTTAGATGTCTTTTTCATAACTTTAGTAGTTACGCTCGTACACTTTAAACCTAGAAACTATGGAACAACTGGTTGATGCCGATTTCTGGACTTCATTATTGAACAGCGCCAAGACATGGGTGGTCACCGAACTGCCCGGACTTCTGATCATCCTGGTGTTATTATTTATCGCACTTCGTGTGGTCAAATTCACTATTAAACGGGTAAAAAAAGGACTTTCCAGCAGGGTGGAGAAAAGGGAAGAGACCGACGCACCGGAAGTGGAGAAAAGGATCAGTACCCTGACCTCTCTGATTCAGGGCGTGTTGATGGTCGCTATCTGGCTGGTCTTCCTGATGCTTGCACTTCAAAAGGTCGGAATTGATATTGGTCCCATCCTGGCGGCTGCCGGTATAGTCGGCCTGGCAGTGGGTTTCGGGGCCCAGGAACTGGTAAGGGATTTTATCACAGGTTTTTTCATCATCCTGGAGAACCGGATCCGTACAGGCGATGTGGCCATTATCAACGGCACCGGCGGTCTGGTGGAGGCCATCGATCTGCGAACCATTACCCTCCGTGATTTTTCAGGAGTGGTGCACGTGTTTCAGAACGGCAAGATCAGCACCCTGTCCAATATGACCAAAGAGTGGTCGGCCATGGTGTTCGATGTCGGGGTGGCCTATAAGGAGGATATTGACCGGGTGATGGAGATCATGAAAGAGGTGGGCGATCAGATGAAGGAGGATGAGGTGTTCGGACCGAACATCCTGGAGCCCATCGAGATCTTCGGGGTGGATGCCTTTGCCGACAGTGCGGTGGTCATCAAGGCCCGGCTGAAAACCAAGCCCATACAGCAATGGACGGTGGGAAGGGAATACCGCGGCCGGCTTAAGAAAGCGTTCGATGCCAACCGGATCGAGATCCCCTTCCCCCATACCACCGTTTACTGGGGTGAAGAGATCACCCCCCTGGAACTGGAGATGAAAAAATAGGGAAATGGTTATATTAGGGTCCGAAACCCAATATTCCTGAACCCATGAAAAGGCTTATCTATCTGATTCCAATCCTGCTGGTGGCGTCATGCCGGCCGGCCACTGATTCCATGGTCCGCGTGGAGGGTGAACTGAAACAGTGGCATAAGGTATCCTTGGTTTTCAACGGTCCCTATGCCTCTGAGTGGGACACTTTAAATCCCTTCCTCGATTATAAGCTGGAGGCGGAGTTCTCCAACGGGAATAATTCTTTTACGGTACCCGGATATTTTGCAGCCGACGGAAATGCAGGTGAGACCTCGGCCGTTGAGGGGAGGGTATGGAAGGTGCATTTCAGGCCCGGTGAGCCCGGAACATGGAATTACAGGGTCTCTTTCCTGAAGGGAAAGGATATCGCCATTCTGGATGATGCATCCTCCGGTCAGCCGGTGGGCGCAGATGGCGCCGAAGGATCGTTCGAAGTGGACTCTTCCGACAAGGATGGAGCTGACTTTCGTGCACATGGAAGGTTGGTCAACGGAGGGGATGGATATTTCCGGTTCCGGGGTACCGGTGAGATCTGGATCAAGAACGGAGCCGACAGCCCGGAAAATTTCCTGGCCTACGAAGAGTTTGACCAGACACGGCGGTTCAGCATGAAACCGACAGCCAGGGAGGGAGAGGCCGATCCCAGGAAAAGCCTTCACCGGTATGAGCCCCACCTGGACGACTGGCAGGTGGGTGATCCCACCTGGCAGGACGGCAAGGGGAAAGGGATCATCGGGGCAGTGAATTACCTGGCTTCCGCGGGAGTCAACTCGGTCTATATGCTCACTATGAACATTATCGGCGACGGGAAGGATGTATGGCCTTATACCGACCACAACGAGCGGTACCGGTTCGACTGCAGCAAGCTGGATCAGTGGGAAGTGGTATTCGAGCACATGCAGCAAAAGGGGATCATGCTCCATTTCGTCCTGCAGGAGACCGAGAACGAATGCCTTCTTGATATGGGACACACCGGAGTGCAGCGAAGGGTGTACCTCAGGGAGCTGGTGGCCCGTTTCGGACACCACCTGGGTGTCACCTGGAACCTGGGTGAGGAGAACGGTCCCACCAACTGGTCTCCCATCGGTCAGACCGAAGCACAGAAAAAGGCCATGGCCACCTACCTGAAAACGATCCATCCCTATTCCTGCAATGTGGTGGTGCATACCCACTCCAACGATCATCATCAGGACGAATACCTCACACCCCTGCTGGGCTTCGAACACCTCGACGGGCCCTCCATGCAGATCGGTAATCCGGCCAGGGTACATGAACGAATTCTGAAATGGGTAAATGAATCCGAAAAGGCCGGAAAGCGGTGGATCGTCAACCTGGATGAGATCGGCCCTGCCTGGAAAGGGGTAATGCCCGACAGCCATGACCCTGACCACGATACGGTGCGGCACCACTGCCTCTGGGGGACCCTGCTGGCCGGAGGCGGTGGCGTGGAGTGGTATTTCGGCTACCGGTTCCCCCACAACGACCTGAACCTGGAAGATTTCAGGAGCCGGGAGAACTGGTGGAAGCAGTCCACGCTGGCCACCGGGTTTGTCTCGGGGTACCCGCTGGAAACCATGGAGTCCACGGACGAACTGGTGAGCCTTCGGGGTGATTATCCGGCGTTCTGCCTGGCCGACCCGGGAGAACTCTATCTGGTATACCTGCCTGCCGGCTCACAGAATCCCAGGATCCGGCTCGATTCAGAGACTTCGATGTCTGTGTCCTGGTTCGATCCGCGGAATGGGGGCGAGCTTCAGGAGGGAAGCGTGACTTCCGTTTCCGGAAGCGGATCCGTGGACCTGGGATCCCCGCCCTCCTCGCCGGAGCTGGATTGGGTGGCGGTGGTCAGCCGTTAAAGGAGGTGCGGGTTCAGGCACTGTTTCCCGGACTCCCTTATAATCAGCATGGTGGTGATCGGAAAATAGAGTCTGCTATAATGATCCATCGTGCCATGGGCTTCCACTGATTTGTCATCTATTAGCAATTTCGTTTGCTTTTCTTCAAAACTCAACAAAATTGTTAATCGGATTAAACCATTCATAAACAAACACATATGTGAGTATATTCTTTTCCTGGAACTCAAGAATAATTTTCAGTATTTGAAAAACGAACGAAAATGTTACTTCGTGAAACCGCAAAACGGGACCCACCGAAAAAGCCGCCTCATATTAAGCATATGAGACGGCCATTTTTCATTTCTCCGGTATTCTAAAATCACCGGTATTCTAAAATCACCGGCACCGGCATTCTCAAATCTCCGGTAAGCGCCACTACCGGTATTTCTCGAATACCAGGAACCAGGAATATTGGTAGAGAGGGGAACCGGGCCGGTCGATCCGCTCTTTTTCTTCCTGTGAGAGTACCGGAACCAGCAGATCCTCACCGGCCTGCCAGTTGGCAGGTGTAGCCCTGTTGGGTTTCCTGTCGACAGTTTGCAATGCCACCAAAGCCCGCTGGATCTCCTCCACGTTCCTGCCCACTTCGATGGGGTAGAACTGGATGGCCCTGACGATATTGTCCGGATCGATGTAGTAGACCCCCCGGATATTCTCTTTCACACTGGTTTGAGAATGGATCATTCCGTACTTTTTCGAGACTTTCAGATCATCGTCCGCCACCAGCGGAAACTCGATCCTGACGGGGGACCGCTCTTTGTAATTCACACGCTCCAGCGCTTTCTTCCAGCTTTCATGTTGCTCCATGATATCGGTCGAAACCACCAGGAGTTTGGCATTCAGTTCGGCGAAACTCTCCTGTGCATGCGCCAGTTCCAGTAATTCCGAAGAGCACACCGGTGTGAAATCTTTAGGGTGGGAGAGAACAACCTTCCAGTGATCGCCGAAATCGGCAGGAAAGTTAATCTTTCCGTTGGTCGACATCGCAGTAAATGACGGAGCCTCCACTCCGATCTGCGGAATCTGTACGTCCTGTGCTTCCACCTGGGTGACAGAAAACAACAAGGTGACTGTCATTAAAACAACTGTTTTCATATCACTTCGATTTTTTGGTTAAACACATTTGAAATGTACGATGTGATTCCCACACAGGCTCTTAATAAGTTGTTAATTAACAAGTAGTTAAATGCGCTTAAAACCGTTCGGATCCGAACTGTCCGAAATAATCAAAGTTTCTAAATATTTCTTTTCCAGGGATTTTTATACCGTACACTGCCTGTACGGAACCGGAATTTAAAGTCCGGGAATCAGCTTTTAGTCAGGCTTTTCAGAAACGACGGATAGGCGAGGCTGTTTTCCAGGTGGAGAATACCGGCCAGTTCAACGTCCACGGGCGGTACAGCAGCGAAAAAAAATTGCGCCGCCTTTTTCAGGTGGGTCAGATGTTCATTTGCGGTTGAGAACGACTCCAGCCCAATGGTCCAGAACAAGTCGCCAAAAATCTCCACTTCAGTCAGTTCGGCGTAGCATCCTTCCTCCGGAGAATCACCGGTATCACCCGGATCCGCCTCGGATACCGATCCGTCTTCCACCCGAAAGGTCTTCAGGAATCTTCTTTTTTGCACTTCTATCCAGTTCTCCTCCAACTGCAGGGGGGCCTTCGAGTAACTTTGGAACGGTTCTCCGGAAGCGGACCATTTTTCCCAGGTCTGCATGGTGCCCCTGATTCCGGACGTGAATTCCGCCGGCCCGTGATCCTCCACCAGCGATTTGATCTCAAAGCGTTCCTCCCGAAACTTCGCTCCTGCGGTGGTGGCACGGGGAAAAAGGAGATAGGTGTCGGTCCGGGCAGCGGGTGAAAGTGGATACTCACCGCTGAGGAACCAGCTGAGGATGGCATCCGGCACCTGGCCGGGGATGAACCACCGTGTTTCGGCCGAAAAAAAGAAGGAGGTATCCGGAGGGGTTGTTCTCTGGTTCATGAGTGTAAATTCAGCTTATTGTGCAAATTCAGCGTAATGTGCAGCTTTAGCCGGATGTGCGGAGCCGATCCGATTTATCAAGCACTGTTTCTTTGATCTCCTCTTTATACTGAATGATCTTTTCCCGTACCTCCGGATGACCGGCAGAGATAATCTGTGCCGCCAGAATCCCTGCGTTCTTCGCGCCGTTGAGCGCAACGGTGGCCACAGGCACTCCGCCCGGCATTTGCAGGATGGAGAGGACCGAGTCCCAGCCGTCGATGGAATTGGAGGACCGGACCGGTACACCGATCACCGGCAGAGGCGAGATGGCAGCCACCATTCCGGGAAGGTGGGCTGCACCGCCGGCTCCGGCAATGATCACCTCGATCCCCCGCTGATGGGCTCCCGAGGCAAATTCAAACAGTTTAACCGGTGTGCGGTGAGCCGATACGATATCGATCTCATAACCCACCCCGAATTTTTCCAGCATGGCAACGGCCTCTTTCATGACCGGGAGGTCGGAGTCCGATCCCATGACGATACTGACTAATATCCGTTCCATGTTTTCACTTTGATGATCTCTTTGACTTTCTGTGCATTTTCGATGGCCTTGTCCAGAGATTCGGCCATTACCGTCACATGGCCCATTTTGCGCATGGGCCACGTCTCCTTCTTCCCGTAGACATGGATCTTCACTCCCTCCAGCGCCATGCTCTCGGTCATCCCTTCATACTTTACCGGTCCGATCTCCCCGGGTTCGCCCAGCAGGTTGACCATGACGGCAGGCATTTTCAAAAGGGTGCTTCCCATGGGAAGGTTGAGGATCGCCCGCAGGTGCTGTTCATACTGGGAGGTAATCACACTTTCGATGGTATGGTGCCCGCTGTTGTGCGGCCGGGGGGCCACTTCGTTGACCAGCAGCCTACCCTCTGTATTCAGGAAGAACTCCACGGCCAGCAGGCCGGTATATTTCATTTCATCCACGATCCTGCCCGAGATCTCCCTTGCCTGGTCTGAAAGATGGTCCGGGATGCCGGAGGGACAGATCAGCATCTCCACCAGGTTGGCGACGGGATCGAAAACCATCTCCACAGGCGGAAAGCAGCGAATATCACCTTTGCTGTTCCTGGCCACGATCACCGCGATCTCTTTATCGATATCCACCTGCTGCTCGATCACCGAGGGCCCGTCCAACAACCGTCCGATCTCATCTTCTGCAGCGACGACGGTGACGCCGCGTCCGTCGTAGCCACCTTTCCGCAGCTTCTGAACAAAGGGCATGGAGAGACGGCCTTCCTGCAGTGCCTCAAGGATCTGTGCTTTTCCATCATACAACTCGAACGGGGCTGTGCCGATCCGATGCTTGCCATAGAATTCTTTCTGACGGCCCTTATCCTGGATCATCTCCAGAATGGAAGGGTCCGGCAGGACTTTCACTCCCTGTGATTTCAGCTTGTGAAGGGCTTCCGTATCGATGTGCTCGATCTCGTAGGTCACTACATCGAGATGCCTTCCGAACTGGTATACGTCATAGAAATCGAGCGGATCACCTTTTACGAAATAGGTGGCAATCTGTGCGGCCGGGCACATTTCGTTCTTGTCAAGAACGTAGGTGGTGATGTCCCATTTGCTGGCTTCCTGTATCAGCATTTTGCCCAGCTGGCCGCCCGCAATGATCCCCATTTTGAGGTGGGAAGTAACCAGTTTTTCCATTTTATGAGGGTTGCTGTCTAAGTAACAGCTATACTGGGACGGTTGTTTGTGGGAACAGGCAATTCTTTGAAAAAATGCAGATTTTTTGTATTTTACTTTTTTTGCACCCTCGTGGAACCACCTCATAGCATCGCCGCTTCATTACTTCAGAGCATCCCGGAGGCACCACCTCAAGGCCCCATCACGGGGAACAGACAACCGTTACTAAAATTAAAGAATCATGAAAAATCCATTGTGTTTTAAAGGACGGTTGACGCGATCGGCCCTTTCTGCCATAGTCCTGGGAATTTTTGTCTTTCTGGCTGCAGGCTGCCTCTTTTTTCCATTCGACATTCCCATCGAGGTGTATACGGAATATAAGGGAGCGGGTATGTGGGAAGAGACTGAAACTCATGATGGCGGTGAGAAGATCGTCTCTAACGGCGGAAAGGATGATAAGCAACGCTGGCACGGGAAAATCGTGAGGAAGTACACCAATGAAGAAAATCCGAATAAGAACTATACAGAGGTGGTTTATATGGAGCATGGTGTGCGTCAGGGTATGACCACCCGCACCTATCCGGATGGCAGGGAAGAGCAGGAGCACTATCTGAATGGAGTCAGATGGGATCTAAAAAAAGGCGGCCGCGGCGGAGAAGCGGAGTTCTCCGCATACGGTATTTTGCAGAATGAACGCCCGTGGTTCCTGTTTGCCCTGGAGGCATTCGGATACGACGGGACTTACACCGGCCGATATCTGGATACCCTGGAGACTCTGCTTTACAGTTATGATTTCCAGATGGTGGAATTTCTGGATTATTATGACATGGTGCTGGATACATTGAGTGAGACCCCTTTCGACAGCATCGTTACCACCAATTCGAATTTTTCTCTGGCCCGTGGATTTCGGGAGATGAAGAACGATGAGCTCCGGCAGGCAGTCATCGACCGATACCGGTCCGGGGAAAGTCCTACTTATGAGATGGTTACCGCCAAATACCCCAACTATTTGAAGACCTTGAAGGAAATGGGTGCGACTGAAAATGGTTTTGAGGAATTCTGCACAGTCCTGGACGATACATTGAACAGTTACGGGACACTCGATACCGAAGATATTTACTTTGTCGATAGTGTGGATGCCCGGTTTTTCAGGGCAATGATGGTCATCATGGAGTCGGAACAGGATACTTCGGCCGAATCCTCTTCTTCGATTCATGCCCTCTCCTCCCGGGTCTCCCGGCAGCTGATCCCGGAGATCAGGAAAGTTCAGCTCTTTCAGGAAACGCCAGCCGAGGTGGCGGAAATGGCTTTGATGGTCATGTTATCTTATCTCCTTCGCGGTGATCTGATCCAGCAGGCGGTCGAAGAAGCCTACGCTCTGAATCAGGAAGTAGTGTTTCCTCCCATGGTATCTACCGAATTGCTTTCCATACCATCTGCCACTTCAGCGACCATCCGGGGAACAGTCACCCATGAAGGAGGCGGAGAGGTGACAGAACGGGGAATAGCCTGGGCCACATTCCACAATCCCACTATAAACGACCAGGCAGAGCCCATGGGCGCGGGTTTGGGCAGTTTTTCCGTAACGCTCGATGGACTCCCGGAGGATGCTGTTTATTTTGCGAGGGCCTATGCAACGAACAGTGCAGGGACCAGCTACGGGAACAGTATTGAGTTCACCCTATCCGACGCTACCGGGTCATACTCTTCCCGGAACCCCCGGAAAGGATTCCTGGTATATCCCAATCCGGCCTCCCTCAGTGCACGTCTCCGTTTCCAGACGCTGTCGGAGTCAGAGGTGTCCATAGAGCTGGTGAGTATCAGCGGTCAGGTAGTGCGGAGACTTCAGCTGGGCAGATTGTCCGAAGACCGGCACGAGGTAAACCTCGATCTTTCAGGGATCGCACCCGGTACTTACTCTTGCCTGCTTATGGCGGACGGACTGCCAGAGGCTTCCGTCAAACTGGTGGTTGAACATTAAGGGTATGCGGGCCAGGATCAGGAAACCAAGATTCTTCTTCCGGAGCGGATGGAATAGATTCTAATCCTATATTTATGGAATGAAAAGGAAACAAAGGAACACCCGGAGAGACTTTCTCAGGAAATCAGCCGCGGTGGCCGGGACACTGGGAGTGACCGGGACGTTGGGAATGGCCGGCAGCCTGGGAGGGCCCGGCAAACCTGGAGCAGCCGGCAGCCTGGGTGCCCCAGGTGGCGGCGGACCGGCAGGAGAAACCGGTTTAGAAGCAAACGCGAATCCGGGAGCAAAAATCAAAAATCCGATTCCCAAATGGAGGGGGTTCAATGTACAGGATTTTTTCTCCCCCGATCCGAGCAGGCCACACGGAACCACCAGTGAAGAGGATCTGAAATGGATGTCGGACTGGGGATTTGATTTTCTCCGGATCCCGATGGCCTACCCTTCATACCTGGATATCGACCGCACCCGGCCGATCGGACCCGACGATGTTTACAGGGTCGATGAACGGGCGCTGGAGAAGATCGATAACCTGGTTTTCCTGGCCCAGAGGCATGGGCTCCATGTGAGCATCAATCTGCACCGGGCTCCCGGTTATTGCATCAATGCCGGGTTCCGGGAGCCCTTCAATCTCTGGAAAGACAGGGAGGCTCAGGAGGCATTCTACTGGCACTGGTCCATGTGGGCAGAAAGGTACAGGGAGATCCCCCGGGAAAAGATCAGTTTCGATCTGTTGAACGAGCCGGCCTGGATCGAGGATATGAACGACCAGCACTCTTCCAAAACAGCACTTCCGGGCGACCTTTATGCGGGCATCGCGGAAAAAGCGGCCCGGGCCATCTGGGAGGTGAATCCCGATCATATGGTGATCGCCGACGGAAACTCAGTGGGCACCCAAGTGATCCCCGAACTCGCTCATCTTCCCATTGCTCAGAGTTGCCGGGGGTATTATCCTGCGATTATCTCCCATTACAAAGCCGACTGGGTCTATAAGGATACCACCAACATGCCGGAACTGAAGTACCCGGGAGAGGTGGAAGGCCGGTATCTGAGCCGTGAGATGCTCGAGGAGTTCTATGCACCCTGGATCGAACTGGTCAGATCGGGAGTGGGGGTGCACTGCGGGGAATGCGGTTGTTATAATGAAACACCGCATGATGTTTTCCTGGCCTGGTTCGGTGACGTCCTCGATATCCTGGATTCCCATCAGATCGGTTTTGCGCTCTGGAGCTTCAGGGGAAGCTTCGGCATCCTCGATTCGGGACGAAGGGATGTGGATTATGAGGACTGGTACGGTCACAAGCTGGACCGCAAATTGCTGAACCTGATGCTCAGGTCCTGAGGCGGAAGGTAATTTCCCCGCCTTCCAGTAACCTGTAAAGCTTGGGGATCCCGTGGGTAAGCATCCCTGCCGATACGAGAATCCTCAGGAACAGGAGGGAAAGGTCCATTGTTACCCTGTTAAAATCGGTGTCGGGCAGTTTTCTGATCATAGGAAATCCGGTTAAAGCTTCAGAACGGCAAGCCCGGCTCCTCCCTCCCTGCCGTGGATCCGCAGGTAATAGAGCCCCGGGCGATCCGGCAGTATAATTCGGGTCTTGCTGCGTCCTGCCGGCAGGAGTTGACGTCCGGCCTCTCTTCCCAGCCGGTCGTAAATAATAAGAGTGGACTCCTTCCCGCCGGGGTACTCCAGGTTCACCTCATTCTCCGATACCGGATTGGGATAGACTCTGTACCTTATGTTCTCCTGGATCTTGAAACCTACGGTGGACGGTGATATTTGCACGATCCGGTCGTCGCCGGGCCGCACGGTTCCTCTGCCGTCCCGGTTGGAAACCGCCAGGAAGACCCTCCCGTCGGGAGCGATGCACAGGTCACGCAACCTCCCGAACCAATTGGAGAAATGGCGGGTTTCGTCTATCACGCTCATCCCGTCTTCGGATAATTTCAGTGAAATCAGGGTCCCTGCCTTCAGAGAGGTGACCAGCAAGCTGTTCTGCCATTCCGGTATGGCCGCATGGGAATAGAAGTCAGTCCCGGCAACAGCCAGGGTCGGGGTCCATGCAGCGATCGGTTCTCTGACGTTCAGCTCCCCGCAGACAGGTTCCTCGGTGGCCTCATCACAAAATCCCCGTACCTCGGGCCATCCGTAGTTCCTTCCTTTCTCAATGATGTTGACCTCATCATCGGTGGAGGGTCCGTGCTCCGAGCTGTAGATAATCCCTCCGGGTGAGATCACCAGCCCCTGGGGGTTCCGGTGCCCCATGGTCCATACCAGGCTTCCGGGAAAAGGATTGTCGCCGGGAACCGTACCGTCCAGGTTCATCCGCAGGATCTTTCCGTTCAGGGATGCACTGTCCTGTGAAGTGGAGGTGTTGACTGCATCCCCCGTGGTCATATACAGTTTCAGTTGCTCATCGATCACCAGCCTCGATCCGTTGTGATTCCCTGCGCCTCCGATCCCTTCCAGAAGGGTGTCGGCCGGGGCCAGGCTTCCTTCGCTGTAGGTATACCGCACAAGGCGTTCTTTGATACTATTATCATCCAGGTAGTTATAAGCCAGAAACAGATAGGGTTGCTCCGGAAATTCCGGATGAAGGACCATCCCCAGCAATCCGCTCTCGCTCTGCTCATGCACCCCGGGGATGGTGATCAGTTCAGTCAGCACTCCCGTTTCCGGATCCAGGCGGCTCACACGCCCCATTCTTTCCGTGATCCAGATATGATCGCCGGGTCCCCACAGGATCTCCCAGGGAGTGTCCAGGCCGGTGATAATGGTGGAGGTATCCACCATAGTGCTGTCCAGTGCCGCCTGGGAACGAGCCGGAAGTAAATTGTTAAAAAACAGGATAATAAACAGGGGAAGCATAGTACAACGTTTCATGGCATCATGTAAAGCGGGTTATTAAAAGAAAAACAACCAAGGCGTCAAACAGTTGCCTTTTTAACAAATGAAAGTTCATCCGAAGTGACTTGTGAAGCCTCTTCTGAAACAACCTTTGAAGCTTCTTGTGAAGAGGTTCCTTCCAGGGTCAGGGTTCAACGAATGACAATCATTTTTATCATCATCGTAGCTTTCCCGGATACAGTCCATCGGTCTTAGAATTCCGCCAACCTGCTTTTTCATATTTTTGCACCATGAACCCGATCCGTGCCATTGAACGGCACAGTCTGCCGCTTCGCGAGGAGTATAAGCTCCCCGTCTTTTATTTCCTGATGCTGGGTGCCTTTGCCAGCTGGCAGTCTTTTTTCAATGTTCACCTGGATGAGGTCGGATTCAGCAGCATCCAGATCGGTGCGCTCAATGCCGTTTTCATCTCCACCTCGGCCATTGTGGTCCCTTTCTGGGGAATGCTGGCGGACAGATACGGAAATAACCGGGTGTTGTTATTGCTCTCGCTGGTGTGTGCTGTAATGGTCTTTCTGATCGGCCGGACACTCACCTTTCACTGGATGGTGGTTTTCGTGGCGGTGATTTCGGTCTTCCACCAGCCCTCTGGTGCGGTGGTGGACGGAATGACCATGGGATTTGTGCGGCAGAATCCGAGGTTTTCCTTCGGACAGTTCCGCCTCTGGAGTTCTGCCGGGTACGCCACCCTCTCACTGGTCACCGGATATCTGGCGCGGAACGGCACCGGTGTGATCTTCACAGTTTCTGCAGTGATGTTCCTGCTGCTCTCCCTGTTCAATCTTTTCACACTTCCCCCGACCCCGGTCACGGGAAGAAGCCTGGTCACCTTCCGCAGTTTCGGGATTTTTTTCCGGAACCGGCAGATGTTGCTTTTTTTACTCATCATCTTTTTCTATGGAATTGCCTCCGCGCCCCTTCTCCAGTTCATCAATCTCTATTACAAGGATATCGGAGCTGATGCCGGATTTATCGGTGTGGTCTTTTTTGTTCAGGCCATCCCCGAAATCCCTGCATTCATCATAGGTTCCCGCCTGACAAGGAGGTTCGGGGCCGAAAAGATCATTCTTCTTTCCATGTCCGTCTCCATGTTCCGGATGGTGTTTTACGGATTTATCACCGATCCGCAGGTGGCCATCCTGTTCAGTATCTTTCATTGCATCACCATCGCATTTTTCCTCCTGGGGGTGGTCGAATGGGTGCAGGCCCGTACCCCGGATCACCTGCGTACCACAGGACAGGCATTGATCTGGGCCTTCTACTTCGGCGCCGGGGTTACCTTCGGAAACCTTTCCCTGGGATACCTCCGGGATGCCACCGGCATGCTCCGGGCCATGCACTGGCATGCGTTGCTGGCGCTGCTGATAGTCGGATTAAGTGTATGGTTCTTCAGGTCTGCACGACGTTCAGGCTGAACTCCTCCCGCTGTTTCAGAAAGCCGATGGGAATCACTTCTTATAGGAACTCTCCGTCATTTGCAGGGTGGAAACTGGCTGTCCAGAACGACATGAGTGATTTTTCGTGGTCGTATATTTTTTGTATCTTATTGGATCACAACTTCAAATCTTTTAAATCGTGATGATATGAAATACAGATATTTGGGAAATTCAGGTCTGAAAGTCTCTGAAATGACACTGGGAACCATGACCGTCGGGGGAGAGGAGCGGTTCTCCATGGTAGGTAACCTGGGCGTGAAGGAGACCTCTGAGATTATACACATGTGCATCGATCATGGCATTAACCTGATCGATACGGCCAATATTTACTCTTTCGGACGGTCGGAGGAGATCGTCGGGGAGGTTCTTAACGGAAAACGTCCGAGTGACGTGCTCATCTCCACCAAGGCCAGGATGCCCCAGGGCGAGGGGCCCAATGACGCCGGCATTTCCAGCTACCATCTGGTAAGGGAATGTGAGAAAAGCCTGAAGAGGCTGCGAACCGATGTGATCGACCTCTACTACCTGCACGAGTGGGATGGAACCACCCCGCTGGAGGAGGCGCTGGAGGCGCTTTCCCGACTGATACAACAGGGCAAGATACGGTACATCGGTTGTTCTAATTTCTCAGGCTGGCACATTATGAAGGCACTGGGCATCAGCAAAGAACAGAACTTTCCCCGTTTCGTGGCCCAGCAGATACATTATACACTGGAGGCACGGGAAGCGGAATATGAGTTACTGCCCATCGCTGAGGATCAGGGAGTGGGGGTCCATGTCTGGAGTCCCATCGCCGGCGGTCTGCTTTCCGGAAAATACACCCGCGACAAGAAGCCCGGTGGGGTCACCCGGATGTCGGAGGGATGGACTGAGCCTCCCGTCAGGGATGAAGAGCGGCTGTGGAACATCGTGGACACGCTGATCGAAATAGCCGGCGACCGGGATGCATCTCCGGCACAGGTAGCCCTGGCCTGGCTGCTGACCCGGCCAGGGGTGGCTTCCCTGGTGATCGGAGGACGGACCATCGATCATATCCGGGAAAATCTGGAAGCCGTTCATCTCATGCTCAGCGAGGAGGAGATCACCCGGCTGAACTGGGTCAGCGAACCCCCTCTTCTTTATCCTTACTGGCACCAGTTGAAGTTTGCCAGGGATACCTTCAGTCCGGGCGACTGGGCCCTCTTCCGTGGCCGTTCGGAACTTTAACTGTTTCGATCCTCGGGCTCCGGGTCACTTCATCAGCGAGAAAAGGAACTCCACTCCCTTGCCCTCTTTGTAGCTTCTGGCGGTGATCTTTCCCTTGTGAAGTTCGATGGCGTTTTTTACAATGGAGAGCCCCAGGCCGGTTCCGCCCGATTCCCGGGAACGTCCTTTGTCGATCCGGTAAAACCGTTCGAAAATACGCGTGAAGTGCTGTTCGTCGATGGTGTTCCCGGTGTTGGAAAAGGAGACATAGTAGAATTTTTTATCCTCCAGGTAGTTGGTCAGCCTGATCTCGATCCCTTCTCCCCCGTATTTGATAACGTTGTCGAAAAGGTTATAAAACACCGAGTAGAGCAGGGAGGCATTCCCCCTGACCGCCATCTCTTCAGGAAGTTCGTTGTGGACCACGATTCGCAGCGCATTCAGTTTCAGTTTCAGGTGCTCGTGCACCTCCTCTGCAATCGGGCGGATGTGGATTGGCTCCATTTCAAAATTCTCCGGTGCCTCTTCGATCCTGTTCAGCGAGGAGATATCTTCGATTAAAACGGAAAGGCGTTCAGCCTGGAGATAGGCCCTTTGAAGGAAATGCCTGCGGGTCTCTTCGGGCATATCACCCTCCTGCATGGTTTCCAGGTAACCCAGAATGGAGGTGGCGGGAGTTTTCAGTTCATGGGCCACATTGGAGGTGACCTGCTGCTTGATCAGCTTCCGTTTTTCCAGCCTGGTGGTATCGGTGATCACGATCTCAAAGCTTCGGTCGGTAAAGAACATGCATTTCACACTGAAATACCTGTTCCGCTTAAGGATAACAGTCTCCATCTGGGGAAGATCTACAGATTCTATCGGCCGGGATTCTTCCAGCTGAGCATCGATGAATTTGACCACCGGTCCCATCTCCTCGATTTCAAAGATCTTTTCGGCCGGAATGTTGGATTCCTCCGATATCAGATTCAGGTTCTGGATGAATTGCTGGTTGGTGAGGATCATTGCTCTTTCAGGAGTGAAAAATGCGATACCTTCATTCAGGGCATTCAGGTGGCCAAGCAGTTTTTCCTGCTCGGCGGCAATCTCCTGACGCGCCTTATTCAGGTCATGGTAAATAGAGGCGATCTGGCCGCTGATCACCCCCAGTTCATCATCCGGGAAATCGATGGGGCCCTCCGGTTCCTCCCCGGAGTGCAGCCTGATGGAAAAATCCTTCAGTTTGGTGATGGTGACGGAAACCCGCCGGGTGATGACCATAAGGACCAGTGAGAAAACGATGAACAGAAGTGCCAGGTAGGCGATGAACAGCCTCTCCACATGCAGGTAGTCTTTCACCCGCACATCGTAATGGGCAGCTGTACGCACAAAATAGTCAGGATAGGATTTCACATAATAGTAGTAACTCAGACCGGTGGTTTCCGATTTCCGGATGTTGGAACCGGTCCCCTGACCGATCGCTTCCTGCACCTCCGGTCTGCCCAGGTGGTTCTCCATGGAGGGGAGGTCATCCACCTCGCTGTCGTACAGGACCCTTCCTTCTTTTCCGATCAGAGTGATGCGGATATCCAGCCGGGGGGTGAACGTGGTGAGGGAGTCGATTCTCCAGAATTCCCCCTGCCGGTAGATTTCATACCTGCGGATATAGTTATTGGTCAGTTCTGCAATATTATCCAGGGTAGTCTCGAAATTGTTTCTCCGGAAGCTTTTTTCCCGTTCAAACTGAAAGATCAGTACCAGAACGGTGAAAATGGCAAAGATGATGGCGAAATTGATGAATAGCTTTTGCCTGAAGCTGAGTTTTCTGAGCATCGGATAAACTGATGAGTTTCAAAAATAACTCTTTTATGTGATCCACGTATACATTGTTAATTTGCAAATGATCGAAACCACGCATTATGAAACTCAGTCATCTTTTTCTGTTTGGTTTGATGGGTATGGCTGCCGCCGGTTGCAGCAAATACGGATATGTAAGTCTGAGCCGCCCCCTTTCCCCGGAGAAGGTCCTCCCGGAGGAAATCCGATCGATCGCGGTGGTCAACCGGTCCCTGACCAGTGAAGAGGACGAAGGCGGAAAGGTTCTGGAGGCCATTGCCACCGGCGAGATCGCGGGCTCGGACCGCCTTGCATCCGATGAATGCATTAAGGGAGTGTATGATGCGATCACAGGAATGGAGCAGGCCGAACTGGTGATCCCGGCCCGGCTCCGGATGGAAGGGACCGGTACCCGGGAACTGCCTGAACTGCTGGAATGGGATGTGGTGGAAAAGATATGTGAGGAGGAGGGTGCCGATGCATTGCTGGTGCTCGAAAACTTCGATTCCAACACCGACCTGCTTCTGTCGGAGGCTACCGGTCAGGTCAGTGCCATTTTATCCACCGGCAAGCCCAGAGTGCCCGGTCCGAGGGAGGTGAAAGTCCATGTAGTTTCCTACTGGAGACTCTATGATCCGGAAGCCCGGAATATCGTCGATCAGTATCACCACGACAGCTATATGGCCTTTCACACATCCAACGGTCTTCTGCCGCCCGACGCTCTTCCCTCGGCAGCCTATGAGGCGGGCAGTTCCTATATTCAGCGGTATCTCCCTTCGTATTACACAGTACGCAGAAAACTTTACAAAAGGACCGGCGGGTCCGGCAAGCATCCCTTCAAAGCCGGCTACCGGCGCGCTGAGATGGCCAACTGGGAAGGCGCCATGGAATTATGGATCGATCTCACCGGGCATCCCAGACGGAAGACAGCCGGCCGCGCGTGCCTCAATATGGGGGTGGCCAATGAGGTACTGGGACGGCCGGCCGAGGCCAGACAGTGGGCACAGAAATCATATGAGCTCTATAAAGACAAGCTGGGCAGGGATTATGTGAAGATCCTTTTACGAGAGGGGTACTAGAGAGTCAATCAGTTATTTGCGAATAACGATCTTTTCCATTCCCACCGGCTGATCAAGGCGATCCATTACTCGCAGAAGATAGATCCCTTCCGGAACATCCTTCAGGTCGATCAGCTGCTCCGGAACAACCTGGTCTCTCAGCAGCAGTTTCCCGCGCAGGTCATACAATTCCACTGATAAGAGGCCGGAAATGCCATCTGCGGGAACGCCATCTGCGGAAAGCCGGACTGACGAGGAGGCAGGATTGGGATAGAGTGTAAAACTGCTTCTGCCTGAGGTCCGCAGCCCTGTAGCCTCGGGGGCCGTGTAAAAATAGGTTCCCCGGAAGGCATTCACCCATTCTCCGGACTCGTAATCGGACCCTGCATAGCTGATCAACTGGCTGTTGAAATAGTTGGGGATGTCGTCCATGTAAAACCAGGGGATCCACAGCTGTTCATAGGTCACTCCCGGCTTGTAGGTATATTCCAGTTTCCTGTTCATCTCCCATTGTTCATCCATTTCGTTCCAGTCGAAATCGATAAATCCCTGCACATCACCGTTGGATTGGAGATCAAACTCTTCTCTGTCCACATTGACCCAGACCCCGGCCTCTTCATCCCATTCGATCCTTACATACTCTGTGAGGAGATTCTCTTCGTCATAGGAGTAGGTCTCCCTGTCCACATAGACCCATCCGGAGGGATCCGTGTCGCTGTCGTTGAAATCTGTATAGGTGAGTAACTGGCCGGACTCGCTGTAGGTGCGTTCGGTCTTCCAGGTCAGTTCCCAGTCGAACAGGAAAATGTATTCCATGGTGCCTGTGACCCATCCGGATTCGTCGTAGGAAAAGACTGTTTTCCAGACGGGATAGGCCTCCTCTCCAGGCCCGTCCCTCTGCGCTTCTATGGTTTCGATCAACCGACCGTCTGCATAATTGAAAGCTTCCGCCCAGGAATCGTACCATTCAGTGCCCGATTCATCCAGGTCATAATCGGTGAACAGCACCAGCCGGCTTTCTTCGTCATACAGGTAGGTTTCCCGGTCATAGGGATCCCAGGTGCCGGACTCATCGTTCCGGGTAACCGACCGGAACTCTGTGAGGCTTCCCGCCTCGTTATAGGTATAATATGCTTTAAAATCTCCCGCATAGGAGGAAGCGGCCATATCCCAGTCCTCTTCCAGAAGGCTGTCGAGCCTGTAGAACTCCTGCATGGATTTCAGGGAATGCGGAGAAGCGAGGAAGGGTGCCATGCTCTTCCATTTTCCGTGAGAATCCGGGGATCGTTCTTCAGACTGCTGTTCAGGTGTTCGCCGGTTTTCCGGCTGAAATCCTTCCCGGGGATGCTGGCTGAAGATGGAGACAGTGGCCCACAGGAGGGCGATCGGCAGTAGCAATTTCTTCATACTCATTAAATTTTAAGCGTTTTCAAAAGAGTTGCCGGAGTGAATTTCCGGAGCGACATGCCGGGGTGGATGGGAGCAGGGTATGGTGTTTACTGATTTTTACAATATTACGGCCTCATTGTTCGATCCGGAAACCATCTGAAATGGGAATAAATCATATGAAAACCCGTTAATAAACCGATCTTTGTAACGAAATAACATCCCGCACGTCTGTTAAATGGGGCCTTCCGGCTTTTTTTCTGTAATGAACGCGTATTCAATAATTTAACGAATGATTAACAGGGCATGCTTCCCATTTTTTGCCGTTGCGCTGCATTTAGCCACCATGGTTTCCGGTCAGTCGGAGATCCTTCCAAAAAAGGTCTATGAGGCCTACCGTCTGGAGGAGCCTCCGCTGATCAACGGGATTTTTGATGACCCGGTCTGGCAGCAGGGGGAATGGGCAGGTGATTTCGTGCAACATGAGCCCTATGACGGAAGGCCCCCTTCCCAGCCGACTGAATTCAAGGTGGCATATGACGATATGAACCTCTATGTGGCGGTCCGTGCCCTGGATTCGGCGCCGGACAGCATCACCAACCGGATGAGTCGCCGTGACAACGGGGAGGGAGATATGGTGTTCGTTGTTTTCGACAGCTATCACGACCTGCGCACCGGATTTGTTTTCGGGGTGAGTTCTGCAGGGGTCCGTTTCGATATGATCTTTTCAAACAACGGTCAGAACGAAGATCCCACATGGGATCCCATCTGGCTCGCCAGGGCGCAGGTGCATGAATGGGGGTGGGGCGCGGAGATGAAGATCCCGCTGACACAGCTCCGGTTCAAGAAGAATTCCTCCGAGGTCTGGGGTTTCGAGGTGGTGCGGCAGATTTTCCGTCACAACGAAATGAGCATGTGGCACCCGATTCCGCGAACCGCCCCCGGTCTCATTCACGCCATGGGTGAGCTGGACGGGTTACAGGGGATCGAACCCAGGAAGCAGTTCGATCTCACTCCTTATGCGGTGGGATCGGTGAAGACCTATGAGCCGGAGGAGGGTAATCCTTTTGCCGGCGGGACCGATGGAGACTATAACGTGGGACTGGACGGGAAGATCGGGGTGACCAACAACCTGACGCTCGATTTTACGATCAACCCCGATTTCGGCCAGGTGGAAGCCGATCCCTCGGAGGTGAATCTGACGGCATTTGAGACCTATTTCCGGGAGAAGCGACCCTTTTTTATCGAAGGCAACAGTATCACCAGTTTCAATGTGGGGCTGGGCGATGGGGATGTGGGAAATGATAATCTGTTTTACTCCAGAAGGATCGGGAGAAGACCCCACGGGTATCCCGATGCGGGGGATGACGAGTATGTGAAAATGCCCTTGTTTGCCAGGATCCTGGGAGCTGCAAAGTTAACCGGAAAGACCCAGAAAGGGCTTTCGGTGGGGATCATGGAGGCGGTGACGGCCGATACCAAAGCAAGGATCCATACCAGCGGAGAGGAGCGGAATGAGACGGTGGAACCGCTGACCAACTATGCCCTGGCCAGGTTGCAGAAGGATTTTCGAAAGGGAAATACCATCCTGGGCGCAGCGGCCACGCATACTTACAGAAGACTGGACGGAACAGGAATGGATTATCTTCACCACAGCGCCGCTTCGGCCGGGGTGGATTTCACCCAGTTCTTCAATGAACGTAATTATATCCTGGATGGAGCACTCTATATGAGCCATGTGGAGGGTTCCACCGAGGCGATCACCAGGACCCAGCGTTCCTCGGCCAGGTATTTTCAGCGCCCGGATGTGGATCATGTGAAACTGGACTCCTCACGGACCAGTCTGACCGGGATGGGGGGTAAGCTGGAATTCGGAAAGATCGGCGGGAGGTGGAATTTCCTTTTTCTGGGGGTTTTCAAGAGTCCCGGAGTCGAACTGAACGACATGGGATTCATGCGGCAGGCGGACGATGTGCTGGGTGTGCTGTGGACCGGCTACAGTTTTACGGAACCATTCAGCATATTCAGGAACCTGAACCTGAATAATGATATTTATCTCAATACAGATTTTGCGGGAAGGATCGGCGGACTCGGATATGAATATAACGCTCACGCTCAGTTCAGGAACTACTGGCGGGGTGGATTCGGGGGCGGATTCAATTTTCTGCAAACCTCCAATACTATGCTCAGGGGAGGACCGGCTATTGATCTTCCCAACAGTGCGCGGCTTTTTTACCGGCTATCGACCGATGACAGGAAAGCGTTCTCGGCCGGTTTCTTCGGGTTTTCCTACTGGGGGGCCGGGCAATACATGCAACGGGGTTCCTTTGAGCTGGAGTTTACCGTGAGGCCTGTGAATACCCTGAATATTTCCCTCAGTCCGGGATACAGTTATACCAACCAGATGCTGCAGTATGTGACCCTGGAGGAGATGGAAGGGGAGGACCGTTACATTTTTGCAGGCATCGACCGGAAAACCCTGAGCATGTCGCTCCGGGTCAACTATAACATCACTCCCGACCTGACCATCCAGTACTGGGGTCAACCCTTCATAGCCTCAGGTGATTACAGTGAATTCAAGAGGATCACCGATCCCGAAGCGGATGAATTCCGGAGCAGGTACCGGATGTTCGATCAGGAACAGCTCCGCCTGGTGGAAGATACATATGAAGTGGATGAGAATCTGGACGGACAGGTCGATTACCGGTTTGACAATCCCGATTTCAATGTGGACGAGTGGCTCTCCAATCTGGTGGTCCGATGGGAATTTCTTCCCGGCTCCACCGCATACCTGGTATGGTCCCAGACCAGGGACTACTACACTCCTGCCGGTTCATTCGAGGTATGGGAAAACCTGGATCAGCTCTTCACCGATAAGAAGGCCACCAATACCTTTTTGCTGAAATTCTCGTACCGCTTCGGACTTCGTTGAGTCAACTGATCAGGAGCGACCCCCCAAAAAATCTCCCTCTCCACAGACTTCCGGGATCGTTCCCGGAGATTCTCAGAGGATTTTCAGGGAGTATTACCATGCCGCAGCTAAACGATTTCTGATTTTTAGGTAATGGGAATCCCTTACAGAATGCGGCACGTGAAAAGAAAAAAAACATATATAACGAATCATCTTGCAAAAAATTGTATAAATTAATCACAATTTTCAGTTGAAAGGAAATTAACCGAACTAAACTACTGCTATTCATCATGAGAACATTCAACAGAAAGGTTTGGCCTTCACTGTGCATATTCCTTTTATTTCCTCTTCTGATATCAGCACAGTCGACGGGGTCAATCAGGGGAAAGGTAGTGGATGCCCAGACCGGCGAGGCCCTTCCCGGGGCCAATGTGGTGGTCGAAGAGTTTTTCCTGGGAACTGCATCTGACCTGGACGGTGACTTTTTACTTTCCAATGTTCCCGCGGGAGAACGGGTGGTGACCATCAGTTTTCTGGGGCACCGGGAGAGAGAGATCACCGTGAACGTGGTGGCCGGGGAGACTCAGACAATCAGTGCGGAGCTGGAAGTTCTGGCCATCCAGGGCGAAGAGGCGGTCATCACCGCCCAGGCCTACGGCCAGCGGGCGGCCATCAACCAGCAGCTGGCAGCCAACACAGTAGTAAATGTTGTCTCTTCGGAAAAGATCCAGGAACTGCCCGATGCCAATGCTGCCGAAGCCATCGGAAGGTTACCCGGCATCTCCCTGAAACGAAATTCGGGAGAGGCCAACCAGATTGTTATCCGGGGACTCTCGCCCAAGTATAATAACGTCACCATCGAAGGGATCAAGATGGCATCCACCAGTGACTTCGACCGCAGTGTGGACCTGAGCCTGGTGCAGAGTGAACTGCTCTCGGGGATCGAGGTCTCCAAGTCGCTCCGGCCCGATATGGACGCGGATGCCCTGGGCGGAACCGTGAATCTCAGATTGCTGGAGGCCCCCAACAGACGAAGGATCGACCTGATCGCCGAAGGGGGGTATGCCAATCTGGGTCAGGATTTCGGAAACTACAAATTCACCGGAGGAATTAGCGACCGGTTTTTCGAGAAGAAGCTGGGGGTGAGCCTGAAGGCTTCCCACGAACAGAAGCAGATGCCTTCTCACCGTTTCAACGGTGGTTATTCAGGCGCTTACTGGAATTTTGATACCGATGATGACGGGAACGTGATCGACTCCACCCTGCTGGTCCGTACGGAGAATGCCGCCCTGACCGATCACCTGCAGACCCGCCGCAGGACCAACGGTAGTTTGATCATGGATTTCAGGAACAACTGGTGGGAGGCAAAATTCTTCAATCTCCTGAGCATTAAAAATGACGATGTGCTGAGCAGGCAATTCACGTATCTGTTTAATCCCCAGGGGACTCCTGCCAACTTCAACTCTTCGGTCAATGAGACGCTGTGGAGGACCATGACCCGAACCCACACCCTGCAGAACAGCTTCCGGTTTGGTTCCTCCAAACTGGACATCAACCTTTCAACCACCTATGCGGAGAGGCTCCAGGATGACCAGGGGTTTCCGTTTGTGGAGAGCAACGACTACAACCTGGACCAGAACTGGCTGGTGTACCGTCAGCCCAGTGAGGCTGTCGAACGAGTGGGAGCGGAAGATTCTCTCAAGATCGAAGACAGTTACCTGCAACGGATGGACCGGGGAGAACTCTCTCTGGTTGATGAGAGCTATGATGCAAGGCTCGATTACGAACTTTCCTACTCCTTTGGCCCGGTCAACGGAAAATTGCAGCTGGGTGGAAAATACCATCAGTTGACCCGCACCAGCAACGGGACCAGCACTTTCTACAATTTCGAGTGGGGCGGCTCGGTGGCCCGCCGGCAGGCATTTATCAGCGAGAATCCCTGGATCAGCACGAATATCGGCGCTCAGAGGGGGATCAGTGCCCATAATTTTATCGATGAAACCTATAACCCCGGAGAACTTCTCAACGGACGTTACCAGGCTCCGTGGTCGGGCGATATCGAACTTTTGACCGGTCTTCAGGAGGAGTGGGTGAAGGACCCCGACCACCTCTATTTTGTAAGGGGGGTAGAGAGTTATGTGAGGGACTATGAGGCAAGCGAGCGACTCTATGCCGGTTACATCATGACAGAGATCAATATCGGGAGCAAATTGATGATCCTGCCCGGGGTGCGCTATGAGCGGAACGAGACGGAGTATTTCGCCTATCATATTAAGACCAATGACGGGCAGACAGGCATCGAGCCCAATCCCGATTCGATTATTACCGACAGGTTGAATGCCAATTGGTTTCCTTCGGTGAACTTAAAGTATAAGGTGACCGATTTTCTGAGTATCCAGGCGGCTGCCTACAAGAGTACCTCCCGCCCCAGTTTCCGCCAGATCTCCCCGCTGGTGATCTATCGACATAACAGCAACTTCATCACCTCCAACAATCCTTATCTGGAGCCTTCCACGGCATGGAACTTCGACCTGGGGGTGTCGGTAATGAAATCCAGATTAGGATTGCTGACCGTATACGGTTTTTATAAGGAGATCTCCGATCTGGCATTTACCATGAACGGTTACAAGCCCAATAAGAAGGGCGATATCGTCGGTGGCCCGGAGGATCTGGATGACCGGTTGCTGGGATCGGAATACTACGATGAATTCTACCTGGATAACCAGGGAACTACCAATCTGCCATTCAACAATACCGAGAAAGCGCATGTGATGGGACTGGAGATCTCCTGGCAGACCAACTTCTGGTATCTGCCGGGGATATTGAAAGGCCTGGTGTTTGACATCAATTACTCACTGATCGACACCCGGACCAAATATCCATTCTTCCAGCAGGTGCAGATCGGACTGGATACCTCAAGGTTTATTCCGGTACCTATCTACGGACAGGAGTACCGCACACGGAGCGGTCCCATGGAGGACCAGCCCTCTTCGATACTGAATGTGATCCTGGGATGGGATTTCCGCGGTTTCAGTGCCAGGGTCTCTTACCGGTATCAGAGCGAGACGGTGGAAAGCCTCGATGCGAAGTATTCGGTCTTCGACAGCTACTATGATACCTTTTCGCTGATCGACCTGATGTTAAAGCAGCAGATCACCGAGCGGGTTTCGGCCTATGCCAACCTGACCAATCTAGGGAACCACATCGATGACTACTTCTTCGGGGAGCAGGGTGATAAACCTGCATTGCCCACCAACAGTCAGTTCTACGGATTCAGGGCCCAGGTGGGAGTCCGTGTAAATCTTTAAACCATTATCAAATGGATATATATTAAGGAGGTGTGTTGAATCAGCTTCAGTCTGATCAAATCAGAGATGCTGTTTCACTAATCAAAATTAATTCAACTAAAAACTGAAACATGAAACTGAGAACTTTACTTTTAACTTTAACAGGCTTGCTGATCTCAGCGGCCCTGATGGCCCAGGTAGATCCCTCCCAGGAGGTGATCGTCATCCCCGGAGGAGTCGATAACGGCGGTTCCATCGAAACCACCATCAACGGCGACACACTTGCCGACGGAACGAGGGCCAATCCCAACCGGATTTATGAACTGGAGGCCGGTGAATTCTATCTGCAACATGCGGCCATCAATGTGAGTAACACCGAGGGGACCATTACGATCCGCGGACAGGAAGGAGGAAAGAAACCGATCATTGTGAAGCAGGCACTGAATGAGGTGAACATCGGGACCAACCAGATCAACAGCAGCCTGGTGGTGCAAAACCTCTACTGGCAGGTGATGCAGCAGGACAATGTCCTGCCCTGGTCCCACACCAATATTAACGGTGAGAATCACTCTCTGCTGGTGGAGGATTGCTTATTCGAGTTCTGCAACGGGATCATATTCAATATGAACAACGTGACGGCCGGAGCGAAGGCCACAATCCGGAACAGCTACTTCCGAGATATGCAGAACGGAAGCGGTAGCCAGTGGTGGGCTGGAAGGGTCCTTCAGAACAAGGTACCCACCGATACGCTGATTTTTGAGAACAACACCATGACCGGAGCCGGTCTGACTATTCTTCCGCAGGAGTGCCTGATCGAGTATGCGGTGATCAACCATAATACCTTTATCAACAACCGCAAGTATCCCTGTCTGAACCAGTACTGGAAGGAGTGTTATTTTACCAACAACCTCTTTGTGAATGCTAACTGGGTGGGTGAAGACACGGTAAACGTGGCCACCGGAGGGCAGGATCCCGATGCACTGTTGCATGGCATTGCCGGTGTGGATACGATCACCAACAAGATTGCGGTAGCCGAGAAATTCAAAGTGCCCATCACCGATACCACGTTCAATCTGACCGATGATGTGGATGAGATTTCCGACTACATCTTCTATGCGGCCGACAATGTATGTGTGGCAAGCGCCACTCTGGATAATTATTACAGCGGCGGCATGAACACGGTTATAGACGGAGCTCCTGCTTCCTACCTCGACTGGGGCGGACAGGGAACCGGTCCGTGGCACGTTTTGAGTGTTCCCGGCATCTGGATGAACTCGCGTTCCGAGGCCATGGTCGCCGACTGGGACAACCTGAAGTCCGAGAACAACAGTATCTATGAACATACTGCCGAGGACCTGGGATTTGGCACCACTATTCTGAGTCAGCAGGGCGCCGATATTCTGGCCCAGTGGAACCAGAACAAGTGGGCCGTTCCCGATGTGGAGTCTCCCACCGAAGGATGGGCGGAGAATGTCCATTTCGGGGATTACGATCCGACCACCATTCCGGGTGTGGAAACTGAAGACGGGGACGGGATCACCGAGTTGACCGACCTGGTTGAAGATTTCAGTTACACCATGACGCTGACCTCGGTGAGCGACGGAACCCCCATCGGTGCGCACACCTGGTTCGATGTGGCATGGGACAGCGAGGCGATGACCCAGCATGTGAAAAATGCCTATAACGGGATTTATATCGGGGTCGAGGAGCAGAGGGAACTGATTACCTCTGAGTTTGCCCTGAGGAACTATCCCAACCCCTTCAGGAATGTGACCACTATCAGCTTCAACCTGCCCGGTGATTCCCACGTGAATCTTTCCGTGTATGACATCTCCGGACGTCTGGTGGAAACCCTGATGGATGAGCACAGGATCGGCGGCGATCACACCGTCAGGTTCAGCCCCGACTTTGCTTCAAGCAGTACCTATTTCTACAGACTTACTTCCGATTTCGGTACCGAGACCAGGAAGATGATGAGGCTGAAGTAGAACAATCTTTCCATACACCTCCCATTAAGCTGCAGGGTGGCCCTTCCGGTCACCCTGCAGTTTTTAATGGAATTCACCAAAGGCAAATGGGAGGACGGATGTATATTCACCCAGCATAATTTTCATCCTGTCCAGTTGCTCCCCGTATTCCGGATACCCGGCCAGGTTGTTCTGTTCATCCGGGTCATCCGGCAAAAAGTAGAGCTGGTCGTCGTCGTGGTATCCCGGGTAGATGGTGTGGTTGTGATATCTGTCCGGACCCATTCGGCCTTCGATGTTGAACTGATTCCTGTTTTCAGGGGTGATCTTTACCTGTGTGGTGTCCGGGAAGCGGACGGCGATATATTTCCATTCCGGGGTCACCACCGCCCGCTGATAGACCACCTCCAGATAGAGGGATTCATGAACGGGACCGGCTGTCGCTGCTTCCTCTGGTACCCGTGGGGACCTGCCCGAATCGGTTCCGAGAAACTCCCTCCAGCTCTCACCATCAACCAGGTAGTTCTCAGGTTGACCGACCCCGGTCAGATCCAGCAGGGTGGGAACCACGTCGATGTTCGAAACGAGGACATCGCTCACAACTCCTTCGGGGATATGTCCCTTCCACATGATGGCCGCCGGAGCATTGGCCGCATCCTCGTAGCAGGTCATTTTTGCACGGGGGCTCTGGTGGTCGCTGGCAAATACAACGATGGTATGTTCCAGGATTCCATACTCTTCCAGGCGCTGCAGCACGGCGCCGATCCCGTCGTCGAGCCAGGTCATGGGGGCATTTTCATCGGGTATTCCGGCCGCCCTGGTGCGCCCGAATACCGACTCCCGGGAGGGCTGCACACCGGTAATGGGTTCGTCCAGCATTCCGGCAGCTGTGATCCTGGGGTCGGCTTTCAGTGAAGCCAGTGGACCCGGGACATGGGGGAGGGTGGGGGCCATATAGAGGAAAAACGGCTGATCCCGGTACCGGTCGATGAAATCAACGGCCCCCCTGGTGATCCACTCCATATTGTGGTACTGCATGCTTTTGGGGACCCCGATAATATGCAGATTATTTCCGTAGAGGCTTTCCACGTAATCGAATCCGGCCACTTCCTACACGTGCTTTTTCCAGGTCTCATAAATATGCCGGATGGTATCCTCTATGGCCGGGTCGCTGTAATCTTCATCCCCACCCACATATCCAAACTCTCCTCCCAGGTGATATTTACCCACCATCCCGGTCACATATCCTGCATCCCGGAAGAGATGTACACTGTTCCGCTCCTGACTGCTCAGGAAGGTATTCCACCGGATATAGGCCGGATCGGCAGTGGACTGGCGCTTCTGCAGGACCTTCGACCGGCTGGCGTATCTCCCGGTCAACAAAGAGTATCTGCTGGGCGTACAGACCGGCGAGCTCACGTAGAAGCGGTTGAAACGTACCCCCTCATTGGCAATCCGGTCCATATGGGGGGTCAGCACGTTGCCGCCGTAGATCCCGATGTGTTCAAAGTTGTGGTCGTCGGTGTAGATGATCAGCACATTGGGCTTCCGGGGCTCTTCCTGACAGCCTGCAAAGAATACAGATATCGCCAAAAGGGCTGTGGCGGTACACCGGATGAAACGGTTCATTCTTTCTTTTTTGATTTTCATTTTCCGGCACTTCCAAAATCGATCCGGAACTCTCCGTGGGAGAGGGTCCTGGGATAAGCGTAGAGTGCCTTGACCTTTTCCGGAGTATTGTGGGTCTCCACCCACCCGGTCCAGACCATGAACCAGGTCCACATGGGCTGCCGGTCCAGGATCTCCGGAGTGGGCATCTCACCCACCTCTCCCAGTGCAATGACTTTTCCGTGGGCCATTTCCACCAACTGGTCGTGGTGCTCCTGCCGGTAGTCGTTGTGGTAGACATCGGCGGCCAGCACATCCACAAACTCCAGCCCGGGAAAATAGAATTCGTAGGCATAGGCCTCGTCGTTTTCCCTGTCGCGGGGAGCGTTGGCATTCCATACCCAGATCAGGTTGTGAAGCTGATGGTGGTTTACATACCGGTCATACATCATCTTCCAGAGGGCGGGGAACCCCTCTTCCCCTTTCTTGTCCCCCCACCAGAACCAGATCCCGTTCATCTCGTGGTAGGGCCTCCACAGCACCGGAACACCCCGGTCGCACAGCTGTTTCAGATAGAATGCCACCGAATCGGCCCTCTCCTGCCATTTGGCATGAAGCGCTGTTCCCGGTGTGATGAGCTGCTCCCACTCCTCCGTAGACATTTCCCCCTGCGTACTGGTCGACCAGTCGAAGGGAGGGTCGTCCTGGGGCCTGCCCGTGTGCCACATCAGGGTCACCACATATCCCTCTTTATGACGGCGGACCGCCTCTTCCACCAGGGCCTCGGGATTGCCCTCTTCATAGTACCTGCTGAAATCGCTCCCCCATACGGCCGGCGATTCTCCGGTCAGTTCTTCCACGTACCGGTGCCATCGGTCCAGGTCGCGGTTGTAGTTCTGGTGCCCTGAAAGGATGCTGTCGCCGCTGATCCGGTGAAGGTATTCGAGAAGCGCGCGCGCTTCGGGCGAGGCATCCGGGTTGACCGGTTCTTCCGGGTCCTGATCGGGCAGGTTCAGCATCTTCATGCAGCGGATCAGCGAACGGGCGGTATGGTAGTTCCCCTTCCAGATCCCGGCTTTGCTCCCTTCCGCGGCCCCGGGTTCATGATTGGTACCCGCCCGGTACCATCCGCCGTATTCATGATCGATGAGGTATTTTTTGCAGTAGTCCCATGTTAGGGCGAACCGGTCGAAGTATTCCATGGGATCGTTCGGGTAGAGGGAGGACATCAGCAGCATGGTGTGAAAGGCCTCCACCGCCGACCACCAGGCTGTGGCCGAATCGAGAATGGTGACATGCTCCTCATCGGAGAAATAGTAACCGGCATCGAACAGTGCCCCGGTCTCCGGGTCCCATCCGTTGTTCAGCGCATGGTCGGTCATCCGCTTGGACACCTCCAGGGTTCTTTCGTCCTCTTCTCTGCCCAGGGCCTCGGCAGCCTCCAGCAGGAGGAAGGCGGTTTCGATATCGTGACCGAAGGAGATGTAATCGAACAGGTGCCTGTTGTCTCCGCAGGGATATGCCTCATCGGTATAATAGACCGGGGTCCAGTCTCTCCTGAAAAAAAGGTGCATATACCCCCTGTCGGTGGTGATGGTATCCCGGATCAGTACCAGCATCTCTTCGATCCTGGAACGGAGCAGCTCATTTTTCCATACATGGTAAAGTTCGGTGAATGCCTCCATCAGGTGAATGGAGCTGTTCTGGTCCTTGGGGGGCGTTCCCCGGTGTCCCTCCGTGAGAGGTGTCCCGTCTCGTTCCAGGAACTGAAAATATCCCCCGTAAACAGGATCATGGCTGTTGGATTCCAGCCACCGGAATGCCTTTTGCGCCAGTTCCAGGGCGGCAGAGTCCCTGGATACCCCGAAATATGCAGCCAGGCCGTATATGGCAAAGGCATTCCCGTAGGCGGTCTTGGTCATTCCCGCCTGTTCGTTCTCCACCGGGTTCCCCCGGCGGTCAGTCATGGTGAAAAAACCGCCGTACTCCCTGTCCCACATACGGTCTCTCAGGAATTCAAAACCATGCCGGCCTGCTTCCAGATAGAGGGGATTGCCAGGATCCCATCGGAACATCTGCGCGGCTGTCCAGGTATGCCTGGCCTGGGTCACGATGAATTTGGGCTGCCGCTCCATCTGGTTCCAGCGGTGGTCGAAGTTGCTCAGAAATCCACCGTACAACGTATCGAGACACCGGGGGTACCAGTTCTGCATCATTCCCTCTTCCAGCACCTGTTCCATTTCAGCAGAAATGGCCGGAGGTTCGGTGGTGATCTCTTCCGGCCCGTACTTCATGTCCGCAGTGGAGTCCGGATTGCACGAAATGAGCGGAAGAAGGGCGAAAAGGAGTGCGTGTTTCGGTTTCATGTTGTAACTATCTCATCATGGATTTACAATCAGTTTCAGCGTGCGGGAAGTGGCCCCGCTTCGGAATTGACAGAAGTAGATTCCGCCTGGATAGCCATCGGAATTCCAGATAACCCGGTGTTTTCCGGCCGGCCGGATGTTCTCTTCCAGCACTTCGACCGCTCTTCCATTCAGGTCGAATATGGTCAGGGTGACCTTTCCGGCATCCGGAACAGTATAGACAATGGCGGTTTCCCGGTGAAACGGATTCGGATAGCACGCCAGCTCCGGCGAAGGCGATGGAAGGGTCCGGATACCGGTCAGAGGCCCTGTGGCACCGCCCAGGAAGAGCGTATCGGATCCCAGTCCCGGTATGGAAGCCACCATCAAAGCAGGAATGGTGTCGGAGAACGGATAATCGAATACCTGTCCGCCATTCTCCAGTTCTGTCCCGAGCTGAAGCGAATCAGACAGACCTTCCGCCCATATCTTTATTTCCACAGGTCCCGCATAGCCCACATCCAGAAGGTTTTCTCCGTCCGTTACAAAACAGGCGATTTTATAAACGAGGGAGTCTTCTCCCGGTGACCATGGAAAGGGCCCGGGCACCAGGGTGTCCGTCTCCACCAGGCGGAGAACGATCCGGCTGGCTGCACCTCCGGGTTCCGTGGAACGTAACCTGAAGGCAGCGTCCTCCCGCTCCGTCTGACCGGGTACCATGGCCCAGGTGAGCCCGGATACCGAGTAGGTAGTGTCGGTGTGTGTAAATTGTCCTGACCAGGTATCATACCATTCAAGCAAGCAGGTCCCGTTTTCCAGTGAGGTGTTGCGGATGGAGAGTGCACTGCCGGCTGCGGCGGAACCGTGATAGGTCTTTAACCAGCCGAATCCGCTCTTCCCGGAGTCCATGAAATAGCCGTCAGCCTGCCGGACCGATATGTCCGAGCGGGTCCATGGATGCCGGTTCAGATCGAGATCCCCGGCAAATCCTTCCAGGTGGGAGTAGAGCTGCATGCGTTCCGGGGTGAAGATGTCGGCTTTGTTGAATTCCCACCAGAAAGGTGTGGTGGCCAGTCCGTTCGTGAGTCCTGCCCAGAAGGTGTTGTGAAATTCCCAGGTATAGGCTTTGGTCTCCACATCGGCCAGCATCGAATAGTAACCCGCCTCGCCCAGAAAGGCAGGACGGTTGCCTTTGCTTTTCAGGCTCCGGGCGAGCCGGACCATGTTCTCCAGTCCGCTCCGGACCAGGTCTTCCGGATAGGGCGTTGGCCAGCCATGCTTCTCGTAGAAGTGAACATTGGGCATGCTTCCCAGAAGGTCGTTCTCCGAGTAGTGGGAGACCCCTTCACTACCTCCGAAGGAGGCGGTGGTGGGCCGTGAATATGGGTCATTCTCGCGGAAATAGGTGTGGACCCTTTCCACCCACCTCTTGGCCGCCCCGCGATCCGATACCCAGCCCGATGTGCCGTGGATCTCATTGATGAGTTCCCAGATCCCCAGTGCGCGGCTGTATCCCCACCGGGCGAGCACGTACCGGTGATGCTTTTCCTGATAGCAGAGGGCCACACTGTCGGTATAGAAATCCTCCACCTCCACAATGGTGCTGTAGGGATTGTACTCGTTCCACTGCCCGTTGTCCCAGGGTACATTTTCGATCCGGAGATAGGGGTGGACCCACAGTGCCAGCATCACCTTCATATCTCTTTCCTCGGCCCATGACAATACCTGGTCGATCCTGGCCGCTTTGCGCTGGTCGTACCTGCCGAGCCCCGAATCCATGGATTCCAGCAGGTACCTTCCTCCTCCGTTTCCCTCGTTATCGTAGGTGCAGTCCCAGTACCCGAATATATTGCCCTTCACCGCCCGGAACTGATCCAGCCGGGTTTCGGTGACATTCCACGGATAGTACGCGGCGATCCCGTAAAAGCCGGTGCCGTCGTGATGCTCCAGGTAATTGGGATTCGTTTCAGAAATCCTCAGCCACCCTTTATGCTCCGATGCCGACACTTCGAATGTTCCCGGTGCACCGGATCCGGTCCCGTCCACATCTGTGGCGTATACCCGGTATTCCCAGGTTCCTTCCGAAGGCGCGGCGAAACGGATCTTCCACTGGTCAGCTGCCTGGTAATTGTCGTAGAAACCATTGATCTTTATGGAATCGCCTTCAGGCCCCAGGAACCAGGCATAGAGGTCGATTTCATCCGGGTCGAAAGGATTGGTGTAGGAGGCATCGGACATCTGAACCCATAGTTCAACCTTCTCATACCTGCCCACGGAACCGGTTTGCTGCGGAATGACCTCCAGAGAGGGAATGGCCCCCGGAACAGAGGTTCGGATGCTGACCGAAGCCGGAGGATGCTCCTTGTCCTCTTTATCGGTGGCTGATACCTTGTAGAAATAGGTCGTGTTGTTCACCAGTCCGGTATCCAGGTAGCTCAGCGCACGGGTCTCACCGATCCTGGAAGCCTCCCCGGCCGGAAAGAATGGCCCGGATCCGCGGTAAACATTAAAATGACCTACCAGGGAGGTATCCTCCGTTTCCCAGGTAAGCTCCACCGTCGACGAATCGATCAGATGTGCTTCCAGCTGGTTCACCGGGACGGTCACTCCGGCGATCCGGAACTCATCGAACAGCACCAGGCCGGATTGGAGTGCGCTGGATCCTCCGTCGAAATAGAAGTAGATCTTTTCCAGCACACCTCCTGAATAGTTAGTCTCCGAAAGCTGAAAGCTGCAGCTATGCCAGCTTTCGTCACCGGGGATATCCTGTTGGATCAATCTGGATTTCCCGTTGGAATAGATCGGTTTTACGGTAAAAATATGGGATACATCCGATTGGATCTTCAGCGAAATCACCGGATTGAAAGCCACATCCACCGGGATGGGCGGGGTGAAGTTGAAGTTGTCCCATGGCTGGCTGGTGTCGGTTCTGGTATAGGCAATTTGAAGTGTGCCCCCGGTCTCCGTGATCCCGAAGGTTCGCGGGTGATCGGCTTTCCAGAGGAGGAATGTGGAGTCATTGACAATGGTATCCGGCCGGCCATCCTCGAAATCATCATAGAATCCGGTGGCCGGCTGAGCGAAGAGCGTTGCAGATATCAGAAGAAAACAGAGGGCGACAGGAGGTACATGCATGATCCCGGTGTGAATGAGAAGACAAAATACCTCAAATATGCCAGAAAGTAAAATCCCCCGGAGGGGTCACTGCCCGTTGAAGAGGGAGGTCTGTTCGTACGATTCCATGTTGGTGAACCTGTACTGGTAAGTCATGGGCACGATTTCGTTGTACTCCTCGACACTGGCATTGGAAAGGCATGCCTCGATAATTCTCCGGCCCGTCTGCAACAGATCCTCCTGGAGGAACTGATGAAGCTGACTGTGAAAGAATTCCCTCAGCTGGGCGGCGCCGGCATCATATCCTTCCACCCCAACTTCGGTCTGATTGTAGACCTTGAGGAACCGGGAGGGGATCTTGGAGCCTTCCAGGGTCAGGTAATTCAGTTCATACCCCAGCAACGGACAGCGTGCCGGCTGATACTGGTCGCTCCGTAACCTGGCCACCCCCCTGCGGGTGAGGTATTCACGCATCAGCAACTGAGGCTTGAAGCCCACCTTCCATACCCCGATATGCTGGTTGGGAACCAGGGTGAAGGTGGTCCTGGGTGTCTCGATGATCTGCTTCAGCAGGAGATTGGCATGGACCACCCGTTTACCGGTGGCAAAGGGCCAGTAGGATCCGACCCCCTCGCTCTCCATCTGGCCGGTGGAGACGATGCTGGGGTTTTTATGGCCGCGGGGGGCTACCAGCCTCCAGAGCCATGCCAGGGCCGGGGGCAGAATATGGAACATCCCGATGATCCCGTAGGTGGGGTCTTCTGCCGAGCAGAGAGGTGACCGGATCCCGAAACTCCGGATATCGACCGATACGGGATTTTCGATGACATTGGGAACCGTATCCCGCGGAAGGATGACCCGGGGATTGGGGCACGGTTTTCCGGGTTCATCCTCAATATGTTCCCAGATGAGGGCGGTGGATTCGGGCTGTGAATCAATATTCAGGAACAGCAAAGGTTTACCGGGATGGATGGTGGCTTTTTCCAGGAACGGATCGTCCCCGTAAGCGGTTACGCTGTCAACCCGCACGAACCAGGCGTTCTCAGCATCCAGGATCCTCAGTTTACCGTCCTCCCGCTGGTGGGACGGATGGCAGAAGGCCATGTCATCGGCGATGGGGAGGAAGGTACAGAACCTGGGAATGGTAATGAACCGCTCCTCTCCGCTGAACGTGTTGGTCCCCAGCAGTACCCTTCCATCCGGTTCCCGGATAATGTGCTGATGCATCTCGCTTTTTCCTCCCCCGCTGGCTCCTTCGTGCATGAAGGTGGTCACATTGTCGTAAGGAGAGATCGACTGCACCGCCGAGCAGTGAGCCGTGATCCACTGTTCTTTTTCACCCTGGGACAGCAAAACCCCGTATAATCCTTTTTTGGCACTGGGACCGGGATAGAGATTGTATGCATACAGCTCATGCACGTGTTCTGTCCGGTTATGGACCACTACCTGTTTTCCGTCGAAATGGGTATGTCTGAACACCGGTGCCACGAAGATCACCGATTTAATCTCCGTCCCGTCGGCGATGGTCACCGGATCGACCATCTCCTGCAACATGGACAATCCCATGGCGAAAAAGGCGGAGTTGGAAGGAACAATCGCCAGGCCCAGGGAACCGATCCCCATCCGACCGGCGAAATAGAAGAACATGGCCAGGTCCTGCTCTTTTAACCAGTCAAGGGTCTCTTTTCTGAGGTCCTCGAACTCGTAACCGTATTTATCGCTGAATAGTTTCTTATCGGTGGGGGTGGCATCGGCGATCGACATGGTGGAGGGATCCCTGCGCCGCATATAGGGTTCCGGATAGTTGACCGATATTCCGTTCCTCACCCGGTGAACGATCGCTTCGGTCACCTCCCGGTTTTCTCCCGGCAGAGGATAGGTTACCCGGAACTCTTTATTTTCAATACCCGCCGTGGAGGCATCGACCAGCTCTGCCGTAGTACTGAAACACTGGAAGCTTCTGCATGAGCGCAGCAGACCGGCCACCTGTTCCGGCAGTTCCACTCCCTTCTCCGATAATGTCTTTAAAATGTCCGGTACCATAGGATTGTAATTATTTTAGGCGTATTTGGTGATAGTTTTCTTAAATCCGCCCCAAAACTATACAAATTTATCATAATAGCTTGAAAGAAGGCGGCATTCTGCGCTCTAAATCACCTTCCTTGTTTATTGTTGTAAATTACAACAGATGCTAAAAAAATCGACATAATGCGTAATGCTCTAAGAAAGAACCTGTTCACACCCCTATTCAAATTGTAGTGTTGAAAAAAACATCACATTCTGGAAATGCCAAAACCAGATAAATGATTGTAAGTATCAGTGAACCAGGATTTAAGATGTGTGTGGCACAATCTTTGAATTCTGAGCGGTGTGTCCAAAGGTACCCTCAAACTGATATTAAACCATAGAAGTGATGAAAACTACAACAAAGAAGATGATGACCTCGGTCGCGCTGGTATGCCTGGCAATGACTGCATGCTTCGCCCAGTCCGGGTTGAATGAAAACGGGGAGGGAGAACACCTGAAGCTGATCTGTACCCCGGAACTGGAGAACCTGGCCATCCGTCAGGTCTCTGCTTTTCAGAAGGAACATCCCGGCATCCCGGTCCATGTGGTTGCCGTGCCCGATGATAAGGTTGGAGAAAATTTGAATAAGCGGAGCTTTGCACTGGTATATCAGGGCTGCCGGATATTTGAGGGGATCAAACCCTCCTGCCGGATGGTGATCGGGCGTGATGCGGTGGTGCCTTTTATCAATGCACAGAATCCTCACCGCGAACAAATTCTGGACAGAGGGATCACTCCTCAGGAGTTTCGGTCCATTTTTACCGGCGGGGAGCAAATAACCTGGGGGAGCATACTCGGAACGGATGATCCAGGCAGGGTAGAGGCCTTTCTTCCGGCTAACCAGTGCGGGAGGACCTATCTTTCTGAATTTATAGGGGTGAAACCCGTGGATCTCCTCGGGACGGCACCTGAAGATCCGGAAGGGCTTCTCGACCGTGTGGCTTCAGAGAGGGATGCCATGGGTTTTTGCTCACTGGCTGCTTTGATGAAGCGGCACGAATCCGGCATGGAGTCGGGGATCAGCCTGGTGCCGATCGATCTTGACGGAAACGGGCAGATCGATCACTTCGAGGACATATTCCGGTGCTGCAGCGACCTTTCTCACGGGATCTACGTGGGAAGATATCCCGATGCCCTCTATAACAGAATATATATGGTGGCGGAACAGCCTCCGGCCACTGAGGATGGCAGGGTCTTCGCAAGCTGGATGCTGTCGGGTGGACAGGAGAATCTGGCTTCACTGGGATTCCTGGGAATTGAGTATGCGGAGAGAAACCGGGGTATGGAGCAGCTCGCGGCCGGGGAGGAAGAGGAAACCGCCCGGGTGGTTCCACTGGTGGCACCGGTGACGAAAATCATCCTGATCATCCTGCTCGGGATTCTTTTGATCTCCGCTCTGGCGGTACTGATCTCCTTCAGGGGCAGAAAGAGGAAGGGTGGCATGTATGAATCAGATCTGTCCGATAAGCCGGTATTTGCCCATGACAGGCTCACGCATCCCGAAGGTCTTTTTTACGACCGCTCCCACACCTGGACCTTCATGGAGAAGGACGGCCGGGTGCGGATCGGTGTGGATGATTTTATCCAGCATGTCACCGGCCGGCTTACCCGTGTGATCATGAAAGAACCGGGTGAAACGGTCCGCAGGGGGGAATCCCTGGTGAAACTGGTTCAGGACGGAAAGCAGGTCGAGATCAAATCGCCCGTGTCGGGCATAGTGGAGGAGTACAATGCGGTGCTGTTAAAGGATGCCGGCATGCTGAACCGGGAACCATATGCCGGCGGATGGGTGTACCTGGTCCAGCCATTTAACTGGATGGAAGAGCTGAAGTACTTTCTGCTGGGTGAAAAGTACCGCAACTGGCTGAAGAGTGAGATTTCCAGATTGAGGGATTTCCTGGTGAGTTGTTGCAGGGACAAAAAGGATCCCTCTGTCGTTCTCCAGGATGGCGGGGAGATCAAAAGCGCCGCTCTGGAGGATTTCGGTCCGGTCGAGTGGGAAGAGTTCCAGCTTAAATTTCTCAACAGATCTTAATCAACTACTCAAAAAACATTCAATAACATGGCAATCAACAGAAGAAATTTTTTCAGGGCGCTCGGTTTGACAGGTGTGGCCCTGGGAACAGGAAAGGAACTGGGTGCTGCCCGGCCGGAAAAAGAGGATGGTGAGATGATGGCTGTTCTTTTCGATGCCAATATGTGTGGCGGATGCCAGACCTGTGAGCTGGTATGTGCCGAAGAGCACGGCCTTCCCGAGCCCGATCTGAAGAACGATCTGCCCGTTCCGGGTGTATCCCGAAAAGCCAATGAGAACCGGCGTTCCGTTATCAATGCCTATGAAACCTCTCAGGGGGAGGTTTATGTGAAAAACCAGTGCATGCATTGCAACCAGCCTGCCTGTGCTTCCGCATGTCTGACCAGGGCCATGCATAAGACCCCCGGCGGACCGGTGGTATGGAGTGAGGATAAATGCATGGGATGCAGGTATTGCATGGTGTCCTGTCCTTTCGATGTTCCCAAGTTCGAATACCACAGCCCGAATCCGAAGATCTCCAAATGCGACATGTGCTTCGAACGGCTGCAACAGGGCCAGATCCCTGCCTGTGTGGAGAATTGTCCCGCCGGGGCACTCACCTTCGGAACACGCAGGGAGATGATCGCCGAAGCCAGGCAGCGGATCCATGACATGCCTGACTGGTACCACGATCATATTTACGGGGAGCATGAGGCCGGAGGTACCGGATTTTTGTATATCTCGCCCGTTCCATTCGAGGAGCTCGCTTTCAATACAAAGATCCAGAAGAGTTCCTACCCCGAGCTGACCAAAGGGTTCCTCTACAGTGTACCTTCCATTTTTATTCTGTGGCCGGCCATGCTGCTGGGGATCCACAATGCCACAAAAAAGAATACCAAAAAGGAGGAAGATCATGAATAGCACAGACCATACCATTTCCCGCGACAATGACGGGAGACCCGTCGGAAAATTCCTTGCGGAAGCTTTCAGACCCAGGGGAAGGGTGTTCACTCCCTTTAATATGATTTCGGTTCCCATTATCATGACCGGCATCGTACTGATCGTGATCCGCTTTGCCAAAGGGATCGGTTCCATCACCAATTTAACCCAGGAAGTTCCGTGGGGTCTCTGGATCGGATTTGACGTGGTGACCGGGGTGGCATTCGCAGGGGGAGCCTATGTGGTGACCTTCCTGGTATATATCCTCAATATGGAGAAGTACCGTCCCATTGTGCGGGTCACCGTGCTGAACGGTTTCCTGGCCTACGTGTTTTATGCCGGGGCCCTGTTGCTTGACCTGGGAAAGCCCTGGAATGTCATCAATCCCATCATCGGTAACAGTTTTGGGGTCAGTTCGGTCCTCTTTCTGGTGGCCTGGCATTTTCTCCTGTATATGGTTGCGCAGCTGATCGAGTTCTCCCCGGCCATTGCGGAATGGATCGGGGCGAAACGGGCCCGCAGGATCCTGTCGGGAATGACCCTTGCGGCGGTCATCTTCGGGATCACCCTGTCGACCCTGCACCAGTCGGGACTGGGCGCCCTTTACCTGATGGCCAGGGATAAGATCCATCCTCTCTGGTATTCGGAGTTCATTCCCATCCTGTTCTTTGTCTCCAGCATTTTTGCAGGACTCTCCATGGTGATTTTTGAGGGTTCTATCAGCCGCAGGGTCTTCTTCGACCAGATCAGCGAGAAGGACCATCACGCCCATAACGGGATCCTCCACGGCCTTTCCAGGATCTGCGCCATGACCATGCTGGTATATTTCGCCCTGCAGGTGGTGGTGCTGGCTCACGGGAAGAACTGGAACCTGCTGCAGACCAGGATGGGTGCATGGTACCTGCTGGAGATGCTCGGGTTCGTCCTTTTGCCGATGATCCTGTTTTTTATCAGCTACCGGACGATGAATATCCGGCTGATAAAGTTCTCCGCTCTCTGGACCATGCTCGGAGTGATCATGAACCGGCTCAATGTGACGGTCATCGGTTTCAAATGGGATGCCGCCACACCCTATGTTCCTTCCTGGATGGAGATCGTGGTCACACTGACGATACTCTGTGTCGAGATATGGATTTTCCGGTGGATCGTTCGCCGGATGCCTGTATTGCGCGATCCCCCCGAGTGGGCAAAAGATAATCACTGAACCAAATAAATCGCATTCTCATGGAACCATTTGTTTATACGGACATTTTCGACACCAAGGGCATCGAATACCTGATTGTGATCGGTTTCCTGGTACTACTCATTCCCCTCTGGATCTACCTTAATAAACCGGTCCAGGTGAAGACCGGCTGGCAGAGGTCCGGCGCCCTTTCTCCGGCCAGGCTCCGGATACCGGCCGGGGTCTTCCTGAGCCGGAATCATACCTGGGCATACCTGACCCGCTCCGGTAAGGCCAATGTGGGACTGGATGATCTTCTGCTTCATCTGACCGGCCGGGTCAGGGTGGAACTGGTCCTTGCGGATGGCTCGATTGTGAAAAAGGGAGAGATCCTGGCACGAGTCATTCAGGATGGGAAAGAGCTGGAAATCGGATCTCCCATTTCCGGCCGGGTGGTGCAGAGCCGTCATTCGCTGGAAGAGGACAGCACTCCCATGTTCGAGGATCCCTACGGATCCTGGCTTTACAGGATCGAGCCGGAGAACTGGAAAGAGGAGACCGGGCCGTACTTTCTGGCGACCGAAGCCAGGGAATGGATCAGATCGGAACTGGTGAGGTTCAAGGATTTCCTTTCCGGTGCTCTGAGCCAGAGGCAGGAAGATTCCCGCGGGCTGGTGCTTCAGGAGGGCGGTGAGCTTGTGGAGTTCCCCCTCTCGGAGCTCGACGGAAAAGTTTGGGAGCGTTTCCGGAAGGAGTTCCTGGAACTTTAGTATCTTAACGATTTCTCCGGGAAAAATTCAATCGACAGGAGCAGGGAAATGAGCGGACCGATGAAGGGCTTTCTCAGGAAGTTCTACCAGTTCAGATCTTCCATTTACGGGAGGGTGGTGTTCATTATAACAGGCTCTCTTTTGATTCTCTTCATCCTGTTCCTTTTGGTTTTCCGTACCATCTACACCGATTTCTTCAATGAGACCCTCGGCCGCAGCGGGGACCAGATCAGCTCCATCGTGGAGGGATCGCTCTACTATTCGATGCTGGAGAACGACCAAGCCATGCTGCAGCGAACCCTGGATATGATCAGTACCATGTCGGGGATCGATGAGGTCAATATGTACGACCAGAACGACCTTCTGGCATACTCGAGCCTGACCGGGGATCCGGATCTGGACGGGAATCCCAGCTGTACTGATTGTCATTCCGGAATCTCCTCGATGTTCCCGCCGGGAGAAAAGGCTTACCTGGTGGTGGAAAATATCCCTGAATGCGGGATCCGCCAGACGAATGAGGGAGCACGTCACCTGCTGATCAAAAAGTCCATACTCAATGAACCATCCTGCAGCACGGCCGACTGCCATTATCACCCGGAGGATGAGCCTGTGCTCGGATCCCTTTTGATCACCATGCCACTGGACGATCTCGATGCATTTGCCGATCAATCCTCCACCGATTTTATGTTACTAGCCACACTGATCACTGTGCTGATGGTCACTTTCCTGGTCCTGTTTACCCGCCGGCGGATCAAACGGCCGCTCAACTCGCTCATTCAGGCCAGTGAAAGGGTGTCCGGCGGAGATCATTCCATCCGGCTGGAGATCAAGCCGGGATTGCTGAATGACATGAGGCTGGTATCCGAGGCGTTCAACAATATGCTCGATAATATAGAAATGGCCACCAAAGAGCTGCAAAACTGGTCCCGGCAACTGGAATACAAAGTGCAGAAAAAGTCGGAGGAGCTCTCTGCCGCCCAGAACGAACTGATCCATGTGGAGCGCATCGCCTCACTGGGTAAACTCTCCTCTTCGGTGGCCCATGAGATCAATAACCCCCTGTCGGGGATCCTGGTTTACAACCGGCTCATCCATAAACAGCTCGACCGCCCGGAGTTCCATCATCCCAAGAAGGAAAGCATTCTGAAAAACCTGAAGCTGATCGAGACGGAGACCAAGCGCTGCGGCGATATCGTGCGCGGACTTCTCGATTTCTCCCGCCAGGACCGGGAGGATTTCGAGCCGTGCCACCTGCACGGCCTGCTTTCCGACACCTGCAAGTTGATGCGGCATTCCATCAAGATCGCCGATATTCAGTTGACGAATCTTTTCCATGCCGAAAATGACCTGATCCACTGCAGCCCCAACCAGATCAAGCAGGTATGTGTGGCCATCATGGTGAATGCCACGGAGGCGATCCGGGAGAACGGCGAAATCACTGTCCGCACTTCCAATCCCGATGAGAAGCGCATCCGGTGGAGTGTCACCGATAACGGGGTCGGGATCGCACCCGGGGACATTTCCCATATTTTCGAACCCTTCTATTCCACCAAACGCGATACCAGCGGGATCGGACTGGGTCTCTCCATTGTACACGGGATCGTGGAGAATCACCAGGGGAAGATCGAGGTGGATTCGGAGCCGGGCAGGGGGACGACCATTTCAATTATTCTGCCGCTTGCGGAGGAAAAACCATCATCTCATGAATAAAGGAATATCCATGTTGATCGTCGATGATGAAGAATCGGTCCGGGATTCTCTTTACAACTGGTTCATCGAGGAGGGATACCATGTCGAGTGCGCCGAGGATGCCAAGAAAGCACTAAAGCTGCTCGATGACAGGGATTTCGATATTATACTCGTCGATATCAAGATGCCGGGCATGGACGGGATGGAGCTGCACAGGCGGATTAAAGCCCTTTCCGGAGAGCCCGTAGTGATCATTATGACTGCTTTTGCCTCGGTCGATACTGCCGTCCAGGCACTGAAGGAAGGAGCATTCGATTATGTGACCAAACCCTTTGATCCGGATGATCTCTCTCACCTGATCCGCAATGCGGCCACACAGGTGACCCTGAAGAAGGAGAATGTGGGTCTCAGGGATAAGATCACCACCCTGACGGACGTGGAGGATATTGTGGGAGAAAGTGAGGCGCTCCGGAAGGTACTCAGGGAGGTGGAGAGTGTGGCCCCGACCAACTCTTCGGTCATTATCACCGGGGAGAGCGGCACGGGCAAAGAACTGGTGGCAAGGGCCATCCATTCCAATTCTCCCAGGAAATATTTCCCTCTGATCAGTGTTCATTGCGGTGCCCTTTCCGAAAGTCTGCTGGAGAGTGAGCTTTTCGGGCATGAAAAAGGCGCTTTCACAGGTGCCGCCTTTAACCGGAAGGGGAGGTTTGAAATGGCCGATGGTGGCACGATATTCCTGGATGAGATCGGCACCATTTCATCCAAGATGCAGGTGGAATTGCTGAGGGTCCTGGAAACGAAAACCTTTGTCCGCGTCGGGGGTTCCAGGGAGATCACTTCCGATTTCAGGATCATCTGCGCCACCAACCGGGACCTGAAAAGCATGGTGGAAAACGGGACCTTCCGGGAGGATCTTTTCTACCGGCTGAACGTGGTCAATATCCGCATCCCGCCGCTCAGGGAGCGCCCCGAGGATATCCCTCTCCTGGTCGACCATTTCATCAGGAAGTACTGCACCTCCATGAGCCGGGATATGATCACCATCGAACCGGCCGCACTGAAACACCTGGAATCGTTCGAATACCCCGGTAATGTCAGAGAACTGGAGAATATGATCGAAAGGGCCATCGTGGTGGGTAACGGAAAGGTGATCAGGCTGAAGGACCTGCCCATGGGTCAGGAGGCCATGAGCAGCTCCATTGAGAGTCTGGAGGAGCTGGAGCGGAAGCATATCGCCAGGATCCTTTCAAAATACAAATGGAACATCTCCCGGTCGGCCCGGGCCCTGAACGTCGACAGGGCCACCCTTTATAATAAGATCCGGAAATACGAACTAAAAGAGGAATAACCGGCTTTGAGCGATCAAAGCATTATACTGGTTTCCTGCGGGTTGTTCGAGAAAAAGCTGACTGAAAGAGTGGCCGAGAACGTGACCCGGGAGCTTCACTTCCCCGTGGAACTGATGGAGTGCAGCCTGGATATCAGCGACTTCTATAATCCGGTGCGGCGTCAGTACGATGCCGACGAATTACTGAGAATGATCACCGAGCGTGCCCCGGCCGAGGCGGTCAGGGTGATCGGGATGGCAAGGGTCGATCTCTATATTCCCATCCTCACCTACATCTTCGGACAGGCTCATCTGAACGGGCGCACAGGAGTGGTATCTATCTTCCGCCTGAGAAATGAGCATTACGGGCTGAAACCCGATTATGAACTGTTGATCGGGCGGTTTACCAAGGTGATCATTCATGAGCTGGGGCATACCTTCGGTCTGATCCACTGCAGCCATCCGGCTTGTGTGATGCGCTCCAGCACCTATGTGGAGGACCTGGAGCAGAAGGAACACCGGTTTTGCATGGTGTGCCGGGAAGAATATAACCGTGCAGCAGCCCTTTCCCGGAGCCGGATCCGGTAAAATATTCTTAGATTTGCAGCTGCGGGGGTATAGCTCAGATGGCCAGAGCGCGTGGTTCGCAATCACGAGGTCGGGGGTTCGATTCCCCCTACCTCCACCACAAGCCCGGTAAGCCGGGCATGCCCGGTTAGCCGGATTCACACAATCAGCCGGAAACACCAGATCAGCCGGATTCACCCCGATCAGTCCAGGAAGCTCACCCGGCCGTCGGAGATGTCGTACATCGCACCCCGGATGATGATCTCCCCCTTTTGCTCCATCTCTGCCAGTATGGGGCTCTCCTGCCTGATCTGTTCCATGGAATGAAGGACATTCTTTCGCGCCACATCGTCCACCACCAGTTCTTCCTGGCTGAACGATTCCACAGCGGGCCGGATCCCGGCAAGCAGGTGGGTGATGTTCCCCATTTCCACCTGATTGCAGGCTGCAGTCACCGCCCCGCAGGAGGTGTGGCCCAGGACCAGTATCACCTTCGACCCGGCCACCTTGCAGGAGTACTCCAGGGAGCCCAGGATATCTTTATTGACAATGTTTCCGGCCACCCGGGCATTGAACAGGTTCCCGATACCCTGATCAAAGATCAGTTCGGCAGGAACACGGGAATCGATGCAGCCAAGTATGGCTGCGAATGGATACTGCCCTCCGGAGGTGGCATGCACCTGCTCCATCAGATCGGTCTCTTTCAGTTTTTTTTCGACGAACCGGCGGTTGCCCCCGGTCAGTCTCTCCAGGGCTTCTGCCGGAGACATTTCCTGTTGCATTGATTGAGTAATTGGTGCCATATGGTTGCTTACTTGTTGGTTCAGACGGTTTCCGGGATCGCATCGATCTGCTGTTTCAGGGTGCCCACACAGTCATTGAAACCGGTAGTGATCTGTTCCGGTTTGACCAGGTCGGGAATGACATCGATCCGTTCGAGCATGTAGCGGGGTTGCTTCTGCAAACCGACCAGGATCACTTTCTTTTTCTTTCTGGCCAGCTCGATCAGGAAATCTTCCATGGCATAGAGACCCGATTGATCCATATAGGGTACCCTGTTCATACGGATGACCACCGCTTCCGCGTGGTCGGGTATCTGTTTGGACAGCTTTTCGAAATTGGAGGTGGATCCGAAGAACAGAGGGCCGTTCACATGCTTGATGAAGACATGTTCTTTCATCTCCTCGGGGAAATCCACCTCATCTGGCCAGGGTGTTTCTTTCAGGGTTTTAATCTCAGACGACTCCCCGGTGATATCACCGATCACTTTCATAAACATCAGTGAGGCGATCACCAGACCGATCCCCACTGCGTAGACCAGGTTCCAGAAGGAGGCGAGCACCAGGACAATGAGCATGATAGCCACTTCTGCCCTGGGCATATTGGGAATGGCTTTCAGTCCTTTATAATCCATTACGGCAATTCCCACAGTGATCAGGATACCGGCCAGAACGGCAGCCGGAATTCTTGAGGCTACCGGTCCCAGCAGCAGCAGGGTGAGGAACAGCAGCAGGCCTGCGATCATCCCGGATAACCGGGTTTTCCCTCCGGCATTGATATTGACCACGGTCCGGATGGTGGCCCCCGCTCCGGGGATCCCCCCGAAAATGGCAGCCACACTGTTACCGATCCCCTGACCCACCAGCTCCCGGTTAGGCTTGTGCCGGGTCTTGGTCATGTTATCGGCCACCACCGATGTCAGGAGTGAATCGATGGCGCCCAGAATGGCCAGGGTGAACGCTGCAAAAATATAGGGTGAGATGGCACTGAAGCTGAAGGAGGTGAACAGATCCAGGTTGGGCATGGGAAGACCGCTGGGGATCCGTTCAACGGGCCGGTAGTCGATCCCCGAAAGATCGGCAATACCGGACATCACCAGCAGGGCGACCAGGGTACTGGGAACCACCCTGGTGATCCTTTTGAAACCGTAAATGATCACGATGGTCCCGAGGGCCAGAAATAACTCCACCCAGCTAATATTCTGCACGGCCCGGGGTATCAGCCTGACGGCACCCACCACTCCGGAAGCTTCTGTTCCTGCCAGTGTCCGCGATTCCTGCAGAATCTCCTCTTCGGTGATCCTTTCACCCCGCTCCATAGTGTTTTCGAAACTCTCGCGGATCGTGGTTCCTTCCGAAACCTCCTCCTCAAGGATATTCGTCATGACCATTTCCTCCGCTTCGGTGGTGAATTGTTCCACATATTCCATATCCTCTTTGGGATAGTAGCCGAGTGCAGGCAATATCTGGGTCAGAATAATAATGACGCCAATCGCTGTCATAAACCCGGAAACCACCGGATAGGGGATCAACCGGATATATTTACCCAGTCCCAGAGCCCCCAGTCCGATCTGCATCAGCCCTGCCACCAAAAATACCGCCAGAATGTAGGGCAGCGCCTGATCCACATCCCCGTTGTTGGCTGCCACAATACCGGCGATCACCACCATGCTCACAGCGGTCATAGGGGCCGTGGGCCCTGAGATCTGGGTGTTGGTTCCGCCAAACAGGGCTGCGAAGAAACTGATGAAGATGGCCCCGTAGAGACCCGCCATCGGACCCAGTCCGGAGCTCACACCAAAGGCGAGTGCCAGAGGTAAGGCGACGATCCCTGCGGTGATCCCCCCGAAGAGGTCTCCCTTGAAATGCTTGAAATCGAAGAGATTCTTCATTGATGTAGTGGTTTTCGGGTTACAGAAGCATACTACAAATATAGAGGACTTTTGTTTGGGTGAAACGTTGATAAATTGTCGTAACCAATTCATTCCTTTAACGTAAAGAGAGCTAAAACCCCTAATTATGAAAAAACTGATATTTCTCTGTAAAACCATTGTTCTGACGCTGGTCCTCACGGTCGCGGCGGCGGGACAGTACACCGGCAGCAACTCAAATATTGCTGCATTCAAGCTGGCTACAGCCACTGATTCCGTGGTGGGGAACGGCCCCAGCAAAGCGGTCGATACGCTTCTCACCACCTATTGTGCCGTCCCCGGGACAGCTCCCGTATGGATCCAGATCGATCTGGGGAAAGCCTATTTGATCGACGGTTTCGGGATGATCCTGTCCAATCCGGCCGAACTGCCGGGTGACATCATCTTCCAGGCAAGTCCCGACGGAACCACCTGGCTCGATCTGGAGAATGTAACTGTTACTGGAACGGGGACCTTTACCTACGACCTGACATACCCTGATATATACAACTTTGTAAGGTTCTATATCACCTCGAAGGATGCACTGGCATCGTTTACCGAGCTCCATGTATACGGGGAGGAGGAGCTGCCGCCCGTAACACCGCTGGCACTGGCAGCCACCAATGTGAATTCCGGCGCATTCACTGCGAACTGGGATGCAAGCGGGAATACCACCGGTTACTCCATAGAGGTGGCCACCGACATCGACTTCACCAGCTATGTGACCGGATATGTGAACAAGGATGTGGGGAATGTGACTTCCACCGAAGTGACCGGTCTGCTTCCCGTCAATACCTACTATTACAGGATCAAAGCCTATAACAAGGGAGGTAGCAGCCCGGGTTCGAATAAAATCTCGGTGACCACACTGAAGCAGACCCAGACCATCGATTTCGGAACCATCGATCCGGTCATTTATGGTAGTGCTGATTTTGAACTGAATGCGGTAGCTTCGTCCGGATTGACTGTTTCCTATACCAGCTCTGATGAGAGTGTTGCCACGATAACAGGCAGTACGGTATCTGTGGTGGGCGTGGGTACCACCACCATTACCGCCACACAGGAGGGTAATGCCCAGTACCAGGCGGCGGATCCGGTGGCTCAGGACCTGGAGGTCACCCCGGCCGAGCTCACGGTGACAGGTACGGTGGCAGAGGACAAAGTATATGACGGAACCTCCGCGGCGGAGGTTTTCGGAGGCAGTCTGAACGGCATCATCGGTGATGACGAAGTCGTTCTGGTCGATTCCCTCCCGGGTACATTTGCCCAGACATCGGTCGGAACCGGTATCGAGGTGATCCCGGCCATGACCCTGTCCGGAGAAGATTCAGCCAACTACACGCTGATTCAGCCCGGCGGAATCAGCGCCGATATCACACCTAAATCATTGTCTGTTATTGGTATAACTGTAGCTGACAAGGTCTATGACGGGACCACGGATGCGACTCTTTCCGGAGGCTCTCTTCAAGGAATTCTCGGAGACGATGAGGTCACTCTTAGTGATGCTGTATCGGGCACCTTTGCCGAGGCCGGAGTGGGAACAGGCATCCCGGTGACCACCGGCATGAATCTAAGTGGAGCCGATGCCGCTAACTATACACTGAACCAACCCGGCGATCTGACCGGCAATATCACTCCTGCCGAACTGGTGGTGACGGCCGATGATATGAGCCGGGAAGAGTGTACTGAAAATCCGGTGTTCACGGTGGTGATCACGGGATTTGTTGGAACCGATGATGAATCGGTGCTGACCTCTACGCCGGAAGCAGCCACTGCGGCCGACGAGAGCAGTCCCGCCGGGACCTATGATATTACCGTCTCGGGCGGAGGCGCCGATAACTACACCATGACCTATACCACAGGCACGCTCACCGTTACACCCGATGAGACCGATCCGGTTCTGACCACCAAAGAGGTCACGGTTCAACTCGATGAATCTGGGAACGGTGCCATTACTGCCTCCGATGTGGTGGAAAGTGTCGAGGATAACTGCGGGGTGGTGGATACGCTGTTAAGCAGATCATCCTTTACCACCGACGATGTGGGAGAGGTCCTGATCGAAGTAACCGTTTCCGACCAGGCCGGAAACCAGGATACAGAATTTGCCGTGGTTAACGTACAGGGATCCACGGGAATAGTTGAATCGGGAGATCTCCGGGTCAATCTTTATCCCAATCCCACCAGCGGGAAGGTGGAGATGATCCTTAGTGAGCCGGCCGACGAGCTCAAGGTGATGGATATGACCGGAAAGACAGTCATCAAGCGATCTGGTCTCCGGATGTCTGAAACCTTTGACCTGACCGGCTTCAGTGCAGGAATCTACGTGTTCCAGCTAAAAGTGGGTGAGGGTGTGCATCACTTCAAGGTGATCAAGAAATAAACTACAGAGATCTCTGTTAAAAGGGAGGGTGTCCGGCGAGGTGTCCTCCCTTTTTTCTTAATCATTTGTTAACACGGGAGAAGGGAATGGTTATTACATTCGCGAATACCGGATCACAAACGGCAGAACTTCTGTGACCATTCCGTAAAATGCCGGCCAGGCTCCGGTCATAAATAGCTTTTCAGCTGTTTATTTACCTCTTCAGAACAACCTTTTGAAACAATTGGGCCGTGTTCCCTGTTTCAGAAATGG
>CAZOHA010000008.1:71503-95191 GCA_964579515.1 uncultured Bacteroides sp. | reverse complement strand
ATGTGTCAGCACTGCAACAATGCTCCCTGCGAGAACGTATGCCCGGTATCGGCCACCCTGCACAGCGATGAAGGGCTGAACCAGGTGGCCTATGTCCGCTGCATCGGCACCAAGTATTGCATCAACAACTGCCCCTACCGGGTCCGGAGGTTCAACTGGTTCAGGTACGTGAACAATGAAGCATTTGACTTCAATCAGAACAGTGACCTTTCCCGGATGGTTCTCAATCCGGATGTGACGGTAAGAGAGCGCGGGGTGGTGGAGAAGTGCTCTTTCTGCGTGCAGCGGATCCAGGAGAAGAAGATGGAGGCCAAGCTGGAAGGAAGAAAATTGAGGGATGGTGAGGTGGAGCCCGCATGCGTTCAGTCATGTCCGTCCGGAGCACTGGTATTCGGAAATCTGAATGATCCCGATTCGAAGGTGAGCAGACTGAGGAAGGAAGAACGGAACTACCATCTGCTGGAGCAGCTACATACGCTCCCCACGGTGGGATACCTGACAAAAGTAAGGAATAAGTAAAGCAGATCATATGTATAACACTGAAGTCAGAGGACCGCTGATCCTGGGGAACAAAAGCCTCGGCCAGATCACCTCCGAAATTACCTCCCCGCTCTATGCGAGGCCCAAATTCTGGTGGATGGTGGGTCTGGGCATCAGTTCCATAATGATGCTGCTCGGTTTCTGGGCCATTTATGTAACGGTGGCTACAGGGATCGGGACCTGGGGAGTCAACAATACCGTGGGATGGGGCTGGGCGATCATCAATTTTGTCTGGTGGATCGGGATCGGACATGCCGGTACCGCATTTTCCATCTTCCTGTTGATCCTCAGGCAGGAGTGGAGATCGTCCATTAACCGTGCCGCCGAGGCGATGACGGTGGTGGCGGTGGGATGTGCGGCCATCTTTCCCGCCCTGCACATGGGAAGGGTCTGGAATGCTTTTTTCATTCTCCCCTATCCCAACACCCGCGGTCCCCTTTGGGTGAACTACAACTCCCCGCTTTTCTGGGATTTCATTGCCATCACCGCCTACCTGCTGATCTCGGCTTCTTTCTGGTATCTGGGAATGATCCCCGATTTTGCCACCATCCGTGACAATACCAAATCAAAGATCAAGAAAGCGGCCTACGGGTTCTTTGCCATGGGATGGAGGGGAAGTGTCGGAGAGTGGAAACGCTATGAAGGGCTCGGTTATATTCTGGGAGGTATCGCAGCCGTTCTGGTGGTATCGGTTCACTCCATCGTGGCGACCGACTTTGCGGTATCGGTGGAACCCGGCTGGCACACCACTATCTTCCCGCCATATTTTGTGGTAGGGGCCATCTTCTCCGGATTTGCCATGGTGATGACCCTGATGATCATTCTGCGGAAGATCTATAAACTGGAAGATTTCGTGACCGATTCGCACCTGGAACGGGTGGCCAAGATCCTAATCTTCGTGTCGCTGATCATGGGCACTGCCTATATCACGGAGATCTTTTTGGCCTGGTATTCGGGCAACGAGTATGAGATTTTCACCTTTTTCCATAACCGGATTACCGGAGAGTTCACCACCCAGTTCTGGCTGATGTTCATTTTCAATGCCGTGGTGCCCCAGCTGATGTGGTTCAGAAAGATCCGCAAAAACCTGATGATCGTATTTATTATCTCGATTCTGATCAATATCGGGATGTGGTTCGAGAGGTTCAATATCGTGATTACCTCCCTCTCCAAGGATTATCTTCCTTCGGCCTGGGCCAGCTACTCTCCGACTTTTGTGGAGATCGCCACCTACATAGGTACACTGGGCATCTTTATTTTCGGGGTGCTCCTATTTATGAAGTACATCCCGATGATCGCCATCAGCGAGGTAAAGGCCTTTAATAAGTTTCAAGTCAATAAGTCTGAAAAGTCGAAAGAGAAATAGCACATGGAGGCACAACACTTAATCGGGGTTTTTGATTCGGAAGAATCGCTTCTGGCCGCTTTCCGGAAAATGAAGGAAGAGCACCTGGAGATCGAGGATGTCTTCACACCCTATCCGGTTCACGAGGTGCTGGAAAAGCACGGCAGGAAGTCCAGGATCACCATTGTGGGCTGGCTCTACGGTTTTTTTGCTTCACTGGCGGTTCTGGCATTTTTATTTTATACCGCGGTGATCGACTGGCCCCTGAATTATGGCGGAAAGCCCAGCAATGCATTTCCTTCGTTCATCGTGATCACTATTGTGCTGACCATTTTCAGCATCACCATTCTCAGCCTGGCGACCTTCTCCTGGAGGGCCAATCTCTGGCCCAGCCATGAAAAACCTGTATACCATCACAGGGGCACCGATGACCGGTTCGTGATCCTGGTCAGGAAGGAGCGGGTGGACTGGGAGAGAGTCTCCGCGGTAATGAAAGAGAATGGTGCTGTCGAAATCATTGAAAAGTAGCCGACCGATGAGAAAAGGAATCTTCATATTTGCCTTAGGCCTTCTGGTCGCCTTTTCATGCGACAGGACCCGTTCCAGCACGGGATGGGACTACATGCCCGACATGTACTACAGTAAAGCCTATGAAACCTATACTCCCAATCCCAATTTCAGGGACAGCCTGACCATGCGAAAACCGGTGGAAGGGACCGTTCCGAGGGAGATGGTTCCCTTCCCCTGGGAGAAAACCGAGGAGGACAGGCTGGCTGCAGGGCGGGAGCTGGTCAATCCGTGGAATCCCACCGAGGAGAATCTGAAACGCGGCAGTGAGGCTTACGGAATATTCTGCATGTCCTGCCATGGTCCCGAGGGAGAAGGACAGGGATATTTATATACCAGTGGACGTTATCCCTATCCTCCGGCCAGCCTGGTCAACGACAGGGTGAAGGCCCAGAGTGACGGGGAGATCTACCATGCTATTACCGTCGGCTACGGGATTATGGGAGCCCACGGCAGTATGATACTGCCCGAAGACCGCTGGAAGATAATTCTCTATGTACGTGAAAACCTGCAGGCACAGGCGCCCTAAATAACCGGTCATGGAAGAAAGAATCAAACTATCTCGTACGTATGTCCTCATCACACTGATCATGGTGGCGGTGGGGATCGCTGCCATGGTGGTGGCGTTCACGGGCGATCCGCAGCGCGGCTGGGCCAACCTTCTTTTGAACAATGTCTATTTTGTATCACTGGCGGCCGGGGGGTTGCTGTTCGCCGCCATCCAGAGGGTCACCCATTCGGGGTGGTCTGCTGCCTTCCTTCGCATTCCGGAGGCCATGGCAGGCTATCTCCCGGTGGCTGCGATCTTCTTCCTGGTAATGATCTTCGGGGCACACTCTCTCTACCACTGGTCGCACGAAGATGCAGTGGCCCACGATGCACTTCTGGCACACAAAGCCCCCTATCTCAACATGCCCTTCTGGATTCTCCGTATGGTGGTTTTCTTCGCTCTGTGGATCCTGATGTTCATCCTGATCCGGAAACATTCCCTGAGAGAGGACCGGGTGGGCGGAATGGAGCCTTTCCGAAGGCTGGAGCACTATTCGAAGATCTACATCTTCATTATCCTGATCACCTTCACTTTTGCCATGATCGACTGGGTGATGTCGATCGATGCCCACTGGTACAGCACCATCTTTGCCGTGAAGAATTTTGTGGCGGCTTTTCATCACGCATCCATCGTCATTACCCTGGTGGTGCTGCTGCTGAATCAACGGGGATATTTCCCTTTCCTGAATAAAAGCCACCTGGCCGATTTCTCCCGCTATATCTTTATGCTCTGCATAATCTGGGGATATTTCTGGTTCGCCCAGTTCATGCTGATCTGGTACGGGAATATCCCGGAGGAGACCGCTTACTACATTCCCAGGATCAGAGAGGAAGGCTGGAGGTTCTTTTTCTTTGCCAATATCCTGATCAACTGGTTTCTTCCCTTTATACTGCTGATGCCCCTCACACTGGCCCGCAACAAGAACGTCCTGAAATTCGTGATCCCCTTCCTTATTGCCGGCCAGTTCATCGATCTCTACGTTCAGATCTTTCCCGGTACGGTGGGCGAGCAGGTTCTCGGATTCCAGGAGATAGGCACCTTTGTGGGCTTTGCGGGGCTGTTTATGCTGGTATTCGGCTGGTTCCTGAGCCGGGCCAACCTCTACCCGGCGAACCATCCGTTCCTGGAAGAGTGCAAATTGCATCACACCTGATCTGACCGGCTGCAGGATGAGGATCTATCGCATCGCCCATTACCTCAGTCTCGATATCGTATTGGGAGCCCTGGCCCTTTCGGTGATCGCCGCCCGGCTTTTTCAGGCTTCACCCGGATGGGCATGGTGGGTCTGTCTGGCAATGACGGTATGGCTGCTTTACATGGGCGACCACATGATCGATGCCTGGAAGCAGCGGAAAGTGAGCAAACGTGAACTGCACCAGTTCCTGTTCCGCCATCGCCGGAGTCTGCTCTATTTCACAGGATTGATTCTTCTGACGGATCTGATACTGGTCTTCAATTTTCTGGGGAGCCAGGTACTGAAATACGCCCTTTTCCTTTCGGGGGGAGTGCTGCTCTTTTATGCCATGCGTCATGTGTTCCGGAAAAACCGGCTCCTTTTTTTACCCGGCGAGTTTTTCGTGTTGCTGTTTTATCTGGCCGGAACCTGGCTGGGGCCTTTTGTGGCGCGTACTGAGCCGCTTCAGCCCTCCCACGGCCTGGTGCTGGCCATGACAGCCGGGGTATTGCTTATGAACCTGGTCACCATCTCCCTCTATGACATCCAGCGCGATTCCCGCCTGGGTATCGCTTCCATGGCTCATACTCTGGGGAAAAGGACCACCCGGAACCTGATGATCTCCACCGCTGCAGGAATCTACCTGCTGGCCGTTCTCCAGTTCATGGTCTACGGGATCGACCGCTATGCCCAGTTCGCCCTCATCCTGTCAGGAATGGCCACGATCCTGCTCTTCATCCTGTTCTACCCCTCCTATTTCCGGAACAACGACGCTTTCCGGATGGCAGCGGATGCGGTACTGTTTATGGGTTTCCTTACACTGGTGGTGAAATAAACAGGGCTGTTCCTCGCTGAAATTCTTCACTTCGTTTCGAATTGTAGGCTTCGGATACAGCCCTGTTTATTTCTGTGCCACTGAGTATCCGGAAAACCCGGAGGAAGGGAAGGGGCTGTTCCTCGCTGAAATTCTTCACTTCGTTTCGAATTGTAGGCTTCGGATACAGCCCTGTTTATTTCTGTGCCACTGAGTATCCGGAAAACCCGGAGGAAGGGAAGGGGCTGTTCCTCGCTGAAATTCTTCACTTCGTTTCGAATTGTAGGCGGCCTGCGGTATATTCCTTCGCCATTAGAGGGCGGTTTGCGAAACAACCCCTCAAAATGTAAGCGACTGGATATTGGTGAGGGCACCTACAATACGCGTTAGCGGATTTCAGTGCCCGAGGCAATATCCGAGCGCCCACCAATTACGCATTGCGAGAATTTCAGCAACGAAACAATACCCCGAGCACAAGCGGATTTCAGTGCCCGAGGTAAAATCCAGGCGCCAACGATTTCTTTTTTGGCATTCCCTTTTGGCATTTCACGAGGTTGCAGTAATGTTACTCCGTGAAATCGGAAAACTGCCCCCCAAAACTGAAAAACAGTCCCCTCAATAATCGTCATATAGGTGCGGAACGAACATGCCTCATCGGTGCGGAACGAATCGGCCTCCACAACTCCTGCGAACCGGCTTCGAGTCAATAACAGCCGGCTTGAGAAGTACCCTGAGCTCAGGAGTCCTCTTTTTCGCCGTGTACGGTGTAGCCGGTTTCGGTGATCTTCTCCTCGATATCCTCCAGGGAAGTGAGGTTTTTATCGTATTTCACCCTGGTCCAGCCCTCCTCATGGGAGGACTCCACCACCTGGATGCCTTCCAGGTTCTCCACCCCGGCTTTGATGGCATTCTCGCATCCGTCGCAGGTCATCCCTTCCACTTCCAGGACCACTTCTACCCATTCGGCCTGCATGGAGGGGGTCTCTTCGGTGGCCGGGGCTTCCTGTGCTTCTGTATTGTTTTTCTGCTGGCTGTTGCAGGAGAAAAGAATTGCAGCAGCCACCAGTAGCATTCCTATTGTCTTCATTTTTATCACTATTTTAAAGATGGTTCATATTTAATGCGGCATCAGCGCCACGAATGCGGCATCCGTATCAGTAGTCTATGGTGAGGATCCGCCCTTCGGTAAAGTTGAAAAAATCCTCTTTCCCGGCCAGTTGAACACCGTCGCGGAGGTCTTCTTCCTCATATCCGGAGACCTCCAGGCAGGCGGGGCAGGCGAGAATGGTCACGTCCCTTCGCACGAGCCGCTCAAAGATTTCGTCGGAAGGGTCGAAGGGATCCATCACCAGGTTGGGAGCTTCTTCGATCACCATCTCGATGCCATCGATATCGAAGAACAGCAGTACATCGTTGGAGGTAGACATCTTATCGGCCAGCATCAGGCCCATGAGCACCTCATGGACATCGTCGGCTCCTTCACTGATATGGATAAAAGCGCCGTCGGTCGGGGACTCCTCGTTGGAGGAATCCGACCGGGGAGCCTGGTCGACGCGGATGCAGGCAGCTGCCATCAGGGGCAGCAGGGTAAGGATCAGGAATTTTTTCATCATGGTAATCATTGGGTTTAAGTCGTAATCATTGGGTTTAAATAATGCGGTCTGCGATCAGCACCAGGATGATCGCCAGGTAGAACAAATTTACAGTAATAAATGCCTTTTTCCAATGGGTCAGCAGATCGCCCCGGTAAATGAGCCGGAACATACGAATCAGAAAGGTCAGCGAAGAGACGATCAGTACCATGGAGGTGCCCCGGTGATCCACCACCGGCGTGACCGGCAGCATCATAACGATGACCCCGGTGGCTGCGATCCAGATGAAGCTGAGGTTTTTAATCTGCCCGGGTTCCATCAGCGCTGTGATCACCGGGAGTCCCGCCTGCTGGAATTCGTTTCCGATCTTCAACAGCAGCAGCCAGTAGTGAGGCATTTGTCCCACGAAAAGCAGGAAGGCCACCGCGATGATCTCCATGTCGGCCGGATGGCCCCCGGCAGCGCTCCATCCGATCAGGGGAGGCATGGCACCGATCAGTGCCCCTGGCAGGACGGCGAAGGCGGTGACCCGTTTCAGCGGAGTGTAAACCAGATTGTACCAGGCCAGGGTAAAGAGCCCGATGGCTGCTGCCATCAGGGATCCGGTCAGCAGTAACAGGGCAGTGCCCGACAGTGAGGTGAGGATTGTGAAGATGATGGCCCCTTGAAGGGGGATGCTCCCCGCCGGCAGCGGCCGGCCCGAGGTGCGTTTCATCATGGAGTCGATGTGGCGTTCCTGGATCTGGTTCAGGGCGCTGGAGCCCAGGGAGAGCAGGAAAACTCCCGAAAGGACCAGGAGGGCTTCCGTGTCAAATCTGGGAAGGTACAGGAAATAACCCAGGAACCCTGTCAGGGCCACCGGGACCGAGATGGTCCATTTCCCCAGCCGGAGGTATACGTTCATTCAGGCCCCTCAGACATTTGTTCATTCAGCCCGCTCAGCGGATCGCACCTTAGCCCGCTCAGCGGATCGCACCTTAGTCCGCTTAGCGGATCGCACCTTCAGGCCCCATAGGGACCTAATCATTCAGCTCCTTCAGGTACTCGATGATCAGGTCGATCTCCTCCTCCCTGACCATTCCTTCGTAGGAGAGCATCAGACCCTCATTGTACCCTTTGACCACATCTGCATTGGGTTCATAGATGGAGCGTGTGATATACTCCTCGTCGATCTCCACCTCCCGCTCTTCCCCGTCGGTGATCACGGTTCTCGTGCCGCCCCAGCCACCCAGGTAGGAGGGCCCGACCAGTTTGCTGCCGTCGCTGGAGTGGCAGGCGTTGCAGCCGTTACGCCGCAATATCTGGAATCCCTGTTCGGCAGGTGACATGTCGGTATCTGCCACCACAGGGGCGGCAGTGGTGTCTGCGATCCATTCGTCGAACTCCTCCTTCTCCATGACCCTCACACCGGTGAACATATAGGAATGCTCCAGTCCGCAGTATTCCGTGCAAAAAAGATCATAGGACCCGGTCTGCCCTGGGATGAACCACATCTGCTTATCGGTGCCGGGCACCATATCCTCCTTCACCCGGAAGGCAGGGATGTAGAGACTGTGCAGCACATCCAGCGCCACCAGGTCGAGGATCACAGGCTCGCCCACCGGTACATAGAGGCTGTCGGTCATCTTACCGTTCTCGTATTCGAACCTGAAATTCCACATTCTGGCAATAGCCTTCACATGCATGGCCTCATCGGGGGGATTTTTCATGGGTCTCCACCCCATCCATCCGAAGTAAAACATCACCAGTACCAGGGCCAGCGGAATTCCGGTCCAGAGCGCTTCCAGCCGGTTGTTTCCCTCATTCTGTATCGCCCTGGGATGCCGGTTACTCCTGTACCGGTAGATGAATAGGATCATCAGGGCGGTCAGTCCCACAAGGAATACGACCGCCACCCCCAGGATCACCATGAAGGCGAGATCCACGCCGGCGACGAAGTTGGAAGCATTTTGCGGGTCTACAGTATACATGGGTAACAGCGTTTATCTGAACCAGTAGTCCAGGAATGTGACAATCATGACCACCACCAGCAGCAGGATGATCAGTACGGCCATCACCTTGAATATCCGTTGATCGAATTTCAGGTGCATGAATACGGCCAGAACGAATACGCTCTTGGTCCCCGCCAGCAGCAGAGCCACCGCGGTGGACCAGCGGGTGAGCTCGATCTGCGTAACGGCCACCGAAACACCGGTCAGCACCAGCAGCAGCAACAGAACAAGTCCGTAGGTGCGGTAGGTTACGATATGATGAGAGTTATCCGACATGGTTTCGCATTTTTATATGATCAGATAGAACAGCGGGAAAAGGAAGATCCAGATCAGGTCCACCAGGTGCCAGTAAAGCCCTCCGTTCTCCAGCAGCTGGAAATTGTCGTAAGTGATCTTGTCGTTCCATACCCGGGCAAAGATGACCGCCAGGATCACCATTCCGATGAGGATATGGAGCGCGTGCAGCCCCGTCATAAAATAGTAGAGTCCGAAGAAAAGAATATCGCCGCGTCCCAAATCTTCCAGCAACTGTGAGCCGGGAAAAATCCCGTGACCGATCTTGCCGCTCCATTCGAAATACTTGTTCACCAGGAAGACCAGTGCCAGCAGGAGGGTGATCCCGATCAGGATCAAAGTGGTCCGCTTATCCTTTTTCTGGATGGAGGTGGTAGACATGGCGATGGTCATGCTGCTAACCAGGAGGATCACCGTGTTGACGGTCCCGACGACCACATCCAGTTCCTGCGCCGCCAGATGGAACGCAGTGGAGTTCAGATAACGGTAGACCGAGTACACCACGAACAACCCCCCGAACAGCAGCAACTCGGTGAAGATGAAGAGCCACATTCCAAGCTTGGAAGCGGCATCATCCCTGTGCTCATTGTGGACTGCGGTGCTATCTGCCATAGAATTGGGATTTAGTCGGGTAAAGATTCATACTTGTAGGTGGCCTTATCGATGCTGGGGATCTCGTCAAAATTTTCCAGCGGAGGCGGGGAGGGGATCCTCCACTCCAGATTGGTGCCGCCCCAGGGATTGGCCTCTGCCTTTGCTCCGGATTTGGCCGATTTGAAAAGGTTGACGATCATGATCAGAAAACCGGAGACCATCACCAGCGCTCCCAGTGTCGAGAGGATATTGGGACCATGGAACTCTGGCAGATAGTCGAAATACCTTCGGGGCATCCCCTGGATCCCCAGCAGAAACATGGGGAGGTAGAGGGCCAGGTAACCGATGGTAAAGATCAGCCATCCGGTCCTGGCCCAGCTCTCGTCGTACATACGCCCGTATATCTTAGGGAACCAGTAATGCAACGCCCCGAAAAAGGCGAAGCCGGTCCCCCCGAATACAATGAAGTGGAAGTGTCCCACCACGAAAGCGGTGTCGTGTACATGCACGTTGGTGGCCAGAGATCCCAGTACAAGCCCGGTGAGACCGCCGATCATGAAGACAAAGATGAAGGCCACCGCCCAGAGGAAAGGTACTCCCATGGTGATGGAGCCCCGGTGCATGGTGGCAATCCAGTTGAAAACCTTGATGGCGCTCGGTATGGCCACCAGAAAGGTCAGGATCGAAAAGGTGAACAGCGCGGTCCCGCTCATTCCCGAGGTGAACATGTGATGGCCCCAGACGAAATAGCCCACAAAGGCGATGGCCAGGGTGGAGATGACCAGGGCGCGGTAACCGAAAATGGTCTTTTTGGTGAAGGTGGGAATGATCTCCGAAATCGCCCCCATGGCAGGAAGGATCATGATGTAGACCGCCGGGTGGGAGTAGATCCAGAACAGGTGCTGGTAGAGCAGGGGGTCGCCACCCTTGGCCGGATCGAAGAAGCCGATCCCCAGGATCCGTTCCCCGACCACCATCAGAAGGGTGATCCCCACAATGGGAGTTGCCAGCAGCTGGATCCATGCCGTCCCGTAGAGGGTCCAGGGAAAAAGCGGCATCTTCAGCCAGGTCATGCCGGGTGCCCTCATCCGGTGGATGGTTACGATAAAATTCAGACCCGTCAGGATGGAGGAGAAACCCAGTACAAAGGCGCCGAGCACGGCGGGCAGCATGTTGGTCCCCGTTTTAAAACTGTAAGGGGCATAAAAGGTCCAGCCGGTGTCGGGTGCCCCGTTCCCGAACAGGGAGGCGATCACCAGGATCGAACCGAATATGTAGATATACCAGGAGAACAGATTCAGCCTGGGAAAGGCCACGTCCTTTGCCCCTATCTGGATCGGAAGGAAGAAGTTCCCGAATACGGCGGGAAGCCCGGGGATGACGATCAGGAAAATCATGATCACCCCGTGGACGGTGAAGGTGGCATTGTAAGCCTGCGGACCGATGACAGTCTGTCCGGGGGCGATCAGCTCCAGCTTCATCAGCAGCCCCAGGGTGACCCCTACCAGGAACCAGACCATCATCGAATAGAGATAAAGCAGACCGATCCGTTTATGGTCGGTGGAGAGGATCCACCGGAAAATCCCTTTGCGCCCCCCGTATTCCTTCAGATAGGGTACGTATCCGTTACTACCGGTTGCAGTCGTGGTCATGACGATGCAGTTTTTCTTTTCCTAACTAGTACAAGCACCAGGAAGAGCATCAGGCCCATGAACATGATCAGGGTCCCGGCCACTTTGGTGACATTCAACACATATCCCTGTCCCTCTGGATCATAGGAGTAACAATACTGGAGGACCCGGTTGATGGTGGGGCCCGATTTCCCTTTAGAAGCGTCGAGGATCGACATCTTCAAATCGAATGGAAGGAAGTAGATCCCGTTCATATAGCGGGTGATCTTTCCGTCCGGATCGACGATGATCAGCGTGGCAGCATGGATAAAGTCATTGCCGGTGGGCTTGAACCGGAAACCCGTGGCTTCGGTCAGCCGGTGAATACCGGCACTGTCGCTGGTGAAGAACTGCCATCCCTCTTCCGCCTGCTCCTTCTTTTCCATCAGGTTGAGGTAATTGTTCTTTTTCCGGTTGGCCAGAATGGTGCCCTCCCTGTGGTCGAAGCTGATGGTCAGGGCCTGATAATCCTCGCCCAGCACCAGGTCGGTGCGGTCGATCACATCGGCCAGACCGTCCATCAGCGGGGAGCAGATCCCGGGACAGCGGAAGTACACAAAGTTCAGGATCGTCGGCTTGTCGATCAGGTCGCCGATGATCACCTCTTTTCCCTCTTCATTGACCAGCCGGACATCCATGGGGATGTACTCGTCCAGCTTTTCGATCACCCCCACTTCCGTATCGGAGTCGGCCTGACCGGTCAATGGAAGAAGGGTGAAGATGAGAATGACTGAAAGTAATGGTCGTACATTCATAAGCTCGTCAAAAATAGTGATAAAATCGTTAGGGTCATTTCAAATAGTCCGCGAGCGGTGAATTATTTAGAACGGGTCAAAATAGAGCAAATAGAGGGATTCCCCGCACTGAAATCTCGACCAAAATACGATTTTTAACGCCATGATCCGGAAGATCTTCAGGTTCTATTACGACGGATTCAGGAGCATGACATGGGGAAAGAAGTTGTGGGGTATTATCCTCCTGAAGCTTTTCATCATGTTTGCCATTCTCCGGCTCTTCTTTTTTCCCGATATCCTGAAAAGGGATTTCTCCACCGACCGGGAGAGAAGCGATCATGTCCTGGAACAATTAACCAATCCTTATAACTAAATGCTGGAATCCATTGACATTTCCCTGGTGAACTGGTCGCGCGGTCAATTCGCGCTGACGGCCATGTTTCACTGGATATTTGTGCCGCTCACACTCGGACTCTCCTACATAGTGGCATTCATGCACACCATCTATGTGCGGACCGGTGACGAGGAGTGGAAAAAGACCACCAAATTCTGGATGAAGCTTTTCGGGATCAATTTTGCCATTGGAGTTGCCACGGGATTGATCCTGGAGTTCGAATTCGGTACCAACTGGTCCAATTACTCCTGGTTCGTGGGAGATATTTTCGGAGCACCCCTGGCGGTGGAGGGAATCCTCGCTTTCTTCCTGGAATCGACCTTTATTGCGGTGATGTTCTTCGGCTGGGGCAGGGTGAGCAAGCGGTTTCATCTGACCGCTTCCTGGCTGACCGCTTTCGGGGCCAGCCTTTCGGCTGTCTGGATCCTGGTGGCCAACGCCTGGATGCAGCATCCCGTGGGCACCATGTTCAATCCCGAAACCGCCCGGAACGAAATGACCAGTTTCTGGGAGGTAGTTTTTTCCGAGTTTGCCGTCAATAAATTCATGCATACCATCACCTCCAGTTTCCTGCTGGGTGCACTGTTCGTGATCGGGGTGAGCGCCTGGTTCCTGCTGAGGAACAGGGAAGTGCTTTTCGCCAGGCGAAGCACGCTCATTGCCTCGGTTTTCGGGATCGTGGCTGCCATCGCCACTATTTTTACCGGCGACACCTCGGCCAGGATCGTGGCGAGGGAGCAGCCCATGAAATTTGCTGCCATGGAGGCCCATTACGAAGGAAGCACGCATGCTCCGCTGGTGGCTATCGGGGCCATGCGGACCGATACCACCCGGGTCCCCAATCCCAGGGAGGAGTTCATTTTCAAGATCGAGATCCCAAGCGCCCTTTCCTATATGGTGTTTCTGACCCCCAGCGGATTCGTGCCGGGGATCACCGACCTGGTATTCGGGAACGAGGAACAGGGTATCCTCTCCTACGAGGAGAAGATGAACCGCGGAGCCGTTGCCATCCAGACCCTCAGGGAACTGAAGCGGGCCCAGGACCGGGGCGATGAGGCAACCTATGCGTCGTTGAAAGAAAAATTCAGCGATCCACGTTGGCTGGATGAGTATTACCAGTACTTTGGATTTGGCTACTACCAGGGGAGGGATTACAAGGAGCTGATCCCCCATGTGAAGCTGAATTTCTACTCCTTTCACATCATGGTGATCCTGGGTCTTCACTTCCTGATTCTCTCGGTTCTGGTCTTCTGGCTCACCATGAAAAACTGGTGGGGAAAGCGGAAATGGTTGCTCTGGGTGGCGCTGCTCACTATTCCGTTGCCCTGGATTGCAGGCCAGGCGGGATGGCTGGTGGCGGAAATGGGCAGGCAGCCCTGGGTGGTATATGAGCTGATGCCCACTCTTACCGCAGTGACCAGGTTAAAGCCGGGGGCGGTCCAGGCCACCTTCTGGATATTCCTGGTGACCTTCACTGCGCTGTTTATCGCCGAGATCAGAATCATGGTTGCTCAAATAAAAAAAGGACCGGGAGGGAAATAGTCATGTTCGGAAATCTGTCACATTTTGCATTGCAGCAGTACTGGTACGTGATCGTATCCTTACTGGGTTCTATCCTGGTCTTTCTTTTCTTCGTGCAGGGAGGCCAGACCTTTCTCTTCCGCATCGGACGCACCAAACCGGAGCGGACCGTCCTGGTCAATGTGCTGGGAAGGAAATGGGAATTCACCTTCACCACTCTGGTCACCTTCGGGGGCGCTTTTTTCGCCTCCTTCCCTCTTTTCTATGCCACCAGTTTCGGAGGAGCGTACTGGGTTTGGATCGCCATTCTTTTCGCCTTTGTGATCCAGGCGGTTTCCTATGAATTCAGGAGCAAGGCGAGGAATTTTCTGGGGACCAGAACCTATGAGATCTTTTTGATAGCCAACGGGTTTTTTGGTACCTTCCTGGTGGGGGTGGCGGTGGCCACCTTCTTCTCGGGTGCCCGGTTTACCCTGGATGAGATGAACAGTGTTACCTGGACCACCGATGCCAGGGGACTGGAAGCCGCCCTGAGCATCTTCAACCTTTCACTGGGGTTCACTGTATTTTTCCTTGCCCGGGTCCTTGGGCTCCTCTACTTTATTCACACGGTGGACCACCGGGAGATCGTGATCCGGTCGAAACAGGCCCTGCTGCGCAATGCGGTCCCGTTTGTGGCCTTTTTTCTGCTTTTTGCAGTGCAGCTTATGCTGAGAGAGGGCTATGCCGTGAACCCCGAGACAGGAGAAGTGTTTATGGAACGATATAAGTATTTTCACAATCTGCTGGCCATGCCGCCGGTACTGTGGATGTTCCTGGGGGGAGTGCTGGCAGTGCTGGGAGGGATCATCATACCGCTGGTGAGCAAATTTGAAGGGGGGATCTGGCTCACCGGACCCGGAACGGTGCTGGTGGTCTTTTCTCTGTTCATGCTGGCCGGCATGAACAACACCGCCTTTTATCCATCGTCGGTCGACCTTCAGAGCAGCCTGACCATCCGGAATGCTTCTTCCAGCCATTATACGCTGGTGGCCATGAGCTGGGTATCTCTGTTCATCCCCTTTGTCCTGGTCTACATTGTGATCGCCTGGAGGGCGATCAACCGGAAAAAGATCACCGAAGAGGAGATGCAGGAAGGATCGGTCTATTAGGGCCGGAGAGCATCATTTAAGTGGAGAGCATTATTTGAATATTATATTTAATTTTAACATCCATGTATATCTATGCCATTCTGGGATATCTATCCTGGCCCCTGCTCGTGATCGCCAGTTTCTATCTGGTTAAATGGGCGTTGAGGGTATATGAGAGGCGTCACGGGTCCTAGGGAATGAAGCGCCACCTCCCCAACTTCCTGACCCTGCTGAACCTCGCATCAGGGACCACGGCCATCGTTCTCACCATGGAAGGGCAGTGGAGGTGGGGGGTATACCTCCTGCTGGCTGCAGCCCTTTTTGACATGCTCGACGGACTGGCGGCGCGGGTTCTGAATGCCGGCAGTGAAACCGGTAAACAACTCGACTCGCTGGCCGATGTGGTCTCTTTCGGGGTCCTTCCGGCCGTATTTATCTACACCCTTTTCAGAAACCTGCTGAGCCCTTCCCCTGAGGTGAATCAGGCCGCGATAAGCCCGGTACCTCTTTTTACGCAATGGGTTTTCTGGATCTCGGTCCTGCTGGTACCCGCCCTCACCGCCATCCGGCTGGCCCGGTTCAATGTGTCGGGACATCAGTCTCCTCATTTCACCGGTCTGCCCTCTCCGGCACACGCCCTTTTCTGGACCGGGATCTTCTGGCAGCTGATGGATGAACATTTACTTTTCGGAACTCCGCTGAATCTGTTTTTTCTGGAGGCTATTGTGCTGATCATGGCTCTGCACCTGATCCTGCCCGTGCCTATGATGGCACTCCGCTTCAGCCACTACCGGCTGCGGGGGAATCAGTTCCGGTACCTGCTCCTGCTGATCGCACCGGTTATTCTGATACTGACCGGAATGGCCGGATGGTCGCTGGTGATCCTTGCCTATATTTTACTATCTCTTCTGAACCATTTACTCGGTAGCCGGGTTACAGGAGTATGACCTACGAGAACCACCCATTCGCCCGAAGACTCAGCGAATTCAATTCAAGCTACTGCATGGCCACTCCCTCAATGGTGGAGACTCATGCCTTCGTCGACAATATGATCCAGACCCTGTTCCCCATCAAGCGGAACTGCGTGGTCGACCCGGAAGCGATCGCCATCGAGATGGACCGGTGCGCGATCAAGCTGAAGGAGTTGCTCTATTCCATCCGCGAATTACTGCCCACCCCGCCCGAGGTGGTGGTGGAGACCTTTTTCAACCAGGTTCCCCAGGCCTTCGAGCAGCTGGTGGTGGACGCTGAGTCGATCATTAAGTTCGATCCCGCTTCCACCTGCGTGGAGGAGATCATTCTCTGCTACCCCGGTTTCTATGCCATGACCGTCTACCGGCTGGCCCATATCCTTTACCAGCTGAAGGTCCCCTTTCTTCCCAGGGTGATGACGGAATATGCCCACGAAAAGGCCGGGATTGACATTCATCCCGGAGCCAGAATCGATTCCCCCTTTTTCATCGACCACGGAACAGGGATCGTTATCGGAGAGACCGCGGTCATCGGTAAACATGTGAAGATCTACCAGGGGGTCACTCTGGGAGCGCTGACCGTGGAGAAATCTCTGGCCAAAACCAAGCGTCATCCCACTATCGAAGATCATGTGGTGATCTATGCGGGGAGCACCATTCTCGGAGGGGATACCGTTATCGGTCACCATACGGTGGTGGGGGGGAATACCTGGATCACCGAAAGCATTCTGCCCTATTCGGTGGTTTACCGGCACCACAGGGTGGAGGTCAAGAACAGCAAGGATTTCAAGACCCCCATCGATTACGTGATCTGATTGCCCGCAGCAGGCTGCGGGGTACTTCATTGAAAACCTCAGAACTATGAAATACGAAAACATTCTGGAAGGTATCGGACGAACTCCCCATGTGAGGTTGAACAAGCTCTATCCCGGTTATTCGAAGGTCTGGATGAAACTGGAACGGAGCAATCCAGGAGGCAGCATCAAGGACCGGATCGCATTTTCCATGATCCGGGATGCGGAGCAACGTGGAATTTTAAATTCCGGCTCCACCATCATCGAGCCCACCTCGGGCAATACGGGGATCGGACTGGCCATGGTGGCCGCGGTGAAAGGATACCGCGTGATCCTGGTGATGTCCGAATCGATGTCGGTGGAACGGCGAAGTATCCTGAAGGCTTACGGTGCCGAAATTGAACTGACCCCCAGGGAGGGGGGAATGAAGGGAGCCATGGAGCGGGCTTCTGAAATGGCAGCGGAGATCAAGGGTGCCTGGATTCCTTCCCAGTTCGACAATCCCTCCAATCCGCGCATCCATGAGGAGACCACCGCACTGGAGATCATGGAGGATTTTCCCGACGGGATCGATTACATGGTCACCGGTGTAGGAACCGGGGGACACATCACCGGGGTTTCCAGGGTCCTGAAGAAACGGCTGCCCGGTCTGAAAGTATATGCGGTGGAACCGGCCGGCTCACCCGTAATCAGCGGTGGTGAGCCCGCTCCCCATCCGTTGATGGGAATCGGAGCCGGGTTTATTCCCGAAAACCTCGACAGGGAGTTGCTGGACGGTGTCCTGAAGGTGGAAAAGGAGGACGCCTACGATTACGCCAGGCGTTCAGCTCGGCTCGAAGGCATATTTGCGGGAATCTCCACCGGCGCATCCCTGGCTGCGGTCTCCCAGCTTCTTCCGGAGATTCCTGCCAGCTCTACCATCCTCACATTCAATTATGATACGGGAGAAAGATACCTCTCGGTGAATGATCTGTTTTAAGAGGATTTATTATTTTTGCGGCGGAGATCAAAGAGCCGTTCACCTATGCAGACACCCTTGAAAATTGCCGTGGATTTCGACGGTACCATCGTGGAGCACAAGTATCCGCAGATCGGGAAGGAGATCTTATTTGCCTTTGAAACCCTGCGGGCACTCCAGAAACAGAAGCATCAGCTGATCCTGTGGACCTATCGCAGTGGGAAGGAGCTGGATGAGGCCGTGGAATATTGCCGTCAGAATGGGGTGGAATTCTATGCAGTGAACAAGAGCTACCCCGAAGAGGAGTTTGACGAGGATTATGTGAGCCGGAAGATCGATGCCGATATTTATATCGATGACCGGAACATAGGAGGTCTTCCCAGCTGGGGAGAGATCTACCAGATACTCAATCCGCATGAGAATCCCTCCATGGAGCAGGAGGTAAAATCGCTTCCGAAAAAAAGATGGTCACTTTTCGGAAAGAGGAAATAGCTGTTCAATTCCAGCCGATCATGAGGAAGACCCTCTCCCCGTTGCTTCCCGCCTGCCTCCTGTCGCTTTTATTTCTGGCGACCCAGGCGTGCGGACCGAGAAATGGCGTGGCCGACAGGACACCCGCTGTAACCAGGACAACCCCCAGGATCACCACCCTGGTGACCCCCTCCGATGCACTGACCATCCCCATCGGTGAGCGGGTGGAGGTTACTCTTTCCGTACCCGATACCGTGGAGATCGATTCCCTGCAGCTTTTCGTGGGAGGCGAGCTCAGGAACAACTATGCGAGCGGAGAGATCACACTGACCGAAGGGCAGTGGAGAACCACCGTTTCCACCGCAGGGGAGCTCCCGGGTGGATCCGGACTGCGCCTGCGGATCTTTTTCGCGGGTGGAGGTTCTGAAAACCAGCGTCAGAAGATTACATTTTTAAGCGATATCGAACCGGTCGAATACTCCTACCGGGTGGTGGAGGAGTATCCGCATGATGTGCAGGCATCCACCCAGGGACTGGTCTACCGCGACGGCTGGCTCTATGAAGGCACGGGAGGGTATGGCACATCCAGTTTGCGCAAAGTGGAGCTTTCCACCGGAGAGGTGAAGCAGATCCGTTCACTCGATCCCGATCTTTTCGGCGAGGGGGTTGCCATTTTCGAAGGTCAGATCTATCAGCTGACCTACAAGGCTCAGGTGGGCTTCATCTACGACCTGGAGACTTTCGAGGAGATCCGGCGGGTCTACTACCAGAACCGCGAGGGGTGGGGACTGACTCACAACGGCGAGGAGCTGATCATGAGCGACGGGACCCATGTCATCTATTTTCTCGATCCCGAACTCTTTACCGTGAATCGCCAGATCGAGGTTTACGACAACGAGGGCCGCTCCACCAGCCTGAACGAGCTGGAGTATATCGATGGAAAGATCTGGGCCAACCGGTTTTACACAGATCAGATCGTCATCATCGATCCCCTCACCGGCAAGGTGGAAGGAAGAATCAACCTGAAAGGGATTCTGAAAGCCTCCGACCGGAGCCCCGATACCGATGTACTGAACGGCATTGCCTTGGACGAGGAGAATAACCGGGTCTTCGTCACCGGCAAACGCTGGCCCAAACTATTCCACATCCGCTTAGAGTCATAAAGTCCAAAGTAGTCATAAAGTCCAAAGTAGTCATAAAGTCCATAAAGTCATAAAGTTATAAAGTGGGAGGCAGACTTTCGACTCCTTTACAGCCTTTACAGCCTTTACAGACTTTACAGACTTTAAAGACTATTACGGACTATTACGGGTTTATGCGGATATGCTATTGGGAGTGGCGCCCGGGCCGGTGCTGCCAGAGATTACGCGGACGCTCCTGGGGATGATCTGGAAGCGGATGGGACCGTGGCCGAGGCTCTCGCCGTCGGTTTCGATCAGCAGACGGTTCGAGCCACCGACCTGCACGGAGCGGGCGAGATAGGTTTCCACCCTGGAGTGTTTGGTGATGGTGCCGTTGTAGAGTCGTTTCAGATTGGCCAGAACGTTGAGCTTACCCATTCTTTTGATCAGGGTGATGGAGTAGAGACCGTCGTCCGCAATGGCGTGGGGGACCTGGATCATGCCTCCCCCGTTATATTTGCCGATCCCCACGTTCAGCGAAAAGATATTCCGGGAATAGGTTTTTCCGTCGATCTCGATCACCGCCTTAAGGGCGCGGTATCCCATCAGGCTGCTGAGGATGCTGTAGAAGTAGAGAATGGCTCCTTTACGGCCCCGGTCCTTCATGCGGTTGGTGCGTTCGGTGACCCGGGCCCCGAAACCGAGACCGGCGATATTGATGAAATACCTCTTCCACTCCTTGCCGTTCTTCCGGTAATTCACCAGTCCCGCATCCTGAATAAAGGTCTTCTGCCGGATGATGGTCTTCACCGCCTCTTCGTAATCGGAGGGGATATCGAACATCCGTGCCCAGTCATTTCCGGTGCCCACCGAGATCATTCCCAGCATCACTTCGGTGGTATGGATCCTGCGCTGGGCAAACACCCCGTTGATCACCTCATTCATAGTACCGTCGCCACCTACCACGATGATCCTGGAATACCCCTCTTCGATCTTATTGCGGGCGATAATGGAAGCATGGAGCCGCCGGTCGGTAAAATGGGGTTCGAATTTAATCCCGTGCTTTTTCAGGAGCGATTCGATGACCGGCCAGTCCTTTCCCGTCCGCCCGGAACCGGCAGTCCGGTTGATAATGGCGATCCAGTTCGATTTCTGTTTGACTTCCATGATAAAGCAGAACAAAGATAGAGAATAAATGCTTTAATGGTTACACACATATATCGGCGAATGCCCCTTCCCTGAAGTTTCCCGCTCCAATGAAGGTTTCAATCATATATATGATGAAACCGGAGGGATCGGTCTGGTGCTGTATGGGTTATAATAAAATGTTGATAAAGTGTTAATAAATGAAAAATCAATGTGTATAATAAGAAAATGGGTAAAATTTACCGTGCATCAGTAAAATAGTAAATTTGAGTCCCGTTTTAAACATCCATCCTGAAATATAACACTAAGAAAAGGGCCAATGGGTAAAGTCATTGCGATAGCGAATCAGAAGGGAGGCGTAGGGAAAACGACCACAGCCATCAACCTGGGTGCAAGCCTGGCCGTTCTAGAAAAAAAGGTACTGATCATTGATGCGGATCCGCAGGCGAATGCCACTTCGGGATCCGGTTTCGATATCAAAAAGGTTAAGACCAGCATTTACGAGTGCCTGATCGAAGACGCCAATCCGAAAAAAATCATACTCAACAGTGAGATCAATAACCTGGATCTGATCCCCTCACACATCGATCTGGTAGGAGCTGAGATCGAAATGCTGAACATGAATGAGCGCGAGTATATGCTCAAAAATGTGATCGAGCAGGTGCGGGATAAATACGATTATATCCTGATAGACTGTTCTCCTTCGCTGGGGCTGATCACAGTGAACGCACTCACTGCAGCCGACTCGGTGATCATTCCGGTGCAATGCGAGTATTTTGCACTGGAGGGGCTGGGCAAGCTGCTCAATACGATCAATATCATCCAGAAAGGATTGAACCAGGACCTGGAGATCGAAGGCTTTTTGCTCACCATGTACGATGCCCGGCTGAGGCTTTCCAACCAGGTAGTGGAAGAGGTCAGAAGGCATTTTCAGTCGATGGTGTTCGAGACCATCATTCAGCGGAACATCAAACTGAGCGAGGCTCCCAGTTTCGGAATGCCCGCCGTGCTCTACGATGCGGAATCCAAAGGGGCAGTGAGTTATCTGAACCTGGCAAGGGAGATCCTTCAGAAGAATGAGGAGACCGTCCTGAAACAGGAAGAAAAAGTTATGGACTAACAACAGAATTGATGGCAAAAAAGAACGCTTTGGGGAGAGGACTTGGTGCACTGATCGAGGCAGGAGATGAACAGGGCCGTGAACTGGCCCACGCTGTGGCGGCGGTCAATGAGATCCCTGTGAAAAATATCTCGCTGAACCCGTTTCAGCCCCGCAGCTCTTTCGATGAGGAATCGATGAACGAGCTGGCACAGTCGGTGAGGGAGCATGGGATCATACAGCCGATCACCGTCAGAAGGCTGGAAGATAACAGCTACCAGCTGATCACCGGCGAGCGAAGGTTAAGGGCTGCCAAGAGCGCAGGAATGAGACGGATCCCGGCCTATGTCAGGGAAGCCGGTGACGAGACCCTGCTGGAACTGGCCCTGGTGGAGAATATTCAGCGGGAAGACCTGGATGCCATAGAGGTGGCCATCTCTTATCAGCGCCTTATCGAAGAGTTCACCCTTACCCAGGAGGGCCTGGGTGACCGGGTGGGAAAGAAGCGGGCCACGGTGGCCAACTACCTCAGGCTGCTGAACCTTCCTCCGGAGATTCAGAATGCCATCAGGGAGAAGCAAATTACCATGGGACATGCCCGAGCCCTCCTGTCCATCGAAGATCCCGAGTTCCAGCTGCTGGTTTTCCAGAAAGCAGTGGCGGAAGATCTTTCGGTAAGGGCCGTGGAGAAACTGGCCCAGCGAAAGAAGAAAAACGAAGAGGAAGAGCAGAACCCTGCCGACCAGCCGGAACGTTCCGACTACGAAGACCTGCGCGAACATCTGTCTCACCATTTCGGGGCCAATGTGGAGTTCAGGCGCAGCAATAAAGGAAACGGACAGATCGTTATACCCTTTAAATCGGACGAAGACTTACAGCGGATCGTAAGTATATTCGATAAATCGGGTAAATGACCAGGGTCCTTCAGGCGGCTTTCCTGATCCTCTCACTTTCTGTCCCGGCTCTCAGCCAGGATCCTGTTCCTGCCCCCGTTCAGGATACACTGGAAGAGCAGGGCCGTTCTCCCCTGTTCAGAAGGATCTACGGCAGGCAGGATACCACAGGAACGGATCAGCAGGCGGAGGAGTCACTGGATCCCGCCCATTCGCCCTCCCAGGCCATTATGTATGCCCTGGCACTTCCGGGTCTCGGGCAGGCCTATAACCAGAAATATTATAAGATCCCTATCGTATGGGCCGCTTTTGGCGGGGCCGGGTATGCCATCAATTTCAACAGCGGAAAATACCGCGAAGCATCCCGGGAGTATGTTCTGGATCCGGAGGGGCAGTTTTCAGAACGGGCCCTTCGTTACTGGCGAAGAAACAGGGAGCTGAGCTATATCGCCCTGCTGGTGATATATGCCCTGCAGGTGGTGGATGCCTATGTGGATGCCCAGCTCTATTTCTGGAACGTAAATGAGAATCTCGCCATCAGTGTAACGCCGTCCATCCAGCCCATGTTGCTTTCATCGGGCGACCAGCGGCCGGTATTCGGAATGAGTTGCAGTATAAACCTTGGAAAGTGATGAAGCGATATATGAGAACCATATTATTGGTGTGGGTTCTGCCGGTCGCACTGGCGACGGGCGGATTGCGGGTGTTGTCTCAGGAACCATCCGATATGCCGGCCCTGCCCGGGGATCCGGCCGCTGAGGCTGAAGGCACCCTTCCCGGCGGCTCCATCGCATTGGATACCATGTCTGCATTGGATACCATGTCCGGCAGCGCCATTGCAGGGGATACCATCCCCGCAGATCGCTTCATCCCGGAGGGCGAGCTGGAACTGCGCACCGGCGACAACCTGGACAGCCTGCTCAATCTCTGGTATGTGAACCAGTCGCTTGAAACCGCTGTGGATGATTACGATCCGGAGGCCGACACCCTGATGCCCGATTTTTCCGATTCGGTCTATCTGAGCCGTCTGGCCGAGATCCCTTCGGTGGTGGATCTCACTTATAACCGGATCGTCAAGAACTATATCAATGTATACACCAGGAAAAGGAGGGAACAGGTGCGGCTCATGCTGGGCCTTTCCGAGTATTATTTCCCGCTCTTTGAGGAGATCTTCGATCTCTACGGGGTGCCTTACGAATTGAAATATCTGGCCGTCATCGAATCGGCGCTCAATCCGAGGGCGGTTTCCCGGGTGGGAGCAGTGGGGATCTGGCAGTTCATGTACTCCACCGGGCGCCACTACGGACTCACCATCAACTCCCTGG
>CAZOHA010000008.1:14551-71493 GCA_964579515.1 uncultured Bacteroides sp. | reverse complement strand
CCCTGGTCGATGAGCGCCGCGATCCTATGGCAGCCACCCATGCCGCAGCCAGGTATCTGGTGGACCTCCACAGGCTTTACCGCGACTGGACCCTGGCCCTGGCTGCCTATAACTGCGGACCGGGTAATGTGAATAAGGCGATCCGCCGCTCCGGGGGACAGCGCGATTTCTGGGAAATCTATTACTTTCTTCCCAGAGAGACCCGCGGATATGTACCGGCATTTATCGCCGCTGCCTATGCCATGAACTTTTACGGGGAGCATCTGATAGGTCCGGCCCCGCTGACCCTTCCCCGCCATACCGATACGATCATGGTCCATGAGCCGCTTCACCTGCAGCAGGTATCGGAGGTGCTGGGCATCCCGGTCGACCGGCTGCGTGATATGAATCCCCAGTACCGCCAGGACATTGTCCCCGCCAACTCCCGGGAAAGCTATGCCCTGAAGATTCCTTTCGAAATGAGCGCTGCTTTTATCGATTTTCAGGATTCGATCTTCGCATACAAAGATTCGGTCTATTTCGATCCGGAGAAGCTGGTGGCCACTCCCAGGAGCTACAGCGCCTCCTACCGGGTCGATCTGCCGGCCGATAAATATGATAAGCTCATCTATACCGTGAAGCCGGGTGATAATGTGGGGTACATCGCCGACTGGTACGATGTGCGGGCATCGGACCTGCGGTACTGGAACAATATCCGGCGAAACCTGATCCGCTCGGGGCAGAAACTGGTGATCTACAAGCCCAGGGGCCAGGCCGGGAAGTACCGGGACCTGGAGGAGATGAACTTTGCCGATAAGCAACGCTTTGCAGGCCGGGCGGTACCCTCCTCATCGGTGGGCAGCGCCGGCACGGGCAGCTCGTCGGCGGGCGGACCCTCCTCTGCAACAGCCCAAGCATCCGCTGCGGGTAATTCCCCCGACGGGTATGTCACCTATACGGTCAAGCCGGGAGATACGCTGTGGGAGATTGCACGGGAATACCCCGGAGTAACGGAGACCGATATCGCACGGCTGAACAATATCACCCGCAGCGACCGGATCCGGCCCGGACAGGTGATCCGGATCAGGCGGGCAGACTGAAAATCACCGGGCAACCGGAAAATAGTATATTTGAGTATGAAGCCGCCACGGATCTTCATATTCTTTCTCTTTCTGACAGGGGCGATTTTTGCAATGGCATTCCTGTTTCCCGGGGAGGGGATCTCTCTGAGGGGCGGATATACACTCAGGTTTTTCCGGGCTTCCGACTTCATGGGGAACGACACTCTCCGGAGCGGCGGAATAGCCACTCAGCTGCTGGCTGCCTCCACCGTGTCGGAAGATCCGGAATATATCGACAGCAACTCCGTTTATCTGTTTTCATCCGGTGAGAGCTTTACACCTGCCCGGCCACGGGGAGATTCGACCCCCGCCATCGATACCACCGTTAACAGTCCCTCGCCTGCAGTATGGGCAGCCAATGCCGACAGCGCGGCCAATGCCGACAGCGCGGTCAATGCCGACAGCGCGGCCACTGCCCACAGGGCAGTCAATCCGGTCAGGGCAGTCAATCCGGTCAGGGCAGCCAATGCCGACAGTCTCAGCGTCGCCGTGCATCCTCTGCAGTATGCCGGCGGAGATCCCTCTGTTCTCTATCCGTTTTTCAACCGGCTCGACCGGCTGAAAAACGGCCGCGTCAGGGATGCCCGGATCCTTCACTACGGGGATTCACAGATCGAGAACGACCGCATGACCTCCCTGGTCCGCTACCGCCTTCAGCTGGGTTTCGGGGGTACCGGAACGGGACTGGTGCAGGCCATCCCGCTCTATTCCGGCAGCCTGGCTTATAAGCAGGAAGAGGAAGGGGAGTGGCTGCGGTATACCTTTTTCGGAAAACGCGATTCCACCATCCGGCACAAAAACTACGGGGTGATGGGGGCCTTTGCCTCGATTCCCGCTCCGGAAGGGGAGGGGTGGCCGATGCTCCGTTACAGTTTCAACACCTCCAGAAGGGCCGGACAATGCAGCCGGATCCGTATCTTTCTGCACTCCTATGTGGAGGATGCTGCGGTGGCTTTCCGCGTGAACGGGGCGTTTTCCGATACGCTCAGCGGTCTCCCCGGCGGATTCAGTGTGGCCGATTTTAACTATCCCGGAAAGGTGGAGGAGGTGGAGATCCGTTTCCGGATGCCGAAAGGGGGGAGGATCTACGGGATCTCCTTCGAATCGGATAAAGGGTTGCAGATGGACAACATCGCCATGCGGGGTGGTTCGGGACTGATCTTCTCCAGGATGGACCGGCAGCATCAGCACGATATGATGGAACTGCTCGATCCGGGACTGATCATTCTTCAGTTCGGAGGCAATGTGGTTCCCTATCTTGATGCGGATTATTACCGCCGGGCATTTATCCGGGAGCTCCGGTTTCTCCGTACCATCTCCCCGGGGACCCCTGTCATTGTGGTCGGTCCCTCCGACATGTCGGTCCGCGAGAGGGGCCGGTTCGTGACCCATCCGGGAGTGGAACAGATCCGGGATGCACTCAGGGAGGCAGCCCTGCAGAGCGGTTGTGCATTCTGGGACCTGTTCGAGGCCATGGGAGGGAAAAATTCCATGCCCTCCTTTGTGGAGGCGGATCCGCAGCTGGCTTCCACCGATTATGTACATTTTACCCTGCTGGGGGTGAACCTGGTGGCCGAAATGTTCTATAATGCCCTGATGATGGCCTATACCGAATACTCCACCTCCACTGCATCCCTGTGATCCAGATCCTCTCCGATATTTTTCTCTACCACCCCGAAAAGCCGCTGCTCTTCACCAGGCCCTTTTTCTGGGGCTTCTACCTGGTGGTGCTCCTGATCTATTCGGGCATCTACCGGCAGCGGGCCCTGCGGAACGCCTTTCTTTTTCTGGCCAGTCTCTTCTTTTACTGGAAAACCTCCGGCCTGTTTTTCCTGATCCTGGTCTTCTCCACCGTTTCGGACTTCTATCTGGGTAACCTGATCCATTATTCGCGGCGAAAGGGATGGAAGAAATTCGGAGTGATCATGAGCGTGTTCATCAATCTCTTCATGCTCTCCTATTTCAAGTACACCTACCTTTTCGTCGATACGGTCAACCAGCTGTTCAATCTCGATATCGGGGTGGTCAACCACCTGGCCATGTGGTCCAACAGCCTCACCGGAACCCGGTTCGATGTGTCGGTGATCCTGCTTCCGGTGGGCATCTCATTCTACACCTTCCAGACCATCTCCTACACGGTGGATATCTACCGGGGGAAGGTGGATCCGGTCCGGCACATTCTCGATTTCGGCTTTTACGTCTCCTTCTTCCCCCAGCTGGTGGCGGGTCCCATCGTGAGGGCTTCGGAATTCATCCCCCAGCTCTACAAACGGTACAGCCTCACCATGGAGGAGTTCGGCTATGCGCTGTTTCTGATCCTCAAGGGGCTTTTCAAGAAGGTCTTTATCGGGGATTACCTGGCGGTGAATTTCATTGACCGGGTCTTCGCCAATCCGGATACCTTTTCCGGATTCGAGAACCTGGCTGCCCTGTTCGGATATTCCCTGCAGGTCTACGTGGACTTCTCCGGGTATACCGATATGGCCATCGGGATCGCGCTGCTGATGGGCTTCCGTCTGCCCAAGAACTTCAATGCCCCCTACAAGGCCACCAATGTGGGCAACTTCTGGAAGCGCTGGCACATCTCCCTCTCCAGCTGGCTGAAGGATTACCTCTACATCCCTCTGGGGGGGAACCGGAAGGGGAGAGTGATGACCGATGTGAACCTGATGATCACCATGCTGCTGGGAGGGCTGTGGCACGGGGCCAGCTGGCAGTTCCTGGTGTGGGGCGGACTGAACGGACTGGGGATCGTGGTCTACAAGCAGTGGAAGAAGATCAGTCCGTACGAAAAGAGCAACCACTGGGCGGTGCGCTTCTGGAAAATATTCAACACCTTCCTGTTCATCACCTTCACCCGGATCTGGTTCAGGTCCGAATCGATGGAGAAGGCCAACCAGCTGATCCGTCAGGTGGTGACCGATTTCAACGGTTCCATCATTCCGGAGGTCCTGTGGAGCTATCGTCTGGTGTTCGGGGTGATGGCCCTGGGCTATTTGATGCACTGGGTTCCCGAGCGTTGGAAGCTGGCACTTCTCAACGGATTCATCCGCACTCCCCTCTGGCTGAAGGTGGTGATCAGCGTCATCGTGGTTTTCATCACCTACCAGGCATGGTCGGCCGACCTCCAGCCCTTCATCTATTTTCAGTTCTGAGCGGGGTAATCAGGTTAAATCCATATTTTTGTGGATCATGACCAGTAGTTCCAGATTCCCGTCCTTTGCGTTGTGGTTTATACTGGCCGCATTGCTGGCCACCACTTTTGCCTATCATCACTGGACGCGATCCAAACCCAATGAGCGCGGAGTGATCAAGTGGGATGTGATTTCCTACTACGGTTACCTGCCGGCCACTTTTATTTATGGAGATGTGACCCTTGGATTCATTGACGATCCGCCGGAAGGATTTGTGAATGACAGTAAATTCTGGTATGCGAAACTGGAGAATGGCAAGCGGCTGATTCAGACCTCTATGGGTCTTTCCATTCTGTACAGTCCCTTCTTTTTCTCTGCCCATGCCCTGGCTCCTTTGTTCGGGGAACCCCGGGATGGATACGGCAGCATCTACCAGTTTTTCCTGGTACTCTCCACGCTGTTTTATGTGATGGTCGGATTGCTGGTACTGAGGCGGATTCTGCTCCGGTACTTTTCACCTGCTGCCACGGCCATCACGCTTGTGCTGGTTGCCCTGGGCACCAACCTGTTCTTCTACACCGTGCACAACGGACCCATGTCGCACGGGTACAACTTCGCTCTGATCACATTGTTTCTTTGGCTGATCATCCGGTGGTACGGAAAACCTTCCGCGGGAATCGCCATAGCCATGGGTTTGTTGTTCGGCTTGATCGTTCTCATCCGGCCCTCCAATATCATTGCCGGTTCACTGTTTCTTTTGTGGGGGGTCGATGGATGGCAATCCCTCCAAAGCCGGTTCAGGGATCTGGTAAAACACTGGCCGCAGCTGCTGCTGATGGCATTTTGCTTTCTGTTGCCCTGGATCCCCCAACTCATTTACTGGAAAGCAGTTACCGGATCTTATCTGTTCAACTCCTACGGGCCTTCGGGCAGTAACTTCTATCCCGAAGCACCGCAATTCCTGGATTTGCTCTTCAGTTACCGCAAGGGATGGTACCTCTACACCCCCCTGATGCTGGTGGCCACGGCCGGACTCTTCCTTCCCGGGAGATGGATCGGAAAACAGCGGCTGGCCATCGGGGTTTACCTGATCCTTCAGATTTATCTTCTTGCCAGCTGGTGGTCATGGTGGAACGGAGGGAGTTTCGGACTCCGCTCTTTCGTGGATATCTACGGAGTAATGGCCATTCCGCTGGCTGCCGCAGTGGAATACGGCCTGGGATTCAGGCGCATTTTCCGGTGGGTCTTCCTTGCCCTGCTGGGTTTCTTTCTCTATCTGAACCAGTTCCAGACCTGGCAGTACAACAAGGGGGTGATCCATTATTCAGGGATGACCAGAGAGGCCTACTGGCTGAATTTTCTGAAATTCAGAGCCGACGGGCGATTCTGGCATATGCTGGAGATACCCGACGCCCAATTGGCCAGGCAGGGTATCTATGTGGAATATGATACGGGTGCGGATCACTCCGCGCTCAGGGAGATGGAGCCTGCGGAAGGAAAGCGGATCATCCGGGAAGAGCTCCTTAAAGATCCGGCATTGGTCCGCCAGATCGACCGGCACGCCCGCAGGGCCGGTATCACCTTCGATCAGTCTCTGGAGATGGTAACGGAACGGGTCTACGGGTACCGCGTTTCCAGTTAGACAGTCATAGCTGTCCGGTCCTCTTTTGCTGAAAGCTTTATGATCTCTGCCGGTCTGTACAATCGCCCGATATTGAACAGATAGACAATTCCGCCCAGGGTCAGGGATCCCAGATAGGTAATCATGAAGTAACCGGTCGAAACCATCAGGGCCGCTTCTTTAGAGTATCCATCCAGTGCCCAGATCTCCGTGAAGACCAGTTCCCGTGTGCCGAACCCTGCCACAGTGATGGGAAGAAATGAAAGAATATTGGATATGGAAATGGCTGCGATCCCCCGACCGTAGGAAATGCTGCAACATGTTCCGGCGGAAAGGAGAACGGGAAGTGCGGCAAGCATCAGAAATGCTCCCGCTGAGATGGCAACAGAGGGGAAGAAATACCTGAACCGGCTTGCATTCCAGACGATAAAAAGATTCTCCACTTTATGATGGATGTTTTTGAACCGGCGGATGCTGAAAAGCAGGGGACCGAACAGCAAAGAGGGCATCACAATGACAACAACGGAGATCGCAATCAGTGCCCCCAGAAGCAGAATGGTCAGCAGGTTTGCCTCCAATCTGCCGATAACGAGCACCAGAGCAAGGAATGCTGCCATACTCAACACCAGGACATCCCAGATCCGGTCAAGGAATACGGAAGAAGTGGCTGTGGAAATACCGGTCCGGTATTTTTTGTTCAGGAAGATGACCTTGGCGAATTCCCCCAGCCGTCCCGGTGTGAATACACTTAGGAAACCTGCGGAAAGATAGAATACCAGCGAATCTCGCCAGCTGATCCTGATCCCGAACGATTCGGTCAGCAGCTTCCATCGAAGCGACTTAAGTACATACACCAGGGTCAGCACAGCAATTCCCGCCAGATACTTCCAGACCGGCAGCTGACCCATCAGTGTGAGAAACTCGTCCCATTGCAGATCCCTGATCACATACCAGAGTAAAACAAAACCGATGAGGTGCAATCCGACGAAAACCCATTTCCTGACCCTGCGACTCATCTCAATTCAATTGGTTTCGCTTAATGTGATGTGTGGAACGTTTCCAGAGGGTGCGGGATTTTTCGAATATTCTGCCGATAAAGGCCGGAGAGAACTGTTCCACTGCCCAGCGGGCCGGCCGGGTGCTGAGTACCACGAACAGGGAACTGATAATTATCTCCATCAGCCACCTTTTCAACGGAAAACCTTTCAGAGTATATCCATAATCGGGGATCCTTCCGAATCGCCACCTCCTCAACCGGATCCGGATGAAAGCTCCCCGTTTTTTAAAGTCATACCCGTGGGAATGCATGTCGATGCACTCCTTTTCGCTGGTCTCCTGCAGGTGCAGCCAGCCACCCGCCTGCATTTCTTCCAAAAGTTGCATGGCCGTCTCCGACCTGGGGATCACGAGAGAATAACCCTTCCCTCTCTCCTCATATACGGGAGCCCATGCATCTCCGCCGGACAGATCGGTGAACTCATTGGTGAAGTCGGTGCAGTACAAGCTGTTGCGTACGATATGGAAGGGGATCAGGTAGTTGGCGTGAAACTTCTTTAACTCGATCACGCGACCCGATTCCATCTCCACCCGCATGTTTCCGGGCCACTCCCCGTAACGGAACCAGAGTTTCCGGATCTTCCGGTGATCCTTTTCTCCATAGGAACGGAGGAAGCTTTTCACGGAGGAGAAGTGAAGGGTATTGCCGTAAAAGGGGCCGAAAACATACCGGATATTTTTCACCGAAGGGTCTCCGGCCTTTTGCAGTTTACGGATCGACTGGACCTGAGCCGGCAGGCCGACATAGGCTAGTCTTCCGGGAAAACCGGCAGAGCGGTCGAGGATTTCGTTGACCGAGGTGAGAATGTATTTGCTCTGGGCTCCTTCGAGGATCTCTTTCCTGGAAGTGGCGATAGATGGTTCGGTGAGCCATGGTTTCTCCTTCGACATCCGGGTGATCACCGCACCGTCGATCCGCTTCTCTTCCAGCAGGTAAATCAGGATGGCCGAAAGGATGCCCCCGCTGGCTCCTGTTCGGCGGATTTCGGGATCCAGGGCGTGTCCGATGTAGAGCCCATGGTAGGGACCGGTATAGGGATGGAATTTCGGGGTGTCGCCAAAAAATTGTTCCCGGTGAACGGGAAAAGAAAAATACCGTCCCGGACAGGCGTTCCAGATTCGCTCGTATCTGTCCTCACTGAGCGATCCTTCAATTACGGGCAGGTAAGTTCCCTCACGGTTGATGAACCGGATAGCACCGTCCGATAAGCCGACACAGCTTCCGCAGCGGGTGCAGAGTTCTGAGCGCATCACCTGCCTCAACAGGATTTCACTTTTTGTTGCAGACATAGAGTTGACGGATACCCAGTTCAGAAATAAACCTACCCTGTGCCCGTTCCAGGAGCTTTTCTCCCCACTCCCTGAACCGCCGCGGGCCCACCGGAAAGAGTACGGTTCCGCGATGCACCAGAAGGTTCCAGCCTGTCAGCTCAAACATTTTTTTTACTCTCCGGGAAGGAGGAAACCGGTGCGGACCTTCACCGTGACCCCCGAACAACAGTGAGTAGATCCGGTAGGGGATTTCACTGGTCGCCGGCGGGCAGGTCAGCACCATCAATGCCTCCGGCACGGAGACCCGGTGTAATTCAGCCAGGAAAGCCAGCGGGTCCTCCACATGCTCCAGGGTCTCCAGGGAAAGGATCCGGTCGAATTCACCCTCCCCGAATGGCAGGGAGGAATAAGTTTCGATCTTCTGCTGGGTAATTCCCGGACGAATCTCCCCGGCCACCCTCATGAGTCCTGATGAGATCTCTGCGTTGAGGACCCGGCAGGAGGGACACTCCCGGATGATGTAATCGGTAGCTTCCCCGTCGCGGCTGGTAATGTTCAGGACCGATATATCCTTATTCAGATCCAGATATTGGATACTTTCCCTGAATCGCTGATCGTGGGTGTCTTTCACCCGCTCGTTTTCAGCCACATAACGGTTCGCTACCCGGTCCCAGTGAGCTTCCACATCAGAATCTCTCCACCGGTTTCGGGGAATCCCACTGCCCATTTACTGCTTCCTCCTGTTTAGAGTTGAGATCTGGTCAGCCATCAGACCGATGAAGAACAGAAACATCCCCAGCATGGTCAGAACCACCCCTCCATTGGAAAAGCGGCCGTAAAGAATATACCCGGTGATCCCGAATGCCAGGCCGGCCAGGAATATGATCACGCTGGAGGGAAAAAAGACTTTCAGCGGATTGAACAACATGATGATCCTGAAGAGCAGCAACATGGTTTTCGAACCGTCCCTGACCATCTTCACACTGCTTTTTCTCCCCTGACGCATGCCGACCTCGATCTCTGTGGTGCCCACATTGAATCCCTCTTTCAGAAAAGCGAGCGTGGAGGTGGTTGAGAAGGAAAAACCGTTGGGCATCAGATGCAGCATGCTCCGGATAATATCGGTTTTAAATCCCCGGAACCCGGAATTGTAGTCGGGAAGCTTTTGTTCCACCAGGTACTCTCCCATTTTGTGAATCATCCATTTGCCTAATTTCCTGTGCCTTACCTGGTGGGAGGTGGCACTGCGCTGACCGATGATCATGTCGAATTCCCGCAGGAGTTCTTCGATCTTTTCAATATAGACAGGATCATGCTGTCCATCACTGTCCATGATGATGACCTGGCCGCCGGAGGCCTTCCTGATGCCCGTTTTCAGGGCCGCTCCATATCCTTTATTGGTATGATGGCGTAATAATCTGACAGGGTATTCTGCAATGATCTCCGCGGTGTCGTCCGTGGAGCCGTCATCCACAACAATCACCTCATATTTCTGGTGCAGACTGCTGTCGACAAGCCTGTCCATGGTTCCCCGGATGACATCTCCTTCGTTGAATGCCGGGATGATCAGTGTGGTGGTTGGTGTGCTCAAAATGCAGCCGTACTCTGTTTGAGCAGTAAAACTAATAAAAAACTATTCATTATCTTTGGCGGAAGCCTCAACCGGGTCTTTATGATTTCATCACTTCGCACCCTGAATGACAAGCTGTATGATCTCCCTTCCCGCTATTTTGACGTGGGATACTGGCTGCTGCTGGTCATCACACTTTATTCATTCGTCTGGTTCCGCTATGTCCCTTCGCTGGACGGTCCTCAGCATCTTCACAACGCCTATGTACTGAAAGATCTGATCATGGGAAGGGGACTTGTCCCGGAATTTTATCAGATAAATCCGCTTCCCGTGGGATACTGGACCTCGATGCTGTTTCTCAGCCTGCTGACCGTTCCGTTTCCTCCCTGGCTGGCAGAAAAGTTGATGCTTGTGACCCTGGTCGCAGGTATGGCTCTTTCATATCGTTATTTTCTGAGGGGGATGGGTTCCAGGGTTAATCCGCTGGCACAGTACCTGATTTTTCCGTTGATCCCCAGTTTCTTTCTGCTGGCCGGATATTATGCTTTCTCTTTCGGTGTGGTCTTTTTCTTCCTGGCATACGGGTACTGGTTCCGGATCGGTCCCCATCCCGGAAACAGAAACCTCGTCCGGTTTGCCCTGTTGCTGTTGATCTTTTACTTTACCCATGGCCTGGTTTTTACTTTTTTCATGGCGACGTTCGCTCTTCATTTCCTGGTGGAATCCGTCCGGCTTGGTCAGGAAGGAAACGGGGAAGATGGATTTTCCGGGAATCTCTGGATGCGGGCGGTGCGGACCGCAGCAGCCTTTGTCCCTTCCCTGATCCCTTTGCTGATCTATTCACTCTCGGTTACCGCCATCCAGTCGGGTGCGGACGGGAATGCTGCATCGGCCCATGAGTTGATGAAAATGCTCATTCGCATCCGGCCGATTATCGGATTTCACCACGAGATGGAATCAGTGGCCACCCGGCCGCTATTCTTTGCCCTGCTCCTGACCGGGCTAACCCTTGTGATAGATCTGGCCATTCGCGCCGAAAAGAAAAAGGTAACTTTCAAAAGTGTGGTGGCGGACCGTTCCCTCCCCTTCCTTCTGCTTTCCATACTTTTCCTGATCCTGTATTTTGTCAATCCGGACAATTTTATGTCCGGAACTCTGACCCAGCGCGTGGGATTCTTTTTCTTTGTTTTCCTGGCCATGTGGCTGCCTTTCCAGCGCATCCCGCTACCCATCAGCCTGATACTGGCAGGTGTCATTATTTTTGCCGTCATTTACAAGCAAACCCTGATGCCCGGGTTTTATAAGCCTCAGGTTTTCATGATCAATCAGTTGCAGGAACTGGATCCACACCTCGAAAAGGGGAGCACCATTTATACTCTGCGGGAATCGGACAATTGGCTGCATCTTCATTTCGGTTTGTATGTGGGTCTGGAAAAAGATCTGGTGAACCTGAACAATCCACAGTGCTATGGCCCTTTCCCCCTGATCTGGAACGAAGACCGGGTTCCTGTGGTGATGGCCGGCGAAATGCAGGTGGGTCTGCCGGGGTTGGGCAAACCGGAACGCCCGGGGCGCAGGGAGATCCCGTTGGAACAGGTGGTCATCTTTTATCATGACCGGTTCCTGCAGAGTGAATCCAATTCAGCATGGATCAAGATCCTGGAGGATAATTATCAACTGGTACATACGAGCAGTTATAATGATGCGGCCCTTTACAAGATTAAATCCCCATAACAAACCACCCGACGCTGATTGTAAGGATGAAACGCTTCCACATCAGGTTTCTGAAGCCTGAGCACTATTTCATAGGACTTCTTCTCATTCTCTCCCTGGCGTATAACTATCATCAGGTGATTACCTTCCGTCCGGTGGGAATTCACCAGTGGAGAAACTGTATCAGCGCAGCCTTCCCGCTGAATTTCTATCATGGAGGAAATTTTTTTACCACCCAGACCAACGCGCTTCTTGCTGATAATCTGAGTTCGGACATTTCCATTGTGGAGTTTCCCCTGATCTATTTCATGATCTCGCTTTTCTACAGAGTATTCGGCCCGGAGGAGATCTGGTTCAGGCTGTTTCAGATCCTCATTGGTTTCACCGGGTTGACCTGCCTGTTCAGGGCCTCCTATTATTTCACCAGAGACTGGTTTTATGCGGGATTTATTCCGCTGATCATATTTACATCTCCCATTTATGTCTATTATCTGAATAACTTCATCCCGGATGCAACGGCACTATCATTCACATTCATCGCATTTTATTTCTTTACCGTATATCTGAAGAGAAGAAGGCTCACTCCCTGGATCGCATCGATGGGTTTTTTCGCACTGGCTGCTCTGACAAAAACCTCTGCTCTTTTACCCTATCTGGCGATCGGGGGTGTTGCTCTACTTGACCTGCATCGTGTTCGATCCCAAAGTTCGGACCTTACTCCGTTCAGATACCGTTTCATTGAGATCCTCTCGTACTTGTCGGTACTGATCCTTGTGATCGCCTGGTATACCTACGGCAGAATCTATTCAGATATCCATGGCGGGAGCGTATCACCGGCCGAGATCAGGCCTTTATGGAGAATGGACCGGGAGACGATTGAAGCCACTCTTCACAGTATGGGCGGCTGGTTCAGGGAGGGGGTCTACCACTCCAGGTACTTCCTGATGCTCTCCGCACTGGTATTTGTTTTTTCTCTGTTTCTGAGAAAAAAGGCCAACAGGTTTCTCCATACCCTTAATATCCTGGTGGTTGCCGGAGCTGTCTGCTTTTCTGTACTGTTTTTCTTTGATCTCAGAAACCACGACTATTATCATATAAACAATCTTTTCCTGTTCATTCCATTATATTTAACCCTCTTTTCGGTAATTCGTCTTGGCTGGCCCAGCCTGTATCGCTCATATTGGATGAAGTTGTTTCTTGCATCGGTAGTTTTGTTGCTTGCTGTGAATGCAGGAGAACACATGCGAAAGCGATACAGGGAGAGGAATATGTATTTTGCGGGATCCTGCCGGAACCTGCGCATGTATGATATCGAAGAGGAGCTGGAGCAACTGGGAATTACCAGGGATCACAAGGTGTACTGTACTCCTGACCGAAGCATAAACATATCCCTATATTTGATGGACAGAAAAGGGCTGACCGATTATTCTCCATACAGGCCATTGCCTCTGGATGAACGACTGACCAGGATGCGGAAAGCCGGGATTGAATATCTCATTCTCGGCTCCCGGGAACCTTACCAGGATATCACGAACCTCGATTCGATCCTGGGCAGAAAGATTGGGGAGATTGGAACTACAGAAATATTCAAGCTTCAGTGACCATGAACAGAACGCTTTCAGTGATCATTCCTGCGTTTAACGAGGAGAAGACTGTACACCAGATACTCGACCGGGTGGGCGAGGTACAGATTGATGGCATTTCGCTGGAGATCATCGTGGTCAATGATTGCTCCACCGACCGGACCGGCCGGGTGGTGGAGGAATATATCTTAAAAAGATCAGAAAGTCAGGGATTTACAGATATGCGACTGGTTCACCAGGAGAGGAACATGGGTAAAGGGGCGGCTATCCGCCGGGGCATCGAGGAAGCCACAGGGGAGTTCCTGGTGATACAGGACGCCGATCTGGAATATGATCCCCTGGAATACAGCGACCTGCTCAAACCCCTGATGAACGATCGGGCCGATGTGGTTTACGGATCCCGTTTTATGGGGTCCAACCCACACCGGATCCTCTTTTTCTGGCACTCGATCGGTAACAAGTTCCTTACGTTCGTCTCCAACATGTTCAATAATCTCAATCTGACCGATATGGAGACATGCTATAAGATGTTCCGGTCGGAGATCATCAAGAAGATACACCTGAGGGAGAACCGCTTCGGATTCGAACCCGAGGTAACCGCCAAGATCTCACGGGTACCCGGTATACGGATATATGAAGTGGGGATCTCCTATTACGGCAGGACCTATGAGGAGGGGAAGAAGATCAACTGGAAGGACGGATTCAGGGCAATCTATTGCATCGTGAAGTATGGTCTGTTCGCAAGGCGTGTATTCAAAGAGAATCAGGTTCAGCAAGAAAATCAATAAAAAGCAGGAAGGAAAATGAATAAGAGTCCGTGGAAGGAGATTGATTGGGAAAAGGTGGAACGATACCTGGTCCCTGCCATACTATTGGTTATAGTGACCATATATACTATCCTGGTCTATCTCTCTGAAGGAACTCATGGCGGGGCGGATGATATCGGGCATTACCGCAGGTCCAGATACGCTTACCAGTTTCCCCACTTCTTTCTTTATCACTGGGGGAAGCCTTTTTTCACTGCTGTAAGCTCACCATTCGCCCAGTTCGGATTCAACGGGATCCGGATTTTCAATGTTCTGGCGGGCACGGCTACTGCATACTTTTCCTATCGGACGGCCCGGCTCATGGGTCTTCGGCATCCGGTGCTGGCCATCTTCTTTCTGATCTCATCACCATTGTATACAGTATTGATGATCAGCGGAATGACCGAAATCCTGGCCAGCCTGATGCTGATCCTTACCATTTTTCTTTTCTATAAGAAGCAATACATCTGGTCGGCCCTCCTGCTCTCGTTCCTTCCCTTCGTTCGTAACGAAGCGGTGGTAATCCTTCCCTTGTTTCTGATCGCTTATGCCTGGCAGCGTAAGTGGACCGCGATCCCTTTCCTGTTTTTCGGGTTCATTTTCTACAGTGTGGTAGGAAGTTTCTATTACGACGACTTTTTCTGGGTCATCCGTCACATGCCTTATAAGGGAACGGCGCAGGGAATCTATGGAAGCGGGGATCTGTTCCATTATGTGAGGGCTTTCAAGTTCATACTGGGGATTCCCCTGACAGTAGCCATGATCGCGGGAGGGGTCGGATGGATCATCGATCCGTGGATCCACCCTAAAAGGCCACGGAAAGAATGGCTGATGGAGATGCTGGTGGTTTACCTGCCTTTCATGGTTTATCTGGCAGCCCATAGTTATGTGTGGTGGAGAGGTGCTGGTAATTCGGTGGGACTGGTCCGGGTGATGATCGCGGTTGTCCCGTCGGCGGTCATGCTGGGAATGTCAGGGTGGAGCAGGCTGACGGAACTGGTCCCTGTGCCCGAAATTGCCAAGCGCGGCGCCACTGCCATACTCTGCATTTTTCTGGTGACCGTTCCATACCGGGTGTATAAGATCCCTGTCCCCCTGGTAGGGACCCAGCGCCTGGTAAAGGAGGCCGCCGAATGGAAGATGAACTCTGAATATGCCGACCGGAAGTTTCATTATTACAACCCGTTCTTCACTCATTTCATGAAGATCAGTCCCTACGATCCCGATCTTTCCCATCAGTTCGTTTACGACCGGCAACATCCCGAGAAGAAGATCCTGGAGGGTGAACTGGTCTTCTGGGACGCCCATTTCAGTCCCAATGAGGGGCAGCTTCCCCTGGAGCGGCTGATGGACAATCCCCACTACCGCCTGGTCCACCTGGTGAGGGATAAGGAGCCGTTCAAGGTGCTGGGTGGCTACACCTACGAAATCTACATCTTCGAAAGGATCCCGGAAGAGGAGGCGGTGGACAATCATGCCATTTATGGCAGGCTGCTGCAAGAAATTATGGAAAGCGAGTAACAGTCCGTAATAGTCTGTAAGGTCGTAAAGTCGTAAAGTCGTAAAGTCTGTAAAGGAGTCAAAAGTCATCCTGCCACTTTATATACTTTATAGACTTTACAGACTTTACAGACTTTATGGACTATTATGGACTATTATTGGAGATGGGCATGGCAAAGGCATTCACATCCTTGCCGGTGATCTCTTTTTCGCAGAGGATGATGAGCCGCTCCAGGACATTGCGGAACTCCCGGATGTTGCCGGTCCAGTTGATCTTCTTGAGTTCCTCGATGGCGTCGCCGGTGATCTTCCGGGGAGGGGTGCCGTACTCCTCGCAGATCTGCCGGTTGAAATGATCGGCCAGGATGGGGATGTCCTCCAGCCGCTCATTGAGCGAGGGGACATGGATCAGGATCACGCTCAGACGGTGATAGAGGTCCTCCCTGAAGCTGGATTTCTCGATCTCCTCCTTCATATTTTTATTGGTGGCCGCCAGCACCCTCACATTCACATTGATATCTTTGTCGCTGCCCACCCGGTTGATCTTATTTTCCTGCAATGCCCTCAGCACTTTGGCCTGTGCGGAAAGACTCATATCTCCCACTTCGTCCAGAAAGATGGTGCCGCCGTCGGCCTGCTCGAACTTGCCTTTCCGCTGTTTGATGGCCGAGGTGAAGGCCCCTTTTTCGTGACCGAACAGCTCACTTTCGATCAGTTCCGAAGGTATGGCTGCACAGTTCACCTCCACGAACGGTCCTCCGGCCCGTTTACTCTGGTCATGGAGTGATCGGGCCACCAGCTCTTTTCCTGTACCGTTGGCGCCTGTGATCAGCACCCGGGCATCGGTGGGCGCCACTCTGGCAACCATCTCTCTTACCTGCTGGATTGCCTCCGACTCACCCACCATCTCATATTTTTTGCTGACTTTCTTCTTCAGCACCTTAGTCTCCGTTATCAGGTTCGACTTGTCCAGTGCGTTCCGGATGGTGACCAGTAGCCGGTTCAGATCCAGTGGTTTCTCAATGAAATCGTATGCTCCTTTCTTGATCGCTTCCACCGCATTGTCGATGTTCCCGTGGCCCGAGATCATGACTACCTGGGTGTCGGCGCCGTTCTCGAAGATCTTTTCCAGTACCTCCAGCCCGTCCATCTCGGGCATCTTAATGTCACAGAGGACCACATCGTAATGACCCTTCTGGAACATCTCCAGCCCTTCCTTCCCGTGTTCGGCCAGGTCGACCGAAAACTTTTCATACTCCAGGATCTCCTTGAGTGTGTTGCGGATGCTCCTTTCGTCGTCGATCACCAGTATATTCGCCATGCTCATTGGTTTTAGACGGGCAGGTCCATTTTACGGAAGCCGCTGCTTTCCATTTTTACGGAAGCCCTTTGTTTACAGTCCAAGTAACTCCGAGATCACCCCCTCTTTCAGTGCGAAATCGGACTGCAAAAGTTTTCTGATCCCGAATTCACGCAGGATAAAACTAACAAAAATTGAAGCCGGTACAATCATCTCCACCCTGACAGGCTCCATTCCCGGCATTCGTTTCCGCTCCTCCAGGGTGGACAGAAGCAGCCTGCTGTGGAGCTTATGATACTCCTCCAGCGGGAGCTTCCTTCCGTGCTCCCCGGGAGGCAGATCCACCCCGGTTTCCCGCATCAGGTAAAAAAAGGTGTCGAACGAACCGGAGGCTCCCACCAGTATGGCGGGCCGTTCCCGGATAACCGCCTCATATAAGGGTCGAAGGCCCTCCCGGAAGAAATCCTCCAGTGCGCTGACCTCTTCCACGTTAATGGGATCCGAAAGATCGAACAGCTCCAGGATCCGGGCCATCCCCAGTTCGAAACTCTGCTTCCAGAGGATCTGCTCGCGGTCGCAGATGATGAACTCGTTGCTGCCGCCCCCGATATCGAGGATCATGGCGGTTTCATCGAACGGAAGCGCCTGCCGCACTCCTTTGTAGATCAGTTCAGCTTCCCGGTCGCCCGGGATCACCCGCACCCTGATGTCGAATCGCTTTTTCACCTCATCGGTGAATTCACTCCCGTTACTGGCATTGCGTATGGCCGAGGTGGCAAACGCCCTGACCTCCTCCACTCCGAACTGCTCGATGGTCTCCAGGTGATTCTGGATGGCGACGAAGCCCCGTTCGAAGGCATCGGGGGTGATCCGGTTCTGCTGGATACCTCCCCGGCCCAGTTTCACCGGCTGTTTGCCGGAGTAAAGGACCCTGAAGGACCTTGCCTGCTTCTCAGCGATCAGAAGGTTGAACGTGTTGGTACCGAAGTCGAGGATAGCAAAACGCATATGAGTCTGTAATAGTCCGTAAAGCCCATAAAGTTGTAAAGTCGTAAAGTTAGGCGTTGTAGCGCAGCCACTTCCAGATCTCCTTGTAGGAGGCCTTCTTGCCGTACATCAGGATGCCGGTCCGGTATACCTTCCCGGCCACCCAGGTCATGCCGAGGAAGGTGGCCAGCAGCAGTGATCCGGAGAGTGCCACCTGCCACCAGGGCACCCCGAAGGGAATGCGGACCATCATCACCACGGGCGATGTGAACGGGATGATGCTGAACCAGAATGGGAGGGCACCGTCGGGGTTGTTGATCGCCCCGATCATCACGTAGATTCCCAGGATCAGGGGCAGGATCACCGGAAGGATCAGCTGCTGGGTGTCGGTCTCGTTGTCCACAGCCGATCCGATGACCGCAAACATGGCGGCATAGAGAAGGTATCCGAAGACAAAAAAGAACAGGAAGGATCCCACCATCACACCCGCGTTGATCGCCCGCAGGGAGGCGAAGATCTCCTGGGCCATATCCATCTCTTCACCGCTCATCTCCGCACCACCGGTCATGCCCGGCCGGTCTTCACCGGCTGTTGCCGGTTCATTCTGCAGAAGGCCCGGTATTCCGGATTCATCCTGTTGCCCCGTACCCTGTCCGAACAGGTCCGATCCCACCACCTGTTCCGTGGGGGTCTGGTTCAGCTCGGGAAAGAAGGCCGCCTTCAGCCCGGTGATCAGCAGCATGGAAAGCACCAGCCAGAGGATGAACTGGGTCAGGCCGGTGAGTCCCACCCCGATGATTTTCCCCATCATCAGCTGGAACGGTCTGACCGAGCTGACGATCACCTCGATGATCCGGCTGGTCTTCTCCTCGATCACACCCCGCATGACCTGCGATCCGAAAAAGAAGATAAAGAAAAAGATCAGCAGTCCCCCGAGATATCCCACACCCATCACCACTCCGGTGTTGGTCTCCTGGGTCTGTCCGTCCCTGGTCCATTTGATGCTCCTGGTGCGGATGCTGGTCTCCACCTCGGCCAGTATGCGGGGGAGATCCTCAATGTCATGCTGGGCCAGTTTCAGGTGCTCGATCTCCTCTTCCATCGAGCGCTGGATATGCTCGGTCACTTCCAGTGAAACCTGTTTGGTGGAATAGATCAGGGAAACCTCCGAGGCAAGAATGTTGGAAGGAATGAACAGTACGGCGTAGTAGCCGGTTTCTTCGAATCCTGCCCGAAAAGTTTCCAGGGGGACATCCTCGATGATCTGGAAGGTGATGTATTCTGTATCGGGGATCACCGATTCCACTCCATCGGGTCCGTATTCAGTGAAAAGTTTCGATTCATCGATCACCACCACGGTCTTTTCTTCTTTGTCTTCCAGAGTGGCGAAATACATGGGTATCAGGACGTAGGCCGCGAAGATGAAGGGACCCAGGATCGACATGATGATGAACGACTTCTTCCTGATCCGGGTCAGGTATTCGCGTTGAACGATCAGCGTGGTCTTACTCATGGCAGCGGCTTAATTCGTTTCAGGGTCGTTGTTTACCACCTGGATAAAAATGTCATTCATGCCGGGAAGGATCTCATGGAATGCCTTGATTTCGATAAGGTCCAGCAGGTTCCTGATCAGATCGCCCGAGCCGGCATCCTCTTTGATGCGGATGACGGCCTGCCGTCCCATCCCGTTCTCCTCGATCTTCAGCAGCTCGAACCGTGGATCGAGTCCCCGGGATATTTTTTCTCCGTCCCCTTCGAAGGACACCGCGTACTTGTTGGCCCTGTATTGCTCCCTGATCCTGGAGATCTCGCCCTGAAGAAGCGTTTCTGACCGGTTGATCAGTGTGATGTGATCACAGAGTTCTTCCACCGACGACATGTTGTGGGTGGAGAAAATGATGGTGGCCCCCTCCTCTTTCATCTGGAGGATCTCCTTTTTGAGGATGTTCACATTGATGGGATCGAAGCCGCTGAAGGGCTCGTCGAAGATCAACAGCTGAGGGCTGTGCAGCACGGTGGTGATGAACTGTACCTTCTGGGCCATCCCCTTGGAGAGTTCCTCCACTTTCTTATCCCACCATGGTCCGATTTCAAATTTTTCAAACCAGCTTTTCAGCCGCTTCATCGCTTCCGGCCTTGAGAGTCCTTTCAGCTGCGCCAGGTAGAGCGCCTGTTCACCCACCTTCATTTTTCTGTACAGCCCCCTCTCCTCCGGGAGGTAGCCGATCAGCGAGCGGTGTTCGTGGGTGATGGGCGATCCGCCGAACAGGATCTCTCCCTGGTCGGGGGCGGTGATCTGGTTGATGATCCTGAGCAGGGTGGTTTTCCCCGCTCCGTTCGGTCCCAGGAGGCCGTAGATACTGCCTTTCGGCACCTCCATGGTGACATTGTTCAGCGCCCTGTGGCCGGTGAAATCCTTGACCACATTCCGCGCGGAGAGCAGATTCATTCGAAGAAGTTTTTCATCCGGTTGAAGAATCCCGAATCCGATTTATCGGGACGGGGAGTAAAGTTATCCGATTGCTCCAGTTTTTCAAAGATCTTCTTCTCCTCTTTATCCAGGGTCTTGGGTATATAGACGTTGATCTGCACCAGCAGGTCACCGCGGCCGTAACCGTTCACCTCGGGAAGGCCCTTCCCCCTGAGCCGCAGGATCCTGCCGGGCTGGGTACCCGGTTCGATCTTGATCTTGGCCTTCCCTTCCACGGTGGGGATCTCCACCGCTGAACCCAGCGCCGCCTGGGGGATACTCAAATGCAGGTAGTAGATCAGGTCACTGCCGTCCCTGACCAGGTCGGGATGAGGCTCCTCCTGAATGATGACCAGCAGGTCGCCGTTGACACCTCCGCGACGCGCGGCATTCCCTTTTCCGCTCATTTTCACCTGCATTCCTTCGGCGACCCCGGCAGGGATATTGATCGGGATCACCTCCTCCTTCTTCACGATCCCTTCTCCGTAACAGACTTCACACTTCTCTTTGATGGTCTGACCTTCCCCGTGGCAGGTGGGGCAGGTGGAGGCAGTCTGCATCTGGCCCAGGAAGGTATTGGTGACCCTGGTTACCTGTCCGCTTCCGTGGCAGGTGGGGCAGGTGGAGGTAGAAGTGCCGTGCCTGGCGCCCGATCCGTCGCAGGCATCGCAGGCGATGTATTTTTTGACCCTGATCTTCTTCTCTACACCGTTGGCGATCTCTTTCAGGGTAAGCTTCACCTTGACCCTCAGGTTGGAACCTTTGGAAACGGCCCGGCCGCGTCCCTGGGAGCCGAATCCGCCGAACCCTCCGAAACTTCCGAATCCGCCGAAAATATCGCCGAACTGGGAAAAGATGTCCTCCATGGTCATGCCGCCGCCGTAGCCGCCGGCACCTCCATTTTCAAATGCGGAGTGTCCAAACTGGTCGTATTTGTTTCGTTTTTGCGGATCGCGCAAAACCTCATAGGCCTCCGCCGCTTCCTTGAATTTCTCCTCGGCGGTGGCATCGCCCGGATTCTTGTCAGGATGGAATTTCAGCGCCTGCTTTCGATAGGCCTTCTTTATCTCATCCTGGGAAGCATCTTTCGATACCTCCAGCACTTCATAATAATCTCTTTTTCCCATCTGATACTCCTGTTCCTCTAAGGTTTCGATTATTCCCCGATCACTGCTACTCGCTGTTCACTGCTACTCGCCGATCACTGCTACTCGCCGATCACTGCTACTCGCCGATCACCACCTTGGCAAAGCGCAGCACCCTGTCATTCAGATAATATCCCTTCTGAACCACATCCACCACTTTACCCTTCAGCTTTTTGGTGGGAGCGGGGATCTTGGTGATGGCTTCATGCACATCGGTATCGAACTCCTGGTTCACGGCATCGATCAGTTTCACCCCGTGCTGACTCAAAAAACCGTTGAATTTGCCGTAGATCAGCTTGAAACCCTCCTTGACCGCTTCGATATCTTTGGCATCTTCCACCGACTGGAGCGCCCGGTCAAAATCGTCGGCAACCGGCAGCAGATCCCCGAGCAGCTGCTCGTTGGCACTTCTCTGCAGATCGATCTTCTCCTTCAGTGTCCGTTTCCGGAAATTGTCATACTCCGCCACCAGCCGCAGGTATTTATCCTGTAATTCTGCCAGTTTTTCCTCTGCCGTCGGCGCTTTTACCTCCATTTCTTCCTGAGGCTCCTCCTCCTCTCCGGGCTCCTCTTCCTGCTCCTGGTCTTCGGCGAAGGTTTCCTCCTTCAGTTCCTCTTCCTGTTCGAGATCCTTATCCTGTTCTTTTTCAATATGTTCGGCATTCTCCGTTTTTTCAGATTTCTTCGTCATATCCCGTTAATTTAAATCCAATTCGATAACCAGCCCCATGTGACACAAATATTGCACCAACCCCGGCAGGTTGACAATTTGTCACTCATCACCGGTAACCCGGCTTTCGCAGGCCTGTCACGCAGCGATGCCAGCTGAAAGGTACAATGAGGAGAGTGATCAGCGAAACCTTTTGGCCTCAGATCAGGCGAGACGGCCTGGCGGATCCGATCTGACGGATTCGATCTGACGGATTCGATGACTACCGCTAATTCGCAGAGGGCATGGGAAGATTCATCTTCTCCACGATGGCAATGAACCGGGGATTGTCATATAAAGAATCAAGATACATGGTACCTGTGGCAAGATATGGCAAGTTAGGATCATGTATCTCATAGGCTTTCTCCAGCCAGTCCAGTGAGTTATCATACTCCTGGAGCATATTGTACCTTATGGCATATTCCCAGGGTCCGCCATACTCTGCCTGGATCAATTCCTGGGTTACTTTCGCCAGAGCCGGACGGAATCCCTGTTCGTCATAAAGGATCCGGATAGTATCAAAGAGGTGGTCGGGGAAAGGTAAATAGCTTTCCCATGCCTGTAAAATCCTGTCGTAATCCTCCAGGTGAATGGCCACCACGTCTATGAGCTGAGTAGCAAAAAAGTGACCGGGATCCAGTTCCAGTGCTTTTTCCAGCTGCTCCAGTGCAGCTTTCCAGTCGCGATTATAGGCCAGAACTACTCCGAAAAGGGACTGGATCAATGGATCATAAGGCTCCAGCTCTGCGGCTATCCGACCCTGCAACAAAGCTTCCTCATTTCGTTGAAGGATACCGAGCAGATGGGCGTAATAGATCCTCGACATGGCATCACTGGGATTGATGGCAAGAGCTTTCTTGAATTCTTTCTCCCCCTTCTCCCAGTCCCATTCGAGCCAGACTCCAAAGATACCGTAGTTGAAATGGATGTCCGTGAAATCTGGATCAAGTTCCTTCGCCTTGTTCAGATACATAAATACGGTGGGCATATGGTCTGCAGGGGATTCAGCACCCATTTGAAGAAGTATTCCCCATAACTGGGCAAGACCGACGTATATGGGGGCCCATTCCGTTTCTTTTTCAGCGGCATAGTTCAGGTATTCGATGGCTTTTCTGACAGAGTCCTCATTCAGATCGTCCCAGTGCTCATGGCTCATCAGGTAGGCATCGAGGGCATCTCTGTCGATGGAAATAGATTTGGAAAGCAACCGCTCCTCTTCCGGAGTTAACTGGACCATGATCTCCTCTGCAATTTGTTTGGTGATATGGTTAAACAGCCGGATGATCTGACTTTTATCCTCCCTGAATTCGGCCACCCACAACTGGCGTTCTTCGGGAAAGGGTGTCACCAGACTGATCTGAATGCATACCGAGTCGCCATAGCACAGGACTGAAGGCTCGACCAGGGCATCCACCCCGAGCCTGCCGGCAATTTCGGAAGCCTGCAGGTTGGTATCCCTGAAGGCCGAAGAGGAGGTTTTCCCGCTGACCCGTAAAGCACCTACTTTGCCTAAATCCCCGATGAGGGAAGCATGCAGGCCGGCAGCCACATAGTCCAGCTGGCTATCGCCCGTGTAGTTGTCGAACGGCAGCACCGCCAGCGCCTCGATGTTCACCGGCTGGCTTTTTCGCAGGTCACGGTCCGGAAGGAATTTCACCAGGATGATCCATACCACGGCGGCAGCCACCATAGCAATGGAGGGTATAAGTATCTGTTTTCCCAGGCGCTGCCTATTCCTGCCCGGAAGAGTCGCTGCTACTGCTCCGGCGGCTGTTTTAACTTCATCACCTGTGGCTCCTCTCACCTTTTCGATGTAGGGCTCATACCACCGGAGAATGGTATTCAGGTCCAGCAGAGCGGGTTTTACCTGTTGGGGATCGAACTCCTTGGGATGAGCACCAAAGTTGGAGACACTGTTCAGGTTCCGCATGGAGACGATGATGTGGTGGGGGACCTTCTCCTCCCGGTTCAGCCGGTCGATGATCCCCTGCATCGGATCGGAACCCCGTTTGCGCTTCAGCTCCCGCTCACACAGTTCGGTGATGATCACCTCCAGGCATCTTCGGGCATAGACCAGTGCCATGTTCTCGTCATCGGTCTTCAGGAGCCGGGAGAGTTCATTGTCCAGTTTGGGGTGCTGTCCCTGGATGGACCGGAAGAGCTTGTCCAGTTCTTTGAGTTCGGTGGTCCAGATGGTCATGGTGTCGGGGATTTAAGGCAACAGTAAGTTACCACATTATCCTATGCCAATCAATTGGAATTCACCAATCAACTGGAATTCATGGATTGTGGAGCCTAAATGCAGGTTGGGAACCTACCCCCGGTAAGGAATCGCCTTCAGCTTTCGCAGTTTCTTCTTCCGCTGCCGGATCCTCAGCAGGATGAAAACCAGTGCGAACAGCAGGATGAATGCGGCGAGAACCAGGATACGCCAGGTCTGCGCCTCCTGGGAGGAGAGGAGGATCACTTCATGTTTGATCAGGTAGCCTGTCAGAACATTCAGAAGACACTCCGGGATCAGCCCCAGGAGGGTCCCCAGCAGGTAGGAGCGGGTGGAGATATTGCTCAGCGGAAAGCTGAAATTGATCAGGCTGGTGGGAAAGATATAGACTGCTCTGCTGAAGACCACCGTCCAGAGCCCGTATTTCCGGATGCGCTTATTGATCCGGCGGATCAGTTTTTTCTTGCCGTAACGCTGTTTGAAATAGGTCGTGAATGCCGACCGGACCATAAAGTAGGAGGCCATGACCGATACCAGGTTCACTCCCCAGCTGATCAGCAGGGCCGGCCATAAGGGGAGCAGGAATCCAAGGGCCATGGAGAGGTAGAAGACCGGCAGGCCAGTCATGGTGCTCAAAAGGGTGAAGGCACCGATCAGCAGGACCATGGAGGCCATCTGGGGCGGATCGTTCATGATCCGTTCGAAGAGCATGACCTCCGCACTGCTTCCGGCTGTCAGATACAGGAAAACCCCTACCGTCACCCCGATAAAGGCCACAATCACAATCCGCAGCTGTTTCACCTTCGACTTAACACTTAACCAACTTTAAGACTTTAAGACTTTAAGACTTTCAGACTTTACCGACTTTATGGACTCTTACCGACTTTATGGACTCTTACCGACTTTATGGACTCTTATGGACTATTATGGACTCTTAAAACGTTCCCGTATGCCGGAAAAGGTACACAAAACCCACATACCGGGTTCCCCCCGTGGCTCCCTCCTGTCCGTCCGGAGGCTGTCCGCCGGTACCTCCGCCCTGACCGTTGTCCTGGTCGTTCCCCCGGTTGTTCCTCCATTGTTCGATGATGGTCTGGTCGCGGTATTCCAACCCGTCGTAGCCGGTGGCTTCCACCACGTAGAAGTACTGGCCTTCAGGCGCTCTCCGGCTGCTCTCCCGTACGTTGCCGTCCCATCCTTCCCAGGTATATATGTCCTCAATATCCCTTTTATACACCACTTTCCCGCTGCGGTCCACAATGGTGATCCGGCATTTTTTCAGCGACTGGTGCTTGAACTTCCACTCATCATTAGTCCCGTCCCCGTTGGGAGAGAATACATTGGGGATGGCCAGCTGAGAAGGGACCACGAAGATCTGCTCTTCCAGCCGGAATGTGTCGATGCATCCCTCCTCGCTGGTGGAGACCAGGTAGGGATCGTAAAATTCGTCGGCTCTCTCGTAGGTGAATTCGACCGATTCCTCCACATCCAGAGTCGTCTCGGTCTGCTTGATCCCTCCCAGCGTATCGAGATAAACCCACTCGAAGGTGGCCCCGTTTTTCGACAGGTTATTGAACCGGACGGTCAGCGGAGCATCCAGGCTCCCCTTTTCATCACTCCAGGTACCGGACAGATCCGGGTCAAATTCGCCTGTGACTTTGTCGTAATACTCCATCTCGAACTCCGCCCTGGTCTGGATACTCTCGTAGAAAACCGAATCCACATCCTGCATGCCGTACTGGTCCGTGGCGGTCAGTATGTACCAGGTGTCGTCGTAAGGCGGCTGGTAGGTGATGTTGGGATCCAGCACTATAGTATCGTTGGGGATCTTCAGGTCGTTGTTGTCGGAGGTCCATTTAAAGGTGAAACCGGAAACCCTCGAGATGGGATCACCGGTAAGTGGATCGTAGTAAATGAGCGTATCGGGAGAGACCGATCCGGAAAGATAGATGGAGAAGCAGTTGATGGCGTACGCGGGGATCTGTCCGGCCGCATTTTTAGTGATGCTGGTGTGCAACCTGTCCTGGAAGACCCAGGCTGTAAAGGTGGTGTCGACTCCGCTGCCCGAGATCTGAACCCGGTAGCCTCCTTCGTCGAGCCCTCCGACAGACGATGCGGCCACGGAATTGTCGGTGGAAAAGGGAGGATCGTAGCCGGAAATGGACGGATTGTATCTGCTCCACACGAAAATGTAATCTCCCGGTCCGGGCAGCGAGGCCACCAGACTGCCCTGCTTTTCACCCCCGTGGGTCTGGTAAAAGATGAAGAGGGGGTCTCTGGCCGGATTCAAAGGATAGCTGACGCTGTCGACCCGGTCGGCGGTCGCAGAGGTGATCTGTCCCCGGGTCTGCAGAGGAGAGAAAAGACACCATGCGAGGATCATGGAAACCGTGATCGCCGGTGCGATCCTTTTTTTAACAACCGGGGATGGTCGGGACATCGGTGAAGTTTCTTCTATAAACGAATTATTGCCATAATATTATACAATCCGGGGGCGCGTAAAAATGCAATTTTTACCCCAATTGTGCAATTCTTTCCCCCTGCCGGTACGATATCTGAAAGGCAGAATCCATTAACAGTTGTTATCTTTGACAGCCGATTAAATAGTGTGCGTGTGGAAGCGATAAGGAAGGATCTGAATGAGGCGCAGCAGGAGGCTGTAGTAAACCACAAGGGACCGGCACTGGTTATAGCCGGGGCCGGGTCGGGAAAGACCCGGGTACTGACCTACCGGATCGCTTACCTGCTGTCGCTGGGAATACCGCCTTCCCGGATCCTGGCTCTGACCTTTACCAACAAGGCGGCCAACGAGATGAAAGAGCGCATTGCCACCCTGGTAAGCCCCGATCTGGCGGGGCGGCTCTGGATGGGTACCTTTCACTCCCTGTTTGCCAGGATCCTCCGGAGAGAGGCCGACAGACTGGGATTTCCTTCCAATTTCACCATTTACGACACTATCGACTCCAGAAGCCTGGTGAAGACCATTATCAGGGAGTTCAAGCTGGACGAGAAGATCTATAAGCCCGCCGAGGTATTCGGACGGATCTCCGCCGCCAAGAACAGCCTGGTTACGCCCGATGTTTACATGAGCAACGGCGAGTACCAGGTGCGGGACCAGGTCTCGAGAAGACCCAGGCTGGGGGAGATCTATGACCGCTATGTGAAACGATGCAAGCACTTCGGCGCCATGGATTTCGACGACCTGCTGCTGCAGACCAACCTGTTGTTCAGGGATCATCCCGATCTTCTGGACCGCTACCGGGAGACATTCGACTATGTGCTTGTGGATGAATACCAGGACACCAATTATGCCCAGTACCTGATCATCAGGAAGCTCTCGGAGATCCACCGCAATATCTGTGTGGTGGGGGATGACGCCCAGAGCATCTACTCATTCCGGGGGGCCAGGATCGAGAATATCCTCAATTTCAAAAACGATTACACCGATTACCGGCTCTTCAAGCTGGAGCAGAATTACCGGTCGACCCAGAATATTGTAAAGGCGGCCAACAGCGTGATTAAAAAGAACCGGGAACAGATCTCCAAGGAGGTCTTCTCGAAAAATGAGGCCGGGGAGCTGATCCGGGTGGTGAAGGCAGCCGATGACAAGGAGGAGGGATTTATCGTGGCGCGGCACATTTCCGATCTGCGATTCAGGGAGCAGCTGGAATTCAGCGATTTCGCCATACTTTACAGGACCAATGCCCAGTCGAGGATCTTCGAGGAGAGCCTCCGGAGAATGAACATCCCCTACAAAGTATTCGGCTCGCTCTCTTTCTACCAGCGAAAGGAGATCAAAGACCTGCTGGCCTATTTCAGGATAACCGTCAATCCGAGGGACGATGAATCGCTGAAGCGGATCATCAACTATCCTCTCCGGGGAATCGGGAAAACCACCCTCGACCGGCTGAATGCCTATGCCGAGAAACTGAACGCCCCCATCTGGGACATTCTGATCCACCTGGACCAGGTTAACCTGGGATTCAACATGGGCACTCTGAAGAAGTTGCATGACTTCACCCGGATGATCCAGAGTTTTCAGCAACGTCTGAGCGAAATGGAAGCCTTTGATCTGGCCTATACCATCGTCAATGAAACAGGGATCATCAAGGATCTGAAGACCGACCAGACACCCGAAAGTGTCTCCAGGGTCGAGAACGTAGAAGAGTTGCTGAACGGGATCCGCGATTTTACGGAGAATACCGGGAACGGGGAGATGAACCTGGGCGATTACCTGCAGCAGGTGACTCTGATGACCGATGCGGACAATGAGAAGGAGCAGGACCGCAACAAGGTGAGCATCATGACCATCCATTCGGCCAAAGGGTTGGAATTTAAACATCTGGTGGTTGCCGGGGCGGAGGAGGAGCTGTTCCCTTCCCAGATGAGCACCGACAATCCCAGGGACCTGGAGGAGGAACGCCGTCTTTTTTATGTGGCTCTGACACGGGCGCAGAAGAGCGCTCTGATCAGCTATGCGGCCCAGCGTTATAAGTGGGGCATTCAGAATGCCTGTTCTCCCAGCCGGTTTATCAGGGAGATCGACACTAAATACCTGGAGCTGCCACCCGATTTTTATCCGGTGAAGCCCGGATGGGGAGAGGATCAGGCAGAGCGGGAAAACTTCGTCCCCGAAGCGTACCGGAAGATTATGGAGCGTCGGACTCAGCCCAGAAATATTGAAGTGGGGGGAAAACGACTGGTGAATATCCATCAGGCGGGACAGGGTCCGAAACCGGGAACATCCTCCCCCGGGCATGGCACATCCTCCCCCGGGCGAGGCACATCCGCCCCTAAAGATTTCACCCCCTCCGATCCCTCCAGTATACAGGTGGGAACCAGGGTGGAACATCCCCGTTTCGGGATCGGTGAGGTCCACAAGCTGGAGGGAGCCGAATCCAATATCAAGGCCACTGTACAGTTCCCGATCGGTACCAAGCAACTGCTGCTGAAATTCGCCAAATTAAGGGTGCTGGAATAAGTTCAGGGTAGTTGAATAAAAATCAGTACTTTTGTAAAAAATCAACCAATGATTTACGATTACAACACGAGCCGTAAAAAGCTCATTCTACCCGAATATGGACGGAATATCCAGAAAATGGTCAATCATATCAAAACCATTGAAGACCGTGAAGAAAGAAATAAAGCGGCCAAAACCGTCATAGGGGTCATGGGGAACCTGAACCCCCATCTGCGCGATATCAACGATTTCAAGCATAAGCTCTGGGACCACCTGGCCATCATCGCCGATTTCGATCTAGATATCGATTCTCCCTATGAATGGCCCGAGAAGGCCAAACTGGAGGAGAAGCCCAATACGGTCAGTTATAATCAGCACTCGATCCGCTACAAACATTATGGAAGATCGATCGGATTGATGATCGAGAAGGCAGTGGAACTGGAGCCTGGTGAAGAGAAAGATGATCTGGTGAAGATGATCGCCTACCACATGAAAAAATCCTATCTCACATGGAACCGGGAGGCTGTCAGCGATGAAGAGATCCTGACCGACCTGAAAACCCTTTCGGGAGGAAGACTGGAAGTTAGCAATGACCTGAAACTCCCTGATACCAAAGATCTTCTTCCGAAGAACCGTCCTGTGAAAAAGAAAGGGGGAAGGAAGAAACCGCATTCCTGATAGATGGGTAAATTCATCATTGAGGGGGGGCACACTCTGCATGGGGAGATCACCCCGCAGGGTGCCAAGAACGAAGCGTTGCAGATTCTCAGTGCCACTCTGCTGACTCCACACCCGGTCACCGTCCATAATCTTCCCCGTATTCAGGATGTACTGTTATTAATCCAGCTTCTGCGCGACCTGGGAGTGTCGGTGGAACAGCTTTCCGGATCCAGTTACCGGTTCATTGCCAGTGAGGTGAACATGGACTATCTGCAGAGCGGGGAATTTACGCGTCAATCGGCTTCTCTCAGGGGCTCTGTCATGATCCTCGGCCCGCTGCTGGCCAGATTCGGACAGGCGGTCCTGCCCAAGCCCGGCGGCGACAAGATCGGAAGGCGGAGGCTCGACACTCACTTTTTGGGGTTTCAGGCCCTGGGAGCGGAGTTCGATTTCAACCATTCGGAAAATTTCTATCGCGTGAGTGCCTCTCGGCTTAAGGGCACTTACATGTTGCTGGACGAAGCCTCGGTCACCGGAACGGCCAATATATTGATGGCCAGCGTCCTGGCCGGGGGAACCACCACCATTTACAATGCAGCCTGCGAACCCTACATCCAGCAGCTCTGCAAAATGCTGGTCCGTATGGGGGCCCGCATCTCGGGGATCGCCTCCAACCTCCTTACCATTGAGGGTGTGGACGAACTGGATGGTACCTCACATACCATTCTTCCCGATATGATCGAAGTGGGCAGTTTCATCGGGATGGCGGCAATGACCGGATCGGAGCTGACCATCAGGAAGGCCGGGATCGACCAGCTGGGAATCATCCCTACTGCCTTCCGCAGGCTGGGAATCATCCTGGACGAGAAGGAGGACGATCTGATCATTCCCGCCCGGGACCATTATGCCATCGAAACATTCATCGACGGGGCGATCATGACCATCTCCGATGCCCCCTGGCCCGGTCTGACACCCGACCTGATCAGCGTGATACTGGTGACTGCCACCCAGGCACGGGGAAGCGTTCTGGTCCACCAGAAAATGTTCGAGAGCCGGCTTTTCTTTGTGGATAAGCTGATCGATATGGGTGCGCAGATCATCCTCTGCGATCCGCACAGGGCCACTGTTATAGGAATGGACCATTCCATCAGGCTCAGGGCCACTACCATGTCTTCGCCCGATATCCGGGCAGGAGTGGCCCTTCTGATTGCGGCCATGTCGGCCGAGGGAACCAGCACCATCTTTAATATTGAACAGATTGATCGCGGGTATGAAGATATCGACCTCCGGCTGAACCGGCTGGGCGCCTCTATCCGCCGAGAATCCTGACTGCTGATTTTGATGCTGAAATTTTTTGTTGAACCTATTTGCTGAACCTGACTGATAAACTTCTGATACTATCAACATATGAGAACTCTGGTTTTTTTACTCTCGCTCACCCTTCTGCTCACCTCCTGCGGATCCGGGAAAAACGGATCTAATGCCGATCAGGTGGTCGAGACCAACGGTGCGGATGTCAAAAGCGGCATCAATATCGGTGACCGGGCGCCTGAACTGGTTTTTGAATCGCCCGAAGGAAAAAAGATTGCGCTCTCTTCTCTGAGGGGAAAAATGGTGCTGATCGATTTCTGGGCAGCGTGGTGCTCCCCCTGCCGGATCGAGAATCCCAACCTGGTGAAGATTTACAGGAAATTCAGGGATAAATCGTTCAGGAACGGGGAGGGCTTTACCATCTACGGGGTTTCCCTCGACCGCGACAAGCAGATGTGGGTCGATGCCATCGAGAAGGACGGACTGGTCTGGGATTCGCATGTGAGCGACCTGAAAGGGTGGAAATCGGTCCCGGCAGCCATGTACGGGGTGATGGCGATCCCCATGAACTTCCTGATCAACGGTGACGGAATCATTGTGGCAAAAGGCCTGAAGGGGGAATACCTGGAGGAGAAGCTGAAAGAGTTGCAGAGATAGAACCAGTTATGGGAAGGAACTTCAGTTTACTCACTTCCTGGCTGATTCTATTTCTGGCATTTTTTACCGGTTGCCATTCTGATTCAGGAGATATAAGAATTATGCCTCTCGGGAACTCAATTACCGAGGGATGGGATTCCTCCGGTCTGCCTTCCAGGCAGCGGATTGCTTACCGGGGAGAGTTATTCAGGCAACTTAAATCTGCAGGGTATTCATTTGACTTTGTCGGCCATAACCGGGGTGGTTTTCCATCTGTCCGGGACAGTGACCATGCAGGGATTTCGGGAATCACAGACGGGGGGATGCTGCGATTGTTGCGGGACGGATACGACATCATGAATGAAAGAGCCACCACCGGAGGAGAACCATATTTGGATGTCTATCAGCCGGATTGGATCCTTCTCCATATCGGAACCAATGACATCCTACGGGGGCAGGGACCGAACGCCGATACGGTTTCTATGATCCTTGATCATATCGATTCTTGGGAGAGAGAAACCGGTAATGAGGCAGTGGTTTTTCTTGCTAGGATTATCAACAGCGCCGATCCGGATCCGGAAATAACCGAATATAACAGGAATATCGATACGATCCATGCCAGGCGGAGCGATCCGGACCTGATTCTGGTAGACATGGAGGAAGGCGCCGGATTACACTACCCGGAGGATTTCAAGGATGATGTTCACCCCAATGCCTCGGGGGATGCAAAAATTGGCACGGCCTGGTTCGAGGCCATCGACTCCTGGTACATTGACTAGCTTTTGCCCGGCAAACAATTCGAAATCCATCTGCGCACTGGCTTCATCGAGCTACCAGGCCCGGTACCTTGCAACTTGCTGCAAGCTGAGTCAATTTCGGGGAATGCTTTTTCGCCATTTCACGAGGTAATATAAATGTGGATTCCGAAACATTTCTGCAACTTTTCTTCAAAACTCAACCAATCTGTTACTTCGTGAAATCGCAAAACGGGACCAAAAAAAACCGCCTCATCAATCCCTGATGAGACGGCCTGAAATCTTCACGTATCCCGCGTCGCACGTATCCCGCGGGAAAAGCGTCACGAGTCTATTCCTCCTCCTGTTCAGCCTCGTAAGCCTTCAGCAGCTCATCCTGAATCTCACCCGGCACCTGCGCATAGGCATCGAATTTCATGCTGTACATGGCCCGGCCGCTGGTCAGTGAGCTGAGCGCGGTGGAGTATTTGTTCATTTCGGCCAGAGGGACCTTGGCGGTGATCTTCTCGAAGCCCTTCTCACTCGACATTCCCTGCACAATCGCACGGCGTCCCTGCAGGTCGCTCATCACATCACCCATGTAGTCGGAAGGTACGAGGACCTCCACTTCATAGACCGGTTCCATGATCTTCGGGCCTGCCTCCTTGAAGGCCTTACTGAAGGCGTTTCGTCCGGCCAGCATGAAGGAGATCTCGTTGGAGTCCACCGGGTGCATCTTTCCGTCATATACATAGACCCTGATATCGCGGGCATAGGAGCCGGTCAGCGGACCCTCTTCCAGTTTCTCCATGATCCCTTTGAGGATGGCTGGAAGGAAGCGGGCGTCGATGGAGCCACCCACAATGCAGTTGACAAACTCCAGCTTACCGCCCCAGGACAGACTGTGTGTATCCACACCCCGGTTGGCCATTTTGTATTCTTTTCCGTTCAGTTTGAACATACTCTTGGGAGCCGATCCTTCCGTGTAAGGCTCGATGATCATATGCACTTCCCCGAACTGGCCTGCACCCCCCGACTGCTTCTTGTGGCGATAATCACTCTGGGCGGCTTTGGTGATGGTCTCCCTGTAAGGAATGCGGGGAGGTACGAATTCGGTCTCCACCTTATAAATATTGTCCAGGTGCCACTTCACGATATTGAGGTGATGTTCCCCCTGGCCCGACAGGATGATCTGCCTCAGTTCCTTGCTGTATTCGATCCTGACGGTGGGATCCTCCTGGCTCATGCGGCTCAGGGCCTCACCCAGTTTCTCCTCGTCACCTTCACTTACCGGCCGGATGGCTGTTCTGTACTTCGGTTCCGGGAAGGGGATCTTTTCGAACTGGTAAGATACCTCCGGTGCGGTCAGAGACTGGTTGGTCTTGGTGCCTTTCAGCTTCACCGTACAGCCGATATCTCCAGCTGAAAGGTAGGCCACTTTGGTCCGGTTTTTCCCCAGGGGTGCAAAGATCTGGGAGAAACGCTCTTTGTTGCGGGTGGCATTGTTGATCAGATCGTCTCCCTCCTTCACCTGGCCTGAATGGACCTTGAAAAAATTGATCTCCCCGATATGGGTTTCCACTGTAGTCTTGAAAACAAACAGAGAAACAGGTCCGGAGGCGTCGCATTGGACCTCTTCCCCATCCTCGGTCTTTGCCGGAGGCAGTTCATCGGCCGAGGGGGCCACATTGGTGATGAATTCCATGAATCGACCCACTCCCATGTTTTTCCTGGCAGAGGCACAGAAAACGGGGAACATCCCGCGGGCTACCACTCCGGCGGTGATTCCTTTCCGCATCTCATCCTCGGTGAGACCATCATTCTCAAAGAAGAGTTCCATGAGGGCCTCATCATTTTCAGCGGCCTTTTCAATCAGTTCGTTCCTCAGCTCTTCCGCCCTGTCAGTCTCCGAATCGGGAATTTCGGTGATTTCAGGTTTTCCGCCATCCGCGGGATATTTATAGAGCTTCATCTGGATGATATCCACGATGGAATCGAATCCGGGCCCTGCGTTCACCGGGTACTGGGCCAGTACGGCATCTCCTCCGAAGCTGTCTTTGATACTTTCAAACGCTTTTTCAAAAATGGCCTGGTCATGGTCACATTTATTCACCAGGATCACGGTGGGTTTGTTCAGGCGGCTCAGCCAGCGGCTGTGGATCTCGGTTCCCACTTCCACTCCGTTCTGGGCGTTGATAAGGATCACTCCTGTATCGGCCACATGAAGGCTCGAGACCGTGCTGCCCACGAAATCATCAGCACCCGGGGTGTCCAGGATATTGATCTTCTTGTCATTATACTCGGTGTACATCACACTGGCATACATGGAGGACTGGTTCTCATGCTCGATGAGGTGGAAGTCCGAAACGGTGTTCTTATGCTCTACATCTCCTCTACGGTCGATAGTCCCGCCTTCGAAGAGCATGGACTCCACAAGGGTGGTTTTTCCCGACCCGGAGTTTCCGAGGAGGGCGATGTTCTTGATCTGGTTGGTCGAGTATGTCTTCATCAGGTACTAATTGAATTTAAGTGTTCTTTTTGTATAAAATAGTGCTCAAAAATAGATGAAATATTGATTTTCTGCCGGATACCCCCGAAAAAGTCCTGCAAAATTAGTAAAAATTTGATGAACTTTATGGTACCAAAACAACCCTTTATGCCGGATCAGCCGATTTCCGGAATCATCCCGCCGCTGGTCACCCCGCTGACCCCTGACCTGGCTTTTGACCGGAGCGCTTTCAGAAAGCTGGTGGATCATGTCATCGACGGTGGGGTTCACGGCATCTTCATCCAGGGAACGACCGGAGAATTTGCCGGTCTGACCGAGAAAATCCGGACCGAAATGACGGAATGGGCCTGCCGGTCAGTGGCCGGGAGGGTTCCCCTTTTTGTCAATATCACCAGCACATCCTACCTGCAGACCCTGGACCTGGCCAGGTCGGCCGAGTCAGCGGGAGCCGATTACCTGGTACTTGCGCCTCCTTTCTATTATTCCATGAAGCAGGAGGAGATCAGAAAGTTTTTTGAAAAAGTGGCCGACCGGTGCAGCATGCCTCTGATCCTTTATAATGCTCCCCAGTATACCCGAAATGAGCTGGAACTCTCCACGGTCACTGAGCTGGCACAACACAGCGGAATTTGCGGGATCAAGGACAGTTCCGGAAACAGCGACTACCTTATGCAATTGCTCCGGGAGCGGCAGAAACCCGGTTTCTCCATTCTGGTCGGTCCGGAAAAGAGTTTGGGCGACTGGCTCTTGAAAGGGTGTGACGGCGGAGTGAACGGCGGCGGGAATCTGTTTCCAGGACTCTATGTGGAAATTTTCCGGGCAGCCCGGGCGGGGGAGACGGAACGAGTGAAGTTTTGCCAGGAGCTGGTGGACCGGGTCCGCAGCCGGTTATACGAGATACCGGGTTCACCTCTTGGGATCGTTATCGCACTGAAATATGCACTCTCGGTGAAAGGAATAGGCAGCGGCACTCTGGCTCTTCCCGTATATGACCAGTTAACCAAACTTCAGAAAAAAACGATCGATGTATTCCTTAAAAAGATGGAAGAGAAGGGATTCTAGTTTCCGGTCCGGCCTTCCTGTTTTCATAGTAACAGTTGTGATCATGAACTCCTGCACCGGAAAAAGTCATGCAGACAAGAGCTCTTCTCCGGCCGGGGAGGGTCAGAGCGGATATCTCAGCGGCCAGCTGATCTATCCGCTGGATAATAATCCCACCGATCAGTGCCATGCCTCGACCATCGAGGAGACCCCATCGGGACTGGTGGCCGCCTGGTTCGGAGGGCCCCGGGAGGGGCATCCCGAGGTGGGGATCTGGGTATCCAGGTATATCGGTGAGCGGTGGACGGCACCCGTGGAGGTGGTGAACGGGGTGCAGAATGATTCGGTCCGGTTTCCCTGCTGGAATCCGGTGCTGTTTCAACCGTCAGAGGGGCCTTTGATCCTGTTCTTCAAGGTGGGACCCAGCCCGAGGGAGTGGTGGGGGGAGATGATCACCTTGTCCGATGAGGGGCGGACCTGGTCGGAGCCTGAAAAGCTGGGCACCGGCAGGCTGGGACCCCTGATCGGACCGGTCAAGAACAAACCGGTGCAGCTGGACGACGGGACCATTCTCTGTCCCTCCAGCACGGAGCGGATCGAGGAGAAAGGCCCGGAGCGGATCGAGGAGAAAGGTCCGGAGCGGATCGAACATGACCGCACCTACTGGCAGGTACACTTCGAATCCACCGCTGAGCCAGTTCGGAAAGGGAGCGCCGCCGCTGATCCGGGTCGCCGCTGGACCGTGACCGGTCCGGTCAACGATGGTATCCGGTTCGATGCCATCCAGCCCAGTATTCTGACTTACGGGGATGAGCGGATGCAGATCCTGTGCCGTACGCGGCAGGGGGTGATCTCCCAGAGCTGGTCGGAGGACGGGGGTAAAACATGGGGCCCCATGACCGCCACCTCCCTTCCCAATCCCAATGCGGGAACCGATGCGGTGACACTTTCCGGCGGACGGCAGCTGCTGGTCTACAACCACACCACCAGGGAGGGTGGGTTCCCCTCCGGACGGAACATGCTCAATGTGGCCCTTTCGTCCGACGGGACCCACTGGGACCAGGTGCTGGTGCTGGAGCGGGACAGAGGGGAGTTTTCCTATCCGGCGGTCATTCAGGCCTCCGACGGACTGGTTCATATCACCTATACCTGCCGGCGGAGATCCATCATGCACGTGATACTGGATCCGGAAAAACTTCAGTGAACCGAGACGGTCATGCGCACCCCGGATCTGATCATCTTCATCCTCTACCTGGCCGGAATCACCCTGTTCGGAAGTTCGTTCTTCCGCAGGAACCGGACTCCGCTGGCCTTTACGCTGGGTAACCGGAGCATTCCCCGGACGGTGGTGACCCTTTCCATCTTCGCCACCTTTGTATCCAGCATCTCCTACCTGGCCCTCCCGGGCAATGCCTTTCTGACCGACTGGAACGCCTTCGTATTCAGTCTGTCGTTACCTGTGGCGGCCCTGATTGCCGTTCAGCTGTTTGTTCCGCTCTACCGCCGGGTGAACAGCCCCTCCGCCTATACCTTCCTGGAACAGAGGTTCGGGCCCTGGGCGAGGATCTACGCCTCGGCCAGCTATTTTCTCACCCAGCTGATGCGCATCGGAACCATCCTGTATCTCCTGGCCCTCACCATTCACTCCATCTTCGGATGGAATATCACCACCGTGATCATCCTCACCGGTGTGGTCATCATGCTCTACTCCGTGCTGGGTGGGATCCAGGCGGTGGTATGGACCGATGCCGTGCAGGCGGTCATCCTGATTGCCGGAGCCCTGGTCTGCGCCGGATATCTGGTATTCAGCATGCCCGAAGGTCCCGGTCAGCTTTTCCGGATAGCGGCCGACCACCGGAAATTCAGCCTGGGCAGTTTCAGCCCCGATCTGTCCGGATCCACCTTCTGGGTGGTGCTGGTGTACGGGATCTTCATCAATCTGCAGAACTACGGGATCGATCAGAATTACGTGCAACGCTATATGGCATCCCGGACCGACCGGGATGCCAAACGTTCCGCTTTCAGCGGGGGCATGCTCTACATTCCCGTTTCACTCCTGTTCCTGTTTATCGGCACTGCTCTGTTTGCATTTTACCGGTCTTCGGCCGGACAGCTGCCTCCGGAGATGGCAGATCCGGCAAGGAGCGACGCGGTATTTCCCTATTTCATCGTCAACGAATTGCCGGTGGGGCTCACCGGGCTGCTGATCGCTTCCATCTTTGCAGCGGGAATGAGCACCATATCGACCAGTTACAACAGCACCGCCACGGTCTTTCTGACCGATTATTACCGGAGGTTTTTCAGCAGTGAGCCCTCTGAGAAACAGTCGATGAGGGTACTCTACCTCTCTTCCCTGATCATCAGCATCTGCGGGATCGGCATTGCTCTGGCCATGATCAACGTGAAGAGCGCACTGGATGCATGGTGGAAACTGGCTTCCGTTTTCAGCGGGGGAATGCTGGGACTCTTTCTTCTGGGAGTGTTCTCCCGTTCCACCAGACCTGCGGCTGCGCTTGCCGGCGTACTGGCAGGGGTGGTGGTCATCCTGTGGATGAGCATCTCCGGTCTGACAAAGGCACCCGGAGACGGGGGTCCGCTGTTTCATACCTACCTGACCATCGTGTTCGGGACCACCGCCATTTTTCTCACCGGATTTCTGACGACATTGATCATGCGCGGTTTCGGCTCCGGATCGTCTAAAAAATAGGTTTTTTTCTTGTTTTTACGAAAAAAAGAATACCTTTGCGATCCGAATTTGACAAGAGTTATTGACATAATTATCAAAAGAGTATGCCGACAATTTCACAACTGGTGCGTAAGGGCCGAAAGAAAATGGTAGATAAGAGCAAGGCTCCCGCACTGGATTCCTGTCCCCAGAGGAGGGGTGTTTGTGTGCGTGTATACACCACCACCCCCAAGAAGCCGAACTCTGCCATGCGTAAGGTGGCCAGGGTCAGGCTGACCAACCAGAAGGAGGTGAACGCCTATATCCCCGGCGAAGGGCACAACCTGCAGGAGCACTCGATCGTGCTGATTCGCGGAGGCAGGGTGAAGGACCTTCCCGGAGTCAGGTACCACCTGATCCGCGGGGCGCTCGATACCTCCGGGGTGGAGGGGCGTACCCAGCGAAGGAGCAAGTACGGGACGAAAAGACCCAAAAAGAAGTCGTAAAGTGTAGTATTATATAGGTGCTGGTATAAAATGAGGAAGACAAAACCAAAAAAACGAATTCTGTTACCTGATCCCAGGTACAATGACCCGCTGGTGACCCGTTTCGTCAACAACATGATGCTCGAAGGAAAAAAGAGCAAGGCGTACGAGATCTTTTACGGAGCCATGGACATTGTGGAACAGCGCACCAAGGATGATGAAAAGTCACCTCTGGAGATTTTCAAGCAGGCTCTGGATAATATCACACCTCATGTGGAGGTAAAGAGCCGCAGGGTGGGTGGTGCCACTTTCCAGGTACCCATGGAAGTCCGTACCGACCGGAAGGTCTCAATCTCTATGAAGAATATGATCCTGTTCGCCCGCAAGCGCACGGGAAAATCGATGAGCGAAAAGCTGGCAGCGGAAACGATTGCCGCATATAATAATGAAGGCGGTGCCTACAAGAGAAAGGAAGATACACACCGCATGGCCGAGGCCAATAAGGCTTTTGCCCATTTCAGGTTCTAGGAGCCGTTTGGCCCCCGGAACTTTTGTTCTTAAGACATATTTAAAGAAGTAAACCCGCGTTCGTCGTTTTCGGCACTGGCGGGTTAAGGTAAGTGTGCGACACTTATGAGCCCAGATTTAAAACATACAAGAAATATCGGGATCATGGCGCACATCGATGCCGGGAAAACTACCACCACAGAACGTGTTCTGTTCTACACGGGTATTACCCATCGCATCGGTGAGGTCCATGACGGTGCCGCTGCAATGGACTGGATGATACAGGAGCAGGAGCGCGGAATCACCATCACATCGGCAGCAACCACCACTTTCTGGAAACACAACGACCAGGAGTACAAGATCAATATTATCGATACTCCCGGCCATGTGGACTTTACCGTGGAGGTGGAGCGTTCGCTCCGTGTACTGGACGGTGCGGTGGCCGTATTTTGCGCCGTGGGGGGTGTGGAGCCCCAGTCGGAGACCGTCTGGCGCCAGGCCGATAAATACAGGGTGCCCCGTCTGGCATTCGTGAATAAGATGGACCGGGTGGGAGCCGATTTCTTCGGCGTGGTCCAGGAGATCCAGGACAAGCTGAAGGCCAATCCGGTTCCCCTGCAAATCCCGTTCGGTGCCGAAGAGAACTTCAAAGGGATCGTCGACCTGATCGAACGCAGGGCCATCGTCTGGAAAGAGGATGAGACCCTCGGAATGAAATATGAGTACTGCGACATTCCGGAGGATCTGGTCGAAACCGTGGAGGAGTGGCGCGAGCGGCTGGTGGAGGCGGTATGTGTCTCCGATGATGAGCTGCTCAATAAATTTCTGGAAGATCGCGATTCGATCTCCGTGGCAGAGTTCATGGCTTATGCACGCAGGGCCACCATCAACAGGGACATTGTTCCTGTATTGTGTGGCTCCGCATTTAAGAACAAGGGGATCCAGCGCCTGCTGGATGCCATCTCCGAATTGCTGCCCAGTCCGCTCGACGTAGGTGCCATTACAGGCACCGATCCCCGTACCGATAAGCCCGTTACCAGAGAACCGAAAGACGACGAGCCCCTTGCAGGTCTGGTATTCAAGATCGCCACCGACCCGTTCGTGGGAAGGCTGGCCTATATGAGGGTTTATTCCGGCGTGGTGCAGGAGGGGGTTATGGTCCTGAATAACCGCACCGGCAAGAAAGAGCGCATCAGCCGCATCTATCAGATGCACGCCAATAAACAGAATCCCAAGAAAGAAATCGGTGCAGGCGATATCTGTGCAGTCGTAGGGCTGAAGGAGCTGCGCACCGGCGATACCATTTCAACGGTCAACAAACCGGTGATACTCGAGTCGATCGAGTTTCCCGAGCCCGTGATCGGGGTGGCTATCGAACCCAAGACTCAGGCCGATATCGATAAACTGGGAATCGCCCTGAACAAGCTGGCCGAAGAGGATCCCACGTTCCAGGTGCGCAGCAATGAAGACACCGGTCAGACCACCATCAACGGAATGGGCGAGCTTCACCTGGAGATATTGCTGGATCGCCTCAAGCGTGAGTTCAGGGTGGAGTGCAGCGTGGGAACCCCCCAGGTTAATTATAAAGAGGCACTCACCACCGAGGTGCATCACCGGGAGGTGTTCAAGAAGCAGACCGGCGGCCGGGGAAAATTTGCCGATATCGAAGTCCGGGTCGGTCCGGCCGACTCCAGCGAGAAGGGACTTCAGTTCATCAATGAGATACGGGGAGGGAACGTGCCAAGGGAATTCATTCCTTCCGTGGAGAAGGGTTTCCGGAACGCCATGACCAACGGCCCGCTGGCCGGGTTCCCTGTCGAGAATATGAAAGTCACCCTTTTGGATGGTTCATACCATTCGGTCGATTCCGACCAGCTCTCCTTTGAGATTGCGGCCCGTCAGGCCTTTAAGCATGCTGCGGTCAAGGCAAAAACGGTGATGCTGGAACCGATCATGGCGGTGGAGGTGGTCACTCCCGAAGAGTATATGGGGGATGTGATTTCCGATCTGAACAAGCGCAGGGGACAGGTAGAGGGCATGGATTCCAAAGCCGGAGCACGTGTGATCAAAGCCAGAGTGCCGCTGGCCGAACAATTTGGATATGTGACCGTGCTGCGTACGCTCAGCTCGGGCCGTGCCTCCTCCTCCATGGAGTTCAGTCATTACGAACCCATGCCGGAGAATCTGGCCCGGGAGGTGCTGGAGAAGGTCACCGGAAAGACTGTCATGTAACTGAAAATTTAGCTATTAATTGATAAAGGACCATGAGTCAGAAGATCAGAATTAAACTGAAGTCGTACGATCACAACCTGGTGGATAAATCGGCCGAGAAGATCGTTAAGACGGTGAAGTCCACCGGTGCCGTGGTGAGCGGGCCTGTTCCCCTGCCCACGCACAAGAGGGTGTACACAGTGTTGAGGTCTCCCTTTGTGAACAAGAAATCGAGGGAGCAGTTCCAGCTGAGCTCATTCAAAAGGCTGCTGGATATCTACAGCTCCACCCCGAAGACCATCGATGCCCTCATGAAACTGGAATTGCCCAGCGGGGTCGAAGTTGAAATTAAAGTCTAACACAGGAAAATCACAATAAGATGCCAGGATTAATTGGTAAGAAAATCGGAATGACCTCCATTTTCGATAAGAACGGAAAGAACATTCCCTGTACAGTGATCCAGGCCGGGCCGTGCACCGTAACACAGGTGAAATCCATTGATAATGAAGGATATGCGGCAGTTCAACTGGCTTTCGACGATAAGAAGGAGAAGAATACCTCCAGGGCCGAGCAGGGTCACTTTGCCAGGGCGAACACCACTCCCAAAAAGAAGGTGATCGAACTGAAAGGATTTGTGAAGGACTGGAAACCGGGTGACGTGATCACCGTGGATTATTTTCACGACGATACCTGGCTCGATGTCTCCGGGATCTCCAAGGGAAAAGGATTTCAGGGTGTGGTCAAGCGGCACAATTTTGCCGGCGTAAACGACGAGACCCATGGACAGCACAACCGCAACAGGGCCCCGGGTTCACTGGGTGCCTCTTCCTATCCCTCGAGGGTTTTCAAGGGAATGCGTATGGCCGGCCAGACCGGGAACCGGAAGGTGAAGATCATGAACCTGAGGGTGATGAAAATTGTTCCCGAAAATAATCTGCTGATCCTGAAGGGTTCTGTTCCGGGATCCAATGGTTCATATTTAATTATCGAGAAGTAATGGAACTAGAAGTAATGAAGATATCCGGTGAGGCCACCGGCAAAAAGGTGAAGCTCAGTGACGAGATCTTTGCGGTCGAGCCCAACGATCATGCCATCTATCTGGATGTAAAACAGATCATGGCCAACCGGCGCCAGGGATCCAGCAAGACCAAGGAGCGCGGAGAGATCACCGGGAGCACCAAGAAGATCAAGCGGCAGAAGGGAACCGGGACAGCCCGTTTCGGCGATATCAAGAACCCTATCTTCCGCGGCGGCGGACGTACTTTCGGGCCGAAACCCCGCCAGTACGGTGGTAAGCTGAACCGCAAGGTGAAGGAACTGGCCCGCAGGTCGGCACTCACCTACAAGGCCAGGAACAATGAGTTGATGGTGGTGGAGGATTTTCAGATGGAGGCTCCCAAAACAGGCGAGTTTGCCAGCATTCGGAAAAACCTGAATATCGAGAACAAAAAGTCGGTTTTCGTCATCAACGAACGAAATAAAAACCTATATTTGTCGTCCCGGAATTTGCAGAACTCCAAGGTTATAACTCTTTCTGAATTAAACACATACGAGATCATGAACGCTTCGGCTTTATGTTTTGTGGAGAGTTCACTCGACGTTTTGCAGGGAAAAGCAACATCGTAAAACAGCTGAACAGGTCATGAATATTTTGATTAAACCCATTGTTACCGAAAAGATGACCACCCAGGGGGAGGACTTCAACCGGTATGGCTTCGTGGTCGATAAGCATGCCAACAAGATGCAGATCAAAAAGGCCGTGGAAGATCTTTACGACGTGAAGGTCGCTGAAGTCAATACCATGCGGTACGGCGGGAAGCGGAAGCAGCGTTACACCCGATCCGGCATCTCCGTGGGTAAGACCGCATCCTACAAGAAAGCAGTGGTCACCCTGGCGGAAGGGGAAGTAATTGATTTTTACAGCAACATCTAAGGAATTATGGCGATTAAGAAGTATAAACCGGTGACCCCCGGACAGCGCTACAAAGAGATCTCAGCCTTCGATGAACTGACTCCCGGTTCGAAGCCCGAGAAATCTCTGCTTCGGCCCCACAAGAAAAGCGGCGGACGGAACAGTGCGGGAAAGATGACGGTCCGCTACCTGGGCGGAGGCCATAAGAGACGCTACAGGCTGATCGATTTCAAGCGCGATAAGGATCAGGTGGAAGCTACCGTCAAAAGCATTGAATACGATCCTAACCGCTCGGCCAGGATCGCCCTGGTAGTATATGCCGACGGAGAGAAGCGGTACATCATCGCCCCCGAGGGGATCGAATTGGGCCATAAGGTCGTATCGGGCGAATCGGTGGCCCCCGAACTGGGCAACTGCCTCACCCTGGCCAATATCCCGCTGGGTACCGATGTCCATAACATTGAACTGAAACCGGGTAAGGGCGGAATGCTGGCACGAAGTGCCGGGTCCTACGGAACACTGACCTCCAGGGACGGGAAGTATGCCATCATCAAACTGCCATCGGGCGAATCGAGAATGGTGCTCACCACCTGCCGCGCCACCATCGGAGCGGTTTCCAATTCCGATCACGGGCTGGAGAAATCGGGCAAGGCGGGACGTTCACGCTGGCTTGGCAAGCGGCCCCGTACCCGGGGTGTGGCCATGAACCCTGTCGATCACCCCATGGGCGGAGGGGAAGGACGTGCCTCCGGAGGGCACCCCCGTTCGCGGACCGGTCTGCCAGCCAAGGGCTACAAGACACGGACCCCCAGGAAATATTCCGACAAGTATATCGTGGAGAAGAGGAAATCAAAAAAATAGGATAGAATGAGCCGTTCACTGAAAAAAGGACCCTTTATTGATTATAAGCTGGAGAAACGCATCGTGGAGATGAACGATTCCGGTAAAAAATCGGTGATCAAGACCTGGTCCAGGAGATCCATGATCTCGCCCGACTTTGTGGGTCATACCATTGCGGTGCACAACGGGAATAAATTCATCCCGGTCTACATCACCGAAAACATGGTGGGACATAAGCTGGGCGAATTCGCACCGACCCGCCTGTTCAGGGGTCACGGCGGAAAACAGAGGTAATCGTCAGAAGCTGAAATGAGTCAAAAGCTTATATAGAAATGGGTGCAAGAAAAAGACATAGCGCAGAGAAAAGGAAAGAGGAGAAGCAGAACCGTTATTACGCGGTACTCCGCAACTGTCCCACTTCCCCGCGCAAGATGCGGCTGGTGACCGACATGATCAAAGGAATGGAGGTTAACAGGGCACTGGATGTTCTCAGGTACAGCTCCAAGGACGCATCGGCCCAGGTGGAAAAGCTCCTGCTTTCCGCCATCGCCAACTGGCAGGCCAAAAACGAAGGGGCCCGCATCGAGGAGAGCGATCTTTACGTGAAGGAGGCCTATGTGGACCAGTCCAGGACCCTGAAGCGGATCCAGCCCGCCCCGCAGGGAAGAGCGCACCGGATCAGGAAGCGCTCCAACCACGTGACCATCGTAATCGACAGCCGCCAGCCGGCCGAAAAGCAGGAGGAAGCATTACAGGAACAAGAAAATCAAGCATAGATCCATGGGACAAAAAGTAAATCCGATAGGAAATCGCCTGGGAATTATCAAAGGATGGGATTCCAACTGGTACGGGGGGAAGGACTATTCCGCCAAACTGGTCGAGGATAACAAGATCAGGGAGTACCTGAATGCCCGTCTGGCCAAGGCCAGTATTTCCAAGATCATTATTGAGCGCACACTGAAGCTGATCACCGTGACCGTGAACACCGCCCGCCCCGGTATTATTATCGGGAAAGGAGGGCAGGAAGTGGATAAGTTGAAAGAGGAGCTCAAGAACATCACCAAAAAGGAGGTGCAGATCAACATCTTCGAGGTGAAGCGTCCCGAGCTGGATGCCACCATCGTGGCCAACAATATCGCCCGGCAGGTGGAGGGAAAGATCTCCTACAGGCGGGCCATCAAGATGGCGATCGCATCCACCATGAGAATGGGTGCCGAAGGGATCAAGGTGCTGATCAGCGGGCGTCTGGGCGGGGCCGAAATGGCCAGGACCGAAACCTATAAGGACGGAAGGATCCCGCTGCACACCCTGCGGGCCGATATCGATTATGCACTGGCCGAAGCTCATACCAAAGTGGGTGTGATAGGGATCAAGGTGTGGATCTGCAACGGGGAGATCTTTGGCAAGCGCGACCTTTCGCCCAACATCGGTGCCTCCAATGTCAAACCCAAAAGTGGCCGCGGACCCCGGAAAGGGAGGGGCGACAGGTAGTATGAATGCCTGAGGCGGGGAACCAACGGACCGGCGGAGAGCCGGACAGCGATAACAGAAGATAAACAGGAAAACAGAATACGATGTTACAACCGAAGAAGACCAAATACCGGAGAATGCAGAAGGGGAGGATGAAAGGGAACTCCCAGCGGGGCAATACCCTGGCTTTCGGTTCATTTGGGATCAAGGCGATGGAAAGCCAATGGATCACCGGTCGCCAGATCGAAGCGGCCCGCCAGGCGATCACCCGTCATATGAAGAGGGAAGGACAGCTCTGGATCCGGATCTTCCCGGCCAAACCGATCACCAAGAAACCGGCCGAAGTACGAATGGGTAAAGGGAAAGGGGCCCCGGAAGGGTTCGTCTGTCCCGTCACTCCCGGACGGATCATCTTTGAGATCGAGGGGGTTCCATTTGACGTGGCCAGGGAAGCACTGCGGCTGGGAGCACAGAAATTCCCCATCACCACCAAATTTGTGGTCAGACGTGATTACATAGATGAGACTGAAAGTCTTTAAAGTCGTAAAGTTATAAAGTAGAGAGGAATGAAGAGTTCAGAGATCAGGGAGTTACCAGACAAAGAGCTGGAGGAGCGCCTGGAAAGCGAAGAGAACATGCTGGTTCGCATGCGCATGAATCACGCCGTATCGCCCCTCGATAACCCCAATAAGATCGGGGAGACCCGCAGGAACATTGCCCGGCTGAAAACCGAAAAAACGGCCCGGCGCAAGCAGGAAAAGTCTGAAAAGCAACAATAGAAAATGGAAACATTAAGGAATACCAGACGCGAACGGGTAGGTGTGGTGGTGAGCAACCACATGGAGAAATCGATCGTGATTGCTGTAAAGCAGAAGATCAAGCACCCCATCTACGGAAAATTCGTGAACAAGACCTCCAAGTTCATGGCCCATGACGAGGAGAACAGCTGCAATGTGGGTGATAAGGTGAAGATCAGCGAGACCAGGCCACTGAGCAAGAACAAGAGGTGGAGACTAGTGGAAATCATTGAAAGAGCCAAGTAATCATGATACAGCAAGAGAGTAGATTATCCGTAGCCGACAACAGCGGAGCCAGGGAGGTGCTCTGCATCCGCGTGCTCGGCGGTACCCGGAAGCGGTACGCCTCCATCGGCGATAAGATCGTGGTCTCGGTCAAGAGCGCCATTCCCTCGGGCGAGATGAAGAAGGGAGCTGTTTCCAAGGCGGTGGTAGTCCGGACCAGGAAGGAGATCAGGAGGGTCGACGGATCCTACATCCGGTTCGACGACAATGCCGTGGTTCTGCTCAACAATCTGGACGAGATGCGCGGTACCCGTATTTTCGGACCCGTTGCCCGCGAACTGCGTGATAAGTATATGAAGATCGTATCACTGGCCCCCGAAGTGCTATAAAAACATCAACCGATGCAGAAGAAGATTCATATCAAGAAAGGTGACCAGGTGATTGTCAATGCCGGCGAATACAAAGGACAGAAAGGCCGCGTGCTGACCGTGGACCGTGACAAGAAGCGGGCCATCGTGGAGGGTGTCAACATGGTTTCGAAGCACACCAAGCCCAATGCCAAGAATCCGCAGGGCGGGATCACCAAGCAGGAGGCCCCCGTGCACATCTCCAATCTCAACCTGGTGGATCCCTCCACCGGCGAGGCCACCCGGGCGGGCCGGAGGCTGAATGACAAGAACAAACTCGTGAGATTCGCAAAAAAATCAGGGGAGGAGATCAAGTAATGGAAAAGACATACACACCAGCACTTAAGAAGAGATACAACGAGGAGATCGTACCCGCTCTGATGAAACAGTTCGGCTACACCTCGATGATGGAAACACCCGGTTTGCAAAAAATCGTCCTTAATCAGGGCGTGGGGCAGGCCATTGCCGACAAGAAACTGATTGAGGTGGCTCAGGAGGAGCTATCAATCATTGCAGGGCAAAAGGCGGTTCAGACTTTGTCCAGTAAGGACATCTCCAACTTCAAGCTGCGTCGCGGCATGCCCATCGGGGTGAAGGTGACCCTGAGGAGGGAGCGGATGTATGAATTTCTGGAGAGGCTCATCGTGGTGGCACTTCCCAGAATCCGTGACTTCAACGGTGTTTCATCCAAGTTTGACGGAAGGGGCAATTACACCATGGGGATCACCGAGCAGATCATTTTTCCGGAGATCGACATCGACAAGATCACCAAGATCATGGGGCTGGAGATCACCTTTGTGACCTCCGCCAAAACTGATGAGGAGGGCACCGCCCTGCTGAAGGCATTCGGGATACCGTTTAAAACTGATAAAAAATAGAAGTATGGCCAAGGAATCAATGAAGGCGCGGGAAGTGAAGCGCCAGAAACTGGTGGAAAAATATGCGGAGAAAAGAGCCAGGCTGAAGGCCGAAGGCGATTACATCGGGCTGAGCCGGCTTCCCCGCAACTCCAACCCCATCCGCCTGCATAACCGGTGCAAACTGACCGGCCGGCCCAAGGGGTATATGCGTCAGTTCGGGATCAGCAGAATCACCTTCAGGGAGATGGCTTCTGAGGGTTTGATCCCCGGCATCAAGAAAGCCAGCTGGTAGGCAAGAGTTGAAAGACTAAAGTCAAAAGTCTAAAGAAAAGAAAGTAAGTTAATATAGAGAGAAAATGACAGATCCGATTGCAGATTATCTTACCCGTATCCGTAATGCGGTGATGGCCAGGCACAAGGTGGTTGAAATACCCGCCTCCAATATGAAGAAGGACATCACCCGGATACTTTTCGACAAGGGGTATATCCTCAATTATAAATTCGAGGAGGAGGGTCCCCAGGGTAATATCAAGATCGCATTGAAATACAATCCCGAGACCAAGATGTCGGCTATCAAGTCGCTGCAGCGAATCAGCAAGCCGGGATTGAGGAAATATGCAAACAAGGACCATCTGCCCCGGGTGCTGAACGGTCTGGGAGTGGCCATACTCTCCACCTCTCAGGGGGTGATGACCGACAAAGAAGCCCGCAGTCTGGGTATCGGCGGAGAGGTTCTCTGTTACGTGTACTAAAAAGAATTGGAGGACTAGGAATGTCAAGAATAGGAATTTTACCCATCAGTATCCCGTCGGGCGTAACCGTCGAGGTGGATCAGGAGAACAGGGTGACCGTCAAGGGTCCCAAAGGAGAACTGACCCAGAAGGTGGATCCGGCCATTCAGGTCAAGGTGGATGATGGACAATTAACCGTCGGGCGGTCCACCGAGTCGAAGGAGCACAAGTCCAAGCACGGACTCTACCGCTCGTTGCTGAACAATATGGTGACCGGAATCTCCGAAGGGTATACCATCCAGCTGGAACTGGTGGGCGTCGGGTATCGTGCTGAAGTGAAGAACGGGAACCGGCTGGAGTTGAGTCTCGGATTCTCACATGATATTGTCATGGAGATGCCGCAGGAAGTGAAGGTCGAGGCAAAGACCGAAAGGCGCGCCAATCCCATCGTGACCCTGACCAGTGCCGACAAGCAGCTGATCGGGCAGGTGGCGGCGAAGATCCGTTCACTCCGTCCGCCGGAGCCCTATAAAGGGAAAGGCATTAAGTTCGTGGGAGAACAGTTACGACGGAAAGCCGGAAAAGCGGCCTCCGTCTAAGTCTATAAAGTTATAAAGTCCATAAAGTCCATAAAGGGGAGGATGACTTTCGACTGCTTACAAGTGGTAAAAGAAGAAAAAAGATAAACATCGAATTAGAATGGCACTTACTAAACTGGCAAGACGCCAACGCATTAAACACCGGATCCGGAAACGGCTTTCAGGAAGCGGCAATCGTCCCAGGATGAACGTATACCGGTCCAACAAGCAGATCTATGTTCAGCTGGTCGACGATCTGACCGGTGAGACGCTGGTCTCGGCATCCTCCAAAGAGAAGGAGATCGAATCCCATAAGGGAAATAAGATCGAACAGGCCAAACTGGTGGGTAAGCGGATTGCCGAGAAGGCGAAGGAGAAGGGAATTTCCAACGTTGTGTTCGATCGCAACGGATATTTGTACCATGGCAGGGTCAAGAACCTGGCAGATGCTGCCCGTGAAGGCGGATTAAAATTTTAAGCTAGATTATGTCAACAGCAGGGATCAGAAAAGTCAAGACCAGCGACCTCGAATTGAAGGACCGGCTGGTAAGTATTCAGAGAGTGACCAAGGTGACCAAGGGTGGCCGTACCTTTAGTTTTTCTGCCATCGTCGTGGTGGGGAACGAAGACGGGATCGTGGGTCACGGTCTGGGTAAGGCCAATGAAGTGACCACCGCCATTGCCAAAGGTGTGGAGGATGCCAAGAAGAACCTGATCAAGGTACCCATCATCAACGGCACCATTCCCCATGAGCAGTACGGGAAGTACGGCGGAGCCGTGGTATTTATCAAGCCCGCCTCCAGCGGTACCGGTGTGAAAGCCGGTGGTGCCATGCGCGCCGTGCTGGAGAGTGTGGGTGTGAAGGATGTGCTGGCCAAATCGAAAGGATCGTCCAACCCCCATAACCTGGTGAAAGCGACCTTCGAAGCGTTGCTGGAACTGAGGGATGCCAAGGCAGTTGCCCAGCAGAGGATGGTTTCGATCGATAAAGTGTTTAACGGATAAACTGGACGACAATGGCAAAGATCAAGGTGACTCAGGTAAGAAGCGCTATTAAGCATACGGCGAGGCAGAAGCGGACCCTGGAAGCACTCGGTCTGAGAAAACTGCATCAGACTGTAGAACTGGAAGCCACCCCGCAGATCCAGGGAATGGTGGCGCGCGTCTCCCACCTGGTAAAAATACAGGAGTCGTAAAGTCGTAAAGTCGTAAAGTCGTAAAGTCGTAAAGTCGTAAAGATATGGATTTAAGTAAATTGAAACCAGCCGAGGGATCCACCAACAGCAAGAAGAGGATCGGTCGCGGCGAGGGTTCCGGATACGGTGGAACCTCCACCCGCGGACACAAGGGACAGAAATCCCGGTCCGGTTATTCACGCAAGACGGGATTTGAAGGCGGTCAGATGCCGCTTCAGCGGAGGGTACCCAAATATGGATTCAAGAACATCAACCGGAAAGAGTACAAGGGCATCAACATCAGCACACTTCAGTACCTGGCCGATAAGAAGAAGCTGGAGGAGATCACCGTGGATACCCTCATTGAAGCCGGACTGGTGCAGAAGGATACCATGGTGAAGATCCTTGGCAACGGAGAACTGACCGCCAAACTGACCGTGAAAGCTCACGCCTTCTCCAAATCAGCAGCAGTGGCCATCGAGGCCAGGGAAGGAACTGTGGAGATAATCTGATTGAACAGGCTGACTTATGAAACGATTTATTGAGACCTTAAAGAACATCTGGAAGATTGAGGACCTGCGGGCCAGGATACTATATACCCTGGGGATCATCCTGATCTATCGACTGGGAACCCATATTGTGTTGCCAGGCATCGATCCGGTGATTATTTCCGAACTGGCCAGCCGCCAGCAGAGGGGGACGGGGATTCTCGATCTGCTCAACCTCTTTACCGGCGGCGCCTTTGCCAGGGCTTCCATCTTCGGACTGGGGATCATGCCTTACATCTCCGCATCCATCGTGGTTCAGCTGCTGGGTATAGCAGTTCCATATTTCCAGCGCCTCCAGCGGGAAGGGGAAAGCGGCCGGAGAAAGATCAACCAGATCACCCGGTACCTCACCGTCGGTATCCTGATTCCCCAGGGGCTCAGCTATATCACCAGCCTGCGGTACCAGTTGCCTGCCGAAGCTTTTTCAGAGAATTTCTCCCGCATGGCGGCCATGGTTATCCTTACAGCAGGGACCATGTTCATCATGTGGCTGGGTGAGCGGATCACCGACAAGGGGATCGGCAACGGGATCTCACTGATCATTATGATCGGTATTATTGCCTACCTGCCGCAGGCGCTGGGCATTGAGTTCCTCTCCAGGCTCGAACAGCAGGGAGGAGGACTGGTGGCTTTCCTGGTGGAGATTCTCATCCTGTTCGTGGTCTTTATGGGTACCATACTGCTGGTGCAGGGCACCCGCAGGATACCGGTACAGTATGCCAAGCGGATCGTGGGGAACAAGCAGTACGGCGGAGTGCGTCAGTACATTCCCCTGAAAGTGAACGCAGCAGGTGTGATGCCGATTATTTTTGCCCAGGCATTCATGTTCATTCCGATCACCGTGGCCGGTTTTGCAAGGGCCGAGGCCGCTTCGGGATTTGCAGCCGTTTTCTCCAATCCGGTGGGTTTCTGGTATAATTTCACCAGTGCCGCCCTGATCATACTGTTTACCTATTTTTACACTGCCATCACGGTGAATCCCACGCAGATGGCAGAGGATATGAAAAAGAACGGAGGTTTTATCCCCGGGGTCAAGCCGGGACGAAAGACCGCCGATTTCCTGGATACGGTGATGTCCAGGATCACACTTCCCGGTTCCATATTCCTGGCTATCGTAGCCATTATGCCCGCATTTGCCATGCTGGCCGGAGTGAACCAGAGTTTTGCGCAGTTCTTCGGGGGCACCTCCCTTCTGATTATGGTGGGTGTGATCCTCGATACGCTGCAGCAGATCGAGAGCCACCTGCTGATGCGTCATTACGACGGTCTGACCAAGTCGGGCAGGATCAAAGGGAGGGCCGGAAGTGCAGCGGCCATTTAGGCCTGAAGAAAGAGAGAGCGTTCTTTGATGATTGTTATAAAATCAGCGGTAGAGATTGAATTATTGCGGAAAAGCAACCTGCTCGTTTCAAAAACACTGGCCGAAGTGGCCCGGTGGATAGCTCCGGGGGTGACCACGGAGAAGCTCGACCAGGTAGCCGAGACCTTTATCCGCGATCACGGAGCCGTTCCGGGATTCCTCGGGTTTCACGGATATCCCAAAACGCTCTGTACCTCGGTTAATTCGGAGGTGGTGCACGGAATCCCCTCTCCGAAGGTGATCCTCAGGGAAGGAGACATGGTATCGGTCGATTGCGGGGTAAAGATGAACGGATATTACGGCGATTCGGCCTACAGTTTTGAAGTGGGCGAGGTAAGCGCCGAAGTGAGAAGACTGATGAAGATTACCTATGAATCCCTCTTCAAGGGAATCGAGCAGGCCGTCGAAGGAAAAAGGGTCGGCGATATCGGCTACGCGGTCCAGCAGCATGCTGAATCCAACGGGTACAGTGTGGTCAGGGAAATGGTGGGACACGGCCTCGGAAGTCAGATGCACGAACCCCCGGAGGTACCCAATTACGGTCGCCGGGGAAGCGGTCCGAAGTTGAAGAAGGGAATGGTCGTCTGTATCGAACCGATGATCAACATGGGCAAAAGGACCATCAGGCAGGAATCCGACGGATGGACCATCCGGACCGCTGACCTGAAGCCATCGGCCCATTATGAGCTGGCGGTGGCCATCGACCGGGGACAGGCGGACCTGTTGTCCACCTTCTCCTATATTGAGGAAGAACTTAAAAAATAGAGTATAGCATATGGCAAAACAGCCTTCAATTGAACAGGACGGAGTCATCACGGAAGCATTATCTAATGCCATGTTCCGGGTAGAACTCGAGAACGGGCATGTGATCACAGCCCACATCTCGGGCAAAATGCGGATGCATTACATCAAGCTGCTTCCCGGGGACAGGGTGAAGGTGGAGATGTCGCCCTACGACCTGACCAAGGGAAGGATCACTTTCCGCTACAAATAGCGGAACCGAGTCCATAATAGTCTGTAAAGTCGTAAAGTCTGTAAAGTCTGTAAAGTCGTAAAGAGATGAAGATAAGAGCATCGGTTAAAAAGCGCAGTTCCGGCTGCAAGATCGTCAGGAGGAAAGGACGCTTGTACGTCATTAACAAGAAGAATCCCAAATTCAAGCAGCGCCAGGGTTGAGGGAGCTGACGGGAAAAGATATTTAAACACAATTTGACACATTATGGCTAGAATAGTTGGTGTGGACCTGCCCAGGAACAAAAGGGGCGAAGTGAGTCTGACTTACATTTACGGGATCGGGCGCAGTTCCGCCCATAAGATCCTTGAAAAAGCGGGAGTGGACCCCAGCGTGAAGGTGAAGGACTGGAACGACGACCAGATCGCCGCCATCCGGAAACAGGTCAATGAGAACTACAAGGTAGAGGGCGAACTGAGGTCCTCAGTTCAGCTGAACATCAAGCGACTGATGGATATCGGGTCCTACCGGGGAATCCGCCACAGGATCGGTCTTCCCGTTCGCGGTCAGAGCACGAAGAACAACGCACGTACCAGGAAAGGAAGGCGGAAGACCGTGGCTAACAAAAAGAAAGCAACTAAATAAGCATTATAGGTAATGGCTAAGAAGACAGGTTCGTCAAAGAAGAAAACCGTGAAGGTGGAGCCCACGGGCCAGGCGCACATACACGCCTCCTTCAACAATATCATCATTACACTGACCAATAATCAGGGACAGGTCATCTCCTGGGCATCGTCGGGTAAGATGGGCTTCAGGGGTTCGAAGAAGAACACTCCTTATGCAGCGCAGATGGCTGCACAGGATTGTGCCAAAGTGGCTTACGACCTGGGCCTGCGGAAGGTGAAGGTGTTTGTGAAGGGACCGGGTTCGGGCAGAGAATCGGCCATCAGGAATATTCATGCCTCGGGTATCGAAGTGACCGAGATCGTGGATGTTACGCCACTGCCCCATAACGGATGCCGACCGGCCAAACGGCGCCGGGTCTGATGACTGCCGGATCCATCCATACCGAGCCAACCAAGCGTAAACAATAAATCACAGAAATAGATGGCAAGATACAGAGGTCCAAGAACCAAAATTGCTCGAAAATTTTCAGATCCCATATTCGGGACGGACAAGTCCTTCGAGAAGAAGAACTATCCCCCGGGAATGCATGGGAACAATAAGCGGAGACGCAAAGCTTCAGAATATGGTATTCAGTTGAAAGAGAAGCAGAAGGCCAAGTATACTTACGGAGTGCTGGAGAAGCAGTTCAGGAATATGTTCGATAAGGCTTCCAGAAGCAAGGGGGTGACCGGGGAGGTACTCCTGCAGCTGCTGGAATCGAGACTCGACAATGTGGTGTACAGACTGGGGCTTTCGCCCACCCGCGCCGGTGCACGCCAGCTGGTGACCCACCGGCACATTACTGTGAACGGAGAGGTAGTAAGTATTCCGTCCTACACCCTCAAGCCCGGAGACATCGTGACAGTCAGAGAACGGTCCAAATCACTGGAAGTGATCACCGATTCGCTCTCCACTGCCCGATATGGTTCATCTTCCTGGCTGGAGTTCGATGAGGCCACGATGACCGGTAAATTCCTCAACCGTCCGGAGCGGGAGGAGATCCCCGAGAACATCAAAGAGCAGCTCATCGTTGAACTATATTCGAAATAAAAAAACTACGTTCTTTATTATGGCCATTTTAGCTTTTCAAAAACCCGATAAAGTCATCATGCTCGAAGCAGATGACAGGTATGGCAAGTTTGAGTTTCGTCCCCTGGAGCCCGGTTACGGTATCACCGTGGGCAACTCGCTGAGGCGGATCCTTCTCTCCTCGCTGGAGGGGTATGCCATCACCAACATCAAGATCGATGGCGTCGAACATGAGTTTTCCACCGTTACCGGAGTGATCGAGGATCTTACCGAGATCATCCTGAACCTGAAACAGGTTCGTTTCAAGAAGCAGGTCGATGATGTGAGCGATGAAAAGATCGTGGCCACCATCACCGGCCAGGAGGAGTTCAAGGCAGGAGATCTGCAACGTTTCCTGAGCGGGTTCAAGGTGCTCAATCCGGATCTGGTCATCTGCCACATGGAGCCTGATGTGAAGCTCCAGATGGAGCTTTCGGTCAATAAGGGCCGCGGCTACGTGCCTGCCGATGAGAACAAGCCCGCCGAGGCAGAGTTCGGCCTGATCGCGGTCGACTCGATCTACACCCCGGTGAAGAATGTCCGGTACACCATCGAGAACTACCGGGTGGAGCAGAAGACCGACTATGAGAAACTGATCCTGGAGATCGATACCGATGGCTCCGTCCATCCCAAGGATGCCCTGAAAGAGGCTGCCAAGATCCTGATCTATCACTTCATGCTCTTCTCCGATGAGAAGATCACTCTCGATACCGATGAGAAATTCGCGAACGAAGAGTTCGATGAAGAGGTGCTACATATGCGCCAGTTGCTGAAGGCGAAACTGGTGGACCTCGACCTTTCGGTCCGGGCCCTCAACTGCCTGAAAGCGGCCGAGGTGGAGACCCTGGGCGATCTGGTGAAATTCAACAAGAACGACCTGTTGAAATTCAGGAATTTCGGAAAGAAATCCCTGACCGAACTGGAGGAGCTTCTCGTGAATATGAACCTGACTTTCGGGATGGATACAAGCAAGTATAAACTGGACAAGGATTAATACCTATCATGAGACATAAGAAGAGTTTTAACCATCTGAGCAGGAAGACCGGTCACCGGAGGGCGATGCTGGCCAATATGGCCTCTTCACTGATCATTCACAAGAGGATTGAGACGACCACCGCGAAGGCCAAAGCTCTGAAGCGTTACGTCGAACCCCTGATCACCCGGTCGAGGGAAGACTCTACCCACTCCCGCAGGGTGGTTTTCAGCTACCTGCAGGACAAGGAGGCTGTGACGGAGCTTTTCAGGGAGGTTTCGGTCAAGGTGGCCGACCGTCCCGGAGGATACACCAGGATCATTCGTCTGGACAGAAGGCTGGGCGACAACGCCGATATGTGCCTGATCGAACTGGTCGATTATAACGAAAACCTCCTGGCCGAAAAGGCAGCCGCTCAGAAGAGCACTTCCCGCCGCCGCAGGAGCAGGAGAAAGGGTTCGGGAGATGCCCAGA
>CAZOHA010000008.1:0-14451 GCA_964579515.1 uncultured Bacteroides sp. | reverse complement strand
CTGCCGAACAGCAGGAAACCCCGACCCCGGAGGCGTCTGCCGAACAGCAGGAAGCCCCGGCTCAGGAAGAAGCTGCTGCAAGCGATGAGTCCCCAACCCCGGAGGCGTCTGCCGAACAGCAGGAAGCCCCGGCCAGTGAAGCAGAAGAAGTGAAGGAGGAGCCGAAAGATGCGGCCGAAGCAGAAGCCAAAGCTGAGTCTGCGGAATCAGCGGAAGCCAAAGCTGAGTCTGCGGAATCAGCGGAAGCTAAAGCCAAAGCGGAGTCGAATGATGAGGCCGACGCCCAGAAAGAGCCGGAAGAGAACAGGGAGGAACCGAAAAAGGATGATGATAAAAAAGGTTCATAAAAGCTTAACGTGAAACCATACTCTACACAAAAAGGGATGAAGTAGATTTATTACTTTATCCCTTTGTTATTTCTAACAGTTTTAATCAAACAACATTACAATCATGGGACAAATTGTAGATATTCATGCACGAGAGATTCTTGACTCACGCGGAAATCCTACTGTGGAAGTGGAAGTCACCCTGGCCAGCGGTTTCGTGGGCCGTGCTGCCGTTCCTTCCGGAGCCTCCACCGGCGAGAATGAGGCACTCGAACTGAGGGATGGCGACAAGGACCGGTACCTGGGCAAGGGCGTGAAGAAGGCGGTGGAGAACGTCAACAAGGTCATTGCCGAAGAACTGGTGGGAATGGATGCCCTCGAACAGGTGGCCATTGATCAGAAAATGCTGGAACTGGACGGAACCAAGAACAAGAGCAAGCTTGGGGCCAATGCCATGCTGGGGGTTTCCCTGGCCGTTGCCAAGGCAGCTGCCATGTTCCACGATATGCCCCTCTACCGCTATATCGGAGGCACCAATGCAAAGCATCTGCCAGTTCCCATGATGAACATCATTAACGGCGGGTCCCACTCGGATGCGCCCATCGCATTTCAGGAATTCATGATCCGTCCCCTGGGTGCCTCCAGTTTCAAAGAGGCTCTGAGAATGGGAGCCGAGGTGTTCCATGCGCTCAAAAAAGTGCTGAAGGAGCGCGGGCTGAGCACCGCTGTAGGCGATGAGGGAGGATTTGCTCCCGAACTGGAGGGTACGGAAGATGCACTGGAGAGCATTCTGAAGGCCGTTGAGAAGGCCGGTTACAAACCAGGTGAAGATATCACCATCGCCCTGGACTGTGCTGCATCCGAGTTCTTTGAGAACGGAGTGTATGACTACTCCAAATTTGAAGGCGAAGGCGGAGCGAAGCGTAACTCTGAGGAGCAGGCCGATTATCTGGCCCAGCTGATCGACAAATATCCCATCGACTCCATCGAAGATGGCATGGATGAGGCTGACTGGGATGGCTGGGTGGTCCTGAATAAAAAGATCGGCGATCGCTGCCAGCTGGTGGGGGACGACCTGTTTGTCACCAATGTGGAGTACCTCTCCAGGGGAATTGAACTCGACTGTGCCAATTCGATTCTGATCAAGGTGAACCAGATCGGTACTCTGACCGAAACACTGAACACTATCGAAATGGCCCACAGGGCAGGGTATACAACGGTGACTTCCCACCGCTCGGGAGAGACCGAAGATGCCACCATTGCTGATATCGCTGTGGCCACCAACTCCGGCCAGATCAAGACCGGATCTCTCAGCCGTTCCGACAGGATCGCCAAGTACAACCAACTTCTCCGCATTGAGGAAGAACTGGGAGACACCGCTATCTACGGCTATAAGAAGTAGATGACCCTGGAGGTTCTCCGGCCTTTGTGCCCTTAGGAAGGGCCAGAAGCGGACCGATCAGAACTGGACCGATCAGAACTGGACCGATCAGAACTGGAACGGACAGAAGCGGACCGGACAGAAAGGATGCACCGGCAGGTGCAAATTGGGAACACCCGGTGATAGTATGATTTGATCGAATCATTTGATATTATCGCACGGGTGTTCCCATTTGCATCCCCCAGCAACCCGCCTGGCCTTTCCTGCTCCACCTGCACTGCTCTGCCGGGGCTGTCCAAGCACCCCGCTCCGACCCGGCGACCCTGTTGAATAATCTGTCAATTAATGCTATCTTAAGGGTTCCTAATCTTATGGTCCTAATGTAAACCTGAATCTCATGTCCATACTTAAAGAAAGACTCTCTCAGAAGATCGAAGAGTGGAGGCCCAGAACCCGAAAACTCGTTAAAGATTACTGTGATGTGGTGGTCGACGAGGTGACCATCGCACAGGTTATTGGCGGAATGCGCGGGCTGAAAAGCCTGGTGACCGACATATCCTATCTGGATCCCATGGAGGGCATCCGGTATCGCGGATACACGCTGCCGGAGATCTTTGAAAAGCTGCCGAAGCCGAAGGGAGCTGAGATGCCCTATGTGGAAGGACTTTATTTTTTACTGCTTACAGGAGATATCCCCACGGAGAATGAAGTGGCCGATCTGGTGGATGAGTTTCGCAAACGGAGAATTCTTCCCCGGTATGTGTACGAGGTGATCGATGCCTTCCCCACCTTCTCCCCGCCCATGGCGATCTTCTCCGCGGCCATTCTTACCATGCAGCGTGAATCGTTCTTTGCCAAAAAGTATCAGGGAGGGATCAGCAAGAGCGATTACTGGGATCCCACCTACGAGGATTCACTGAATCTGCTTGCCAAACTGCCCGAGGTGGCTTCTTACATTTATGCCAAGCTTTACCGCGACGGCAAACGGATCCAGTCCAATCCCAACCTGGACATGGGTGCCAATTTTGCCCATATGATGGGTATCCCCAAACCTTATGACGATGTTTCAAGGCTCAATTTCATTATTCACGCCGATCATGAAAGCGGAAATGTAAGTGCCCATACGGGCCATCTGGTGGCCAGTTCGCTGTCGGACATATATCTTTCCATTTCGGCCATGATCAACGGCCTGGCCGGCCCGCTGCACGGCCTGGCCAACCAGGAGGTGTTGCGCTGGCTGCAGGACCTGGTGGAAAAGATGAACGGACAGATCCCCACCGAGGAGGAGATGAAGCAGTTTGTCTGGGATACGCTCAATTCGGGGCAGGTGATTCCCGGATACGGGCACGCCGTACTGAGGAAGACCGATCCCAGGTACACCGTTCAGCGTGATTTCTGTCTCACCCATATGAAAGACGACCTGTTGTTCCAGTATACCGACATGCTCTACAAGGTGGTTCCTCCCATTCTCCAGGAGCAGGGTAAGGCCAAGAATCCCTGGCCCAATGTGGATGCCCAGTCCGGGGTCATACACTGGCACTATGGTATCACCGAGTATGAGTTCTATACGGTGCTGTTCGGAATCGGCCGGGCCATCGGAATTACGGCCAACATCATCTGGGACCGTGCCCTGGGGTATCCCCTGGAGCGGCCGAAATCGGTGACCACCGATATGCTTGAGAAGATCGCCATGAAAGCACGGCAGAACAGCAAGCCGGGTGAAAAGCCGGACTGCAAGCAGATCACCAATTAGCGGAAAACAGCCGGCAGGTTCAGAGCAGTTGTTTCATCATATTGATCAGGAGATCGGCCGGGAAAGGCTTGGAGAGATAATCATCGACTCCGGCAGCCAGGCAGTTCTCCCTGTCCCCGGCCAGCGCATTGGCGGTAATGGCAATAATGGGGATATGACCATTCCCTTCCGATTCGATCTCGCGGATCTTCCTGGTGGCTTCAATGCCGTTCATTACCGGCATCATGATATCCATCAGGATGATATCGAACTTTGCCGAACCGTATTTTTCCAGTGCCTCTTTTCCGTTGGTTGCCACGTCGATCTTCTTCACTTTATTTTTGAGGTGAAGCATGACGATCTTCTGGTTGATCTCGTTGTCCTCTACCAGTAAAACGCGGGCATCCTTCAGAGCCAGCTTTTTCTTTTTATCCACCCCGGGTATTCTCTCGCCCTCCGGAACCGTTACCTGACGGGTGGGATCTTTGGTGAAGTCCATGGGGAAAGAGACAGAAGCCAGTTCGGCTACACTGGCCACCGACATTTTACTGTCGTTTTCCTGCAAGAGTCTGTGGGCGTTGAGCAGGTTGGAGGGTTGATTCATTCTCCCGCTGTTCACCGCATTCATGTATGAGAGCAGATCGGGCCCCAGTTCGGTTTCGATCCTGAACTTGAATTCAAGACGGATTTTACCGGGATTCTCATAAAGTACCTCTATGGTAAACTCGGCAGGTTTCCTCACCTTCTTGTAAACATTCAGCCCCTTGACGATCTGAACGATCAGGTTCCGCAGAAGGCTGGGATCTCCGATCAGGTAGTTCCTGAACTGGTCGGTTTGCCGGATCAACAGCTCATCCTGTCTCTCCGGCGTGTTGAGGATCCCGGCTGCCTCCTCCAGCACTTTTTTCAGATCGAACGGAAGAATGCTTCGGTGATACTCAACGGCCCCCGGACTGGCGATCTCCACGATATGGTTCACATCCTCGATCAGATGGTTCGTGGTCACTTTCAGAGTCTCGATCAGTTCTTTCTGTTCCGAGGTGAGCCTTTTGTCATTGACAAGTGTATCGATCAGGGTCAGGTTGCTCAGAGAGGTGCGGAGCTTGTGGGAGAGTTTTGAGATAAACTCATCCTTGAAAATGATCTCCGATTCGATCCTCTTCCGCTGACTCTTCAGGGTATCCACTAAATCGCGGTTCGAGCGTTCCACGAACAGTGAAATCCCAATAACGATCGCATAAATCGAATAGAAGAAAAGGGAATTGAACAGGTCCAGCCGGACATTCTGACCCAGACCGGTTAAACTGGCTGCCAGGGTCAGTATCCCCAGTCCCAAAGCGACCCAGATACCGTGCCGTCCGTTCACGGTCACGCACGCCAGGGGAAATATCAGATGGAGTGCCATGACCAGGGTGGGGGAAACACCGATGTCGAAAAGATAACTGTTCAGCAGAAGCAGTCCGGTGATCACCAGAGCTGTCATGCTGCTCAGATTGGTCTTCTCTCCCAGTGGAATCAGAAAATAGACAGCCACGATCAGCAACAGCGCCACACTGTTGGTGACCAAAAGATGTACATTTCCTGCCAGAACCGACCAGATGACCGATAGCCCCAGCAAAACGACAAGAATGAGATAGAAGAGATTGATCCTCCGGATCCTGTTCACTTCAGCCTGCTCCATTCTCCCCCCCGCACCACGGAATAGAAGTGGTTTCAAAAATGACAGAAACATGGGTTTTAATTCTGGCTTTCATGAACAAAGTAAGCCAAATTTTTATTTACATTTAAGAGATAATGGCGTTATTTTTGCACCAGCTAAGTTACTACCGTTGAACTGTTGACAGAGGGAGGAATTATGCGTATGATCAGGAGAATTGTTGCTGTGTTTTCTTTGGGGATGCTGACCTTCGCACTGATGGCCCAGGAGGGTCCGCAAGATCGATATATCAAGTATACCCCGGGTTTCGAGTTCAATAACGGGATCTATGCCAATTTTGAGATGGTGAAAAACAACGATCCCATTCCCCCTGCCAGGATTGTGACCGATATCGATATGTACGACAGAGAATTCTACGACAAGGTCACCTCGCAGAAGGAGATTGTTATCTACGACCGGAACGGGGTCAAAAAGGTGATGGAGACCAAAAATATCTGGGGATATGGAAGGAACGGGGTGCTCTACATCAATGTGGGAGCAGCCTTTCACCGGATCAGTTTCGTGGGGAGTATTTCTCATTTCGTGGCCTCGGTCACCACCTATAATCCCAACTATTACGATCCCTATTATTATAATCCGTATTACTCCAGCTCCTACTACTACAACCGTTACACCATGCCGCGTTCCAACTATGCCAGCACAGAACTGCGGCAGTACCTGCTCGATTTCGAGACCGGAGAGGTGATGGAATATGACACCGAGAGCGTGGAAGTGCTCCTGATGAAAGACCCGGAACTGGCCGACGAGTACCAGTCGCTCCGTAACAGGAAGAAGAAGCAGATGAAGTTCGTGTTTATCCGGAGGTTCAATGAAAAGCATCCGCTCTATTTTCCCGGTGAGTAATTCCGATTTCCATTGTTCAATCAACTTTATACCCCGTTTCCATGAAAAAATGCTTGCTCCTGCTCTTTGCCACCGGCATGTGGATCCCCCTCAGTGCACAACGTGAATATCTTCCCACCCCGGAAGACCTGGAACATTTTCATCGCACCAAAACCTATGTGGTGCTGAACGACAATCCCATGTCGGATTATAATATCGAGATCCAGGATGCCGTCAAAAAATATTGGGACATAACGGAGTATGAATTCCTCCCTTTCGATGAGTTCGGTGACAGGAGTGCCGACGAGAACGCCTCCTTCCTCTATACCTCTGCGGTCAGTTTCGAAAAGGACCGTTCCCGGACCCGCTATACGTTTCTCTGCCTCTCCCTGGGAGGGGATTATTACAGCATCGATGAGATGAAAGATGTGGCCAATCTTCCCCTGGGATATTACGGGGTGGACGAGGACAGGTACAGTTACAAACTGGGTACCATGGTCCGGTTCCTGCAGGACCATGTAAGAATGATCACCGAGAATCCCGATATGGTTTCCCAGAATGTTTACAAACATTACAACGACAACATGGGACAGGTGAGTGGCAAAACCCTGTACCTGGTGGAGGATGAGCTGGAACACTCCGTCTCCACCGAGGCGCGTATCAAATCGGTTTACCCGTTTAAATTCCAGATCGTGGAACCGGAGGATATCAAAGAGATGATCATGACCGGGGATGAGGATGCCGTCTTTCTTCATAAAGTGGGACCCGAAGGCAGTCATATGGACTCACGCGTGTATAAGATCCTGATAGGGGCCGCCGACGGTAAGTTTTACTACTTCGATTATCACAACTCCGGAAGAGATCCCGATGCGTTCCTGGAGAAGGATTTCAAGAAACTGGCCAGGGCCAACAGATAGTTACTCGCCCATGGCAGATAAACCCTCCGTTCCCAAGGGAACCCGCGATTTTACCCCGCCCGAAATGTCCAGGCGGAATTTTATTTTTGATACTATCCGTTCAGTCTTCACCCGATACGGCTATCTTCCCATCGAAACCCCGGCCATGGAGAACCTCTCCTCCCTGATGGGTAAGTACGGGGAAGAGGGCGATAAGCTGCTGTTCAAGGTATTGAACTCGGGCGATTTCAAGAGCAAAGTCGCTCCGGAAGAGTGGACCGGAAGCACTCCGGCGCGTCTGGGCACCCTGATTTCGGAGAAGGGACTGAGGTATGACCTGACGGTCCCTTTCGCCCGTTTTGTGGTTCAGCACCGCAGCGAGATCGCCTTTCCGTTCAAGCGCTACCAGATACAGCCGGTATGGCGGGCCGACCGGCCCCAGAAGGGACGGTACAGGGAGTTTTACCAGTGCGATGCGGATGTCATCGGAAGCGACTCCCTGCTGAACGAGCTGGAGCTCGTTCAGATCATGGACGAGGTGTTCGGCCTGCTGGGATTGAAGGTGATCATCAAAGTGAATCACAGAAAGATACTGGCGGGGATCGTGGAAGCCATCGGGGAAGGGCCCGGGCGGATGACCGACATTACGGTGGCCATCGACAAGCTGGAAAAGATCGGCCGGGACAAGGTCATCCGGGAGATGAAGGAAAAAGGGGTCTCCCCCGGTGCACTGGAGAAACTGCAGCCGATATGGGAACTCTCTGGAAACAGTTCCGAAAGACTGGTTTTCCTGAAAGAGTTTCTGTCCGGTTCTTCTGTGGGACGGGAGGGGCTGGCCGACATCGAAAAACTCCTGGGCTACCTGGAGGTGGCCGGGACAGGATCAGCAGTGGAGTTTGACCTGACTCTGGCCAGGGGACTTCATTACTACACCGGGGTGATTTTCGAAGTGATCTCCACCGAAATGCCCATGGGCAGCATCTGCGGGGGCGGAAGGTACGATGATCTGACAGGGATCTTTGGAATGGAGGGGGTTTCCGGCGTAGGGGTCTCTTTCGGGGCCGACCGGATTTACGATGTCATGCTTCATCTGGACCGGTTTCCTCCGGATGGTATGCAGGAGACTCAGCTGATGTTCGTGAATTTCGGTGAGCGGGAGACAACCCATATTCTGCCTGTCCTGGCAGAGCTGAGGCGGAAAGGAATCCCTTCCGAGCTCTATCCCGATGCGGCAAAAATGAAAAAGCAGATGAGCTATGCCAACTCACGGCAGATCCCTTTTGTGGCTCTGGTCGGTGAAGAGGAGATGCGGAAGGGAGTGGTGACGCTGAAAGAGATGAAGAGCGGCCACCAGGAGCGCCTCACCCCGCAGCAGCTGGCCGGGCGCCTGTCCTAGAACATTCGCCCCGGCCACTTTCCTTCCCGTTTTTTTCCGTAATTGAGGTTTTTCGCATCGCGGCGAGAATCTTCAATCAGTCATCAATCATGGAAAAGCTACACATGATCACCACCGGTGAAATCGGATGGGAAAAGATCGAGACGATACTGTCATCGGGCATGAAACTCCGCCTTTCGGAGGAGGTGACCGGAAAGATCAATACCTGCCGGGAGTACCTGGATCGGAGGCTGGAGGAGAACGATGAGATCCTCTACGGGATCAACACCGGTTTCGGCTCCCTCTGTGATACGGTGATCTCCAGGGAAAACCTGGGATTACTGCAGAAAAACCTGGTCATGTCGCACGCCTGCGGAGTGGGAGAGGAGGTTCCCCCGGAGATCTCCCGGCTGATGCTGCTGCTGAAGATACAGTCGCTCTCCTACGGCAATTCCGGGGTGCAGCTGGCCACCGTACAGCGACTGGTCGATCTCTACAACCACGACATTCTGCCGGTGATCTACACTTACGGGTCGCTGGGTGCTTCCGGCGATCTGGCGCCTCTGGCTCATATGAGCCTGCCGCTGCTGGGAATGGGCGAGGTGGATGTAAATGGCACCCGGCGGGAAGCTTCCGGGGTGATCAGGGAGATGGGCTGGGAACCGATCAATCTGAAATCGAAAGAGGGGCTGGCCCTGCTCAACGGGACCCAGTTCATGAGTGCCTACGGGGTCCATCTCTGCATGAGGGTGTTCAGGCTCTCCATCCTGGCCGACCTGATCGGTGCCCTCTCACTGGATGCGTTCGACGGCCGCATCGAGCCGTTCCATGAACTGATACAGCAGATCAGACCCCACCAGGGTCAGATCGTCACCGCCCGCCGCATTCGATGGCTGTTGAGCGGCAGTGAACTTATCAACCGGCCTAAAGCGCATATCCAGGATCCCTACTCCTTCCGCTGCATGCCCCAGGTACACGGGGCCTCCAAGGATTCCATCAATTATGTGGCCTATGTGTTCCGCAATGAGATCAATGCAGTGACCGACAATCCGACCATCTTCCCCGCGGAGGATATGATCATTTCGGCGGGGAATTTTCATGGCCAGCCGCTGGCACTGGCCCTCGACAATTTATCCATCGCAATGAGTGAGCTGGGGAACATCTCCGAACGGCGCACCTATCAGCTTCTGTCGGGAACGCGCGGACTCCCTCCTTTCCTGGTGGCCAATCCGGGTCTGAATTCGGGTTTCATGATCCCCCAGTATACGGCCGCTTCCATGGTGAGCCACAACAAGCAACTCTGCACCCCGGCCTCGGTCGACTCCATCGAATCCTCCCAGGGACAGGAGGACCATGTGAGTATGGGTGCCAACGCCGCCACCAGCGCCTATAAGGTGATGGAGAACCTGGAGCGGATCCTGGCCATCGAACTCTACAATGCTGCCCAGGCACTCGATTTCAGACGGCCTGCCCGAACCAGCCCCTTCCTGGAGCAGATCCTGAAGGAGTACCGGCTCCGGGTTCCCTTCGTAGAAGATGACAAAGTGATGTACCGGGATATGGAGGAGAGTGTCAGGTTCCTGCGGGAGGTGGCCTTCGACCTTCCCGACGACCTGGTGGTGATGCGGGACTACTCCCCGGCCGATATGAAATAGGACCGGACATCACTGAACCGTTAATGATTCAGCATCTTCATCCATAGTGAACTAAAAAGGGAGATCGTGGGGCAGAGGGACAGGCGTGTCCTGACTCTGGGGGATGTCCTGCCTGCCGGGCCCTCCTCCCCGGTTGCGGCCCCGCTCCTCGTCACGCAGTTTACGCATCAGGTATTTACGGAAATCCCATTCCACTTTTCCCAGCTTCAGGACCTTCCGGTGCGGCAGAACCTTCATGAATTTGTCCTGGTAGAACTCCTTTTCCAGCTCCAGCTGTGCAGACTTCAGCGCATAGACCTTCTCCAGGATCTCCGTGATCTCCCGGTCACTCAGGTTGTCTGCGTTTTTGTGCGCGTACTTATAGGTGTTGTGCTCGTCATCGATGAGCTTCATCTTCCGGTTGTAGAAATCGTAGTAGATCGGCCAGAAGGCCTCGGCTTCCGAATGGGTCAGTTCCAGATGTTCGGTAAAATAGGCCTCCCGCTCTCTGTTGATCCGCTCCCTCTGTTCGTCCTGCTGGGCGATCAGCACCTTCCCGCCTGTCAGGACCAGGAAGGCCAGGGTAACGATTGTTAGTTTACGTATCATAACTCTTTCGTTTTGGCTTATTCAAATAAAAGGACCTCTTCCACGTCGCTGATGGCCAGGTATTCGATCACCTGATCATCGTAGGCCTGCTCCGGATCGACCGGTTCCGCTCCCAAGCGCATCACATCGTAAAGATACCGGTCATCCTCGAATACATGAAGTTGCTCCAGCATGGCCATATCAGCATCGGCTGCAGTTGTGGCCGGACCGGAGTCGAGCAACCGGATCAGCGGAATGCTCACCATGGCCAGCACGAACAGAGCTGCTGCAAGCCACACCCTTCCGGTGGCCGAACTTAGGCGGGGAAACGGAATCCTCCGGCCGGTCCGCAGTTGCTCCAGATGCGGCAGCATAGGGCCTGACTGTTGCGTTTTCCATTCCTGCTGCACAGGGCTCTGTTCCTCCTCCCTCCTGATCCGGTCCATGAGGCGCTGTGGAAAGCTTTCAAAATAGCCTTCGGGCACCCCGAACGGAGGCTTTTTCAGCAGCTCCTGATCCAGATGGGATTTTTGGTGTCCTTTTTTCATCTTCTTTCAGACTAATGGTTTGACCTTTCTACCGGTTTAAGGTTTAATCCTCACCGAGCATGGCTTCTATTTTCTTAACCGCATGGTGATAAGATGCCTTCAGTGCACCCACCGAGGTATTCAGGATCTTCGACATCTCCTCATATTTCATCTGGTCGAAGTACTTCATATTAAACACCAGCCGTTGTTTGTCGGGCAGTTTCAGGATCGCCTGCTGAAGCTTCATCTGGATCTCGTCCCCGTTGAACCAGGGATCCGATTCCAGCATATCGCTCATCTGGTGCTCCACGTCCACCCAGGAGGCCATCTGCTTCCGCTTTTTCTGTTTCAGGAACGAAAGGGCCTCGTTGGTGGCGATCCGGTAGAGCCATGTATAGAGCCCGGAATCGGACCTGAATTCGCCGATCGACCTCCAGATCTTCAGCATGGTGTTCTGCAACACATCGTCCGCATCATCATGGATCACCACCATCTTCCGGATATGCCAGTAAAGCCGCTGCTGATATTTCGTTACCAGCTGAGTGAAACCGGCCTCTTTCCGGCCGGGATCATGGATGGCTTCCAGGATCTCTTTATCCTTCCATTCCGGCATGCATGCTTTCTGTTTGTACAGTTTGACGGGCGACAGGTTGCATAGTTTAAGAAATTTCGGCGGCTGATCAATAGAATTTGATCACCTCCGATGATCCCTCTTCCACCTCGAAATCCCTCACCAGACTGAAGGAGGTGGATTTCAGATCACCCCTTCTGAAGATCACCCGGTAGGTGCCGGGTTGCAGGTAAAATCCCTGTGATTTCTGATTTTCCAGCAGATTCATCACCCATTTCTGGTCCCCCTCACTGTTCAGCTGGTAGAGCGCCCCTGCTCCGGGCTGCTGAGAGTTAAAGGTCACGTAACCGGGGGCGGGGATCTCCACGGTGGTGGTATAGCTCTGGCGGATCTCCACATCCTCCAGGATCATCAGTGGATAGATGGGGATCTCCAGGTTATATTTTCCCACTATATATTTTCCCACATTACCAAACTCCTGAATATTGATGGTGCGGTGATCACCGGCTCTCCTCACCAGGATTTTCTCGCTCTCATAGGCACTTCCGCGGGAGGTCCGGACATGGAGAAATCCCTGGGGAGCGTCCATACCGATAATATTGTGCCTGCCGGTGACCAGTTTCACGCTGTCGATGGAAACCGGAGGTATGGTCTGGGCCGTGATCCGGTAGGTGCTCATATGATCGAGCGAAAGCGTATCGGGATTTCCCTTGCTGTTGATGGTGTGGATCATATTGTACCGGATCACCCCCGAGAAGCGGTCGTAGAAGACCACATTCACATCGGTTTCGGTGGGGCGCTCTTCCGAATCAAGGAGGTTGACCTGGGCACTGGTGGCATTGAGGGCCTGGGTGATCACCACCCTCAGTGCATCCCTGAACCGTTCTTTATCGGGAGCATCGTAATAATCGCCGATGCAGTCGAAGGTCTCCTTGAACCCCGGGTCATTTCCGATCCCGATCACAAACGGCCTGAGGATGATGCCCTTTTTCTGCAGACTGAGCGAGATGGAGCAGGGGTCCCCGTCACACGCCTCGACCCCGTCGGTGATTAACAGAATGATATTCCGGCAGTTCCCGCAATCGGGGAAATCGCCGGGGGCCAGCTCCAGGGAACGGGCGATGGGGGTGGTCCCCTTCGGATTGATAAAGCGCAGCTTCTGCCGGATCCTCGAGGCGTTATTGGGGCTGAAGGGGACCTCCAGCTTGGTATCGCTGCAGTCCTGCGGGGGGACCGGGCTCTGGTGGCCGTAGATCCGCAGGGCCATCTCCACATTCTCCATCTGCTCCAGGCTGTCGACCGTATTGAGCAGGATCTCGCGGGCAATATCGAACTTCCTGGCCCCTTCCCACTGCCCCGCCATACTGTTGGAAGCATCGAAAATAAACAGAATCCTCGATTTGGGCGTATACCCGGTGGTAGAGGTCAGCTCCTGGGCGTGCAGCCGGAGAGGAGCCAGCAGGATCAGGAAGAGGAGCCATCCGCTTATGACCCTGCATAAACATCCCCGGGACCCTCTGCCTGAACCCCTGTGGGCCACCCTTTTCGAAACGGATCTGCTCAATGAATTTGTCGGACTATGTTTTGTACTACTCCCCTGTTCAGCCTTTAGATATAACGCTGACTGCCATTTAAAAGTACAAAAATCAGTCAAAGAAATGGAGCGGAGTTACAAACATTCATCTCCATCCATTTTGAATCCCGCTCGCGCATTGGCTTCGCCGAGCTAAAGGTTCCTCAGAGCTTTGCTCCGAGGTTTTTCAATGGATTTTGCATGAACTGTAATCCTGGATGGATCAACAGCGGCAAACGGGTGACAGAGACTGTAGGATTCTCCGGTCAATAGAAATTTGCGCCTTCGGGAATTGGTGCCATTGGTGAAAGAATTCATCCACCAGGTTGTGGTCTTTATAAAATAGAAGGAGCCAGAATACACGATTCCAATAAGTTCTGATTATTTTTAATACAGTAGAATTAAAACTCACTTTCTGGATACATGATTATTACTGCTCCTAGCAAGGCGGTAAAGAAGGTATTTCTTCTGTCGATCATGATTCTTCGCCTGGCTCCTGGGTACGGACAGGGGCTGAGCTGGGAGCTCGGTTTCGGAGGAACAGGGAAAGATTTTGCTACCGGAATTTGTCTGGACGGAGATACACTCTTTCTTTCCCACCACAGCGCTTCACCTGACTGGGGACAGATTCCTCGGGAAGGGGTCGATGTGGTCATAACGAAGACCGATCCAAAAGGGAATCTCATTTGGACCCGTTCCCTTGGAGGATCTGGCGACGATCTCCCGGAGAGTTTGATGTTTATCGGAAATCATCTCCTGGTTGTTGGCTCCACCAGTTCAAATGATCTGGATTTCCAGGGTGATCTCGGTGGAATGGATGGTTTCCTGGCTGTTATAGATCGGTCGGGCGAATTAATCTGGACCAGAAAGTACGGGGGGGCGGGGAATGATTATTTACTGGCGGCCTGCATCACTGAGGATGGATCGATCTACGCCGCCGGTGTGACAATCCCTGATGATCCGGACCTTTCAAGGCCCGGTCTTGCAGATGCCTGGATCATCAGGACAGATCAGGCCGGAGATTTGATATGGAAGAGAACTTACGGAGGTTCTGATAATGATCTGCTTCTCGACATACAGCCTACTTCGCAGGGAAACCTGATGGTGTGTGGCAGGTCATATTCAGTCGACGGAGATCTGTCATGTTTCCAAGGTGATGCCGGGATGAAACAATCCAGAGGCTGGACATTTGTAATCAGCCGTGAAGGAGAGATCGAATCAAAGTATTGTTTAGGGGACGGGGAGGGTCAAAGCGTGGGTTTCAATGCCATGGTGCGAACTCCGGTAGGGAAGTACTACCTTGGAGGGT